>CAJWQJ010000006.1 GCA_913045315.1 uncultured Chloroflexota bacterium | reverse complement strand
AGTGGACGTTATTGGTTTTAATAAGCACAAAAAAGATCTTTTAAGTAAAATGGGTTTTCTAGATAAAAAAACTGGAAATTTTGGTTTTCTAGTAAAAAATTCAAATTCAGAAATTGAAAACATTTTGTTTAATGATGAAAATACTTTGGATATGTCATTGACAGATGGAGATGCAGTATTTAGCTTATAGTTGATGGACATCAAAAAAATAATAGATGAATCAATTATAGAATTTAATAAATCACAAAGTAAATTTAAAATTAACAACTCAGATAATTTTGAGTTAATTGGTCAAAATAGCCCCTTGGATTCTATGGCTATTGTAGATTTTTTATTACTTTTGGAAAAAAAACTTAATAATGAGCTTAATTTAAAAATTGATTTAGTTAACAAAATTTTTAGTTCTGAGAGAAATAAATTATTTATTAAAGATCTAATTTTAATATTAAAAAACTAAATTTTCTAACTTTTGAGTTTACCAAAAACAACTTCGGGAGCACGATTCCACAGACTGGCAAAATATAAATCATAATCTGATAGTGTTGATTCATTAAAATTATTTAAAGCCCTACATTCTTCAGTTCCAAGTTGATCGAAAATAAAATAATAATTTGTAAATTTTTCACTTAGTTTAAACAAAGTAAAAAGTGTAGCGGAATGCAATGGAGCATCGAAATGTACTAATACCGTTTTCTTTTTTGTTTCAAAATTAATTTTTTTTAAAAAAATAGGTAATGTTTCTTGAAATAAACCTTTAATAAATTTTATTCTTACATCATTTAGTTGGGGCATTTCACCTGCTGTTGAGTAATGTCCTTTTTCCATACTTAAACATTTTTCAGGAAATCCATAAAAAGTATCAAATCCATAAAATTCTGAACTTGCGCTTTTGTATTTATCCGCAAAATATTTAATTGAATGTCCTTTCCAAACACCAAATTCGATATAAAGAATAGCGAGGGAAATTGATGAAAGTAGTAAAGACTTACGGGCAAGACCCCTAGTTGAGCGGCCATGCTGACCGAAAGCAATTGCCAGAAATAACGTAGAATTTTGTTTTTCGGATGATATAACTTTTGGAGTAGGGGATAAATCCAAATAATAGAAAAGACTGCGGCATAGCTCATTTGAAAGCCTACCTGAAAAAGTAATCTGGGGTTGATGACCAAAAGTATGGCAAACATCGAAAGCGCAAGAATATTAAAATTGTTACTAGGCCGATTGAGATGCTGGGCATAAGCTAAAAAAGAAAACATGGTTACAGCCCGCACAACGGAGGCCGAAAACCCTGCGAGCAGGGCAAAACCCCAGAGTAGCAAAATTATTAAAATCGTTTTGACAGTTTTGCCTTTTCGGAATCTCTCTAAGGGTCGAAGTATAAATTGCAATATTAGAAGCAGCACTAAGTTTAATTAATACAGACCAAAATATTGAAGAAATTTATACACCAAACATGAAAACGATAGATGATGTTGCAAGTTATTTAGATATCTCTATTCAGAAAACCCTAAAAGCAGTTTTCTATTTTATTGATAATAAAATATCTATGGTAATGATTAGAGGTGATTTGGATGTAAATGAAACTAAACTTCTTAGAATTCTTAATGGAAAAGAAATTAGACTTGCAACAATGGAAGAATCTTTATCTGCAGGCTTAGTTTCTGGGTCAGCATCAGCAGTAGAAATGAGTGGGGTTCAAATAATTGCTGATGAGTCAGTCAAATGGGGTTCAAATTTTGTAGCTGGAGCTAATAAATTAGATTATCATTTTGCTAATGTTAATTTTCCTAGAGATTTTCAAGTTGATGTTATTGGAGATATTGCAACTGCAGAAACCGGATTTGGGTGCCCAAGATGTCAAGAGACATTAGACTCATCTAGAGGAATTGAGGTTGGGCATGTTTTTAAATTGGGAACATCTTATAGTGAAGACTTGGATGCATTTTACTTGGACGATAAAGGGGTTCAAAATCCTATGGTTATGGGCTGTTACGGGATTGGGATTGGAAGACTTCTTGCAGCTGTGATTGAGCAGCATAATGATGAAAATGGAATTCTATTTCCTTTTTCTGTTTCCCCTTTTCAAGTTTATCTTGCTCCAATAAATATGGATAAGCCTGAAGTTTTATCAGTTTCTGAGAGTATACATAAAGATTTAATTGAATTAGGGATAGATGTTTTATTTGATGATCGGAATGAATCCCCTGGTGTGAAATTGAATGATGCAGATTTATTAGGCTTTCCTGTAAGACTTGTTGTAAGTCCAAGAACATTGAAAGATCAATCTGTCGAAGTTAAGTTTAGAAGTAATCTCGAAAGTGATAAAATACCTCTAATTAAATTAAAAGAAAAAATGAGTGAAATTTTTTTCAAAGATTAATGATTTAGGGTTTGGTAATAGGAATGGTAATTGAAAGAAAGCCTAAATGGTTTAAAACTCCTGCACCAGGAGGTGCGAAGTATCTTTACCTGCGATCTCTTGTGCGTGATTCCGGACTGAATACTGTTTGTGAAGAAGCAAGATGCCCAAATATTGGAGATTGTTGGGATCGTCAAACTGCTACTTTTATGATTTTAGGCGACACATGCACTTGGAGATGCCATTATTGTGCTGTTAATACTGGGAAACCTGCACCTGTTGATGTAGGAGAGCCTATTAGACTTGCCTCAGCAGTAGAAAAACTAGGACTTCGATACTGTGTGATTACTTCTGTAACTAGAGATGATGTTTCAGATGGAGGGATAAGTATTTTTGTTGCGTGTGTTAAAAAAATTCGGGAAAAAACTCCTTTTTGTAAAATCGAACTTTTAGTGCCAGATTTATCAAAATGGCCAGAAGAAATAGAATTAATTACCAATGTTCGTCCAGATGTTTTAAATCATAATATCGAAACTGTTGAACGAATTTTTCCCAAAATTCGTCCAAAAGGTAAATATAACAGATCTCTTAATTTACTAAAAAAATTTAAAGATTTAAACTCATCTATCCCGACTAAATCTGGAATAATGGTAGGTTTGGGAGAAACAGTTGATGAAATCATTTCCACTATGAATGATTTAAATGATGTCGGCTGTGAAATGATTACAATTGGACAGTACTTGAGACCTTCCAAAAATCATGTTCCATTAAAAAAATATTATACCCCTTCTGAGTTCGAAATGCTTGGGGAAGTAGCAAGAAATATAGGTTTTAAGCATGTGGCATCTGGACCTTTAGTAAGAAGTTCCTATCATGCAGATGAACAAGCTCTAGGATCAGGATTGTTGGAAAAATAATTATAAAGCAAGGTTTTTAATATTATTTAAGAAGGCTATCTCCTGTAATTATTCGAGCTACATCAAAATAACTTATTACGACGATTAGGCTTAGTAATATTATGATTCCAGCTAAATGTACAAAAGCTTCCTTTTCAGGTGGAATTCTTTTGCCTCTTCTTAAAATTTCTATAAATAAAAACATAATTCTCCCTCCATCTAATGCTGGAATAGGAAGAAGGTTTAGTATTGCTAGTTGTAAACTCAGTAAAGCTGAAAGATTTATTAATGGAATTATTCCTTCTCTAGCTACTTCTCCTGTAACTTGAGCTATTCCTATAGGGCCAGCGAATTGAGGTGTCATTGATGAAACTATCCAGCCAGTTATTTCCTTTCGAATAAGCAAAAGACTATTAGTCATAACCTCAAAACCATGCCAGATAGCATTTATGTTTATTTCTGATTTATGAATAGAAGTAACATTCATATTAGAAATTATGATTCCAGCGTTGCCTTCCCCTTCAGGAGGGTTCCATCTAGGCACAAGAGCGACAGAGAATTTATCCCCCATTGATATAGACGATTCTGAAATTGAGTTTTCTTGAGTAAATCCTATTGATCCTGTTATCAATTTTTGAGGACGAATGATTGACCAAGTTGTCGTTTCTCCCAATTTCATTCGTATACGTTGTCCAGCTTCCTGTGAATTTCTGATTGAATGACCGTCTATTTTCATAATTAAATCACCAGGTTTTAACCCTGCTAGATCAGCTGGGGAGTTTTGTGAAATGTCCATAATTTGTATATTGCCAGATACTCTTTCTTGAGGAAGGGCATAAAGTAAAGAGAAAAGAAACAGTGCTAATATAAAATTCATTATTGCACCAGATGCAAGTACAGTTAAACGGACCAAACGATTTTGTTTGGCCAAACTTTGTGGATCTGTTGGATCCTCTTCTCCTAATAATTTTACGAATCCTCCTAATGGAAGAATATTTAATGAATATATGGTGGAATTTTTTTTGAATGAAAGGATTCTAGGGGGATAACCGATCCCAAACTCAAGTACTTTTATCTTAAATATTTTTGCAGTTAAAAAATGACCCAATTCATGAATAATTACCAATATTGCAAGAATACATATGAATGAAAGAATAGTTGTTATCAAAGGTTTAATCCTATTTTCAGTGCTGTTTGTTTCCCCCATTTTTCGGATTCAATTATTTGTTCAATTGAGGGATTAGCTATGTTCTTATTGATATCTAATGTTCTTGAAATAACCTTAGGTATATCAGTAAATTTAATTGTGCCACTAAGGAACATATTAACCGCAACTTCATCTGCTCCAATAAGGACTGCAGGATAAGTTCCAGAAGCCTTTCCAGCTTCAATACCTATTTGAAAACAAGGATATTTCTCAAAATCCACAGATTGAAAACTTAAATTTCCTATTTCAGTGATTTCCAGTTTTCTTGTACTGCTAGTATGAATTCTTTCAGGGTAAAATAATGCATGTTGTATAGGAAAGAGCATACTGGTTGGGCTTAATTGAGCTTTAATAGATCCATCATTAAATTCTACCATTGAATGAACAATGCTTTCTGGATGAATTACTACTTCTATTTGTTCCCAGTCTAAATCGAATAACCAATAAGCTTCAATTACTTCTAATGCTTTATTCATAAGGGTGGCTGAATCGATTGAGATTTTTTCACCCATATTCCATGTTGGATGCTTTAGAGCATCTTTTGGGGTTTTCTTTTTGAGTGTTTCGTGTTCTACATTTAAAAAAGGACCCCCAGATCCAGTTATTAACACTTTTTTGATGTTTTGATGGTAATCTTCGCCTCTCAGGCATTGCCAGATTGCGCTTGGCTCACTATCAACTGGTAGAATTTGACTATTAAACCTTACTGATTCATCCATCAAAATATTACCAGCCATAACAATAGGTTCTTTGTTAGAAAGGATTACTGATTTTCCGGACTGTAATGCTTGTAGAGTAGGGAATAATCCTATAGTTCCAGAAAGGCTTTGACAAATTAAATCAGAATTATCGTCTTGAACAATTTCTAATATATTGGCGACAATTTTACAGTTTGATGGAAGGTCTGCAGGGTTTAATTTATTTTGAGAGTAAACTAGGGATGGCTTAAACTCATGTATTTGATTGAGAAAAAGATCAGAATTATTCCCTGCTACCATGGAAGTAACTTGAAATTGATCAGGAAACATTCGAATTACTTCGAGAGTTTGTTTGCCAATAGATCCAGTTGAACCAAGTATTGATAATTTCTTCATTATAAGACCATCAACAAAATAATATATCCACCTATAAATCCAAACCCTAGACTATCTAACCTATCTAATAGTCCTCCATGTCCAGGTATTAGTATACCTGAATTTTTTACATTAAATGATCGTTTAAACTTAGATTCAAGTAAATCTCCAATTGGTGCAATAAGACCAATAGTCATTCCAATGCAAAGTTTATCAATATTGGATAATTCGAGAGATAGGAATTCTGGAATGAATAGTGAAGTTAATAAAGTTCCTATTAACCCACCAATAAAACCTTCCCATGTTTTACCAGCACTTATACTGGGAGCCAAAAAATGTTTGCCAAATAATTTTCCAATGAAGTAAGAAAATGAATCTGAGGCAAAAATAATTGTTAAAATTAGTAATAATAGTGTTTTCCCATCGTTCAAATTGTGAATCAATATTGCAAAACTAATAGGAAATCCAGTATAAAATATTCCAATTGCATCGATAAATTTGAAATTTCGAGAAAAACTCAATAATTTTGTGGCTAGAAAATATAATAAAGAACTTGCAAGATAGATTGTCGCTGCTATTAGCAGAGCATCAATTCCCCAATAGCTGATTATAGGAAGTAAACTTGATAAAAACGCACCTATAAATACTATAAATTTTTTATTAACAGGATTAACGATTTGAAAATATTCAAAGTAAGCTAGAGCTCCAATAATCGTAGCAAGTATTATTAGAAATATTGGCCCCATAAATATGAATACAATAAGTGCAGGCAACAATAATAATGCTGAAATAACTCGATAGAATAATTCGGAGCCATTCTTTTTTTTAATTGGATTCATCTTCAATCTGACCAAATTGTCTTTTTCTTTTGTAGTATTCTGAAAGAGCTTTGTCCATGTCGATTTCGTCGAAATCGGGCCATAAAGTTTTAGTAAAATAGTATTCACTGTAGGCGGTTTGCCAGAGCAAGAAATTACTTAGTCTCATTTCTCCAGCGGTTCGAATTATTAAATCTGGATCAGGTATTCCTGAAGAATATAGGTATTTTTCGAATGAAGTTTCATCTAATAAATCGGGATTGACTTTCTCTCTAATTATGTTTTTTGCTGCTTCAAGTAATTCATTTCTTCCGCCATAATCGAAAGCTACATTTAAGGTTAGTCCGATATTGTTTTTAGTGATTTCAACTGCCTTTTGAATGGATCTTTGTAAATTTTGGGATAAGTTTTCTGTTCTTCCTAAGTGTTTAATCCTTATGTTCTGTTTATGAAGTTCTTTTGTTTCTCTATCAATTACGCTGGCCAGTAATTCTATCAATCCGTGAACTTCACTTGCTGGTCTGGACCAATTTTCAGTTGAAAAAGCATAGAGTGTTAAATACTGTATTTTATTAATCATAGCAATTCGGACTATATTACGAATATTGTCGACGCCTTTTCTGTGCCCTTGTATCCTTGGCAAGCCATGTTTTTTGGCCCACCTACCATTACCGTCCATAATTATTGCAATATGAAGTGGCGTTTTAATAGAATTTGTTTGTCGTTTTGATTCTAAATTCTCTGCCTGATTTAGGTTTTTAAAACCCTTAGGCATGATCTAGACCTCCAGCATTTCATTCTCTTTGCTCTCACCAATCTTATCAATTTCTGAGATGATTAAATCTGTTACTTTTTGTATTTCAGATTGTGCCCGGTGACTTTCATCTTGAGAAATGGATTTTTGTTTTTCTGAAGATTTGATTTTTTCATTTGCGTCTCTTCTTACATTTCGCACAGCTAACCTGCCATCTTCCACACGTTTGTTAAGGGTTTTTATAAGTTCATTTCTTCTTTCTTCAGATGGTGCAGGTAAATTGATTCGAATTACATTCCCGTCATTATTTGGAGATGCTCCAAAGTCACTCTGGATTAACACTTTTTCAATTTCTGGAAGAATCGATTTGTCCCATGGTTGAATGACAAGTAGTCTCGCCTCAGGCATATTAATAGTTGCTAATTGTTGCAGGGGCATCGCACTTCCGTGATAATCAACTGATATGTTTTCTACTAAGCTCACAGAAGCTCTACCAGTTCTATACGTGGATAAATCTTGTTTAAGAACTTCAACCGATTGATTCATGCGTCTTTGTGCATCTCGTAGAATATCTGCTATTTCTGTCATAATCTCATCCTATAATTAACAACATTTATTAATACAACTTTATTATGAAATTTTAGTTCCTATGTTGTTTCCTTGTAAAATATTTAGCAAATTACCTTTATTAAATAAATCAAATACTACGATCGGAAGATGGTTATCCATACATAAGCTTAGAGCGGTTGAGTCCATCACATCTAGCTTACGGTTAAGTACATCTAAATATTTCAGTTCGGAAAATTTTTTAGCGGAAGAATTTTTTTGAGGATCTGAATCATATACACCGTCAACATTATTTTTTGCCATCAAAAGATAGTCGGCCCCTATTTCAAGGGAACGTAAGGCAGCTGAAGTATCTGTAGTCACAAAAGGATTTCCTGTTCCGCCAACGAATACAATAGTTCGACCTTTTTCCAGATGCCTTATAGCTCTTCTGCGAATAAATGGTTCTGCAACAGCTTGAATTGTTATTGCACTTTGGGTTCTGGTGGAAATCCCTTCTTTTTCTAATGCATCTTGAAGAGCTATTCCATTAATAATCGTGGCAAGCATACCTGAATAATCAGCAGAAGCACGGTCCATTCCACTTTCTGCTGCATCCGCACCTCTCCACCAATTACCTCCCCCAACTACTAGCGCAATTTGAAATCCCGAATTTACGGCTTGATGAATTTCTGAAGCTACGAATCGAACAGTTGAAGTGTCTATTCCATGGTCTAATTTCCCTTGCAGTGCTGCCCCGCTGAGTTTTAATAATACTCTTTTTGTTTTAGTATTTCCCATTGTTCTGGTTTAATCCCCTATAGCGAATCTAATAAAACGTTTCACTTCGATGTGTTCTCCGGTTTTAGCAGTTACTTCAGTAACAAGTTCGCCAATAGTTTTAGAAGGATCCTTAATGAATTCCTGTGAAAGTAAGGAATCTAGAGAATTGTCTTCAGTTTCGTTATCAGGATTCATAGCTGCAATTTGCATTGCAATGTCATGAGCTAACCCCTTAAACTCTTCAGTTCTAGCAACGAAGTCAGTTTCACAATTAATTTCTATCATCGCTCCTATTTTATTTCCACTGTGAATATAGGATTCTATTACTCCTTGCCCAGCGGTGCGAGATGCTCTTTTTGCTGCAGAAGCGATGCCCTTTTTACGTAATATTTCGGCTGCTTCATTTATATTACCCTTAGTTTCTTCAAGTGCTTGCTTGCAATCCATGATTCCTGCACCAGTTAGTTCCCTTAGTTCCTTTATAATAACCACATCAATTTCTGGCATTTTTACCACCTTTGGAGTTTCATAGTTTGAATATAGAAATTTGGATTCAAATCACTATAAAAATCAGTTTTCTAACGAAAATATATAAATAATCTTCTATTCTGAATTAATTTCGTTATCAGTATTTTTTTCCAAATTTTCTGGAGTCTTAGTATCAGTATTATCTTCAGGGTCATCAGCCATAGTGAAAGCATTAGGTGTTCCTATGGCTCCAAAAGAATCAGAAACGTATGCATTTCCAAAATCGTCACTTTCGGCTTTAGCGATTTCAGAATCAATTTCATTTCTCTTTTGAACCCCTTGGATTACTCCATCCGCAAGTCGAGCAAGCGTGAGTTTAATAGAACGAATTGCGTCATCATTGCCAGGAATAGGGTAATCAACCAAGTTAGGATCACAGTCAGTATCAACTAATGCAAAGACTGGTATTTGTGCTTTCTTTGCTTCAGCAACAGCTATATGTTCTTTCCCAACGTCAACGACGATCATAACCGATGGGAGAGATTTCATATCTCTAATCCCACCAAAATATTTTTGAAGTTTTCTTAATTGATTTTCCTTTTTTTGAGCTTCTTTTTTTGGTAGTCTCTTAAAAGCATCCTGAGCTTCAAGTTCTTCTAGAGTTCGCATTGCTGTAATCCTGCGATTAATTGTTTGCCAATTAGTTATCATTCCACCTAGCCAACGTTGATTTACGTAAAACATTCCACAACGAGTAGCTTCAGATACAATTGTTTCTTGGGCTTGTCTCTTGGTGCCTACAAATAAAACTGATCCACCTTTTGCAACTAAAGCAGCTACTTGATGAACAGCTTTCTCAAGTAGTCCAAGTGTTTGCTGGAGATCGATTATATGTATGCCATTACGTTGAGCAAAAATATATTTTTTCATATGAGGTTGCCATCTTCTTGTCTGATGTCCGAAATGGACTCCAGCCTCTAGCAAAGCTTTCATGCTTACGGGTTCGTAAACTTGAGATTGGTCCTCTGAATTTGTTTCTTTTTCTGCTGCAACTTTTTCTACGATTTCTTCCATAAGTAGTTTTACACTCACATGAATAGGGTTTAATTATTGAAAACAACCGAACAAGTATACCATAATGTAATTTCCTTGAGCAATTGTATTAAGTTTGATTGAAGTATTTTTCAGTTATTATAGAATTATAAATATGAAAAAATTATTATTTTACTTCTTGTTTTGGTTGTAATAGTTTCTCAGCTAGAACATGGTGAGAATTTATTGAATAGAATTGGTAAAAATTATTTTGAATTTTAAATGGTTGTTAATTATTTCTCTAGCTGGTTTGATTATTCTTTCTTGTAAGGATCAAAATTTAGCCGGAGATGCAAATTCGTCTCTTTCTGATGTTGCTGAAACTTCTACTCAAGAATTTCCTGACTCAAACTTGGAAGATTCAAATAATCCTGATTCTGAAAATAGTGAAAATAGTGAAAATAGTAGTGAAAGAGACATTTCCGCTTTAAATGAGATTTCTAACGAGACAGCCTGGTCGTTATTTGGATTTAGAGGCCTTACACCTCCTGAAGAACCAATCATTGTTCAAGAAGTTTCTCAAGAATTTTTAGGCAGAATTCTTAATGAATACATTAGTACTAGTGGGATGGATACAGTTTATGAAGAAGATGAAAGACTGTATAAATTTTTAGGATTCTTGGAACCTGAAGATAAATTGAAAAATATATATATTGATGTAATGACCGAACAAATTCCAGGGCTGTATTCTCTCAAAACAGGAATAATTCACATTGTTGCAGATCATAAGCAGATATCAATTAGTGATGCACTATTATTAGCTTTTGTACAGGGTTTGGCTATACAGGAAAATCATTTCCAAATAGCTAATCAACATTTTAGTTATCTTATGAACCGGGATGCTTTGTTGGCAATTGATAGCTTGTCTATTGGAGATTCCCTTCTTTCTATTGGATTTTATGGTTCAAATCGATTTCCTGAGGCAAATATTGATGAATTGCAAATAAATAAATCTGGAGACGTCTTTGAAAATTCACCTACAATTGTTCAGCAATTATTTTTATTTCCATTTACTTTTGGTATTGAGTTCGTACATTCATTAAGACTGCTGGGTGGTTGGGGTGAAGTCAACGGTGCGTATACTGATTTGCCTAAGAGTTCAACTGAAATTATCCATCCACAAAAATATATAGAAGGATTTAACCCGGAAGTAATTTCAATAAATAATTTTTCTAGAAGACTACCTGATAATTGGGAATTTATCCAAGATGGAGTTTGGGGTGAATTCCTTCTATTGTTATGGTTGGGATCAAATTTGGATGGGGAAAATGCTGCTAAAGCATCAACAGGATGGCTTGGAGATAGATATGTATTAATTCAAAATGAGAATTCTGGTGATCAGGCAATAGCTTTTGCAACTCAATGGGAAAGCAATTCTGAAGCGGATGAGTTTGTACAACTTCTTTCAGATTCTTTTAAAAATTCCGATTTTGATATGAGCACATCTACTGGTAAAGGAGTTTTAAATCAACCCATAAATCGATTTTTTGAAATTAAAAGAAACAAAGCCAGAGTTTTATTGATTGTTTCAACTGATGAAGATTCGGCCGAATTATTGATGCAAAAATTTGATCAAGTGATGAACTAATTTTATGGTTATCTTGGTAGCATTGCTGATGTCTAATAATGGTAGGTGAAAGTTTGCAAAGCATAAGCCCTGTAAGAGTAAGATTTGCCCCGAGTCCTACAGGATCTCCACATATTGGAAATATTCGAACTGCTTTATTTAATTTTCTATTTGCTCGAGCAAATAATGGGAAAATGATTTTAAGAATTGAGGATACTGATCAAGGAAGAAAGTCAGAAGGTGCCGTAGAGGAAATTCTTAGTTCGCTCCAATGGTTAGGGATTAATTGGGACGAAGGTCCTTATGATGAAGCAGGCGGAAGTGCAGGTGATTATGGGCCTTATTTTCAGTCGCAGCGACTAGATATATATAATATTCACGCCAATAACTTGATTGATAGTGGGTTGCTTTACCACTGTTTTTGTAGTTCTGAAAGATTGGATCAATTAAGAAAAGAGAATCAATTATTAAAGCAGCCAATAAAATATGATCGTCATTGTCTGAAAACTTTGGATAAGCAAAAAAGAGTTCAACTAGCTGAATCGGGACAACCACATATATTAAGGTTCTATGTAAGATCTCAAAATGAATTGATTGTTCTGAATGATATAATTCGTAATGATGTTTCGTGGGATCCTAACTTGATAGATGATTTTATTGCAATTAAATCAGACGGATTTCCAACCTATCATTTTGCAAATGTTGTTGATGATCATCTTATGAATATAACTCATGTATTAAGAGCCGAGGAATGGTTATCAAGTTCGCCACGCCATCTTCTTTTATACCAAGCGTTTGGCTGGAAAGCTCCAAACTTTGCTCATTTACCTATGATTCTTGGTACTGATCGTTCAAAGTTATCCAAGCGCCATGGATCAACTGCGCTTTTAGAGTATCGTAAAAAAGGATTGTTGCCAGAAACAATGATTAATTTTATGGCCTTACTTGGATGGGCATTGGATGATAAAACGGAATTTTTTTCATATCATGAACTTGTAGATTCATTCAGTTTGGATAGAGTCACAAAATCTGGGGCAATTTTTGATTTTGATAAACTAAACTGGATGAATGGTGCATATATAAGAGCGCTATCCATTGATGATTTACTTGAAAGATCATTACCTTATTTGGAAAGGACTTTCATTGATGGTGGCCTCCATGACGATGTCAAACGACCTATAGATAAAGAATACTTGCGGCAAATTCTTGTTTTGGTTCAGGAACGAATAAAAACATTGGATGAGTTGACTTATATGACATCAATATTTTTTCTTGATATTGTTGATTATGAAGGTGTTGAATGGGAGCAGAATCAATGGACAATTGATGACATTAAAAGTTCTTTAGAATCAGTACTTAGCGAATTTAGGTCTATCAATAGTTGGGAATTAGGTGTGATTGAAAAAACGTTGAGGACTTTGGCTGAAAATTTAGATGTAAAGGCTGGTCGATTATTTGGATTATTACGTTTAGTGGTCACCGGAAGACCTTCTTCTCCACCATTATTTCAAATGTTACATGTTCTTGGAAAGAAAAGAACATGTAACAGAGTGGAAGCCGTATTGTCCATAATTGGTGCGGAGTAGGGAATTGATCATTAATCGGTTCAATTGTTTCTTCGATTTATTTTCAATAGTTTACAAAGAGGAGGGGCAGAAATGCTAAACATCAAAGTAATTGAAGGGGAAATAGAAAAATTCCAAGCTGATGTAATCGTAGTTAATCTCTTTGAAGGTGTAAAAAATCCTGGAGGTGCAACTGGTTCGGTAGATACTTCTTTAGAAAATATTATATCTGAATTAATAGAAGGTGGTGAATTTTCTGGAAAACTTGGTGAGAATTTACTTTTGCACACATATGATAAGCTCCCTTCAAAAAGGGTTTTGGTAGTAGGATTAGGTAAATCAGAAAACTTTTCACCCAAAGTAATTAGAAATGTCTCAGCTCAAACATCAAGATACTTAAGAGGTTTAAAGGTTAAGAAAATTGCCTCTATAGCTCATGGAGTGGGTATCGGGGGGCATGAAGTTGAATATTGCGCCGAAGAGATTGCACAAGGATTACTCGTTGGTTTATATAGATACGACCAATTTGTGAAAAAATCAGAAGTAATTATTGAGGAATTTACTATAGTTGAAAAAGATTCCTCGAAAATTCCTTTACTTCAGAAGGGAATAAATCAGGGTCAAGCAATAGCGGAAGGAGTTATTTTTGCTAGAGATTTAGTTAATACTCCCGGAAACCACATGACACCTACTATACTTTCGGAACGTGCTCAGGAAATGGCTGAGAAGAATAATCTCAGCATGGAAATATTGAATGAAAACCAATGTGCTGAAAAATCAATGGGAGCATATCTGTCTGTATCTAGAGGAAGTTTTGAAGAAGCTAAATTTATTGTTATTGAATATAGGGGGAACCCTGATAAAAGCGAATATAATTTAGCTTTCATTGGAAAGAGCGTAACTTTCGATACAGGTGGAATCTCTTTAAAGCCTGCAGCTGATATGAGTCGAATGAAAAGTGACATGGCTGGAGGAGCATCAGTTTTAGGTGCAATAAATGCGATAGCATTACTAAAGCCAAAGATTAATATCCTAGCTATTTTGCCAGCTACTGAGAATATGCCTGGAAGCAAAGCAACAAAACCTGGAGATATTGTCATATCAATGAATGGAAAGAGTATAGAAGTAGAAAATACTGATGCAGAAGGTAGACTTACATTAGCAGACGCTGTTAGTTACGTAATAGAAAGAAACGTTGAAAACATTATTGATGTTGCTACACTTACTGGTGCAATGCATATGGCATTGGGAAATGTTCGTGGAGGACTATTTGGGAACAATCAGGATTTAATGGAATTGGTTATCAAGGCATCTGAACAAGCTGGTGAAAAATTTTGGCAGATGCCAATGGACGAAGAATATAAAGATTTTAATAAAAGTGACGTAGCTGATATTAAAAATACTGGTGGACGTCTTGCAGGAGCAATAACTGCAGCACATTTTATTGGAGAATTTGCTGCCGAAGTACCTTGGGTGCATATGGATATAGCTGGAATGGCAATGACTGAGAAAGATTCTGGTTATTTTACAAAGGGATCAACTGGTTTTCCAGTTTGCACATTGGTAAAACTAGCTTTGAGTATGGAGTAGATTTAAACACTACTTCGTATTCACTAGTAAATACGATCTTATATTTTGTTGCAAATTATAGGTTAAAGATGGTATAATATTGGTAGTTAATCGTACTTGATAATGTATCGTTGATAGTAAGTGGGCAATGACCCACTTTCTTTGTTTCAAAAGACTTTTACAACTGGATATGGAGGGTGATAAGACGATGAAAAGTGATTTTCTTATCGCCGTGACCCAGTTAATGTCTGAGCGTGGACTTCCCCAAACCAAAGTATTAGCCGCAGTAGAAGATGCTTTGGTCTCAGCTTACAAAAAAGATGTATATACTGATGGATATGATATAACAGTTCGGCTTAATCCTGGAGCAGGCACCATAGACGTTTATGTGCAGCAGGTTGTAAGTGAAAAAGTTGAGGATGAAAAACGGGAAATTACGTTAAAGGATGCTTTAAAGGTTAATCCGGAAGCTGCTCTAGGTGATGTAATAATTGTTGATGCTCCTTTTCAATCTATGGGCAGAATAGCGGCTCAAACTGCGAAACAAGTTGTTCTACAACGCTTACGTGAGGCTGAACGTGAACTTGTTCTTGAGGAATATGTTGGCAGAATTGGAGAAATACTTCCTGGACGAGTTGAAAGGATTGAATCACCGAACATAGTTATAGGACTGGGTAAGACTGAAGCAATTCTTCCTAGAGAAGAACAGGTTTCTTATGAAAAAGTTCGAATTGGAACTACTATGCAGTTTTACCTAGTAGATGTTGCTACTGCTGGTAGAGGCCCGGAAGTAATACTATCGCGTTCACATAGAGATTTAGTAACACGTCTTTTTGAAAGAGAAGTTCCAGAAATTCAAAAAGGAATAGTTGAAATTAGAGCAGTAGCTAGGGAACCAGGTTCTAGAACAAAAGTTGCTGTTTTCACTGCTCAAGAAGGAGTTGATCCAGTTGGTTCTTGTGTAGGGCTTCGAGGATTCAGGATTCAAACAATTGTAAATGAATTACAAGGCGAAAAAATTGATGTTGTCCAGTGGAGTGAAAATACAGGTACTTTTCTTGCGAGTGCACTAAGCCCTGCTCAGGTTTTGTACGTTGATTCTGATCCTGAAGAAAGATTGGCAAAAGTAGTAGTGCCAGATAGGCAATTGTCCCTTGCTATAGGTAAAGAAGGCCAAAATGCTCGTTTAACAGCGAGACTTACTGGTTGGAAAATCGAAATTAAAAGTCAATCAGAATATGAAGAACAATTAGCTTTATTGGAACAATCAACTGAATCTACCGAATCTAGTGTTAAAGAAATTTCTGAGTCTGAGATAGAAATAGAGACTATTGAAGCTGAGACTATTGAAGAAATTATATCCGACATAGAAACTTCTACTACTGTTCCGGATGAATCTCCTAGTATTGAAGAATTGGTAGTTTCACCTATAGATTCTGCAGATATAGCCAGTGAATTGGCTGAACTTGGTATAGAAGATCTAGATCCAGACACAGAACTTATAAAGAGTTTGGAAGATTCTGAAATAGATTCTGTTCAAGAAGATTCTGAAGAAATCATTTCTCCAGATGATGATTCCATATGGGTTTTACCAGATAATACTGACCAAGCTGAGCCATCAGCACTTCGGTTTGCTGAAGATATACTTCCTGATCGAGGACGTGGAGATTCGCGAGGACGTAGAGGAAATAAAAAATCAAGAAGAGACAGATCTTCTGAGCCTGAGTTATGAGGTTTTTGGGAGGTGCTCGATCTTATGAATATTCGGCATGTTCCACAAAGAACATGTATTAGTTGTGGAATCAAACGAAATAAATCTTCTTTGATTCGTATAGTTTCTAACTCAAGTGGCTCTGTTGTGGTTGATATTCTTGGAAAAATGAATGGTCGAGGTGTATACCTCTGTTACGATAAAAATTGCTGGGATATTGGTATATCTAAAGAACTGGTTGGCAAAAAAATAGGTTCGTCAATTTCTTCTGAGGATGCTAAAATGTTAATCGAATTTTCTAAATCTATTTGAACACGTCTGTGAGGTTATTTTGACTCAGTCTGGGGATTTAAATACTTCAATTGAAATACCATCAGCGGTAATGGTTAGCCATTTAGCTGAGATTATGGATTCAGATCCAATTGATGTTATCAAGCAATTGATGAGATCTGGAATCATGGCAAATCTCAATGAGATATTGGATTTTGAGACTGCTGCTATTGTTGCTACTAATATGGGTTATAAAGTACGGAAACCCACTTATGGAAGCAATAAATATGAAAGTTCAAAAGTAAATATTGATCCTGCTAATTTAGTGGAACGTTCTCCAGTTGTTGCTATGCTTGGACATGTTGATCATGGAAAAACTACACTACTTGATGCTATTAGAAATGAAAATGTAGTTGATCAAGAATTTGGAGGCATAACACAGCATATAGGAGCATATAGGGTGGAATATGAAGGGAATATGATTACCTTTCTTGACACTCCAGGTCATAAAGCTTTCACCAATATGAGGGCTAGAGGTGCTAGTGCTACAGATGTAGTTGTGCTTGTTATAGCAGCCGATGATGGAGTTATGCCACAAACACGAGAGGCAATTGATCATGCTAAGGCTGCAAATGTTCCTATAATTGTTGCAGCTAATAAGATGGATTTGCCTGATTCTAATATTGATCAAATTTATCGGCAAATATCTGAACATGAATTGTTACCTGAAGCGTGGGGAGGAGATACTATTGTTGTTCCTGTATCCGCGAAAAGTCGTGAAGGGGTAGATACGTTGCTTCAAAATATATTAGCTTTGGCAGAATTGGAAGAACTTAAGGCAGATGTAACCGGGACAGCTTCGGGAATTGTAATTGAATCTCGTTTAGACAGAAGCAGAGGACCATTAGCTACTTTATTAGTTCAACATGGCGAAATATCGGTAGGAAGTGTAATTGTTGCCGGCACTACTTATGGGAAAATTAAAGCTATGTATGGAAATGATTTTATGAATATTGATCTTGCTGGTCCTTCCATGCCTGTTTTAGTTCTGGGACTTAACCAGATACCAGATGCGGGAGATACATTTATTGTTGCAGAAAATGAACAGTTAGCTCGTTATACTGCTGAACAGAAATTAACAGATGATCGTTTTAAAGCTATTGCATCACTTGGGGAAATGTCTAATAGAATTCAGTCTGGTGAAATAAAGGAATTATTTCTTATTGTAAAATGTGATGTTCAAGGAAGTGTGGATGCAATAAAAAATGTACTTTCTGAACTTTCTTCGGAGAATGTGCAATTGAAAATTTTAAGAATTGATGCGGGTTCAATTACCGATACTGATATTTTACTCGCAACTGCTTCTGGTGCAGTTATAGTTGGTTTCAATACTAGGATAGAACCTGGTGCTGAAATATTATCTGAACAAAATAAGATTGAAATTCGACAGTATGATGTTATATATAAACTTCAGGAAGATTTGGAAAATGCTGTACAAGGACTTCTTCAGGATGGGCCTAAAGTAGTAGAGGATGGATATGCTGTGGTTAGAGCAATCTTCCCTGTAGGTCGTAGAATTAAAGTTGCTGGATGTCACGTTCTTGATGGAGTAATAAGACGAAATTCTACAATTCGAGTAACTCGGGATAATCAAGTATTACATGAAGGACCAATAGCAAGTCTTAAACATTTTCAAAATGATGTTAGAGAAGTAACTTCAGGGCTTGAATGTGGCATAGTAGTCGAAGGTTATACTGATTTTCAAGAAGATGATGTTCTCCAAGCATTCCATATAGTTGATGGGTCGTAAAAAGTTTTTTGACTGAATTTCTTGAGGTTTAGTATGACTCGTAGACTAGAGAAAATTAACGATGCTATTCGTGATGAGATTGGATCTTTGTTCCTTCACGTACTAAATGATCCTAGAGTTTCTTCTATAACTACGGTAACTAATGTTTTCACTTCCCGGGATTTTTCTCGTTCAATTATTACTGTTAGTGTTATGGATGATGATGATAAGAAGAATGAGACAATTGTAATTTTAAATAAAGCTTCTAATTTTATTCGAAGGCATTTGGGAATGAAATTGAGAGTGAGAAAAATTCCTGAACTTGTTTTTAAACTTGATACTTCTATCGATGATTCTCAAAAAATTCTTGATATTTTAAATTTAAATAATAGTAAGAATTTAGTCGAAGGTGATTCTTAAATTGTCTTTGGATGGGTTCATTATTGTAGATAAACCTATTGGGTATACATCTGCAGATGTTATCCGAGATATTAAACGGCTGATTGATCGTCAAAAGATTGGACATGGTGGAACATTGGATCCTATGGCTAATGGTGTGCTTCCTATTGGTTTAGGAAAAGCAACTCGACTAATGGAATATTTACTTGATGAAAACAAGGAATATTTAGCAACTTTTCGTTTAGGGGAGATTACTGATACATATGATTGTACTGGTGCAATCGTTGCCAAAAATAATTACTCATATATTACTCAAGAGATAATCGAGAAATCGTTACCAAGATTTACAGGTTGGATATACCAAAAACCTCCTAAGTTTAGTGCACTGAAATTTAAGGGTAGAAGATCTTATGATTTAGCTAGAGCAGGCGTTGAATTTGATCTTAATCCACGTTTAGTTAAAGTTCATTCGATTTCTTTAGAAAGATTTCAACCACCTGATGTTGACTTCAGGATTACTTGTTCCCGTGGATTCTATGTTAGATCATTAGCTAATGATCTAGGGGAATATATAGGTTGTGGTGCACATGTTTTGAATCTGACACGATTAAAAGTTGGCCCGTTTAAGTTATTAAATTCAGTGGCCTTAAACGAATTGAAAAGATATAATTTTCAAGATTTATTTCCTCAGATTATTAAACCTATGGATGAGGTTGTAAAACGATTAAGAAGTTTATCACTTAACACAAATCAGGAATCTAACTTTAAAATGGGAAAACCAGTTTCACTTTTCAACGATTCTCTAAAATTTAGAGATGATGAACACCTTCGTATTTATAATGAAAGTTGTGATTTTTTTGCCATAGGTAAATATAATGCAATAAAAAAACTCCTGTTACCTTTTAAGGTTTTTAGTAGTTAATTTATTTTAAGTTTCTTTTATTTATTCTGAATACGTGACCTTATCAATAGAGCAGTAAGTATTGAATAATGTTTTATGTAATAGGATGTGAAGTGTCTCATCACTATTTTTTATCATTCGATGACCATTTACAGTTTTATTTGTTAGCCCTAATGATCTGCATATACTGATCCAATTGTTACAATTTTCAACTAATAGCCCCCATTTTTCTAACATAGGTAGCAATGTGACAATTGAATGGATTTCTCTTGAAGTATCTTCGTATTTTTTTTGCAGTTCGACCATTTGAGTTTCGATGAATTGTAATTTGATTTGTAGTTCAGAAATTTTTTTATAAGAATATTTTGAAAACATCATTTTTTGCTCAGGATTAAATTATCTATTAATCTAGTTTTTCCCACATGAACTGCAATTGATAGTAGTGCTGAATCTTTGATGGTCTGTAAATCTTCTAAAGATGATTCCTGAGTGATGCTTACATAATCTATTTTGGAGTTTTTGATATTTTTTATTATGTGATCTGATACATTTTTCTTTATAATTTCGGCATTATTTATACCTTTTTCAAATAACGTTTGTGCTAATAGTAAACTCTGGTATATTTCTTTTGCGGATTTTCGTTCGTCCTTAGTTAAGTAAACATTTCTACTTGAAAGTGCTAATCCGTCATATTCTCGAACTGTTGGAATTGAGTTTATTTTAATTGACAAGTTTAGGTCAGCAACCATTTGTTTTATTATTTGAACCTGTTGAGCATCTTTTTGTCCAAAATATGCATTATCTGGAGTAGTTATATTTAGAAGTTTAAGGACAATTGTTGCAACTCCCTTGAAATGATTTGGCCTAAAATGTCCTTCTAATTTTTCATCAAGTTTTTCCACATTAACCCAAGTATTGTGATTTTCAGTGTATAGGGATTCTCTTTCAGGAATGAAAACAAAATTTGTTTCCAAACTTTTTAGCAAATTTATATCATGATCGATATCGCGTGGATACTTTTCGTAGTCTTCATTGGGACCAAATTGAGTTGGGTTGACAAAAATTGTAACTATAACTGTTTTATTATATTTTTTAGCTTGATTTATTAGTGCTAGGTGGCCTTGATGTAAAAATCCCATAGTTGGAACAAGTCCAATTGGTCTTTCGGCGTTTTTTATTGCTTCTCTCAGTTGTTCAATATTGTTGTATATCTTCACAATTTTTCTAATATATATTCTATTTAGTAGTTATTTCTTCTGGTTTGATATTATTGATTTTAGATTTTTGTGAATCTACTAAGAAGGTTTGAGACTTAACTTCTTGAACATACTCTTGTATTGCTTGGGTAAATAACCTTGATCCATCAATGAATTTTTTGGCGTGTTTGGGTGTAAATTCTTTAAAAAGTCCCAAGAGATCATGTAGAACTTGTATTTGCCCATCACAGTGAGGGCCAGCTCCAATGCCTATAGTTGGTATTTTTAATTTAGAAGTGATTCGTAGAGCTACAGCATTTGGAATTAATTCCAGGACAATTGCAAATGCTCCTGCTGATTGCAAATCAAGTGCATCTTCAATCAATCTTTCTGCTCCTTGTTCAGTTTTACCTCTAACTCGATACCCTCCCATTTGATTAACTGATTGAGGAGTTAAACCTATGTGCCCCATAACCGGGATGCCTACTTCAACTATTCTACGAACGGTTGAAGCAGATCTGGTGCCTCCCTCTAGTTTTACAGCTTGGGCACCACCCTCTTTCAATAATCTGCCAGCATTAAGGATTGCATTTTCTCTACTAGCTTGATAACTCATAAATGGCATATCAGCAACTATTAATGCCTTATTTGTACCCTTTACTACAGCTTTAGTATGATGAATCATTTCTTCCATTGTTACAGGTATAGTTGTGTCGTGTCCTAAAACTACTTGTCCTAGACTATCACCTACTAGAAGCATAGGTATTCCTGCATTTTCAGCTATCATGCCTGAAGTATAGTCGTACGCTGTAACCATAGGTATTTGTTCATTTTTTCGTTTCATTTCATTTATATTTCGAATGGTTAAACGCATTTCAACTCCTTTATGAATTCAATTTAGCTTCATGAGAATTCAAATTTTTAGGTATTAAATCATTACGGTAATTTGAAATCATTGATCTGATATTATTTGCTTCAGTATCATTTAATTTTCCGCTTTCTAATCCTAATTCAACACCATAATTACATAATGAGGTGTAAATATCTAGGATTTCTTTTTTCATAGGTATAATAGCATCTAAATGGCTTGATATGGTAGCTACGTCCCCTCTTGCTATTGGACCTGTATAAGCTTGAACTGGCCCAATCTGTTTTATATTATTAAAGGTAGTTTGGATTAATGGTTCCAGTGACTCTAAAGCATTTTCCTTTCCTCCAGGGAAATCCTTCCACATTTGAATAGATAAATTAATTATGCTAGTGATAAATCCACAAGCCATTGTGGCGCTCGCATGATACAATGCTCGGTCTTTTGGGTCCAGAGTAATAGTTTTACAGGAAAGCTTTTTTGCAATTGATTTCAAGAGGTCATTTATCGATGATCTTGAATCAATAGCAAAAGTAATACCTTGTAAAATGTTTTGCGGTAAATTCTTTTGCGGGAATGTTTGTAAGGGATGAAAAGCTCCAATTTTCCCACCAAAATTTTCTATGGACTTAAGAGAAGATAATGAAGTAGCTCCAGAACAATGAATTACAGTATTCTTTTTGTTCCATGTAATAGATTCAACTATTTTGTTAATACTATGATCAGGGGTTGTTATAAATATTAATTCACATTTGTCAGCAATTTCCTGACCTTTTGAAGTAGATTGGCATTGAGGGAGAATTCCAGCAAGTTTTTTTGAGGAAGAGTTATTACTACTGTTTATAAGGTTGATTTTGTATCCAGAATTTGCCATGGCAAGTGCTAGAGATGATCCTAGTTTACCTGCTCCAATAAATCCAATTTTAGCTTCCATTCAATTATGATCCTTTATGTTAATTGTTAAGAGAATTAATTTCTGAAATGCTAGGTATGCTTCCCAATCCAGAAGCTGAATTAATTGCATTTAGTATAGATTGAATAACTACTTCTACTACTGCGGAACCTAAAGTGTTCATATTGGGAGTTATTAATGAGTTTCCAGTAGCTAAACTAAAAAAGGCATCACCATCACCCATTGTATGACTAGGTCTAACAGCTAAGGATAAGCCGTTATGAGCATAGGTGGCCAAGCGATTCACTTGTTCTTTGTTAAGCTTTGCATCAGTTGCTACTACCCCGATAGTGGTGTTGTTTGAATTTGGTTTAGTCATATCACGTTCTTTAAGCTGTAAGTCGTTAGTGCTTTCAAATTTATTGCTAGTTGAATTTCTTGGTCCAGCAATTATTTGACCGTTGACAGGATTTACTACATCACCAAAAGCATTGACTGCAACTATTGCAGCTACAGAAATACCAGAACCAGTTTTTATACTTGCTGTACCAATACCACCTTTGGTTGACTGATTGTTTCCCAATATTTTTCCTACAGTTGCTCCAGTTCCTGCTCCAATAGTTCCTTGCTCTACTGTTCCATTTGTTGCATTTAAGCATGCTTGGTATGCATCAGATGCTGTTGGTCTAATTTTGTGGTTAATTAAACCAAGATCAAAAAGTATTGCAGCAGGAACGATAGGTATAATTGCAGGACCGATTTTATACCCAATTTCTTGTTCTTCGAGATATTTTTGAACACCTCCGGCTGCATTTAAACCAAATGCGCTTCCGCCACTTAACAAAATGCCATGAACTTCCTGTACTAAATTCATTGGACGAAGCAAGTCTGTTTCTCTTGTACCTGGGGCAGAGCCTCTAACCTCTACTCCTCCAACAGCACCTTTTTCCATAAGAATAACTGTACAACCAGTTGCGTTATTTAAGTCTGTATGGTGTCCAACACTAATGCCTGAGATATCGGTAATGGAGTTATTCATAACTATACTCAGGATAATGAGGTTTATTAAATGGAGGATGGGTCTTTATAAGCATTTTTTTGAAAGTTTTTGCCGTCGTGGTCATAACAAGATCCCCGCGACCCTTTCTACTTTATTACGCTATTCAAATATGATTTTCACCGCTTTTCAAGTCGGTTGCGGGATCATGATAGCATTCTAAAATTTGCTGTCAACAATATAATTGAGATTTTAATAGGCATCAAAAATTTTTTAGTATCATTCAAATAGTATCAAATATTGGTTATACAATTATCTTGAAAACTTTCGACTCTTTGATACAATCCATTCGATTGGAAGTGTTGATAAGGTTGGAGGAAGATATGGTGGGCTCACTTGTTGGACTTAAGGTTGTTGAAGTTTCAGTTGGAATGGCGGGTTCTTTAGCAGGAATGCTTTTAGCAGATCAAGGTGCCGAAGTTATATCTTTAGATTTATATCCAGATGATCCAAACATAGATTTGGCTGGAGAGAGATTATGGAATCGTGGAAAAAATAGAGTTCAGGTTTCCTTAATAAATACTACTGACATGAGTCGTATTAAAGATCTATGTAGAGTAAGCGATGTTCTTCTTCTTGCGTTTGATAATGAGCAATTGAAAAAACATGGTTTAACTTATGATAAATTGTCTACAATCAATCCGAGATTAATTGTAGCTAATATATCTGGATTCGGTTCAACTAGTTCTTTGAGCAACCTATCAAACACCGATGGTGTAGTTCATGCGATTGCAGGTTCTTTACTTCATCCTCAAAATGGATCATTTCGATCTGGCCCAGTCTATGTTGCTCCTAAAATTGCGAGCTATTCAGCAGCAATGTTATGTGTTCAAGGAGTTCTTTCTGCTCTAAGAGTCAGGGATATTTCTGGATTAGGACAACATGTTGATGCAAGCTTATTACGTGGAATACTTTGTTATCGAAGTTTTGTGAGTGCTACAGATAATGCTGATCAACTTCCTCCTTTGGCTCAGGGTGGTGATCCAAGAGGTATTCGTCCTCTTTTCAATTTATGTGAATGTAGTGATGGCAATTGGATAAGCATGGCTGCATTTACCAGAGCATTTTGTGAAGAAGCATTAAAGGTTATGGGTTTGGAAAAACTTCTGGAAGATAATCGCTTCATTAACATGCCTAATGTATTTGAAAATGATGAAGATAGATATGAGTTGCTCAACATACTTTGGAATAAGTTTAAAGAAAAACCAAGAGATGAATGGATATCAAGGATGTGGGAAGCAAATGTTCCTTGTGAACCAGTTTTGAGTCACGATGAATTTCGATACCATGAACAATTTTGGTCTAACGATCTTGCAATTGAGATTGATGATCCTGTTGTCGGAAAAATGATTCAACCTGGATTGTTAGGGATCTTCTCGGAAACTCCTGGAAATATCATCCCAGCAGCATTGAATTCACATCAAAGCGATAGTTTGGAGGAACTTATTCAAAATTGGAGACAAAATGATCATAATAATAAGATAGAACGTTCTGGTAATATCCAAAATGATTATAATCGTGGTCCATTAACAGGGATAAAAATTCTGGACTTTACTGCTTTTGTAGCTGGTCCGATGTGCTCAAGATTGTTAAGTGATCTTGGTGCAGATGTAATGAAAGTTGAATCTTTCCAAGGAGATAATTTTCATATTCCAGCGTTATTTCGAGCTTATGCTGTTTTAAATAGAGGAAAAAGAAGTTTAGTTCTGGATAGGAAATTGGAACAATCAGATATTATTTTTCGAAAACTTGTGAAAGAAGCAGATGTAGTTGTCTATAATTTTAGGCTTGGTGTAGAAGATCGGCTTGGCTTGGATTATGAGACACTGAAATCTATAAACCCCAAAATTATTGTATGTAGAATAACTGCTTTTGGTCCGAATGGACCACAAGCCTATAGACCTGGATATGAAACTTCAATAAGTGCTTTATCTGGTAATTATATTGAGCAAGCTGGTGTTGATAATCCTCCAGCCCAATTTGGTGCTGCTGATATATCATCGGGTATTGCAGCTGCTACTAATATTCTTATGGCTTTAAGGGCAAGAGATGTTACAGGTAAAGGACAACATGTGGATTCTACTATGATAGGGGCTATGTCATATTTGAGTGGGGATAATTTTGTTGAATTTGATGACATGAAACCGAGATTAAAAGTTGACAAAGGACAGAAAAGGAAAAGCGCTTTAAATGGTCTATATCAAACAAGTGATGGTTGGATTTTCTTGTCAGTTGCAAACCAACAAGGATGGTTGGAATTCGTTGAAGCAATCAATAATAAATATCTTTTAGCTAGTAAATTTAATTCTTCAATCAATAGAGAAATAAATTCCAATACACTTTCTGAATTGTTAGAAAAGGAGTTTGTGAAATTCAAAACATCTTATTGGGAAGTTCAATTGGATAAATTAAATATAGATTGTGTTGATGCTGATGTTGAAATTGAAGGATTCATGAATGAACGTCAAAAAATGTTTGAGGATAATTTTATGATTGATATCCCACATCCGTATTTCGGAAGTTTAAAAGAGCCAGGACCACCTATTATTTTTTCTGATACACCTTTAAGAGTTGATACAATAGAACCTGGACTCGGAGAGCATAGTGAGGAGATTTTATTAGAAATAGGATTGAGTGGTGCGGAAATTGAAGAGTTTTTGCAAGATGGAATTACGTTAAGAGGTCTTCCTCAATATTCAGCATGGGAAGATAAGAAATAAGTTTTTTGTATCTAAATATTTTTTATTCTATTTTTACATCATACATTCTCTTAGGAGGGTAAATGTTAATTACTAATTATCAAGATGTTGATGAAAAAGAAGTGTTCCCAGGTGTGTTTGCAAGAAATTATTCTGCAAATTTGATAGGTTCTGAAAATGTAAGTATGTTAGATATATTTTTAAAACCAAATTCCGAGATACCCTTGCACATACATCCTTCTCATGAAGAAATAATAGTAGTTCTTTCAGGTTCATTGATAGCATATGTTTCTGATGATCAAACAACCTCTATTTCTGCAGGGAATGTTATAGTGGTTTCCGAATCTCAAACACATAAAGTGGTAAACGATGGGGATACAACAGCTCATTTGTTAGGAATTTTTCCTACTAAAGAACCTGAAAGAGTTATAGTTTAATTTACATAAATAGATGTATTATTGATGTCGGGGAATTGGTAGCTGTATAATAACTTTAGTATGAATTCTATAAATTGTTTTTAAAATCAATATAAAATTGGTTTAATATGGGGGCAAATATGCAAGATTTTAATAGCGAGCCATCACGATTAAAGATTGGCCTTGCTCAAATGCTTAAAGGTGGAGTGATTATGGATGTGGTTACTCCAGATCAAGCTAAGATAGCTGAAGATGCTGGTGCTTGTGCAGTTATGGCCCTTGAACGAGTTCCTGCAGATATTAGAGCTGATGGGGGGGTTGCAAGAATGTCAGACCCAGAGCTCATATTAAAAATTATGGATTCTGTTTCTATTCCCGTTATGGCTAAATGTAGAATTGGACATTTTGCTGAAGCGAGAATATTAGAATCTATAGGCATAGATTATATTGATGAATCTGAGGTTTTGACACCTGCAGATGAAGAACATCATGTATGGAAATATGACTTTAAAGTTCCTTTTGTTTGTGGATGCCGAGACCTTGGAGAAGCATTGAGACGTATTTCTGAGGGAGCTGCAATGATACGTACTAAAGGTGAGGCTGGTACTGGTGATGTTGTTGAGGCAGTTAGACATATGAGAACTGTAAACAATCAAATAGGGAAGTTGAAATCATTATCCAGCGAACAAATTATGGCTGAAGCAAAATCAATAGGAGCTCCTATTGATTTATTGATGGAAGTAAGAGAAATTGGAAGATTGCCAGTTGTAAATTTTGCTGCTGGTGGTTTAGCTACTCCAGCAGATGCAGCACTTATGATGTGGTTAGGTTGTGATGGGGTTTTTGTTGGATCGGGAATTTTTAAATCTGGGGAACCTGAAAAGAGAGGCAGAGCAATTGTGCAAGCAGTAACTCATTTTCAAGATTGGGATATTGTTTCGAATGTATCTAAAGGTTTAGGTGTACCAATGTCAGGTATGGGAGCTAGAACATTAGGAGATGATGAATTGCTAGCTGTTCGAGGATGGTAAAGTTATAGAATTTTTCAATGAATCGCTACGAAAATCTTCTCATTTAACTCGAATTTTTACTTCTGCAAATAATAATCAAGTTTCAATAAAAACAAATCAGAGGGTAATAGGAGTTTTGGCATTACAGGGAGGATTCTTAGAGCATTTAGTGGCTTTAAGAACTATAGGAGTGGTTGCTAGAGAAGTAAGATTACCTAATGATTTAAATGATATTGATGGACTCATTATTCCTGGTGGTGAAAGTACTACTATTTCACAGATGATGGATTTATATGAATTGCGTAAACCCATAAGTGATTTTGCAAAAAAAGGTAGTCCAATATGGGGGACATGCGCAGGTATTATTATGCTTTCGATGAATAACTCAAATGAGAATCCTGAAACCTTAAGTCTTATTGATATAAATATAAAACGAAATGCTTATGGGAGACAATCTGAAAGTTTTATAGCTGATTTAGACTCATCAATATTTTCCGATCAAAAATTTCAGGGAGTATTTATCAGGGCTCCAATAATTGCAAGAGTGGGTAAGGATATTGAAGTGTTATCATGGTTAAAAGATGAGTCTCCGGTTGCTGTAAGGCAAGGGAGCATATTGGGAACTACGTTCCATCCTGAATTAACTGATGATTATAGATACCATAAGTATTTTCTAACTTTTTTTGAATAGAGTACTTTATAAACAAAAAAATCAGTAATGCATTACGAATGGAGTGTAAAACAAATAAATGGTTGAAGCTAATGAAGAAGTTCTTATTGACGATTTAGGCTTATTATTTGCTGTATTACCGACTCATGTTTCAGAATGGATTATTTCTTTTGAAAATTATATCGATTTGCTAGAAGTAAGCATGGACCTTGGAAGACCAGCAAGATGTTGGTTTCCTGAAGGTGATATTATTGCCAACAAAGAAATCACTCGTGAGGATATTAATTTGGTTTTATCTAAATTAAAATCGTTCGGGGATGATAATAGAGCTGGAATTGATAGAACTTTGCATAGAGTTTCTTGTATGAGGAACAGAAATGGGGATGTTGTTGGCCTTTCTTGCAGAGTTGGCAGGGCTGTTTTTGGTGCTATTAAAGTTATTGAAGACTTGATATTAGATGGTAAGAGTGTCTTGCTTCTCGGAAGGCCTGGTGTTGGTAAGACAACAATGTTACGTGAAGTTGCTCGAACTCTTGCTGATAAAGCAGGCAAACGTGTAATAGTCGTAGATACCTCAAATGAAATAGCTGGAGATAGTGATATTCCACATTCAGCAATAGGTTTAGCTAGGAGAATGCAAGTTAAATCACCAATACATCAACATTCGGTAATGATTGAAGCAGTAGAAAATCATATGCCTCAGGCCATTGTGATTGATGAAATGGGCACTGAACAAGAAGCTCTTGCTGCAAGGAGCATTGCAGAAAAAGGAGTTCAACTAATTGCTACTGCACATGGTAATACTATGGATAATCTTATAATGAACCCCACTCTTTGTGAACTTCTTGGAGGAATTCAAAGTGTTGTTTTAGGAGATGAAGAGGCTAGACGAAGAGGGTCAAGAAAGACAATTTTGGAAAGAAAAGCTCCTGCGACTTTTGATGCTTTGGTAGAAATTCAAGATTGGCATACTATCGCATTACATATCGATTTGTCTGATAAAGTTGATGCTTTATTAAGAGGTTTTTCTGTAAGCCCTGAGATAAGAACCATGAATGGAGCAGAATTCGTTACTACTGAAGGGGATTCAGTGCGTCTCAATTCTTCAAATAATGACGGATTCTTTTCCAAGAAAAGTAGCAGAGCAAATGGAATAAAATCAATAGCTTCTAATGGTTATAACCAACGATCAAGTAATATGAACAATCGCAATGGTGTGAAATTTAATACATTACGTGTTTTTCCATATGGCGTTAGTCGTGAACGCCTGATTAATGGGGCAAATAATTTAGGTGTAGAACTCGATATGGTAAGTAATGCTATTGATTCAGATACGATTCTGACAACAAAGGCACAGTATAAAAAGAAGTCTGAGATGATACGGTTAGCTCAAGAAAAGGGTATTCCTATATACGTTTTGCGTAGAAATACTCAAGCTCAGATCGACTGGTTTTTGAAAGGTTCCCGTTATAGTGATTCAAATAATAGGATGGAAAAAACTGAGCAAGCATTGGAAGAAGCCGAAAGTGCTGTTTTAGAAGTTTTAAATGGTGAAGAGTCTGTTGAATTAACTCCACAAACTTCATATATTCGTCGTTTGCAACATCTAGCCGCCGATAGATACAATATCAATTCAGTTAGTATGGGGAAAGATCCAAATCGAAGAGTTATTTTCTGGTCTAATAATGGAGGTTTTTAGTTCTGTTTATTACATTTGAAGGAGGAGAAGCTGCAGGTAAAACTACTCAGATTAGACTTCTTAAAAAATCTCTAATTCTCAAAGGATTTGAGGTGGAAGACTATGTTGAGCCTGGATCTAGCGAATTAGGGAAACGTATTCGAAAGCTAGTAAAATATGGCCCAAAAGAAATTAACCCATTATCTGAGGCCTTTCTTTTTTTTGCTGCAAGAACACAATTAATTAATGAGTTTATTCTTCCAGAACTAAAATCTGGAAGAATAGTTATATGTGATCGTTTTTTTGATTCCACTTTAGCATATCAAGGATATGGTAGAGGTCTAGATATAAAAATGTTAAAAAAAGTTAATTCATTTTCTATTGAAGGTGTTTTACCTGATTTGACTATATTGCTTGATTTGCCAACAGAAGTTTCTCTTCAAAGAAGAAATAATATTTATGGAGATAGATTTGAATCAGAAGATACCCGAATAGATTTTTCTAGTGGAGATAATTTTCACGAAAAAGTACGTAAGGGATATTTGGAGTTATCAAAAGCAGATCCTAATCGCTGGATTATAATTGATGCAAGTTTACAGAAGAACGAAATTGCTCATCATATTTTGCAAAAAGTTTTGGAAAAATTACATGATAGATAGTATGAAATATAATTAGCTAAAGAGTTGTTTTTTTGACATTGATAAGGAACAGTGATAGCATCCGTCAACTTATTCGAGTGGAGTTTTAGTACTATATGGAACAGGAGCCGACAGGCCTTTATATTACCCTTCTTGTTCTGTGTGTAATTCTCTCAGCAATGATATCTGGCTCGGAAGCAGCTTTACTCTCGTTACATAGAGCAAAGGTTCGTGCAATGGTCAGGAGAGGAGTTTCGGGAGCTAAAACTGCGTCCCAGTTAGTTGAAAACCCTGAAGCATATTTACCCACGATACTGTTGATAAATAATCTTGTTAATACGGCTGCTGCTGCACTTGCTACTGCAATTGCTTTAAGTATAGTTTCTAATCAACAACAAGCAGTTTTGTTAGCTACGTTTGCAGTCACATCTATTTTGTTGCTATTTGGGGAAGCTATTCCAAAATCTATAGGTGTTCGTTACCCAGATATAGTAACAATTATATTTGCCAGACCTATTTGGATTCTCAGAAGAATACTTTACCCAATTACAGGGGTCCTTAATTTTATTTCTAAAAGAATACTAGTCATATTTGGATCAAGTGATTCAAGGCAAGTTACTGAAGATGAATTACGTTCTATGATAATGTTAGTCCGTGATTCTGGAGCTATCACAGAAGTTGAAGCAAATTTACTTGATAGAGTGTTCAGATTCGGTGATCGGCAGATTCGTGAAGTGATGACTCCTAGAATAGAGTTAGTATTTATTGAACGTGGCACAACATTAGATGAATTTTTTGACATATTTGCAAAGTTTCCACATTCCAGATTCCCTGTTTCAAGTTCAAAAGATGAGAATGATATTGTTGCAGTTCTAAGTAGTAAAGATGTTTTAAGAGAGTTTTCTAGCAAAAGAATTGCAGAAAATAGTGATGTCACTACTCTTAGTCGACCTGTAATATTCGTTCCTGAAACTAAACCAGTTGTTGATCTACTTGGTGAATTGCAAAGATCAGGACAAGAAATGGTTGTTGCAGTTGATGAGTTTGGCCAAATAGCTGGCATAGCTACTATGACCCAATTGTTTGAAGAAGTTATGGGTCCTATTAATGAGGATATACTTGCCGATGAAGATTTCTTTGTATTGAATGACACAACGTATTTAGTTGATGGTGGTGCACGTATTACAGATGTTAATGACCGGTTAGATATATTAATTCCAGATGGAGAATATGAAACCTTAGGAGGATTCCTAGTCGAAGTTTTGGGTAGAATCCCAGTAATAGGTGATGAATACAGATTAGGTGAGATTCAAATGTCTATTTCTCGAATGCGCGGAATGAGGGTTGGACGAGTTAGAATTATAATTCCTACTGAATCGTTAGTTCAAAATGATGATCTTAATAACTAAGTTAGTAGAAATTCTGACTGGTGGAATATGTTTGAACACATACAAAAAATCAATGATAAAGTTAGTTCTGTATTAGCTGATATCCAACTTTTGGATTCGGTTGTTTTGCTTGGAGTTTCTGGTGGGCCTGATTCAAGTGTGCTATTACATGTGTTAGCAAATTTGAAGAATATCTATAATTTTGATATAGAAGTTATGTATATTGATCATGGTTTACGCGAAAATTCTGAAATTGATGCTAAATATGTTGAAAAATTTGCATCTGTTTTAGGGATTGATAATTTTTATACATGCAATGTTAGCAATGAAATTACTAGATTATTAAAGCATTATTCTCCTGAGGATGCTGCAAGACGAGCACGGTATGACTCTTTAATTTCAAAGGCAAGGGAAATAGGAGCCAAATACATTGCGACTGGTCATAATCAGGATGATCAAATTGAAACTATACTTTTGCACATTATAAGAGGTTCTGCTCTTCAGGGCTTAGTAGGTATGAGTTATGAGGGAGAACTCAAAGCTTTTAAAGAAGATAAAATTAAATTAATACGTCCACTACTGGAAATTAATCGTTTAGATATTGAATTGTATTGTAAATTGATTGAAATCAACCCTTTGATTGATTATACAAATAATGATTTGATAACTCCAAGAAATTTTATTCGGCACAAAATCTCACCTTCTTTACGCGAAATGAATCCAAAAATTGGTGATGCTATTAATCGATTATCTAGAAGTGTAAAACATGATTTAAATTTTATAAATAAAGCAGTGTTTAAAGCTTGGGATGAATCCGTTTTATTAGATAAAGGGAAAGTTGTAATAGATCGATTGAAGTTTTTGGATTTAGATGTCTCTATACAAAGATATATTATAATGCGATCTTTTGAATCATTAAGTTATTCTGGCATGTTGTCTGAATTACTTAATGATTTAATTTTGGATGTTGCAATAGGCCCATCTGGAAGGTCAATTGACCTTCCAGATGGGCTTATTGCAAGAAATAATCATAGGTCAATTATAATTGATAGAAAAAACGAAGATCAGGAAATTGTCAGCAATAGCAATGATGAATGTGTAGATTTAAAAATCCCTGGTGTCAGTTTCTTTAATAATTTCATGATTGATTGCTCTATTGTAAATTACCCATATGAGTTTAGTGTTGATCCAAATGTTGAATTTTTTGATATTGGTCTTGCAAATGAAAAATTACTTATAAGATTCAATAATAAAGGCGATTTTTTTAACCCATTGGGAATGAAAGGGCATAAGAAGTTAAAGGATTATTTCATCGATAATTATTTAGAGAAACATGAGAGGAAAAATATTCCTGTTATTGAGTCTTCTCAAGGTATTATATGGGTAGTAAAACATCGTATTTCAGAATGGGCTAAGGTGGGTATGAACGCTTCTATGGTGCTTAGAGTGGAATTCTCTGAATTGAATTGAAATATCTTTGGAGGTTTAATTGTCTGAATTGTTTACTGATCAACTTTTTTTAACAGGTAAAAAGATATGGGATGCTCAATATGAACATCCTTTTATCCAAGGTATTCAAGATAATACATTACCGATAAGCAAATTTATGTATTGGGTAAAACAGGATTATTTATTTTTAATTGATTATGGAAAATTATTTTCAATTGCGGTTGTTAAATCCCCTGATATTCGTTCCTCTATGCAATTTTCTAATCTCGCATATGAAACTTTTTCTACAGAAATGGATTTACACAGGAATTTTGCTAAGGAATTTGGAATATCAGAATTAGAACTAGAAAGTGAAAGAAAATCTCCTACTTGTAGTGCTTATACGGATTTTCTCTTGAGAACTGGTTCAATTGGTGGATACCACGAGCTTTTAGCGAGTCTTCTTCCGTGCATGTGGGGATTTTATGATGTCGGTCTTCGTCTTAAGGTAAATATTTCAACTATAGATAGAGATAAAAGGTATGACAATTTCATTGAACAATATTCGTCCAATGATTTCCGGGATCTAGTAGAAATTTGTAAGGGAATGGTTAATCAATGTGCTGATAGGTCAGCTGCTGAATCTAAACAGGAAATGGTAGATGTCTTTTCTAAAAGCTGTCAGTATGAGTATTTATTTTGGGATATGGCCTGGAAAGAAGAGCGGTGGCCAATAAGCTAAATTCCAGTAGGTTTGAAGTTTGCTAATCCATTGACTCGTATGCCTTCATCAGTTTTGGTAGCATTCATTACTAGCCCCTTTAAGCTAGGATTTACGAGGTCAGGAAGGTCACCTAAATGAACTAATTCAGCATTTAAATGTTGACCTTTAATATCAATTATTCCAACAATTCCCAGTCTGTGCGAGTAATTATGGGGTAGATTTGGACTTCCTGGGTTTATATGAATAATACCATTACGTAACTCTAATTTTTCCCAATGGGTATGCCCAGATATAACAATGTCAAGATGTGTTCCAAAATGGTTTGAGATCAATTGTTCGATAGGACGATCTTCAGGTTCAAGGTCGTGAATTATTCCTATAATCCATCCTTCGATTTCGATGACTTGGGTAGGTTTCACACGAGGATCTTGCTCTAAAGGTCCAAGGTCATTGTTACCCAATGCTGCTACGACTGGAGCTACATTTTCTAGTGAATCTAAGACACTTGCTGATTGGATGTCTCCTGCATGTAATATCAAGTCTACATCTTTAAGATGTTCAAGTATTACATCCCAAGCTCCAAAAAGTTTATTAGGTAGGTGAGTGTCTGAGATAATTCCGATTTTCATATAAGAGTCTCGCTTTTCTATTAGAGTTTGTGTTGGTCAAGTGCATATTGTACATGATAAATACCAAGTTTAGTTGGATATGTACTGTGATTATCTAAAAAGGTCATTTTCTGGTGATCGAATCATTTCACTTATACTGTGAGAAGTTGAATCATATTCCAAACCTCTCAACAAAGCGGCTGGAATTTTAGCAGTTTTTGCCATAACTATTTCAGTTGCCCCAGCTATTTCATCTGCAATTGCTGATATAGAAACATGCATTTCTCTTCCATGGATATCATATAGTCCTCTATAATCGATTAAAGGGTTAATTCCAGCTATGCCTATAGCTATGTTTGTAGTGCCTTCTCTCCAAGGTCTTCCGAAGGTATCAGCAATAATAACACCAACATTTTGACCTGATATTTTTTTAAAATCGTCTCTTATTATTCTGGCGGAATTGTCTGGGTCTGGAGGTAACGGACTTACAATTTCTTCACCTGGAAGATTTGATGCGTCAACTCCTGAATTTGCACAAATAAATCCATGATGGGTTTCGGTAATTAAAACACCATGGCCCATTCTTACTATTCTGCGACTCTCTCGTAATACTACTTCGACATGTCTTGCATCCTTATCCCATTGTTCTGCGATCTGTTTGGCAAATGGAGAAGGGTCAATAGTATTAAGGTCAATTAATAACCCTTCTGCCTTTGAAACTATTTTTTGTGCAATAACGAGGATGTCATTATTTTGAATAGGAGTTCCCTGTTGCTTTGCAGAAGCGTCAATAATATTTGCAAGATTGTCTCCAGTTTTTACCTCTGGGATATTAGTTATTCCAATGACGCTAAAATTAGGATAACTGCTCATGTTTTTTCCTTAATTTAAACCCGATTCAGTTTGGTTATTTTAAAGTTACTTTAACCGTAATCTCTGGTGAGAATTTTAACGTGTTTCCCACAGGACAGTTGTCAGCAATTCTTTCTAATGTATCTTCTTGGTTATGTAGAGATGAATCTTCAAGTTCAAGTTCTATATTTAATTTTATGTTATCAAATCGGCTTGGATTTTGAGAGTTGCCAGATTCTAAAATTGCGGTTGCTTTTTTTAATGGCATATCTTTCAAGAGATCATGATTTGTTAATATTCCTAAGCTACAGTTTCCAAGAGCCATAAGCAGGAGCTCACTGGATGAAAATCCGATCGGTCCATCGTCTCGTGTCTCTCTTACATTTACAAATGATCTTTCCCTAGCAGTAAAAACTATTCGTTTTCCATCTTGAAATTCTGCTCGAATTTGTGCCATTATACTCCTTTTATAATCAATAAAAAGTTTATTAAATAAGCAAAGAGGTTTTAGATTTTGCCTGCGTCTTCTTCAAGAATTACTCGAGCATCAACTGCAGTTAATCCCTTCTCATATACAAATATAGGATTAAGATCTAGCTCTTTAATATCATCATTCTCATTAAGAAAATTTGATAATTTAATTATTGATTCTTCTATTGCATTGATATCAGAAGGAGCACTGCCACGGTACCCTTCAAGTAGAGGATAACCTTTAATTTCCTGAATCATTTCTTTCGCATCCCTAAGCTCAAGAGGAACGATTCTAAAAGTTACATCTTTCAATACTTCTACAAAAACTCCACCAAGCCCAAACATTACAAATGGTCCGAATTGAGCATCTTTTGATGAACCAATAATGATTTCAACTCCTGTTTTAACGGCACGTTGAACCGATACTCCGTCAACTTTCGCATCTGGTTCGTGTTTTCTGGCATTAGAAATTATTTCATCGTAGGCTTCAAGTACACTTGACTCGGTTTCCAAACCAAGTTTTACTCCGCCAATGTCACTTTTGTGAAGTATTTCAGATGAGGCTATTTTCAGTACAACCGGATACCCTAATTCCTCAGCAATTTTGACAGCATCTTCCTTAGAAGTAGCTAGTTTTGTTTCGACAACAGGTATTCCAGCTTCTGAGAGTAGTAGTTTAGACTCAATTTCTGTGAGGTTAACTCTATTATCTTTTCGTACTGCAGCAATAATATCTTTCGCAGGCATAGCAACTCCTTGGGTGACAAAGTTTAAGGTTTTAAAGCCAGAAAAGGATAAGCTTGATAGTAATTCATGTCAATCTGACTTTACGTCTATCTTTATATTGCTATATGCTAACTATGTTCGTTGCTAATTAAAGGAGTTTTGCGTGAGGTACAGATCGCCTCGAGGTACTCAGGATATTTTACCCGAATTGCAGCCATATTGGCATCATATAGTTCAAAGTGCTGAAAATATTGCTACAAAATACAATTATAAAAAAATAGATACTCCTATGTTTGAAGATACTGATCTCTTTCTTAGAGGGGTTGGAGAAGGTACGGATATTGTCGAGAAAGAAATGTACACATTTCTCGATAGGGGCGGAGATTCTTTGACCTTACGACCTGAAGGTACAGCTTCAATATGCAGAGCATATATTGAACACGGAATGCACACACTACCACAGCCTGTACGTTTATATTACATTGCTCCTGCTTTTAGGTACGAACGTCCTCAGCGTGGAAGATTTAGACAACACCATCAATTTGGCCTTGAAGCAATTGGAGATGGCAGTCCAATAATTGATGCTGAAATTATTGAACTTGCTTATCAATATTTATATTCTGCAGGAATTTCCAAAATGCAATTCATGATTAATAACATTGGTGACAAAAGCTGCCGACCAATGTTTGTTAATGCATTAGTCGAATTCTATAAAAAAAGGTTGGATGATATATGCGAAGATTGCAGATTGAGATTTTCCAAGAATCCATTAAGACTTCTTGATTGCAAACGTACAGATTATTTGTGTCAACAAATGATTGGTGATTCTCCCCATACTGTTGATTATCTTTGCACTGAATGTGATGAACACTGGAATAGACTTTTGTCTTACTTGGATTCTCTTAATATTAATTATATTATCAATCCTCGTTTAGTGCGTGGACTCGATTATTATACTAAAACTGTTTTTGAAGTTCATCCACAAGAAAGCGGTTCACAAACTGCACTTCTTGGTGGTGGAAGATATGATGGTTTGATGGAAGAGTTAGGTTCCAAACCTGTTCCTGGTATAGGATTTGGTTCAGGTATAGAAAGAATTGTTGGAGAACTCAGGACAAATAAAAATTTTGTTATAAAGGAACTTATTCCTGACGCAATAATGATTCATATTGGTTCTCCTGCATCATTAGAAGTTATTAAAATTGCCTCAAGTCTTCGAAATGAAGGAATGAACATAGTAATAGCACCTGATGGAAGAAGTTTGCGTGGACAAATGCGCTACGCAGAATCAATGAAGGCTTCATATGTAATAATCATTGGTCAAAATGAGATAGATTCTGGCTTAGCACAAGTAAAGAATATGAGTAATGGAACTCAAAAATCGTGTCCAATAAATGAATTGTCCCCGGATAGTTTTTCAAATATTGATTGAATTAAATCACCTTATATATTAATAGAAAAATTCTAACAATTTTTTGAATTTAGTGAATGTAAGATTCTTTAAATTTTTCCTTATTAATAATCTATTTATTAACATTAAGGTATTGATTGATAATTTATAAATATTATGATATTCTCCACACAGTTGAAAGGAGGTGAGAGCCTATGGGTAAACGAAGTATCGGTTCCTTAGGAGCTCACTCTTCGGAGCGGGCTTGTTAAAACTAGCTTTTTCGTAGAGTAGCTAAATAAAAAAAGACGCCCCGGTTATAACCGGGGCGTCTTTTTTTATTTAATAGGTATTGAAATAATTTTATCTTGAGTGCAATATGAAGAATAATTTTCAAGCTATGAACAGGTAATTAACATTTTTAATTTGATTTTGAATAATTTATTACAGAGTTTTGAATAATGAATTCTGTATTAGTTTGGTTGCGTCTAAAGTACTAATAAGCTCAATTGCGTCAGGTCCAAATGATTGAAGCTCACTTAGTATGGAAAACCATATTACTGATATTTGTTCATTACTTAAATCATGATCTGATATGATATCTCTCCAGGAGGACGCAATCGCATTCCATGTAAACTCAAGTTCTTCTCCTTTTAATTCGAAGTCAAGTTCTAATACCTCAAAGACTAGTCCTAGTGTTGTCCAGGATTCTGTTAATAATTTCATTTCTAATTCAAGGTCATTTGCCAATGATTTTCGAGCATTTTCTAATGCATGATTTTCTGGTGTTGTCATAAAAGTCCTTTAAAATTCATCAATAATTCAGATTAATGGTATTGACTAGTATTTTGCAAATTTATCTTTTATGGTACAGTTGCGACACTAGAATCGTATTAGGAGGGGTTATAAGATGTCAGAATCATTTGAAAGAACACCGCTGCCAGGATGGACTCATGAAGAACTTCTTTATGAGACTATTGATGAGGGTCGAATTGCAATAATTACTATGAATCGACCTGATCGGATGAATTCTAGCGATCCTGGTATGGGTCATAGGTGGGTTGATGCATGGACACGATTTGCCGATGATGATGACCAGTGGGTTGCTATTGTTACTGGTGCAGGGGATAAAGCTTTTTCTGCAGGTCAAGACCTGAAAATTCGTGCCGAGCTTGAAAACGCAGAAGGTGGGATGGTTTATTCTGGTCGAGCAAGATCCGTAACACCTATTGGTGAAAAACTTGGGTGTTGGAAACCTACTATTGCTGCTATTAATGGATTTGCTATAGCTGGTGGATGGTCTACTGCTCAAAACTGTACCTTTCGGATTGCTGCTGAAAAGGCAGAATTAAATATTGCTGAAGCACGTTGGAATCAAGGGGCTGGTTTCGTCGCATGGCTTCCAAGATTGATGAATCTACCACATGCACTTGAAGTAGTTCTTATGGGCGATAAACGTGTTACAGCTCAAAGAGCTTATGAAATGGGATTTGTAAACAAAGTAGTTCCAAATGGTGAAGCTTTGAACGAATCAGTGGATTGGGCTCGAAGAATGTGTAGACTTGCTCCAAGGGCTTTAAGAAATTTCCATGAAATGGCATATAAGTGTGGAACAATGAGCATTTCAGATGCTCAATCATACGCTGCTGCTTTAGAGTTTAACCTTCGTGGCATGAATGACTCAATTGAGGGTCCTAATGCATTTGCTCAAAAGCGAGAACCTAAATTTACAAACACTTAGAAAGATTTATTTAAACAAAACTAATGAGCACATCAATTATGGATGTGCTCATTAGTTTTGTTTGCGGATATTAGATTTTTACTTGCTTCATGGATTTAAATATTATATCAATAGTTTGATCAATATCATTTTTGTTGATTCCATAATGAGTGACCATTCTCATTCGATTATTTCCCATATTTGAAACTAACAAGCCGTTAGATTTTAGTTTATTTATTAGAACTTCTACTGGCCCCTGATTCCAATTTAATATAAGAATGTTTGTAGGAATAGTAGGCCAGTTGATTTCAATTTCTGGCAAGTCACTTATTGCATCATATAAATCATGTGCATTCTGATGATCTTCTTTAAGTCTATCAACCATATTATTTAAAGCAAATATCCCAGCTGAAGCAATAATGCCTACTTGACGCATTCCCCCGCCCAGCATTTTTCTCCACCGTCTTGCTTGGTCGATGAATTCTTTTGATCCACACAAAACTGAGCCTATAGGTGCACTAAGTCCTTTGGAAATACAAAATGATACTGAGTCGAATCCATTAGCAATTGTTCTAGCTTGAGTATCTAATGCAATAGCTGCGTTAAATATTCTTGCGCCATCTAAGTGTGTTGGTATATTTGAAGCATGAGCAATGTCTAATAATGGATAGACATTTTCATAATTTAGTGCTGAACCTCCACATCTATTGTGAGTGTTTTCTAAAGCTATTAGTCCGGTTTTAGGTGAATGAATGCTTTGCTCCCGAATTGCATGTTTTAAATTAAAGGGGTCTATATTACCATTTAAATCGTTTTGCACAGTGTGAGTCATAACGCCTGCCAGAGCTGCAGACCCACCAACTTCATGTACAAATATGTGTGATTCTGAACCAAGTAGTATTTCATCACCCTTCTGACACCAAGTAAGTACAGATATCAGATTACTCATTGTTCCACTTGGGGTGAAGAGTGCAGCTTCTTTTCCTAGAATAGCTGCTGATAATTCTTCAAGTTCCTTAACAGTTGGATCTTCTTCCCAGACATCATCACCGCAAATAGCGTTCGCCATTATTTTTCTCATTTCAGGAGTCGGTTGTGTAACTGTATCACTACGCAAGTCAATATAAGTCATTAGTTTTCCTGTTGTGTTCCAAGAATTTTAGTGTAGAGATTATCAGTCAGATGTTTGATAAGCATATCAATATTCATATTTTCCTGGCTTCTATCTTGTCTTTTTCGTATTGCTACGGTTTTTTCTTCCTGTTCCTTATCTCCTACAATTAACATGTAAGGAATTTTTTGTAGTTGAGCATCACGGATTTTACTGTTCATTCTCTCACTTCTTGAATCTATATTTGTACGGAAATTTGCGTATATTAATTGTTGATTAATTTCCTCCGCATAATCAATATGCCTGTCAGCAATTGGTATGATTGTAGCCTGAATCGGTGACAACCAAAGAGGTAATGCTCCTCCATAGTGTTCCAATATTACCCCCATGAATCGTTCAATAGAACCAAACATGGCTCGATGAAGCATTGCAGGACGCTGAACATTTCCTTCTTGGTTAATATATTCTAAGTTAAAGCGTTCAGGAAGTGAAAAATCTAATTGAAGAGTTCCTAATTGCCATTCTCTTCCGATGGCATCCGGAACAAAGAAATCAATTTTTGGTCCATAGAATGCACCTTCACCAGCCATGGCATCATATGAAAGTTTATTATTTTCCAATACGGTCTTTAAGATTTTTTCGGCTTTGTCCCAAAGACTTTTGTCTCCAACACTTTTTTCTGGGCGAAGCGACAGTGCAACCCTTGGGGGTTTAAATTCAAAAATTTCATAGGATTTTTGAATCATGGTTATGAAATTTGTTGCTTCTTGTTCTATTTGATCTTCTGTGCAAAATATGTGTGCATCATCTTGTGAAAATGTGCGAACACGAGTTAGTCCATGAGTAACCCCAGATCTTTCATATCTATGGAGTCTTCCAAAATCTGCGTATCTTAATGGGAGATCTCTATACGAGTGTAATTTGCTAGCATACATCAAAGCATGCGCAGGACAATTCATCGGTTTTACACCAAATTCTCTTTCATCTACCTCTATAAAGTACATATTTTCTTGATAATTATCATAATGTCCTGATTGTTTCCAAAGATCAGTTGAGAATATTAGTGGTGTAATTACTTCTTGATACCCAAAGGTGGAATATAAATTTTTTACATAATCAATTAGTTCATTATAGATAATAGTTCCCTTGGGAAGAAAAAATGGACTAGCTGGAGAAATTGGATCGAAAATAAATAATTCTAATTCCCTTCCCAGCTTACGATGGTCTCGTAAAGCTGCCTCTTCAATTTTCAAAAGATGTGCATCTAAAGCTTCCTTGTTTTCGAATGCTGTGCCATAAATACGTTGTAACATTGAATTATTTTCATCTCCGCGCCAATAAGCACCAGCAATACTTAAAAGTTTTAAAGCTTTTACTTCCTTTGTGGTTGCAACATGAGGGCCTTCGCATAAATCTACAAAGTTTCCATGTTCATATATTGAAATAGATTCATCTTTAGATAGGTTTTCAATTATTTCTATCTTATAGGGTTGATCTTTAAACATCTTCAAGGCTTGGTCTCGAGTTAGTTCCTTTCTTTCAAATGGTAAATTCTCTTTTATCCTCTGCAACATAATTTTTTCAATTTTATCAAGGTCTTCTGGAGAGAATGTATGATTTAAATCGAAATCATAATAGAAGCCATCTTGTGTAGCTGGACCAATAGCTATCTTTGCTTCAGGGTATATTTCAAGTACGGCATCAGCCATTATATGAGCAGCTGAATGCCGAATCCTATGGTGTAATTCATCGAGTTTTATATCTATCAAATCATTGGATTCAGAATTCATTTGGATGTCCTTTTGGGATATTTCAATTTCTTTACTTCATATTTTAGATATTGAGCACAAACTAGTCTAGTTTATAGCACATTAAGATTCCAATTTATTGGTCATCTTACTTTTCTAGTGATATCCTTGCCAAAGTATTAGTTGATGAAGGAGTGATTGGTATGGGAGTTATAAATTCAGTAACTGGTGAAATTAATCCAGAAGATCTTGGAAGCACGTTAACACATGAACACATAATGGTTGCCTCAGGTGGAATTCCACAAACATATCCAGAATATATTAATCGTGCTGCTATTGTTGAAGAAGGAGTTAAATTATTAAGTGCAGCTCGTTCAGAGGGCAATGTTCAAACAATTATTGACCTTAGCACAGTAGATTTAGGTCGAGATGTTGCAATGTTGCGTGAGGTATCTTTGGGTTCGGGAGTCAACATTATTGCTGCAACAGGTAATTGGCGAGATATACCGAGGGTTTTTTGGAATGAATCACCAGATACTATAGCCAGTTTGTATTCTCGTGAGATTGAAGTAGGTATTGATGGGACGGGTATTAAAGCAGGAATTATTAAAGTTGCTAATGATGTAGAAGGTGTGACTGAAACTGCAGAGATTGTTCTTCGAGCTGCCGCGAGAGCACAAATTAGGACCGATGTCCCAATTTCAACTCATACTGCTGCAAGAGAACGAGTAGGCGATCAACAGATAGCTATATTTGAAGATGAAGGAGTGGATCTAAATAGGGTTTATATTGGTCATAGTAATGACTCAACTGACATTGGTTATTTAACTGGATTGATGGATAAAGGCGCATGGGTAGGTTTAGATAGATATCCTGGGAATCCTTCTGTTGCTGAAAATCCTAATTGGGAAGAGAGAACTGAAACTATCAAAAAGTTAATAGATGCTGGGTATGGTAATCGGATTATGGTATCTCATGATTGGGCTGTAAGAATGTTTATTGCAAGTCCTGAAATTCGTGCAGAAAGAGATATTCGCAATCCTGACGGTTGGCTCTTTATTTATAGAAATGTCTTACCAAGATTGAGATCTTTGGGAGTAAAGGAAGAAGAAATTCAAGCAATAATTGTTGATAATCCAAGAAGATTTTTCGAAGGAAAAAAATAAAAACAGATTAAAATAGGTTAAGAATTATTGAGAAATTCTTTTTCGGAGTGGGACACGTATAAAAAGTATAGCTACTAGTATTAAGAATAATAAAAATATATAAAGATTCATGGCTTGTGAATAACTTCCTTGCGTGTCGTAAATAATTGTTGCGACAAGTGGCCCTATTGAATTTCCCGTCATTTGAAATGGTATAATTGCTCCTCTAAGCGTTCCTAGTGAGTCGGGTCCGTAATAATTAGCTAGGATAAGATTTTGTAAAAGTAATGATGTCCCAAATGATCCTCCATGCAATATTGCAAAGATAATCCCATCGGCGAATGTGTCTATAGAAGTTAAAAGCATAACTCCAAATGTTATTAACGAATAACAACCAAAAAGTATAAGCTTATTACTAAATCGCTCAGCAAGAAATCCAACAATTAATAATCCTGGTATGCCCGATAATGACCAGATTAATAGAATGGTAACTGCCTGATCTGCAGGCATTCCGATGTCTGTCAGATAAGGAATCATATTAAAATTTACACCTGTAGCTACAAAACTGGCTATAGTTGCGATCCCTCCGAGGATAAAGAAAGTTCTATTTCTAAGTGCGTCTTTAAGCGTATAGCTAATTTCATAATTATTAATATTATTTTCTTCATCCAAATCGGTATTGGTTAGTAATTTGCCATCAGGTAATAATCCCATGTCTTGAGGTTTTCTTTTTAACCACATAGTCGTTGGAATCAGAGTTAATATCCACGTAAGAATCCCAATCGATCGGGCTGCGGAACGCCAATCTTGATGTATAACTATGGATTGTGTGAAATAAGGGATTACTCCGGTCCCAAATCTTTGCCCCATATTTGCCATAGCCATTGCTCTTCCGCGAAGTTTTAAAAACCATCTTGCAACGACGGTTTGACATGTAATGTTAATGAAGCCCTGAATAAGCACTCTGGTAGATATGGTAATGATATAGAAATGCCATAACGCTTCAACCTGACCAAGCAAAATTACTAATGTTCCCAAAAAAAGAAATGAAAAAGAAAGTATCCAACGAGGACCAAATCTGTCTAATATTGGACCTACAATAGAAGCAACTATACCTCCAATAATGGTTCCTATTGTTACTGCACCAGCAAGATCAGATCTATTCCAATCAAATTCGTTTGTGATAGGTTTTATAAATACACTCAACGTTGGATTTAATTGAACAGCTGATGCGAATGATGATAAAAATATAATTCCTACAATAATCCAACCATAATACATATTATGAAGAGGTAGTAATTTGAATTTATGAAGTTGATTTTTCAACTGGCCGGTATTTCTCCATCTATTTTGTGGTATTCAAATTTTTCCTATAAAAATTTGAATATAAGGAATTTGTTCCAAAGGTGGTGATATTTCAATTTGTGAATATAATTACTACCATCTGAAAATATATTCTAATCCAAATTGAGAAATATTTCGAGACTGATAATTTCAAACGTCTATTAAACGATCAGCTAAATAATAGATGGTGGATGGGGAGGTTTGATCATAAAGAAAAAAATTTTTTATGGTTGGTGGATTGTATATGCAGGAGTAGGTATTGGTGCACTTTCATCCGGACTTTTTCATTATGGATTTAGTGCTTTTTTTATTCCTTGGCGAGAACAATTTGGATGGTCACGTGCCGCTTTAGGTGGAGTTATAGGATTTGCTCGATTGGAAGGTGGAATCGCAGCACCTATTGCAGGATGGTTTGTGGATAATTTTGGTCCGCGTAAAATGATGTTGCTCGGTATAGGAATGATGGGATTAGGGTTTATAGTCCTTAGTCAAGTAACTACTATTGCACAACTATACTTAGCCTTTTTATTGCTGTTAGCTTTAGGTTCTAGTTTTGGTACTTACCGTCCATTACAAGTTGCAGTTGCAAATTGGTTTATGAAAAAACGTGGGAGAGCTATGGGATTGCTTATGGCAGGATCTGGATTTGGGGGGAGTTTTGTATTTTTATTTGCCATGCTTATTACAAGTAGAGGATGGGAAGAAGCTGCCATAATAGCGGGATTTATTATGTGGTTTGTTGGTTTACCTTTAGCTATGGTAATTCGTCATAAACCAGAAGAAATGGGTCTTGTAATTGATGGTGAGGAATCATCTGAAAAAGACGAAAAAGTTGCAAAAAATCAATTTATATCTGATAAAAAACGATTTTGGCACAAAGATGAAAGACCTGAACCTGATCTTTCATTAATGCAAGCCTTAAAAACTCAAGCTTTTTGGGTATTAGCATTAACTTATGCAATCTGGGCGGCTATGCCAGGGATAACTACTGTTCATATTGCTCCTTTTTTAGCTGAAGAATTAGAATTAGAATATGTAACAGCACTAGGTGCTCTGTCTTTTTTTGTTGCAGCAAGTATCATTGGTAGATTGGGGTTCGGGTTTATATCAGACTATTTCAATATTCGAATGCTTCTATCCATTCTTTTTGTATTGCAAGGTGTTGGTATTTTTCTTTTTTCTAATGTCCAATCACTTTCAGTAGTTCCTTTTTATGTTGTGATTTTTGCTATTCCGTATGGTGGCACCATACCAATGAGGGCTGTTATACAAGGATACTTTTTTGGGAAGAAAAACTTTGGTACTATTGGTGGATTTCTTCAATTTGTTGATCTTCCAGCGACCGTTTCTGCACCAATATGGGTTGGCTGGCTGGCTGATGTTTTACCAGATGGATATAGATTAGGATTTAAAATTGTAGCTTTTTCTATGCTACTTGCTGCTGTTGCTGTTCTTCTTGCTAGAAGACCTTCAGAACCTTTTCCAGAAGATACAGCACCGAAATTTTTCAAAATATTTTCTGGAGGAAAATAAATGCAAATTGCTATAGGAGCTCTGATTGGTAATGGACGGTCTTGGGAAGATTCAATTGATTATGTTATCGAAGCTGAAAAATTGGGAGTAGCTTCGATTTGGACTGGTGAGGCATGGGGATTTGATGCTCTGACTCCACTAGCTTATATTGCTAGTAAAACTTCCAAAATCAAGCTTGGAACAAGCATAATTCAGATCGGATCCAGAACACCAGGTAATCTTTTAATGTCGAGTTTGGCTCTTCAATCAATGTCAGATGGTCGGTTTGCTTTGGGATTAGGAGCAAGTGGTCCACAGGTTATGGAAGGATTTCACGGTATAAATTTTAAAAATCCAGTAAGAAGAACTAGAGAATTGATTGAAATTTTGCGAATTGGATTCTCTGGTGAAAGATTACAATATGAAGGTCATGAATATACATTGCCTCGCAAAGGTGGAGAAGGAAAATCTATTAGAACGAGTGCGCCTATTCGTGATATTCCTATTTATATTGCAGCACTTGGACCTGCAAATTTGGAACTTACTGGCGAATTAGCAGATGGATGGATTGGTGGTTCATTTATGCCAGAAACAGCGGAAATTTTCTTGGAAAAAATCCGTACTGGTGCTAAAAAATCTGGTCGTTCAATAAATGATATTGATTTACAGATACCTGTATCAGTTGAATTTTCTGATGATGTAGAAGAAATTAGTAAAAGGCATGCTATGGGGTATGGGTTTGAATTTGGAGCTATGGGCTCGAAGAATAGTAATTTTTATAAAAATGCATACAGTCGACAAGGATTCGCTGAAATTCTTGAGGAAGTTCAGAATCTTTGGATTGAAGGAAATAGGGATGCTGCTCGAGATTTAGTTCCTGTTGAACTAGCCTTAAAGTCAAATCTAATAGGAACTGATGATATGATTCGAGAACGCTTAAAGTTGTATAAAAAAGTTGGAATAAATACACTGAAAGTAGGATTGGCTGGTAGTGACAAAAATGAGAAACTTGAAACACTTAATAGACTCATGAGCTTAGTGCATGAGCTTGATTAAATTGTAATTAAAAATAATTTTTGGTATGTATAGATTCTTCGGAAACAAGATGCAATTACAATGTTTTGATTATAGAGTTGAATTCAGTGTTCAATTTATTTACATCATCAATTGTCATAGGTGCAGTGATTGAACCTAGCAAACGGCTCGAAAGAAGAATTCCGTGATTGATTAACTCAAGAAATACTTTGTATGTTAAATTTGTATCTACTGAAGCAGCATCTCTATACGAAGTAACACTATTATCTGTAAAATGTATTCCGAAAAGTGAACCAGCACCAGTTATTTGGATTGGTAATTCCAAGCTCATTATAGATTTTTTTAAGTATTCCCTGAGAGTATTCCCCAGATCATTTAAGTAAATATACATTGATGGTGTGAGTTCTTTCATCGTAGCAATTCCTGCTTCCATTACTACTGGGTTGGCATTAAAACTACCACTTTGGCTGATTAGGTTTGGTTGATTTTTCGTTTTCATAGGGTTAAACAGACTCATGATGTCTTCTCGTCCACCAAATGCTCCTACTGGAAGTCCACCACCTATTAATTTACCTAAGGCAGTTAAGTCAGGTTTTACAGAATACATTTCCTGAGCTCCACCAGAGGACAATCTGAAACTCACAACTTCATCAAAAATAAGTATACAGTTAGTTTCATCACAGATATTACGTAATAATTTAAGGAATTCAAAATCAGCAGGAATCATTCCGGATGTTCCAAGAATTGGTTCGACAATGATCGCAGCTAATTCTTTTGAATGTTCAAGGAGAATAGATTCAGTCAATTGCAGATCGTTATATGGAAGTACCACTACGTCTCTAAGTGTATTTAAGGTAATCCCAGCGTTATCAGGCAGTACTCGTGGTCTTTCATTTGCTTCACTTAATTCAGTTAATTTGGGTTTTGTGCTTATTGAAACTGTATCATGAGTTCCGTGGTATCCACCTTCAAATTTTGCTATTAACTGTTTCCCGGTAAAAGCTCTTGCAGCCTTAATGCAGTTCATAGTTGCTTCTGTACCGGAATTTGTAAAACGAATTTGATCAACTGAAGGGAGTCTATTACATAATATAGCTGCTAACTTAGTTTGGGATTCAGAGGCTCCGTAAAACCCAAAACCTATATGTATTTGGTTTTCTATAGAATTTATGACTGATGGATGCGAATGTCCTAGAATCATTGAAGTGAAGTTGGCAGCAAAGTCTATTCGATCTGTTCCATCGACATCTTTTATTGATGAACCTGAACCTCCTTTAAAATAAAGAGGATATGGTTCCCAAAATGCAGTGGTACGCGTATCTCCACCGGGCATAGATGAACGTGCGGACTTCGCTAATGCATTTGAAGTGGGTGTTGTTTTTATATATTCGTTGATAATATCTTTCATTTTGATCAAACTACTTTTTATAATTAATTAGCCATCGTTTCCAGTCCGCAATTATATCTTTATCACGAGGAAAAGCTAGTGTTGGTAAATCATTGAATGAAAAAAATTCAACAGCTTGAACTTCTGGGGAGTTTTCGTTTTTGGTTCCTCCAATAAGTTTTGCACCATAAGCAGCTACAACTACACTTTCATTGAGTTGAGAGTATATTCCGATTAGCCCAAGAACGTTAGTGTGAAATCCAGTTTCTTCAAAGATTTCTCGAATTAATGCGTTTTCTACGATTTCGCCTTGGTCTACATATCCTCCTGGAATGGCCCATTCACCTTTTCCTGGTTCCAAGTTTCGTTTAACTAAAAGTAGTTTTTCAGATTGAACTATAAGTCCAATAGATACTAACTTCGGATTTAGAAAGGTGAAACGTTTACAATTACTACAATAATGTCTCTTTTTCCCATCAAAAATTTTCAAAACTAATGAATTAGCACAAAACGAACAGTATTTTAAATCTCCAAGGGTCATATGTTTCTGATCATCCCTGTTTAGTATGGAATTTATAATAATCCGATACTTTTTTTAATGCGATGGAAGCTCGTTGATACGTAGGGAAAGATGGTATTTGATACTTTTTCAACATATCTTTAATAATGTTTTGTTCTGTAGCATTCGGATCAGGAGAAAAAACAATTGAAGCTATAGGTTTTTGTAGTCTTTTTCGATGTTCTGTAAGAAGTTGCATTGAAAATTCTGCTCTTTCTTGGTCCTCTATATTTTTAGAAGCTGAAAATTGCATTGTTACAAAATCAATATTGTTATCTTCCATTAAGGTTTCAAGGACAGTTTCAATTTCTTTTCTATTCGATCCCATATCTATAGGATTAGGATATGCGGCACCTACCAATGAGAAAAAAGATCCAAGTTTTTCGTTTGATTCTTTTGTGAGCGCAGGTACCTCGAAGCCAGCATTTGTAAAATCATCAGCCATCACTACTGATTGACCTCCAGCTCCTCCTGCTAAGCCCACTTTAGTACCTGTAAATCCATCTAGTGTATTTAGTGTAGTTAATATGTCCATTGATTCTTCTAATGAGTTAACCTGTATTGCTCCAGATTGTTTGCAAACAGCTTCCCAAATGCTTCTTGAACCCGCAAGGGAATTAGTGTGTGAAGCTGTAGCTCTTTGTCCAGCATCCGTCAAACCTGATTTCCAGATTAAGACAGGTTTGATGGGAGTTGTTTTTTTTAATACGTCGAAGAAACGTTTCCCGTCTCTAACACCTTCAATATACATTGCTATGAACTGTGTTTCTTTGTCTTGAGCAAAGTATTCCAAATAATCAGGATTTTCGAGAACAACTCCGTTTCCAAAACTTACAGCTTTTCCTAGTGGTATATCCCTTGCCTCAGCTGCAGTTATGAAACTGCTAGCAATAGATCCGCTTTGAGATATTAGTGTAATTCCCTTTGAATTCCCAACTGGATGATCAAGGAAACGTAGTCCACGTTTGGAATTATAAACACCCATACAGTTAGGCCCAATAACTATTAGCCCATTTGTTTTAGCTATATCAATAATAGCGTTTTGAAGGCTTGATCCTTCTTCAGTATCAGTTTCAGCAAATCCAGAAGTAAACATGGCTACCCCACCTACTTCTTTTTCTGCTGCATCCTGTAACACTGATGGTGCAACTTTTCTAGGAACATTAAAGATTACATAATCAATATCATCGGGAATATCTTTAAGGCTTTTGAAATTGGGAACTTTTAATTCTTCCTCAATTCGTTTTGCCGTTTCAGGATTAATGTGAACTGAGTAAACTTTTCCTTTAAATGTTTTCATATGATTTAACCATCGAAAATCATTTTTTTGACTATCACCCACAACTGCTACTGATTTAGGGTTTATAACCCTATCGAGTCTTTCATGATCAATTGCCACGGGTACCTCCTAGTCTTTGGATCAAAGTAATTTAAAGCTAGTTGCCCCCACCAATTGCAGGAATGAAGTGAACTTCGGATGTTTCATCAACTCTCTGAATTAAACCTAAATGGTTGGTTTCACCATCAATGGCTACCGCTATTTCAGGTTTGATTCGATCTTCATCTTGATCCATAAGCTCATTCCATAGACCAGGGTGCAGTTCTTCCAGATTTCGTATTATTTGTCTTAATGTTCCTTGGGGAACGTCAACTCTTTCTGGAGCTCCAGTAGCCCTTTGAGCTAAGGAAGGAATCCAAACAGTAGGCATAATAGTGATTACCTCAAAAAATTTGCCTGCAAGAATTAATTATTATCTTGCAGGCAAATTTTTTACTTGACAATTATTTTTTATCTTTGAGAGCAGCCAAGATTGATCCGGGATTCATAGGTAGCTCTGTTAATCGAACTCCTATTGCATCTGCAATAGCATTTGCAACTGCTGCGAGAGGGGGTACAATCGGAACTTCCCCAACTCCCCGTATGCCGAATGGGTGGCCTGGATTTGGCACTTCAACCAGTATTGTGTCGATCATAGGGAGATCGAGTGTTGTTGGCATTCTATAGTCAAGAAAAGTTGAGTTGGCCATCGTGCCATCATCGGTGTAGTAGTATTCTTCATTTAACGCCCATCCAATACCTTGAACAGCACCTCCTTGAACTTGACTTTCACAGTAAGATTGATGTGCAGCTTGTCCAACATCTTGTAAAGCAGTATACCGAAGAACGGTAACTTTACCTGTATCAGTGTCTACTTCCACATCACATATATGACCACCAAATGCGCTTCCAACTTGTGTCGGATTTGATGTAGAAGAGGCACTTACAGGACCACCTGTTCCCATTAATTTCCCAGCAAGATCTTTAAAGGAGATTGTATCTTCTGAATTCTTATTTGAAATGAAGGAGTTATTCTCGAATGTTACATCATCTGGTTGAGTTTCCCAGAGAAGTGCAGCTCGTTTTTTCATTTCATCAAGTACTAAATTTGTTGCCTGTATTGCAGCTATTCCTGTTGAGAAAGTTGTTCTGCTTCCTCCACTTGGGCCTGTCCATCCGATAGAATCGGTATCACCGACAGAAGGATAGATTTCATCAGGAGTGATGCCAAGAACTTCAGCCACTTGCATGCTTATAGCAGTTCTGGTGCCAGCCAAGTCCACAGAACCAGTAACTAATCCTACTGTTCCATCGGAATTAACGGTTACCATTGCTGTGGAAGCGTTGCCGCCATTAAACCACCAACCCATGGCAGTTCCTCTTCCTCTGTTTTTGCCTTCCAATGGAGTGTTGTAATGGTCAGAATTTTTTATTGCCTCTTCAACTTCCACACATCCGATTCTTGGGAAAACAACTCCACTAACTTGCCTATCACCTTCCTTGGTGGCATTTTTCAATCTGAAATCTATAGGGTCAATACCGAGTTTTTCGGCAACCTCATCGATCACAGTTTCCACAGCAAGTGCTGCACCAGGAGATCCAGGAGCTCTGTAGGCAGAAACCTGCGGTTTGTTAACAACTACATCTAGTCCTTCTACAAAAAAGTTTTCTAAGTTATATGGGGAAAGGCATGTTGATGCTCCAGCAGCTACTGGTGAACCTGGGTATGCTCCAGCTTCATATGCGAGATAGACTTCTGCAGCAGTTATTTTGCCATCCTTATTAGCCCCAATTTTTGCTCTCATGTTTGATCCAGAAGTAGGGCCCGAGGATTCAAATACTTCTTTTCTGTTCATTACAATTTTTACTGGTCGGCCAGTTTTTTTAGATAGTAGAGCGGCAGTCGGTCCCATATATGAACGGATTTTCCCTCCAAAACCACCACCTACTTCCATAGGTATTACTTTTACATGGGCTTCTGGAAGGCCAAGAGTTTTGGAAATCTGAGTTCGTACTCCAAATGCTCCTTGAGTGCTTGTCCAAATTGTTAAATGACCATCTGGGGCCCAAAATGCAGTTTCATTGTGGGGTTCTATATATCCTTGATGTACCATTTTGGTGTTAAATTCTCTTTCAACTACAACATCAGAGTTTTTAAATGCTGCTTCAGGATCACCACCCTGAAATACAATTCTGCTTGCTATGTTACTTGCTACTCCAGTATCTGTACCTCGTGTGAATCGAGCAGCAACATCTCGTGTTGTCATAACCTCATGAAGTAAAGGAGCTCCTTCCGCCATAGCTTGCTGAACAGTAAGAACTGGCGGGAGGACCTCATACTCAACCTCAATAAGATCAAGGGCTTCTTCAGCGATATGGATGTCATCAGCAGCAACCGCAGCAACAGCATGGCCCTTATAAAGAACTTTGCCGTTTGCAAGGCATAATTCAGCTAGTAGCCTGTAATTAGCCATAGTTTCACCGAAGTCAGCAACCTCGTCATTTACTATAGGCATATCACTTGTGGTAACTACAGCCCGGACTCCTGGATGAGCTTCAGCCTTAGATGTGTCAATTTTTCTGATTCGAGCATGAGCATGAGGGCTTCTTAAAGTTTTACCGAAAAGCATTCCGGTGAGACGTAAATCGACACCGTATTTGGCTTTGCCAGTAACTCTTCCTAATACATCATGCCTGATTGGGCTCGTTCCAACGACATTGTACTTACTCTTTGGATTACTAGTTGAAGTCATGCAACTCCTCCATCAAATAGAATATAAAATGTATAAATTAGTTTCCTTGCATTGTTTCCCCTGCACTTTGTACTGCACGAATTATTTTATCGTAACCTGTACATCTACAGAGGTTTCCAGCAAGCCATAATCGGATTCTTCCTTCATCTGCATCTGGTTCCCTTTCGAGAAGAGCTTTTGATGCCATAATGAATCCTGGGGTGCATATGCCACATTGAAGTGCTGCGTGTTCAAGAAATGCTTCTTGTACAGGATGAAGTTTGTCAACATCGGCAACTCCCTCAATGGTGCTAACGGATTTACCATCAACTTCGACTGCAAGAACAAGGCATGAATCAACTATTCTTCCATCAAGGAAAACAGTGCAGGCTCCACAGTTGCCGTCTCCGCATCCTTCTTTTGTTCCAGTCATATCAAGATTGTCTCGAAGGACTTCAAGAAGGCTTTGTCTGGGTTCACAGAGAAAGTCTATATCGTTTCCGTTTATATTTGTTTTAACATGAATTTTATCAGCCATAAATTTATTATCCCCTTGCTCTTTGGATGGCAATATCTAATGTTCGTTTAGTAAGAACACCAACGAGATGGATTCTTTGCTCTATAGTTCCGCGCATGTCAGTAATTGGACTGGCATACTTTTTCGCTGCTTCAGCTGCTTTTGCTATGTTCTCATCATTAACTTCTTGTCCAGCTAATAGATCGCCGGCATCTTTTGCAAAATAAGGAGTAGGTCCAACTGCCCCTATTGAAATACGTGCTGACTCAAAATTTTTACCGTCAGCAGTTAGGGTGACTGATGAAGCAACATTGGCTACAGCTATATCCATTTCATTTCTTGGAATAAACCTAAGAAATGCTGCACCAGAATTTTTGCTTGGAGCAGGAAAATTTAGTGAAACCAAAAGTTCATCCTCGGTCATTACATTTCGACCAGGTCCGGTGAAAAATTCTTCAAGTGGAACACTTCTTGTGCCAGAAGTTCCTTGGATAACAGCTGAACCATTTAAAGCTATTAAACTTGGAAGCGAGTCTCCACTTGGTGAGGAATTAACTACATTGCCTCCCAAGCTGGCCCTTCCTTGAATTTGTATGCTTCCTATTAGTTCACTACTGTCTACTATGCACGGGTAACTGGAACGTACAGTAGGATCCTCATAGATTTTGTAACATGGAACAGCTGCTCCGATGGTCAAACCATCAGATTCAGAGAACGAAAGTTCATTAAGTTCAGGTATGTTTTTCATATCTATTAGTTGATCGATATCAAATCGTCCAACTTTTAATTGAACTAATACGTCAGTTCCTCCGGCAAGTGCACGTGCTTTGTTGCCGGCAGCCGCTTTAATACTTACGGCCTCTTCAATAGTTTTTGGTGAGAGAAACTCAAAGTCTTGCAGGGCAACACCCCCTCTTAGATAGGTATTAACAGCCTGCATAATAACATGGGGCCTTTTGCCATGCAATGATACTTAAAAAAATCTGGTTATTATTCTGAGGAAAGTTTTCAATTGATTTCAATTTATGAAAATTTTGTAAGCTGTTCGACTGTATCAGTATCAAGATTTTTAATTATTTCTGTTACTAATGTAACAGTTTGGTCAAAGTCATCACGATTAATTACACTGTTATGATTATGCAAGTATCTGGTCGGAACAGTAATTGCAACGGTAGGTACGCCACTGCGTGATTTTTGTATTTCTGCACCATCCTCACCATACCCACTAAGTACTTCAAACTGCAGATTTATTTTTAATTTTTTTGCTGTATCTATACATAAATCTCTAAATTTTAAGTTGGGAAGCATCGATGAATCATAAAGCAGTATTCCTGGGCCATTACCTAGTTTTGCTTGAGCTTCTTCTTGCGAAATCCCAGGATAATCAGATGCTATTCCAGATTCAAGATTAATTCCGATTTGAGCAGGAATAGTATAGCTACTAGTATGTGCTCCACGTAAGCCAACCTCTTCCTGAACAGTTGCAGCAGCATAAATAGTTCCATGAGTTGAACGATTTTTTAAATTTCGAAATACCTCAATCATTGCTCCAATACCTACTCGGTCATCCCAGGCTTTACCTAGATATATTTTTTCATCATTAAGTAAAGCAAACTTGCTGTCTGGAGCTATTGGGTCACCAGGCTTTATACCTAATCTTTCCTCAGCATCTTCTTTGTCTTTTGCCCCAATGTCGATAAAAATATCAGATGCCGCAATTATTTTATTTCTGTCTTCAACTTTCATTACATGTGGTGTTTTAAGTCCTGTGAATCCAAGAACATTTCCATTTCTTGTTTTAATGATAAATCGTTGATTGATCAATGCATTGTCCAGCCAGCCTCCTAAAGTTTGGATTTTTACAAATCCTTCAGGAGTAATGAGTTTTACTATGGCGCCAACTTCATCCATATGAGCTGCAAGCATAACAATTGGATTGGAATTTGTGCCGTTTAGGGATGCAATAACTGAACCGATACCATCGGTTTGAATTGAATCGGACAAAGGAGCAAGTTCACGTATTACAATCTCTCTTATGGATTCCTCAAACCCTGAAGGACCAAATGCGTTACTAAGCTCCTGTAATAAGCGCTGTTCCCTATCCATAACTTAGTCTTCAATAACATTTATAGATTGAATGATTATTTCTTCTGTAGGAGATGATGTTTCCCCAGATTCTCCAGTTGTTACAGGAGTGGACGCAATTGCATCTAATGTATCTGAGCCATCAGAAAGTATACCGAAGATTGTGTAGTTTGGTGGTAATGGTGCATCTGCATGTACTATGAAAAACTGGCTACCATTTGTATTTGGGCCTGCATTAGCCATAGCCAAGGTTCCGCGTACGTATTTTCTGTTTAATGGTGGTTGTGTGTTTGTTAATTCATCACCAAAACGATAATCCGGACCACCTCTACCAGTACCTGTAGGATCGCCACTTTGAATCATAAACCCTTGGATGATTCTATGAAATATTACATTGTCATAGAATCCTGCATTTGAAAGTGCCACAAAATTACTTACAGTTACTGGTGATTCACTAGCAAATAATTCAAAAGTCATTGATCCCTTGTTTGTGTTTAAAACTGCAGTAAAAGATTTATTTTGATCAACCATTTCAAATGGCAGATTCGAACTTTCGTTAGACATATTAACTCCTTGATTACTATTATTTTGTTTTTCATCCTGGATATTATTTTTTTCAACGGACTCTTCGCCAGAACAATTAATTATTAACATTATTGAAGTAATGAGTATAAACGCAAATAAGATATTTTTAAGCATGGGATATTTTTTCATTTATTTCTTCATCCTTTAAAAATTAAATTTTCAGATTAGAGAGTTTATTCTGTATCTATTCGTTCGACAAGAATTTGTTCAGCAGCTTGATATCCTAATGATACGTCTTCATTTGATATTTTCAGAACCAAGACTCCTCGATATTTACCAGCTTCTGCAACTGTGCAAATCTGTTTGGGAAGAATATTTTTTGAAATTAAAAACTCAAGTAGTGACTGATCTTCAGGAGGGATTCGTTCAATTTGAACATGTGTTCCTGTAGCAACTTCAGAGAGTTTAAAAAGTCCTTTTGAACTAATTGTTTGATGATTTCCAGGAATTGGTCGCCCAAATGGGCATTTTGCAGGATTATTTAACTTGTTGTTTATATGTCGTTCTAATTCATTCGAAATAGCATGTTCTAAGCGGTGAGCTTCTATATATGCACGTTCTAAAGGCATATCTAGCATTTCTACAACCATACATGAAGCCAATCTATGTCTTCTGATCATGGTTTCAGCAGCCTTTAGGCCTGCAGGTGTAAATCTAACCGTTTTTTTTCCTTCAACTACTACTAAATTATCCTTTTCCATTCTTTTGAGCATAGCAGTTACTGAAGGTAGGCTACTTCCCAAACCTTCTTCGGGAGGCAGTTTTCGTATATAATCGGCTAAGTGAACTTGAGTAGCACGTTCATTTTGTTCCCTCAAGATATAAAGGGAAAGCAAGTAATTTTCTGTAACGCTCGACATTCGCTGCTTTTGGGTAGTTTCACTCATTTGAAAAACTCCTGATCACATTGAACATAAATATGATCCTAGTTCTTATTTTATTTTGCGTCAATTTCGATCTGAATAGAGTGGAAAGATTATTATATTTGCTTAGAATTTATAGGATAGCTATACTTCTGTATGTGAAAATGGGATATAGCTCAAATGGGAGAGCACGGCGTCGAAATGCCGAGGTTGGGGGTTCGATCCCTCCTATATCTATGAATAAGCCCCTGTAGCTCAGAGGATAGAGCGCCTCCGTCCTAAGGAGGGCGTCGGGGGTTCGAGTCCCTCCAGGGGCGCTTTTGAAGGAGCGTAGCTCAGTTGGTAGAGCAGCGGTCTCCAAAACCGCAGGCCGCGGGTTCGAATCCTGCCGCTCCTGCCAGAATGCTCAGGCGAAGGTATATGTGCTTCAAGCATGAATACCTTCGCTTTTTAAATAGTTGACAATTGTGTTGAATGAGGACGTAAAGAATTGGGTGACTTGAACGGATTTTGTATAGGTTGCGGTGATTCGGTGGACTTTAATTTAGAGAAACCTTTTTGCCCGCTGTGCTTTGAAATAATGGTTGGATTCCATGTGCATGACTATGATGATAGATTTTGTCATTCTTGTGGACATAAATTTAGTGATGCATCATTAATAACATGGAATAATCCAAAATGTTTTAATTGTTTGCGTGATAATTGAATTTCAAGTGACCTTTTCAATGATTACAAGTGGTATGGATCTATCAGTTTTTTGTTGGTAATCATCGTATGCTGGCCAAATTTCAGACATTATTTTCCATAACTTAGGTTTTTCTTCATCATTTGCAGTTCTACCATTTGCCTGAAATTTGTCCGATAGGACTTGGATTCCAATTTTAGGATTATTTAAAATATTAAGATACCATTGCGGGTGTGTTGGAGCACCTCCTCTTGAAGCAATTATTAAAAATTTATCTTCAAATTTGCCGTATATAAGTGGGGTTGTGTGAAGTTTTCCAGATAGACGTCCGGTTGTACTCAATAGTAGGGTTGGAACACCTCTCCAGATGTGACCATCTTTTCCATCAGTACTAATATAGCTATGTAAATGATCCTGAATCCAAGAATTTCGAGATTCGTTAGGATTTGTCATGTATGTTTCCTTCCATTAATTGTATTCAATTAATTACGTATTTGTTCAAATATAATTTTTGATTCTATCATTGAGTTTATTGAATCTTCATCATAGCCATTTGCTCTAAGTATATTTCGTGTATGTTCTCCTGCGATTGGGATGACGCCTGCAGGGCCTGAAATGGCATTTGAAAAGTGCATTGGGGAACTAATTATGGGAATTTTTTCAGAATGTTCGTTTGTTATTTGAGTGATCATTCCTCTTTCATGAAATACAGGGTTTTTTACAGCTTCGTGAAGAGTTTTAACTATTCCGAAAGGAGCACCATTTTTATTCATTCGTTCAGCTATTTCTTCGTTAGTAAATTTTGATACCCAGTTAGCGATTTTTCCATTGCTTTCATCGGCTATCTTTGGCATTTGTTCTGATGGATTATCAAAGGCGGTAGCAATTCGTTTCCAATTACGTTCTGTGCCGATATTAATATTTACATAACCATCTTTTGTTTTATGAATTGGATGCCGGGAAGGTGTATGGTCTGCTTCAGAGTTTTCCAAGAGAGCTCTATTAGCAATTTCGCTAAGCATCGCTAACTGACTATCCATTAGGCTTACATCAATTTGTTGTCCTTTACCTGTTTTTTCTCTATCGAACAAAGCTGCAAGAATTCCTGAGATGCAATTCTCTGCTGTTAAAATATCTGCAACAGTTACTCCAGGGGCAAATGGCTCAGTAGCTGATGCGGCTTGTTGTTGAGTCCATAACCATCCCGCTTCTGCATGAGCAGTGGCTCCAAATGCACGTCTATGGGAACTTTTTCCGCTTTGGCCGAATCCTGAAATAGATGCAATTATGAGTCGAGGATTTGATTCTGATAGTTTGTTAAAATCCATGCCAAGTTTTTTCATGGTTCCAGGACTAAAATTTTCAATAAGTATATCCGAAGATTGTGATATTTTATGAACTATATCTTTACCCTCTTTTGTTTTTAAGTCGAGAGAAATTGATTGTTTGCCTACATTATATCCTGGTCTTCCACTACTTAAGACAGGGTTGATAGCATCGGGGTCTATAGGTAAGTCGAGTTTAATGATTTCAGCTCCAAGATCAGCAAGAACCCTTGTCACATATGGACCTGCTACGACATGTGTAAAATCAAGAACTTGTATGCCAGAAAGTATTCGGCGGGTTGAATCAATCAAAATATTTCCTTTCAAACATATAAAATAATATTTGTAGAATACACAATTTTTTTTTGCAGGTCACTAGACGGTATTTTTATAGTATTGTTGTTCTTGTTTAATATAATTTTTAGGAGTTAATTATGAATAATCGATCTATTGGTGTCACCGTTATGGGTGCTGATACACAGGTGATTGTTGATAAAATATTGCAAGCAGAACAATCAGGTATTCCTGCTGTTTGGCTTACTTCAGGAGGGGTAGGTTTAGACCCCATAAATGTGTTTATAGTTGCTGCATTAAAAACAAGTTCGATAAAGATGGGCACTTCGATTATACCTTTTTGGGCTAGGCATCCTTTAGCTCTGGTTCAACAAGTGCAAGTATTGGAGCATATTGCTCCTGAGCGCTTTAGGTTAGGTATTGGTACAGGTCATAAGCCTGCAATAACAGGCATGTACGGGATGGATTTTGCTAAACCGTTAGGACGTTTAAAAGAGTATGTCGAAATATTAAAAATAATTCTTCAAAAAGGAGAGGTTGATTTCCAAGGACAATATTTTTCAGCAAAAGCCCAGATTCGACAGGGATCTTATAAAACTCCTGTTATGATTTCTGCTCTTCGAAGTGGATCATTTGAAATGGCTGGGGAAATAACTGATGGTGCAATTTCTTGGGTTTGCCCTGGGGATTATTTAAAAAATATAGCTATACCAGCTATGCAGCTAGGAGCCACAAAAGCAGGTAGGGATATATGTCCACTTATTACGCATGCACCAGTTTGCATGACCAATAATTGGGAAGATGTTGTAATGGCTGCGAAGAAAAATTTAGCAGTCTATCCTACTCTTCCATTTTATTTGCAGATGTTTGCTGCTGCAGGTTATGAAAATATTAAACCTGGAGAATGGACTGAAGAAATGATTGATTCCGTAGTGCTATGGGGGGATGAAAATCGTATCTCAGAGAGACTTAATCGATTGTATGAATGGGGTAGTGGAGAGGTAATTGTGCAACCCATACCACCTGAAGATAATTCTGATAAAGTGTTACTTAAAACATTGTCATTTATTGGGGAATTTTCGAAGTCCTTAGCTTCATAATTAAAATATTATATGATACGTAAAATGTTGACCCGAATAAGTACTAATTATAGTATCGTTATCATTTTATTACAGGAGTAAAATCATAAACCATTTGAAATCAATAGAAGATGAAATTCGTAGGAATATTCTTGGCGAAGTTCGTTTTGATCAGTACTCAAAAGCTATGTATAGTACTGATGCTTCAATTTATCAAATAGAACCAGTTGGAGTGGTTATCCCTCGTTCATATGATGATGTAATACGAGTTGTTGAAATGGCAAATCGTTTAAGTATACCTATTTTACCTCGAGGAGGAGGAACAAGCTTAGCAGGGCAAACTGTTAATAATGCCATTGTTCTTGATTTTACTAAATTCATGAATAATGTTTTAGACGTAAATGTTGAGGAGCAATGGGCTATAGTTCAACCTGGTATTACTTTAGATGAGTTAAACAGACAGGTGAAAAAGTTCGATTTGCATTATGCTCCGGATCCTACCACTGCATCAAGAGCTACTGTTGGAGGGGGAATCGGAAACAACTCCTGTGGTTCACACTCTATAGTGTATGGAAGAACTTCCGATAGCATAATAGAAATTGAAGCTATATTGTCTGATTCAAGCAAGGTTATTTTTACTGAACTTGATGGAGACTCTTTGTTGAAAAAAATGAATCAATTGGATCTGGAAGGATCAATTTATAGGGGTGTTAAGTCAATTATTGACGATAATCGAGAAGAGATAATTGAACGTTTTCCAGACATTCTAAGAAAAAATTCTGGATATGGTCTAGATTTTATTGCTAAAAATGGAATCAACAATATTGCAAAGTTACTTGTTGGCTCTGAAGGTACTTTAGCCACAGTAATTTCAGCAAAAGTAAAACTATTTCCAATCCCAAAAGCGAGAGGGTTAGCAGTAATTCATTTTGATAGCTTAATTGATGCAATGAAAGCAACTGTTGAGTCCATAAAACATGATCCTTCAGCTATAGAGGTTATTGATAAACTTATATTAGATTCTGCAAGGAATTCTACCGGTTTTGCTAAGTATACTGAAATCCTCAAAGGTAATCCAAGTTCTCTCCTTGTGGTTGAATTTTTTGGACAGGACGAAAACGAAATAGAGGAAAAACTAAACTTGTTTAAGACCGTAATGGATGAAAAAAAATTAGGTTACCATACCTTGATAATTTCCAAACCGAGTGAACAAAAAAATATATGGGAAATTCGTTCTGCAGGTTTAGGATTATTAATGGGGATAAAGGGTGATACAAAACCACTTCCTTTTGTTGAAGATACTGCAGTTTCACCTGAAAGACTTCCTGAATATGTCGAGAAATTTGATGAAATAGTTCGCAGAAATGGAACAACAGCTGCATATTATGGTCATGCGAGTGTTGGATGTTTACATATTCGTCCTCTCATTAATATCAAAGATCAGAAGGGCTTAGATCAGTTGGTCAGAATATCTGATGAAGTTAGTGATTTAGTTTTAGAATTCGGAGGTTCATTAAGTGGGGAACATGGTGATGGTATAGTTCGGGGGGTTTGGAATGAAAAAATGTTTGGTTCCAAACTTTATGACGCATTTAGGACAATTAAACATATTTTTGATCCTAATAATATAATGAACCCTGGGAAAATTATTGATTGTCCACCCATGACAGATAATCTTCGTTTAAGCCCTAAATATGAAACTTATAATTTTGAAACTATATATGATTTTTCAAAAGATCATGGTTTAAGTGGTGCTATAGAATTATGTAGTGGAGTTGGAGCGTGCAGGAAAAGTGAAGGGGGTGTTATGTGCCCCTCGTATATGGCTACGCGTGAAGAGGAACATTCTACTAGAGGACGTGCGAATGCCTTACGAACAGTTCTTTCCGGAAAGATAGATCCAAAATCAATAGCATCGAAACGTTTGTATGAAGTGATGGATTTATGTCTTGGCTGTAAGGCATGCAAGAGTGAATGCCCATCAAATGTAGATATGGCAAAAATTAAATCTGAGTTCCTTAATAATTATTATAAATCTCACAAACCATCGATAAGGACTCGAATTTTTGCAAATATCTCACGAAACACGAAGATGGGATTTCCTTTTAGGTCAGTTTGGAATTTCTTTGCTAAGTGGAAAATTATTCGTTTGATTGGGGAAATTCTTCTAGGTATTGACTCAAGAAGAGAATTACCCTCATTAGCTACCCATACTTTTCGTTCATGGTTTAATAATCGATTAGGAGCAGTTCAGAATAAAAATAATCGAGTTGCTTTATTAGTGGATACTTATACTAATTATTATGTTCCTGAGATTGGTAAAGCAGCAGTAAATGTTCTTGAGAAATTAGGGTATGAAGTAATCTTACCAGAACAACCTTGTTGTGGAAGAACTATGGCTTCAAGTGGATTATTGGATTCAGCTAAGACCAATGCTTTGATGAATGTAAATATATTATATCCATTTATTAGTGAAGGAGTAAAAATAGTTGGCTTGGAGCCAAGTTGTTTACTGATGATTCGTGATGATTATTTAGATCTGTTGCCTTCTGATTCAAGAGCGAAGGAACTTTCGGATCATGCGTATCTCTTCGAAGAATTTTTAAATGAAATTTGTGGAGATAATCCTATTTTGCTGGATATTTTTGGGGCTTTGAATAAAGATGTTATATATCATGGTCATTGTCACCAAAAATCCCTAGTGGGCGGAAATGTTTTTAATAGTATTCTCAGTACTATATTAGGAGTAAATGTTCAGGAGATTGATTCTGGGTGTTGCGGTATGGCCGGTTCTTTCGGGTATGAAAAGGAGCACTACGAACTTTCAATGAGTATTGGTGAACAAAGACTATTTCCAGAAATCCGAAATAATCCGAATCAATATGTGGTAAGTAACGGATATTCATGCAGACAGCAAATCTTTGATGGTACTAATAGCCAACCATTGCATATTACTCAGTTGCTTTCAATGGCAATTGACCAATCTAATGATTAATTTGCCAATGCCCATGGGTCTGAAGAACTTGGCTCTCTAAATTCCTCGTCATTTAGCCATGCTGGTGGATCTAATGAAAGTGATAAGGACTCGAGTTTTCTGTAATGTAATTTCCCAAGAAATTCTTTTATTGAAGATATTGAATTTTCAATAGAAAGTAGTTCTTTGTTAGACAAACCCGAAAGTATTTGAATAGTAATTTTTGAGTGTTCATTCCATACATTAGTTAATAAGTCGATTCCTTCTTCGGAAAGTATGCATCTAATAACTCTTCTATCTTTTGAGTCAGGAAGACGTTGCATCAGGCCTTTTTGAACGAGTCGATCAAGAATTCTTGTTGTTGTTGGTTTACTAACTTTTAAATAATTGGCAATACTGGTAACAGTATGGTTGTTATTTCTGTATACTAAGCACATCACTTTTAATTGTGTAATAGTAATATCGATTTCAGCAAGAGATTCCTGACACAAAATGAACAATGCAGTTACTAAATCCTTTAATTGTTCGTGGATGTTATTAATGTCGTTATCATGAATAGTCATTGATGGTTTAGTCCCAATTTGTAACAATTTATATGATTCGAATAAATAGTAGCTTAAAGCTAATATATAGTCAAATACTAAGATATTAAATTATCATTAAATTCATAATGTTGCAATGTTATTAATGTCTATTATGATTAGTTATAGTAGTGATTATAATTGAGTAATCACTTTAGATGAGAAGGAGTGATTGTTTTTATGGAACTATATTGGCAAGAACACCGTGTAGGGATACGATTAATTCTCAAAGAAGGGGACCAAATTGTCGATTTAGGTGGAGTACGTCAAACCCCAAGGGGTTTTGACGCATTTGCTAAAACATTTGGGTATGAACCAGGTCGGGCTGAGAAAGGAATAGGCTCTCTTTTAGAAGCCAGAGATTTTGTTGAATCATTTACTCCATGGGATTTATATGGTGTTGATCCTAGTATGGAAGTTGAACAGGATATCCGAGCAATTGAAACATAGTTAAGAACATACAGATATTAGAAGGCGTCTATGCAGAATTATCAATTATTTTCTGGCAATCCACTTGATCGTGCAGAGAAGGAAAGACGTGATGAAAATTGGATTCAAAAACAACTAAATCTTTCGTCTAGTAAATTCCTTGTTTTGGCGAATTTCGATGATGAAGATGCCGGACTTAAGGTTTTGATTTCTCCCCTGAGTAAACAATTAATTTGGATTAATAATGAATTTATTAAATTCAATAAGCTTGAAAAACCACCAGTATTTCTGGGATTTTTTGAAGACATATCATATTTCTACATAGATATATCAGAACGAAATGATTTGGTACGCTTACTTGATAATGTTGAAAATCAAGCATTTTATCTTATACGATCGGCAGCTGAAATATTATCCCTTTCAAATTCCGGGATTGTTGCTCAAGCCGTAGCACAATTAAATTGGCATGAAAACCATAACTTTTGTTCTTATTGTGGAAATAGGAATATTATTCAGCGTGGTGGGCAATCTAGAATTTGTGTTTCCTGTAACAGACACCATTTTCCTCGTACGGATCCAGTTGTGATAACTGTGGTTTCAAGTGGAGAATATTGTTTACTTGGTCAATCCAGAGGTCGAATGACTCGTGGTAGTTTTTATTCTGCTCTTGCTGGTTTTGTTGATCAAGGGGAAACAATTGAAGAAGCAGTAGCAAGAGAGGTTATGGAAGAGTCTGGTATTCATGTGTCAGATATCAAATATCTTTTTTCTCAACCTTGGCCATTTCCCTATTCACTAATGATTGGTTGCCATGCAACTGCTAATACTACATTAATCAATAAAGATGATGAAGAAATGAATGATGTGCAATGGTTTTCGAGAGAGAGAATTCAGAAAGCACTATTAGAACCTGACTCAGATTTAATATTACCTGGTTCAATTGCCATTGCTCATCATCTGATCAAATCGTGGGCATTTAAGGAATAATATTTTAAATTTTTACCCTGTTCCAATAATTTACAGCAATAGATAAGGATCGTGCGGCTCTGTACACTGAAGGAAATACGGCAACTTTATTTTCCTTGATTTTTTCTCTGATCTCCTGAAGCCCATTTCTTTGCCAGTCAAATTGTGATACGCCATGTCCAAGCACGAGTGCCATAGGTTTTAATCTAGAATTGGCAATTTCAATGTAATTTTTAGCAGTGTTATTTACAGTTTCAATGCCGTGAAGTTGGTCTAGTGGAAAATGTTCTCCAATATTTCCAATGATCAGATTAAATTCTGGATGTTGATTGATTGTTGAAAGTATCATTTTCATATTTAATTTACTTCCACCTAGTATAGATCCATCGGCAGGATTGCTTATCCATTCAGAAATTTTAGGATCAATTTTCCTGAATTCATCGATAATACTTTGAGGAAATGGAATGACATTTAATCCAGCCTCTTCACATTCATCAGCAGAAGCAACACTACGCCCTCCACCTCCACCAACTACTCCGACATTTTTTCCATAGGTCGGATTGCAGAAAGAAAATGTGACACATAGATCTACTAATTCATCCATATTGTTGGCTAAGATAACTCCAGTTTGTTTTTCAATTGCATTCCAAATTTCTTTGGATCCAGCGAGTGAAGCTGTATGAGAATTTACAGCCCGAGATCCAGCCTGAGTTCTACCTCCTTTTAAGATAACTACTGGTTTTATCTTAGTAGCTTTTCGGAGAGAAGAAAGAAAATTTTTTCCGTTTCTGACCCCTTCTATATAGGCAGCAATGACTGAAGTTTCTTCATCATTCATTAGGTAATTAATGAAATCCACTTCATTAAGATCTAACGCATTTCCGTAACTTATACCTTTACTAAATGATAGTCCTCTAGCATGACCTTCTGTTACAAATTCGATTGAGTTTCCTCCACTTTGAGAAAAAAATCCGACGTTGCCTTTTTCAACAGGCATTCCAAGTCTGAAAGCCATTCCATTTTCGGGGTGATAAACCCCCATACAATTTGGACCAATAATACGTATTCCGTATTTTTCTGCTTGGATTAATAATTCATTTTCTAATTCTGCCATTTCAGGAATACCTGTCTCACTAAATCGTGCTGTGAAAAATTGTATGACCTTTACATTTTTTACAGCGGATTGATGCACTAATTCCAACGCACTGAAATTAGGCACATTGGAAATGACATAATCAACATCATTAGGGATGTCAAGAATACTTTTATAAGTTTTTATGCCTCTTACATATTCGGCTTTAGGATGAACGGGGTAGATATTGCCAGAAAAATTGTGTTCTTGATGAGCTGCGACATATCCATTTCCTTGGCTTTTAGTATCAGGAGAGGCTCCTATGATAGCAATTGAACGAGGGTAAAATACTTTGTCTAAGTCCTGCATCTGATTATTGAGGATAGTCAGGATGAATTTTGTTTTTTTGAATCTGTTTCATATGATCAATATCATGTAGACGTTGGAAAAGATACCATGATCTTGCATGAAGTGGACCAAAAATGCTGTGATCCGAAGTTGGTATTGTAGAAGGACGTTCAGGAAGATTAGCTGTTAACGAAGATAGATCAAGGCCACGGTCAAGGAGATTGTCATGAATTTCTTGTAGGGTTAGTTCCGCAGATTCTCTTGGAGGATCAATATCTAAATTGTTTTCAATAGTCCCTTTTGTGGCTAAATTTTCTACAACATTCAATAGGCGTTCTGAGGATTTAAGGATGTGATGTGCAGTTTCCAATATACTCCATTCATTTTCAGAGAATCTGAAAATAGCTTGAATGTTATTAACTCCCTGAATTTCATTTAACAAATCTATACGCGCTTGTACTACTCTTGGCCACATTTCTTTGAAAGAATATTTTTCTCCTTGAGAAGAAAGATAACTTATTACTCTCGAGTCTTCTTCATTATCTCGTACCATTTCGATTTCCTTTTAAAATTTTATGAGAGTATACATTATATTTTTAGAATTACATATAGTAATTTATATCTGATATTTGATATATGCGATTATCAATATTTTGTATAGAATAAAAATTGCTAATTTGAATTTTTAATTGGAAAAGTTATCAAGAAAAGAGTGAAAAATATGAATACAAGAGCTGCTGTCCAATTCGAGGTAAATGGTCCCCTTGAAGTCGTTGAGGTTTTACTTCCTGAGCCTTCTGAAGATCAAGTAATAGTTAAATTATTTTCTGGGGGAGTATGTCACTCTCAACTTCATCAAATGCATAATCCAAATTCTCCTAGACCACTGGTTCTTGGCCATGAAGGTACAGGAGTAGTAAAAAAAGTTGGTAACAATGTAGATCATGTTAAAGAGGGAGATAATGTAATCGTAACATGGGTAAAACGTAATGCATTTGCATCTTCATCTTTACCTATGCGTGGTTCAACAGGTATTACATATAACGAAACCCCTCTGAATGGCGGTGTTTATACTTTGGCTGAAGATGTAATAGTTGGTAGTGAGTATGTGGTGCCAATATCTAATGAATACCCTACAGATGTAAGTTGTATTATAGGATGTGCAGTTCTGACGGGCGCTGGTGCAGTTTTATATACTGCAAATGTCAGACCTGGGAATTCAGTTGCAGTTTTTGGGGTTGGAGGAGTAGGGTTATGTGCAATTCAAACTGCTGCAATTCTTGAGGCTTATCCAATTATTGCAGTTGATTTAAGTGACGAAAAATTAGATTTAGCCAAAAAATTTGGTGCAACCCATGGAATTAATGCTTCAAAAGATGATCCTGTGAAAGCTATTCAGGAAATGACTAACGGCGGTGTCGATTATGCTTTTGATGCTATTGGGGTAAAGGTCACAAATGAGCAGATTCTTCCCGCAACAAAATCAGGCGGATCAGGTGCCTATAACCAAGGTGGTGTAGCTGTACTAATTGGATTGCCAAATACTGAAGACCCGATGTCTCTTTTCCCTAGAAATTTTGTAGTAGGGCAAAGACAATACCGTGGTAGTTTAGGTGCTTCTTATCCTGAGGTAGATTTTCCAATGTTCCTAAGGTGGTTTAATGAAGGAAAATTTCCTCTTGATCAATTAATTACTCGACGGTATAAGCTCGATGATGTCAATGAAGCATATAGAGCATTACATGATGGAGAGATTTTGGGGAGAGCAATAATTGAGTATTAATACGATTATTATTTAGTGCAAAGGAGCAATTTAAAGGAGGATTCTATGCATCCTGACTTGGATTCAAGCATTGTTAGAAGTTTTTTGGAACAACCTTTGCTGGCTAAATTAGTTACCTTAAATAAAGATGGTTCTCCTCAAATAACCTTTATGTGGTATGAATTTGATTCCAGTGGGGTTTTTCTTTTTTCAACTACCAAACAAAGACTAAAAGCCAAGAATTTAACTAGAGATTCTAGAATTTCAGTAGCTATTGATGATCCCCAAAATATGTGGCGAGGTGTGATAGCTCGCGGAATTGCTACAATCGATGAATCTGATGCTATTGATTTAGTTGGACGTTTGACTTCAAGATATTCTGGACGAGATAAAGTTGAGGCTTCTAAAAAAAGAGCTGCTAGTGAAGATAGAATAGTAATTAGCATGACTCCTCTTAGGGTAATGTTGCGTGGACTAGAGAAATAATTTATAGAAACGTTGTACAATTAATCAAGTCAATATTCTATGATGGTATTTAATTTTCATATTATAAGTTAATTTTTAGGATCTATTTGTATGCAAAAAAATTCTTTACAAGAATTCAGAAATGTAGCAATTATTGCTCATGTTGATCATGGAAAAACCACGCTTGTTGATGCAATGCTGAAGTACTCTAAAATTTTTCGTGAGAATCAAAGCGTTGGAACTTTGATTATGGATTCAGATCCTCAGGAAAGAGAACGAGGTATTACTATTCTTTCCAAAAACACTGCAATTGTTTATGGAAATGTAAAAATTAATATTATAGATACCCCAGGTCATGTAGATTTTAGTGGAGAAGTTGAAAGAGTTCTCAATATGGCTGATGGCTGTTTGTTAGTTGTTGATGCATTAGATGGACCAATGCCTCAAACTCGATATGTTCTTAAAACTGCTTTAGAAAATCGCTTGAAGCCAATAGTTATTATTAACAAGATTGATCGAGATAATTCTAATATTAATAATGTTATTAATGATATACAGGATTTATTCTTAGAACTTGCACTTGATGCTGATCAACTTGATTTTCCTATTATTTACGCTTCAGCTAAAGATGGGTATTCTGTAGAGAATTTATCAGACACCCCAAAGGATATGAGTCCTTTATTTGAGACAATTCTGGATTCAATACCACCTCCTAGAAATGAATATTCTGGACCATTTCAAATGCTTGTAGCTGCCTTAGATTATGATAATCATATTGGCCAGATAGCAATTGGACGCGTATTCCGTGGGCAGGTTAATAAAGGTGACTGGATATCAGTTATAGATTATAAAAATGAGATCAAGAACTATCGAGCAGAGCATCTATTTTCATTTAGGGATTTGGCTAGGAATGATGTAGATCAAGTATCTGCAGGAGACATAGGTGCGATTTCAGGACTTAGTGATGTTAGAATTGGAGATACTATCGCCTCGGTAGAAAAACCAGAGCCCCTAGAACGAATTCATATAGAAGACCCTACAGTTAAAGTTACTATTGGAGTAAATACCTCACCATTTTCCGGACGAGAAGGAGCATATGCATCTTCCCGTGTTCTTTGGGAAAGACTTCAACGGGAACTTCAAATCAATGTTGGTTTAAGAGTTGAACGTACTGGAAGTCCAGATGAATTTCTTGTTTCCGGCAGAGGGGAACTCCATTTATCTGTCCTTATGGAAAACATGAGAAGAGAAGGAATGGAATTTCAAGTTTCAAAACCTGAAGCTGTAACAAATATTATTAATGACAAGGTCTATGAACCTTATGAATTACTTATTATCGATACTAAAGAAGAATTTATTGGTCCTCTTACGGAAGAATTATCTTCTCGCTTGGCTGTAATGACTGAGATGGGAGCCAATACCGATGGATATTTAAAAATTATTTATAGACTTCCAACAAGAGGATTGATAGGTTTTCGAAATTTCTTTCTTAGAATTACCCGTGGCCAAGGTATCATGAATACTCAGTTCGATAGTTATGAGGTAATGAAAGGACAAGTTAAATCAAATCGATCGGGTGTACTTGTGGCAGCAGAAAGTGGCACCTCAGTTACTTATGCAATTCGAAATGCTCAAGAAAGGGCTCAAACTTTTGTTGAGCCTCAAGTTCAGGTTTATGAAGGAATGATTGTCGGGATGCATAATCGCGAAAGGGATATGGATTTTAATATTTGTAAAAAACGTCAAGTTACGAATATGCGAAAATCGACATCCGAAATTGTTGAAAGACTTGAACCAGCAATTATATTTAGCCTAGAGGAAGCACTTGATTTTGTTGAGTCTGACGAGTTAATTGAAATTACTCCTTTAAATATTAGGATGAGAAAACGAATTTTAGATTCAAGCGGTCGATACAAAAAAGCTAGAAATGATTCAAGAGCAAGCCGATAGCTTTATAGTTATTTTAATTGACTATTAAAATACAAATTCAATTTTTGTAAATAAATTTTTGGTTTATTTGTATATATGGCTGCATGAGGAACATCAGGCACTGACCAAAGTTCACTATTTGGATTAATTGATTGATTCATTAATCGAACTGAATGCGAATGAGGAATTCGATCATCATCGATAGGATGAATGAGTAATATAGGAAAATCTAATTTTGCTATGGCTTTTATAGGACTTATGTCATCTACATCGATTCCGTAAAATAACTTAGTTGCAGTTGTCATTCCAGGTATGATTGAAGGGACGATCCATTTAGGAAGTGAGGTTCTTCTTTCAGTTTCCTGAACTACAAGATCCGCTATATCAGCAAAGGCACTATCTGTTACAACTGCAGCAATTTTATTTTCTTCTTCTGCAGCCATAAGAGATATACCTGCACCTAATGAGAATCCAAGAATTCCAATTTTTGATGGATCAGTCGGTAGGTTTTCGATGTAGTCAAAAGCGCCTAAAAGGTCGAATCTTTCGATAAAGCCACCATTGAACCTTTCTCCTTCTGACTCTCCATGACCGCGAATGTCATACAACAATACGTTGTAGTTCAAGTTTCTTAGACCTTTTGCCAATTCCAAATTCCCTGATCTATTACCGTTTAAACCATGTGTGATAATTATAGTTCTTTCGGTTGGCAATAAACTTGGGACGTACCATCCTTTTAGTTTGATATTTGTTCCTCTAGCGAAGAACTCAACATTTTCATATGGTAGATCATATTCTTCAGGAAATGAGGTTATTTCTAATCTGACAGAATTAGTTACTTGCATAGCAACAAATGATGATACTGTTATGTAGCTAGATATGATAATTATTATCCCAGTTACAATAATGAATCTTAGTGCTTTTTTCATGTTAATTTCTATTGAACATAACTAATGCTATCGATCTAGAAGTAGCATTTTTATAATTATTAAAGCCATAATAGGTTTCAGTTGCTCTGTCCCACATTTTTGAGTATTCCGTATCTGAAGGTGATATTATAGTAGCTGTTGCACCTTGGGATACAGATTTATTTTGAATGTAAACTCTTGAACATTCTCGAATATTCCGAAGCCAATTAGGTTCTGTTGAGTTTCCTCCAAACGAAGAAACGACAAAATAATTTCCATTATAAGGTATCGATGCTAGAGGAACAGTACGTGGTTTCCCAGAATTTCTTCCAGTGGTGGTCAGGAATAAAATTTCAACATTTGCCAATTTACCACCAAGATGTTTGTTTGAGAGGAGATAAACAAATGAGTGAATTCTTGATACTAATTTAATAATTTTGAACTTATTTGGTTTCAATTTAAAGATCCAACCACGAGAATCATGGTTTAATTTAATCAATTAAACCATGATTCTTACATAGTTACTTTCCTTGAGCAATGGCTTTCTCGCCTCTTCTAAGTGCTTCTCGAATAGTGCCTATTAGTTCTTCAGCAGATCTTGCACTCAATTCAACAACAACTCTAGCAGATGGACCCATAGATTCGTTTGTAAAATCAAGATTAACGGTGTATTCCATTGGGGCATGGAAAGGATGATCGTAGGATACATTTACTTCTTGTATTGGGAACCATGAATTTGTTCCTTTGCCTGAACCAGTAATTTTTGTGGATTCAACTACCATTGTACACATATTATTTCCTCTTTATTACTGTTAATTTTTTATCCTTTTAAGTGTTTATCAAAAAATTCTGTGATTTTTGCCCAGGCATCTACGGCAGCTTCTTGCCTGTACATGGGTCTGTCATAGTACATAAACCCATGTCCTGCATTTTGATACATGTGGAATTCATAATTTTTGTTATGTTTTTTTAGTTCCTCTTCATGTATTGCAACTTGATCTGGTGGAGGGCTTTGGTCTTCTTCTCCGAATAAACCGAGTAAGGGACACTTTAAGTCTTTTGTATAGTCGATAGGTGCAATAGGTTGTTGAGGAGTTAATTCTTCTTTTGCCTGAACAACTCTTCCACCCCAACAGTCTACTGCTGCATTAAAACCATCAATTCTGCAAGCAGCTAAGTATGTTTGTCGACCTCCTGAACAAGTTCCAATGACTCCAAATTTTCCTGTTGAATTAGGAAGGGAATTTAAATATTTCATTGAAGCTTCAACGTCCCCCATTACTTGATCATCAGGGACTCCTCCCTCCGAACGTATTTTCATAGCCATATCTTCTGGTGTTCCATGTCCTGATCGTTGATACAAATTAGGTGATATTGCTGCATACCCATGATGGGCAAATTTTCTAGTAAATTCTCGATACCATTCATCCCAACCAGGCATATGATGAATTAAGACGACTCCTGGTAACGGTTCAGAAGTAATAGGTCGTGCATAATATGCATAAATATTATCACCATTATGTCCGTTAATACTTACTGTTTCTGCTATCATTCCCTCGTACATATCTGTTTGATACATAATTACCCCTCCAATAAAGCATCATTGTGATACAAGTTGAACACATATTAGCTGAATGCAGTGTCTTAATCCAGAGATTTATAACTTTTTTTTGTAGGATTATCATGCTGATAGTGGCGTAATTCTTGCAACACCTGATATTATTGCTGCATGCATCGTAGCTTTTGCAACTGATTCGGCTACTCCAGAATCAAAAATGTTGGGGACGATGCAATTTTTGTTAAGAGAACTACCTGAAATAGAAGAGGCAATAGATTTAGCAGCAGCTAGTTTCATTTCCTCGTTGATAGTAGTAGCACGAACATCCAAAGCTCCTCGAAATATTCCAGGGAAACACAGAGCGTTATTTACTTGATTTGGAAAATCTGATCGGCCAGTAGCTATAATGCTAACTATATCATTAATTTCTTCAGGAAGTATTTCTGGGTCTGGATTTGAAAGTGCAAATACAATTGGATTTGCAGACATGGTTAGTATTTGATCTCTAGTTATTAAGTTGGGACCTGACATTCCTAGAAAAATATCAGCATCGATAAGAGCTTGATCGATAGATCCTTGTATATTTAAAGGATTTGTATTTTCTGAAAGCCATTTTTTCATTGGATTAGCTATAAAATTTCTTTCAGTATTAATAATTCCTTGTCGGTCAAGAATTATTATTTGTTTTGCTCCTGATTCCATTAATATCTTTGCACACGCCGCACCTGCAGCACCTGCACCAAGGATAACAATTTTACATTCATTTAGGGGTTTATTATTAATCTTACAAGCGTTAATTAATGCTGCTAAGACTACTACTGCTGTTCCATGTTGATCATCATGGAACACAGGGATACACATTTCATTTCTTAGCCTATCTTCAATGATGAAACATCTAGGAGCAGAAATATCTTCTAGATTAATCCCTCCAAAAGTAGGCGCTAAAAGTTTAACTGTTTCTATAATTTTTTCTGTATCTTTTGTATCGATACATATTGGCCATGCATCTATATGCCCAAATTGTTTAAACAGCAATGCTTTTCCTTCCATTACTGGCATTGCAGCTTCAGGTCCAATATCACCGAGGCCAAGAACTGCTGATCCATCAGATACTACTGCAACACTATTATTTCTTATTGTGTAATCCCATACTTTGTCTGGATTGTTGTAAATTTCCATTGAAACTCTTCCTACACCCGGTGTATATGCGATGGAAAGATCTGAATTATTTGAGATGGTAGATTGGGATGTGATGGCAATTTTTCCATTTTCATGAAATTTAAATACGTCATCATTGGAAATAAATTTATTGTTCAATCTGTTCTCCCTATTGTGGCAAAAGGATGTGGGATAGATGATTTATGGTTATCGAAGAATAAGACTCATTTCATCGTATGAAAGTCGCATCCTGCATGCACTTCAAATTATTGTTCTTATATTCTTTCAAAGAATAAAGAATTTATACTGATTTAATAGTAGGGGTTGATATAAGAAAAGTACAGTTTTATCGATATAAGAAATATCGATAAAAGATGTTAATCATCTTCAAGTGTTGAGGTGTCTCCCTCAGGTAATCCCAATTCACGTGCCTTAAGTAATCTTCTCATTATTTTTCCACTTCTTGTTTTTGGTAAAGTTTCAATAATTTCGATTTCTCTAGGAGCTACACCTGCACTAAGTTTATTTCTTGCAAAAGCCATTAATTCACGACGAAGTTTGTCATTTGATTCAAATCCTTCTTTCAAAGAGACAAAAGCCTTTACTACTTCCATTGCGATTGGATCAGGTTTCCCTATAACTCCAGCTTCTGCAACTGCAGGATGTTCTATAAGTGCCGATTCTACCTCAAAAGGACCAACTAGATGTCCGGCTGTGTTGATTACATCATCTGAACGTCCCACAAACCAATAGTAACCATCCTTATCACGGATCGCTTCATCACCTGTTATGTACCAACCATTTTTAAATCTTGAATCATATCTTTCTTTGTCATTCCAGTATCCTTGAAACATGGAAGGCCATCCGGGTCTTACGGCGAGTTGTCCACGATGCCCATCGGAAACTTCATTTCCTTCATCATCAACAATGCCTGGAAAAATTCCAGGCAGTGGTTTGCCCATTGATCCTGGTTTTATATCCATGAATTGAAAATTAGAGATCATTATTGCTCCAGTTTCGGTTTGCCACCAATTGTCATGGAATGCTAGACCTAAAAATTCTTTACTCCATTCAACAGCTTCAGGATTTAATGGTTCTCCTACCGAAGCACAGAACCGTATTTGAGATAAATCAAAGTTTTTAGGAACTTCATTTCCTGCTTTCATCAACATCCGAATAGCTGTTGGAGCTGTATACCAAACTGTTACATTATAATCCTGTATAATTTGATACCACTTTCGAGCACTGAAGCCTCCTTCATATATAACTTGTGTAACTCCATTGATCCATGGTGCACACATCCCATATGATGTTCCGGTTACCCATCCGGGGTCTGCTGTACACCAGTAAATATCATCAGGATGCAAGTCAAGACACCATTTGCCAGTTATATAATGCTGTATAGCTGCATTATGACGGTGAAAAGCTCCTTTCGGTTTTCCAGTTGTACCTGAGGTATAATGCATTATTGAGTAATCGTCTCGAGTGGTAGAGATCTCATCAAATTCATTATCGGCTTCATTCATTACCTCGTGATAGTTTATTTCTCCATAGTTTAATGGAAGTTCAGAGCGGTTATTTTTGTTAATGATTATTACGTGTTTTAATTCAGGTAATTCATGAAGTATGTCTTTAATTTTCTCTCTGAGGTCTGGTTGTGTGATTAGTACTTTTGCTCCACTATTTTCTAATCTATCCCGAACAGGATCTGGGCCAAAAGCAGAAAAAAGTGGCCCGGTTATACAACCAGCTTTAAGAGTTCCAAATACAGAAAAATATATTTCTGGAGTTCTGTCCAGAAATGTAAACACTCTATCTCCTTTATTGAGGCCAAGATTCTTTAAAACATTTGCAAATTTGTTGGTGTGAATTCTCATTTCTTCAAAAGTGTATTGTTCTTTTTCGCCGTTCTTTCCCTCCCAAATCATTGCGATTTTGTTGCTATTTCCTTTTAAGCAATGCCTATCGATAGCCTCATAGGCAATATTTAGACCTCCATTAGGAAGCCAATCTAATTCTTTTTCTATTGAAGACCATTCAAAATTTGATCGAATATCTTCATATTCAGAGAGATTAGGTGAAAGAATTGGAGGATTTGTTTTATGAATTGTTTTATGTAGTTGCATCTTTTAAAAATTCCTTACAATATATGGATATCTGAAATTTTAAATATAACTTCAATGCATGATAGTTGTTTATGTACTCTTTGTGGAGACTTTTTTGGAAGTCTTACTCTATTTTGTTTTGATTTACAGTTTTTGGTGGTTAATTGAGTCTTAAAGATATTAATAATCCTACTCATCCTAATTATGGATGGGTGGTCATGGGACAACTTTGGTATGTGGATATTTGTATACAGCTAATTTTCTTTTCTGTTGGAATTCTTCTTCCAATTTGGCGTGATGAACTTGGTATTACACCATTTCAAAGCGGAATTTTGGGAGCAGTAGGGTTTTTAGGATTTGGATTGATTTCAATTCCTTCTGGATTAATGCTAACGAAATACAATCCTAGAAAAGTAACGTTCGTATTTACTTTTTTCATGGCAATTTTTGCTTTTGCACATGGTCTGGCAACTACACCATTAATTCTTATATTTTCTCGTTTTGGCTTTACTGTATCAATGGTTTGCAGGGTTCAAGTTCAGGTTTTGTTTATCCAGAAATGGTTTAGTAATAATTTGTACCCCGTAATCAATAGCATAGAGATGGGTACTAGGGCTTTAGGACAATTAATTACGTTTGCAGTCACATCGTATCTTGTGGTGTTTTTAGGAGGATGGGAAGCTTTTCATTTCTTAGTTGGAGTATTACTTCTTTTATTTCTACCATCCTGGTTATTATTTGGGAAGGAAAGAAATTCACACGGTGTAGAAGAAAAATTACCTGAATATTCGGGTAATCCAATTTCAATTCTCAAACGACAGAAGACAGTTTGGATAATTGCGGGTGCTCAAATTGGTGCAGCTGTTTCTTTTGCTTGTTTTGTTACTTTTTATCCCACTTTTCTAATTGATAATATGAATATGAACCTGAAGCAAGCAGGATTTTTAATGAGTGTATTTCCAATAGGTTCAGTGTTTGGTTCTTTTACCGCAGGTTCTATTTCTCAGTTTATTGGAAGAAGAAAACCTCTTATATGGATACCGGGAATCATTTTGCCTGTATGCTATATGCTGATTTTACATGTAGAGAATCAATATATGCTTGGTTCTATTTTATTTATTATGGGTTTTGGAGCATTTGTTGTCCCACCAATTTTATTCACAATTCCATTGGATATGCGATTAAAACCTCAGGAAATTGTGATTGCATTAGGACTGATTCGAACTCTTTTTCCTGTAGGTGCTACAATAGGACCGTTGGTTGTTGGGTTGATTTTGGGAACTACTGGATCGTTGTATACAGGATTACTTATTGTTTCACCCATGGCCTTAACATTATTTGTAGGTGGTTTACTGTTGCCCGAAACAGGACCGTCTTCAATTAGGACTGATGATGATAATTAGAATATAATCTTTCTAAATGAAGTTCTTTATACAAGGAGAATAAGATGGGTGTAAGAATTGTTAGTGACAGTACGGCAGATGTTCCTAAGAAAATAGCTGAATCATTAGGTATTACAATTATACCTTTAAATGTACACTTTGGTGCTGAAACATACTTGGATGGGGTTGATCTAGATGCTGAAGAATTCTATAGACGTCTCAAGTTAAGTGTTCAATTACCTACTACGTCTCAACCTTCAGTAGGTGCTTTTCTTGAGAAGTATCAAGAAATACTTGATTCTGGTGATGTGATAGTTTCTATTCATGTTTCATCTAAATTAAGTGGAACATATGAGTCAGCAGTACAAGCGAGAGAAGAAACTGGCCAAAACGATAAAATTGTTCTTGTAGATAGTGAACATGTTGGCCCTAGTCTGGCTTTGATAGTGATAGAAGCTGCTCGTGCTGCTCAGAATGGTTCTTCACTTGAGGAAACAACAAATATTGCAACTGATGCCGCAAAGAATGCTGAAGTTTTTGTTCTTCTTGAAACATTAGAAAACCTTCAGAAAGGTGGACGCATAGGAAAAGCTCAGGCGCTAATGGGTTCCATACTAAAGATTAAACCGATACTTTCACTTAAAGATGGATTGGTTGAGCCTCTTGATAAAGCTCGAACAAGAACTAAAGGGATGGCTCGTCTTGTTCAACTTGGCGAATCATGCATGCCCGTTACAAGTGCTTTCGTAGCCCACGCGAATGCAGAGATAGACGCAGAAAAACTGAAACAACAAATATCTGATATGTGTCCAGATATTGACATCCCAATTTCAGAAGTTGGTCCTGTTCTTGGAACACATGCAGGAGAGGGAGCACTATGTTTGGCATTTATTCGTTCATAAATTATTTGTTGAGGATATTGAACCTTTATAAAGTGGTTTCCATCCAGGCAACATAATGCTAAACACCATCATTACAAGAAATCCTGCTGCAGCTATGCTCATTATTGGCGATGGGCCAAATTTATCTGCTAAGTACCCATTTCCCAAGTTCATGAATGCCATTATTCCACCTGCATGAAGAACAAACATACTTGTTACTCTTCCACGTATTGCATCAGGAACAATTGATTGAATCATCGTATGGGATATTGCCATGAAACCGGATGTAGAAGCACCTAAAATAAACGCCGAAAAAATTGCATAAGTTATTGTTGGAGAAAATGCTATTGCTATCCCTGCTATCCCGCTGAAAATACCTGAAATTAGAAGAGACCTTCCTCTTGCTATATCACTCTCAAGTCCTGCAAGAATAGTTACTCCAAAAATTGAGCCAGCACCAACACTCATCATAAGATAACTTATTCCTAGAGCATGGAGTTCGATTTGATCACGAACGAGTACAGGTAATACTGATTCGTATGACATAGTCATTGCACAATGAAGCACTACTAATGTTGTTAAACTAAGAACTTGAACATTTGTGTAGATATATGTTAATCCACTAAAAATATTCGCGAGAAAACTTTCATCTTTGTTAATTATTCCAGTTGATACTGTTCTTACCTTTAGTAATGTGACAATACCTACGAAATATAATAATGCACAAATAAGGAACGCTTCAGGCAATCTGCTTTCGGCCATAAGTGGCGCAATAAATCCAGGTCCTATTAATCTTGCTGCATGTTGTGTCATGGCATTTAGTGAAATTGCATTCAATAGTTTGTTGGATGGTACTAAATTTGGTATGAGTGCTTGAGTAGCTGGCATTTGAGCCGCCCTAGCGATGCCATTGATAAATGACAATGAGACTATGTGCCAGACCTCTAGCAAGCCAAATATTCCTAAAACTCCTAAAACAATATTTTGGATCAGATTTATTGACATACATATTCCAACAATCTTTTTTCTGTCTATTCGATCTGCAAGAAATCCAGAAAAAGGCGGAATAATAATCAGAGGTGCCATAGCAGCAAAAGTAACAAACCCTACCATAGCAGAAGATTCAGACATCTCTAAGACCATCCATCCTCGTGCTACAATAAGTCCCCAAGCTGCACCTTGGCTGAATATATTGCAGAGCCACAAAAATGTAAAATCTCTGTATCTTAATGAATCAAAGTATCGTGTTATAAGATTTTGAAAAGTATTGTTTGAAATGGATTGATCCTTAGTTTATTCTCAAATGAATACTCTACAAGAAAAAGCTTATGGAAGGAAATTTTATTTTCAGAAGCTTATTAATAGGAAGATATATTGACTGAAGAAGCATATTGGCCAAAGGTTCCACCTGGAAAGAAACTTGATGAATATGAACGAGAAGGTCTAAGTAATGGACTTCGTAGATTGTTTTCTCAGGCATCCTTAAGACGTAAACGAACCGAAGGCGAGATAATAGATCTATATTCCATAATCGCTTCACTCTTAAGATTTGGTGGAATGCCAGTTGAATCATCGGATGAATTGTTTGCCAAAGATTCAGACGTGTATAATGTTCGACTTATTTTTGATCCTGGTGTAGGGACAATGTTGATTCATGTTGTAGAAGGAACTTTAAATTACGAAAAAGATGAATTGATTCAAGGAATATTACAAACTCAGGAAATTATGCAATGGCAAGGTGCTTTTCTTGGAATAGATTGTCTTAGATACAACGAATTAAATGAAAGTAAAGCGTCAGACGAATTAAAAGAGTTCATGAACGAATATCCTATAGGAGTCATACTAGCTGATCCTTATTTTCTAGTGATTGCTTTTAATTGGAATCAACTTATGTTTGTTGAAATGCCATTAGTAATTGCTGGGCCGGAATTATTGGGGTCAATGTTCAGTACTTAAATATTAATCAGTGTATTCCTCAATGAAATTTTCTTCACCATATAAAAAGCCTCGAATTTTTTCTTTGTTTCTTTGATATATAAAACTTGTCCCCAAAAGTATTGATCCAAATATGAATAATCCTAAAAATCCTATTATAGGATCTGTTTTCCAAGTATCCCAGAAAAATATTTTTATTATTGGCACACTAAGAATCCCAAATCCCAGAAGTCGTAATTTTTGATTTTTGGATTTTATTCCTATTCCCACCAATGATAATGAATAAATTGTCCAGTAAATTGAAAGGATAATTGGTGGTTGATTGAATGGAGCATGATAGAACCATTGAATGATTTCTCTTGTGCCAGTGACAAGAATTATTACCCCTATAAAAAATGCAATATACGGTGCTGGGTAAAAATTTTGCCAATCATATATATTAATTTTTTTGTTTTTCACAGTTTCCTTAAGGATAATAGTTCCAAAAAATAATAGAGAACTGGCTAAAAGGAAATAAGGGTTAAGTAACGGAATAAATGCAAAACCTTTTAACCAAAGGAAACCATCCCATTCATATAAAATTGAAGCATTATTTGCTTCAATCATATCGAAGGTGAGAAATTTAACTGAAGCTATACTAAATAATAATAGTCCTGACATTTGGTAAGATATTTTTGAATAGTATAAGTTTTGTAAGTACCGATTGGAAAAAATATATATGAGAAATCCATATATCCCTAGCAAGAATGTAAATGCTAAATCTTCAAGGCGATAGAAACTTATTCCAACTTTATCCCATTGATACGATAATTCATAACTAATTGCTATAAATGTGCTTATTCCTAAAAGATGGCAAGAAATCTCACTAGAATACCGATTGGTTAGTTTTGATAGAAAATTTAATTCTCTAAAACGTGTTTCAGTAGAGATATAAAAAAGATTTTGAAGAATAATATTCATAAGTAACAATATTGTAGTAAATATAAATGAAAAGAATGTTGCACTTATCCACATATTTGGCGGTAGGTCAGGTAAGATTGGAACCAATGTAACAGATAATACTGATGCTATGAATATTAGGATTGTTCCAAGTATTCGAAAAGAAGGATTGTTTTTCCATACTGCTAAAAGAACTAAGATAATTCCATAAGTAGCGGTAGCAATTGCCGTAATTATTGCCTTAAGTTGTTCTTCGCTGGGTGAATTGCCAATGTGAACGAGTATTGTAACCCATAAAATCATTGTTCCTGATAAAGCTAATGCAAGAGGTCTCCAAAGCTCATACATGGAAAATCTTTGAGTTAATGCACTAGTAGCAGTATGAAATAGTTTCGCAAAATTAGTTTGTGAATTATCTTCAGTAGGACTTGGATTGTCATTTGAAAATTCGAATTTCACATTCCATGGGTTCTTTATATAAAAAAGGTATGTTATCCAAAGAGTTATAGCAATTAACGACCCAGTAATTGTTCGTGTATTAATAAGCCAATTATCTATATTTAACCCCAATGGTATTCCATATGGAATATCTGCCCATAGGTCTGTGATAATAAAATTCCCGATTGATAAAGTTAATAATATGGAACTATAAAGTCTCCATTTCCATTCATGTTGTTGAAGGCCAAGTAGAGTAACACCAGAGCCCATAATTGCCCAAGTGATCGTTGTATAAGCATCAGAAAAATATATTGGAATTGATGCAGCTAGAAAGACAGAAGCTTTTACTGCGAATAGAATCGCATATGTTCTGTTGTTTATTGATGTCCTGAAAATTAATAAGGATAATATTCCATTTATTAGAGCAAGAGATATGGATATTGTTGCGAAGATCCCTGAATAATCCGATTCTAAAAGATCACCACAAATAAAGAAGAAGAGGACGGAATTTGAAATTACTAGTAAAAAGTCTTGGAATTCAGGTTTACTGTTCCTAACAATATGAAAAATAGTAGTTACTCCGATGAATATAATGTGAACTACACTTAATGCAACTAGACACAACCAGAGTTCATTTAATCCTAAGTTGACCATTGAGTGGTATAAAAACAGGTATGAACCCCATAAGCTTATCTGATTATAGACTCGCCAATTTCGTTTCATTGAAATAGCTAGAACCGAAAGATCCATTATTATTAGATAGATTATTAGTAATGGCAGGTCGATATCTTTATCGGATATATCGATAAGAAATGGGCTAATAAAAACACCAATAATTCCTAAAATTGCTATCCACATACCTTCCGATTTTATAGATAGCATCCACCCCGATAATCCTATTGCACCTAAAATAATTAAACCGATTAAAGGATTGAAAAGATTCCAAATTCCGAAAGCGGCGAATGAAGACAGATACATTATAGAGAGTCCAACTCCAGTAATTACCTGTGACCAAAAACCATAGCGGATTTGAGTTGTTACTCCAAGGACGATGAAACCTAATCCTACAAAAGATCCGAATATAAAGCGAACAATTGGAGATACCGTTTCATAAAAGGCGAAACTAAATATCCCCAAAGAGAATAGCATAGCTAATCCACCTATGATTGCTAACCAGTTAAGTCCAAGAAATTGGTCCCACTTTATCCTGGTAGGTTTTTTAGTTTGCAAAGGAGTTTTTTCTTCCTTTTCAAAAGAATACTCTTCCACCTCTTCTATATTTGATTGATTTGATATCATTTCTTCTGATTGGAGTGAAGATGAAATATCAATATTAATTTCTGCTTCATCATTAATAGATATACCTGTATCAGTAATTGAATCAAGCTCTTCTTTTGATAAAATCCCTTCAGTAATATACTTACTGAGAAGATTTTCAATAAGAGTGATTCTCTTTTCAAGTAATTCTAACGTGTTTTCATCAGCCATTAGACGATCATTTAATAATGATCGTCCACACTTAGTGCAAAACGTTGAATTCGATTCATTTTCATGTCTGCAATTAGTACAAATCATCTAATTTGCCCTACAAATTTAATTCATTTAATTATTGTTATTTATAGTATTGTCTTCAGTTTCGGCTGCAATTTTCCCAGCTTCAGAATCTATATAACGTAATAAGTATGTTCCTATTAGTATAAGCACTAATATGGCAGCAATGGCTACTCGAGTATCAAGTATTCCAGTTATTAGAATGTATAGCATTGGTCCAAATACTGCTGAAGTTCGTGACACAAAACCAAAGAATCCAAAGAATTCACCACTTCTTGATTGAGGGGTCATGTAAGAAAAGAAACTTCTTGCCAAAGATTGGCTTCCTCCAAGCACCAGTCCTACCATTGTTCCTAATGTAAGCCATTGCATGTCGACAGAAAGATTCAGCGGTCCCCAGATATTATTTTTCATAAATTTTGGCCACCAACCAAGAGGTCCTTTAAGTTGATTTACGGGATGAAGAGGTCCGATTGCAGTTAAACCATCTAAATTTCCACCTTGAATCAGTAAGGTGAAACGAGAGAATTCTGATATATCAACTGCTTGAGAGATCAATTCGGTGTCACGCTCTGAAAGCGAAACTTTATCTTTCAAATAATATCCAAAAAGGGATTCCCATTCTAGGTCGTTATTAGAGTCGTATAATTCTGGGCTTTTGGTAGCTTCATACCTGCCATTATTATCACTTGTTAATATATAATCAAAATCTTTAGATTCTTTTGGTTCTAAAGGGGCAAATCCAATAGCTAAGAGGATTACTATACACCAACCAATAAGGGTAGAAACAAGTGCTTTTTTTGTTCCAAATAATTGAGAAAGTTTCCATGATATTTCAGACCCTAGTGCAGCTACGAATTGAACTATAAGAATGGTAGCCATGTTAGATAGCAAACTTACTCCAAGTGTGTCTGATCCAAAAGCTCCAGAAATGCTAATGACCGTTTGAATTCCATCATTGAAGAGTAGATATGAAGCTAAAAAAATTGCCAACATTCGAAACTTTTTAATTTCTGAGAAAGTTATCTTTAATTGTGCTATTGCTATTTTTGCTGCAGAAATAAGAGATATTTTATCATTACTATGTTCAGTTTTAGGTTCTGGAACTAACATGAATGTTAGTATTGCGAATCCAAACCACCATAAGCCTACAGATGCCAAGCAAAGTCTAATCACTAAATCTTCATTGGTTGTTCCTGAGAACATCATGATTAAAGCTAAATGTATTACAAGTAAAAATCCTCCACCTACATATCCGTATGAAAATCCTCTTCCGCTTATTTGATCGTATTCATCTCTTTCACCCAGGTGCGGGAGAAATGAATTATAAAACACACATGCACCTGCAAATCCAACATTTGCGATCAGAAAACATCCAAACATCCAAGCCCAGTCAAGATTTTCAAAATAAACCGAGAAAAATAATAGAACAGTAAATATTGAACCTACTAAAGTGTATGTAATCAAAAGATATTTTCTGATATTTTTTCTGTCAGCAATTATACCTAGAGCAGGACTAGTTATTGCTACAATAGCCGTTGAAATTGCTACAGATAGACTCCAAACTGAACTTCCAGTAAATGTGAATCCCAACATGATGGTTTCAGGACCTACTGAGTCCTTGAACAAACTCACAAAGTATACTGGTAAAATTGCAACGGTAATACTTGTCGCAAAGGCTGAGTTAGCCCAATCATACATGCACCATCCAAATGTAGCCTTGCGGGAAATTTTCCAGAATTTTCGCATGAAGTTTACTATCCTTTCCAGATAATATCAGGTGTGATCTTTGTAATTGATTTCGTTCCTGTTAGAGCCATTGCTAAACTAAGTTCATCTTTCAGAATGCTGAAAACTTTAGAAGCACCCTCAGCTCCAGCAAGTGTCAATCCCCATAATATTGGGCGACCTATCAGAACTGCCTTAGCTCCATATGCTAGAGCTTTTATTATATCAGTACCTCTTCGTACTCCTCCATCTAAAAAAATTGGGATTTGATTGTTTACTATTTCTGATATTTTCGGAAGGAGAGTAATGGTACCTGGAACTGTGTCTAATTGCCTGCCACCATGATTTGATACAACGATAGCATCTATGCCATTTTTCACAGCTATTTCAGCGTCCAAAGGATGTTGTATGCCTTTTAATATCAATGGTAGATTTGTGATGGATCGTACCCACTCGATGTCCTTCCAATTTAAAGATTGATCTAATAATGTGCTGAAGTAGGTGGTTAAAGCTGAACCAGAGTTTTCTTTACTCAAATGTTCTCCAGGATAAGCAATAATATTAGGGAGAGAAAGATTTTCTGGAAGAGTGAAGTTATTATGAACATCACGTTCTCTGCTTCCAAGTAGGGGAGCATCAACAGTAATACAAAGAGCAGAAAATCCTGATTTTTCTGCTCGCTTAATAAGTTCACGAGTCAGTTCGCGATCTTTATAAACATATAATTGAAACCATAAAGGTGTATCTGTTTGGTTTGCAACTTCTTCCATTCGGGTATTTGAAAGAGTACTCAAAATCATTATTGTTTTCGAAATAGATGCAGCGTTTGCAGTTGCTGCTTCTGCTTTAGGAGTTGCTAGTCCGTGAAATGCAGTGGGTGCGAATAGTATAGGAGCTGGGATTGTATGATCAAAAATAGTAGTGGATGTATCAAGTTCTGAAACATCTACCATAACTCTTGGAGCGATACGGATTTGTTGAAATGCCTGTTTGTTTTCTCTGAGAGTTATTTCATCATTGGCTCCACCAAAATAATACTCGTACGCATATTGGGGCAATACAGACTCAGCAAGTCTCTCTATATCGTTCAGGTTTATTATGGAGTTAAAGTTAATAGTTTTCATGCCGCAATAGTAGCATAGAATATTGAATTCGTAAGTTAAAAAAACGATAATCCGTTCATGTAACAATCTAATTACTATGTCTGCTGAGAGGAGCATGTTATGGAATTTCTAGATGTAATTTATACTCAAAGGGCTGTAAGAAAATTTAAAACGGATCCAGTTTCTGATGAATTGATATATAAGATTTTAGATGCTGCAGTAAGAGCTCCAAATGGTGGGAATCTACAAAATTGGGTATTTATTGTGGTTAAAGATCAAGATATTCGTGACAAGTTAGGAGTAATTTTCAAAAAAGCTTCTGAAAAATACAGTGAACGTAGTCTGAATCCTGTTAATTCGGTTGATGTTAAACCCAAATCGTGGAATTTAACAGACAATATTAATGAAGTTCCTGTATTGCTTATACCTTGTATAAAACATAGTGGTTCTCGTGGAAATATGGTTCGAGGCGCTCACATTTATCCTGCTGTTCAGAATATGTTGTTGACCGCAAGAAGTTTGGGCTTAGGAACTGTTATCACAACAATTCACAGATTATTCGAAGAAGAAATAAAAGCTCTTTTAAACATTCCAGATAATGTTGATACTGCTGCGTTGATCCCGTTGGGATATCCTGCTGATGGTGTTCGATTTGGGCCTACTACTCGTCGTCCAGTTGCAGAAGTAAGTTTTATCGACAAATGGGATAGTCAACCTTTTGATATTGTTCAGTCATAACTACTCATTACCTATCGGTATAAATATATCTAATTTAACATTTCAGTATTGCATTTTGCTAGTGGGTTTCATACCATAAACATTTGAATGATTGGTACTCTGTTACCGTGGTTTCAGAGGGTTAAAAGCCCAGGTGGTGGAATTGGTAGACACGCGGTCTTGAGGGGGCCGTGGGATTTCCCGTGTGGGTTCGAGTCCCTCCCTGGGCACCAAATACATGGCGACGTAGCCAAGTGGTTAAGGCGGAGGTCTGCAAAACCTCTATTCAGGAGTTCGAATCTCCTCGTCGCCTCCAAGAAAACAGATACGAAATGGCTCCCTACCTCAGGGAGTCTTTCGTTTTTAGGAAATAGAATTTGACCTAGGATTTGACCTAATCGGAAAAATGGGGCGTTTTGCCTACCAACAATTTCCCCAGGGCGAGCCAAGACCGAACAGCCACCCCTATCATTTATAAATAGCCACGGAATCGATAATTAATTACCATGGAATCATTATGAATTTGATTTTTTATGGGTGGTTCATTGTTATTGCCCATATGGCTACACTTTTTTTTGTTACCTATGCGTTCATATATGGCATGAGTGCCTTTATTGGCCCCATAACTGACGATATGGGTTGGTCCCATGCACAATTTAGTTTTGCTTCGAGTCTTCATTTGTTCATGTGGGCCCTTAGTAGCCCCTTGATCGGTGTATTGGTTGACAAATATGGACCAAGAAAAATTGTTCTAGTAGGTTCTTTGGCTACTGCATTGGGCATGATAATAATCAGCACCATGAATACCTTGATTGTGTTTTACCTTGGGTTTTTTATTATTTCAGCAGGAACAGCAGCAACTGTAGGAATACCTTTTATTACCGCCGTTGCCAATTGGTTTAAGCTGTTACGAGGACGAGCAATGGGAATTATGTTTGCAGGCCCGATAATAGCTGGCCCTTTAATCCCGTTACTTGTAAAGATTATTGACCAAATTGGCTGGAGAAAAACGATTGCTTATGGATCCATTCTTAGTTTAGTAATTAATGTTCCGGCAGGAATTATTGCTCGCCACAGACCTGAACCATATGGCTATCAGCCTGATGGCAGGGTTAATTCGATCGATGAACAGATAGATGATCCTACAATCGACAAAGGTATGACTACTAAAGAAGCCTTTCGTTCTCGTTCTTTTTGGGGGT
>CAJWQJ010000005.1 GCA_913045315.1 uncultured Chloroflexota bacterium | reverse complement strand
GCAACACTGGAAATACCACCAGATCACTAAAGATAAACGCCATTACTCCAGCGAAACTTACCCCCTGCCCGAATAACACGGCCGCTAGCGGAATGTTACCCATGGAGCCGATAAAAGTAAAAAAGGCCGCAACGGGGCCAACGATGGTTTGTGCAAGAATCTGCAAAAAGGAGTTCGATTCTTGCCCGGCTCCGATGAAAAGTGATTGAAAAAATTCAGTGGGGACAAATACCGCGATGATACCGGCGACCGTAAACCCAATGGTCACATCTTTCCATACCATCTTCCATTCCATCGTGTAGCGGCTAGCAACTTGGTGCCATCCCGCTTTACTCGCTATTTTATCTTTCCAGCTTTTTTCCTTGCTACTCGCTTGGTTATCGCCACCTTCTGCTTTTTTTGCATGCTCTCGCGATTTTTCCTCAAACTCTTTTTTACACGTCAGTTTGACCAACAGCCAAACGGCTAGGATAAGTAGAATACCACCGACATATTCTCCTACAACAAACTGCCACCCAAGAAAAATAGAAATGATTATGCCTAATTCCACCACCAAATTGGTGGACGCCAACATGAAAGCAAGCGAAGGGATTAAGCCTGCACCTTTTACAAATAGAGCACGCGTTGTAGATAAAGCTGCGAAGGAACAGGAACTGGAAATAAAGCCAAAGAAAGTGCCCAATGCGACACTTTTGGGTCCAGTTTTTCCCATGGATTTTTGCATTCTCTCTTTGGTGACAAAAACTTGGATCATTGAGCCTATCCAAGCTCACGGATTTTTCAGGCCAATGTCGAATCCCTATGAAAATTCGGGTTTGGTGGTGTCAGACGGACGAGGTGTCCCCATACGTGATGGTGATGTAACAAGACTACTTACGCCGAGTATGATCAACAAAGAAAGTCCAAACCTTTCAAACAGTCATGTGACACTTGGTGCCTGTGTTTCTGGTCAAGGTTTAGAAGGACAAGGCGGCGACGTGCTGGGCTTGGAAATGACACTACGTCTTTGTAACGCATCCAGCGTGATGGCATCACATTGGGATGTGAATACCGAAATGATGGCAACATTTTGTCATCATTTTTATGATAACTGCAGAGTAGTAAGTGATGATGATGAATTAACTAAGGCTAGATTAAAGCTAGTTGATTCAAGTCGAATAGTCATAGCTAAAGCACTAGAATTGATGGGCATGTCAGCACCTGAAGAAATGTAAGGATTCATATCTTTATGAAAGTGGCCCGCCCAGAGGGACTCGAACCCCCGACACCCGGGTTCGAAGCCCGGTGCTCTGTCCACTGAGCTATGGGCGGGAGCGATTAGGATTATTCTTCGCTATAATGACTCAGTAAGGTCGTACTGATTTTATTTTATACTAATTTTTGATAGGAGCAACCAAAGATGGAAGATTTTAGTTTTTTTCCTGCTTGGAAGCTAAATCAAATGATCATGAGCAAAGAAATTTCACCTGTAGAAGTGATGACTAGTTGTTTTGCTAAAATTGAAGAACTTGATCCCCAATTTAATATCTTTATTTCTCTTATAAATAAAGATGATGCTATAAGTAGAGCAAAAGCATTAGAAGAAAAAATATTGAGGAATGAATATTCAGGATATTTATGCGGGATTCCATTACCCGTGAAAGACCTTACACCAACAACTGATATTCGAACCACTTACGGAAGTTTGATTAATAATGATTTCATTCCATTTGAGGATTTGTTGCATATATCAAAATTAAAAAAAGCTGGAATGATTGTGATTGGCAAAACAAATACTTCAGAATTTGGACATAGTGCAATTACAGAAAATCGACTATTAGATCCATGTAGAAACCCATGGAATTCTTTTTTTGGTTCAGGAGGGTCAAGTGGAGGTTCAGCAGTTTCCGTGGCAGCTGGAATTGTCCCAATTTCTGAAGGAAGTGATGGAGGAGGCTCAATTCGTATTCCTGCAAGTTTTTGTGGCGTATATGGGATTAAACCTACAAATTGGATTAATCTTGAATCAAATAAGAAAATAAAGTTGAAAGATTTTTCACAGTATGGATTTTTTGCTAATGACCCTAGAGATTTAAAAATCCTTTTTGAAAAAGTTTTAAGTGATGGTTCACTTGGCGATAATCATAGTATTGATGAATTCTTTTTGTTTGACTCAAGATTTGAAAATTTAAATGGTTTGAAAATAGCATGGATATCTGATTGGGGTAGTTCTCCTCTTGATCCTCAAATTCGACTAAGTTTAGGCAGTAGAATAGTAGAATTGCAGAAACTTGGAGCTTGTATTGATCAAATTGATTATGTATTTGATGAAATAGAATGCAGACATGCTTTTGCAACTTTATTCCTTCGTGGATTTGCAGATGAATATGGTTCATTACTTGATAGATTCAGAAATGATATGACCCACTCACTTATTGAGTGTATTGAGTTTGGGAGAGAAATAACGAATTCGGAATATAGTGACGCGATACAAATAATGGAGGTATCTCGAAAAAAAATTCAATCTATTTTCGATGATTATGATCTTATATTGACTCCAACAACACCAATACCATCCTTTGAGATTAATTCCCCGCCACAAGAAATTGATGGAATTCCTGTTGATTCCGGTTGGTCGTTTAACACATATTGCTATATCTTTAATATGACTGGAAATCCAGCTATGAGTATACCTTGTGGGCAAACAGAAGGTGTCCCGGTTCTGCCATTTGGTCTCCAGGCAGCTGCACGCAATGGGGAAGAGAAAACTTTAATAGATTTTTCGTTATTTCTTGATTCAGTTTGGAAGCTCTCAGAAAACAAACCTTTTTGAATTCTTCTTATCTATTCAAATCAATTTTTTCTAATATTCTTTTTATATCAGCAAGTTCTTCTTTAATCTCTCGATCATTCTTTTCTTCTTGAGGGTCTTCAAGCAGAATTGCTGCTACATTTGCCGCGAGTGAAGTAAATATACCTACTCCACATATCATGAGGAAAACTCCCATGCCTTTCCCTAAAGCAGTTTCAGGTGAAATATTTCCAGCTCCAACGTTTGTAAGAGTAGCAATTGCCCACCATAATGCAGAACCTTAACTATTAATTTCGCTACCACTATTTTTTTCTGCAGAATATAACAATAGTGAAGTAACTACAAAAATAATCAAGGCAAATCCTAAACTAAGTTGAATTCCTTTTCTTTTTTTTTTAATGTCCCACCAATATAACCTAGAGTCACGAATACTCTGATAAATCTTATTAACCGTAATGTTTTCGCTGCTCGAATAATTCTTAATGGTCTAAGGAATGGTAAGGCCACGATAAGTATGTCAAAAGGATGAGTGCGAAGATATTGTATTCGATTAGGAGAAAAATACGTTTTTATCATCAAATCAAATGCAAAGATAGTCCATATAAGTTTGTCTAGAATATCTAGAGTAGAATGAATGTCCGAATTTAAGTCTAACATCCATGGAAGGATTAATATTGGAATGAATATAAGGGACAATATTAAAAGGGGAAGTTCAGTAGCTCGTTCAATTTTATCAAGAATTATTGAGCGTCGCTGTTTATCCATCCCTTTTTAACCCAACGTGAAAATCGAACGAAATTCTAAACTTAAGTCTTTTTTACTGGGTTCCCCGTAATCTAGGATCGAGAATGTCTCTAAGGGCATCACCGAAAAGGTTAAATCCATAAACAGCTAAGGCAATGAATAAACCTGGCCATATAGCCATCCATGGAGCGACTGCGTAGTAATCTCGGGCTCTTCCAGAAAGCATTCCACCCCAAGCTGGCTCAGGTGCAGGAACACCTAATCCCAAGAAGCTTAATGAAGCTTCTGTTAGGATCGCAGTGCCTAGTGCTGCGGATGCAATTATCAGCCATGGTGCAACAACTTGTGGCAAAATATGACGCATCATAATTCGAGTATCTTTGCAACCTATAGCTTTTGCTGCTGTAACGTAGTCCATTTCTCGTATTGCCAAGGCTTGGGAACGAACTACCCGTGAGGCTCTTGGCACTTGCACAATTGCTATTGCAAGAATTACCTTATCAAGTCCAGCTCCTAATGTTGCGACAATCGTTAGGGCTAATATAAGACTCGGGAAAGCCATCATTGCATCAATAATTCTTTGTAAGAATGTATCTATGCTACCGCCGTAAAAAGCTCCCACTAAACCTATGATGCATCCAGTACCAGATCCAAAAAGTACTGATAAGAATCCAACATATAATGAAATTCTTGCTCCGTAAATAATTCTTGACCATAAATCCCTTCCAAGGTCATCAGTCCCGAACAAGTGATCTGCAGAAGGTGCAGCTATCATCTGATTATAATCAGTTTGCAGTGGATCATCTGCAATTACAGGAGCAAATATGGCCATGAAACACATTATTAAGAGTATCAATAACCCTACACCACCTAAGGGTTTTTTCTTGACGAATTTCAATACTCCTTTAGGGGCTCGAATATATATCTTTTCCTGCTCTCGTCTGAGAAGAGGATCTGAGCTATTTATAGTACTTTGAGTTGCCACTAACAGACTCCTGTTATGATAATTGGTTTAACTATATCGAATTCTCGGATCAAGAACTGCATAGAGAAGATCCGTTAGAAGATTTATGATGATAATCCAAAAGGTAAACAGTAATATTACGATTTGAACTACAGGATAATCTCGTCTACTCATTGCTTGAATTAAGTAATTCCCCATACCTGGGAGATTAAATATTTGTTCAGTAATAACTGATCCACCCATTGCTAATATAATAGTGAACGATATAACAGTAACAACCGGAAGCATTGCATTTCTTACGACATGTCTTACTGTCACAGTTCTTTCGTTTAGTCCTTTGGAATGTGCGGTTCGTACATAGTCCTGACGGAGCACTTCAAGCATGGAAGACCTTAACATTCTTGCTTGTGTAGCCATTACAGCCCATCCTAAAGTTAACGCTGGCCATGAATAAAGGCTTAAATTGCCTATTGGATCCTTCCAGATGCTTACGTATTCAACTCTGGGGGCCCAATTAAAATAAAGCATTCCAACTGTTATTATAAGTGTTGCTGACCAGAAATTTGGTACTGAAAGTCCTGCAAGCGAGAAAACTCTTGCAGCATAGTCAATCCACGTATCTTGCCGTAGAGCCATCAAAGCACCTAAAGGTAGTCCCACAGACATAGCTATCACTACAGAGAGAACCATGAGTTCGAATGTAACAGGGAAACGTCTTCCGAATTCTTCATTTATTGGGAGACCTGAAAAATAGGATTCGCCCCAGTCTAACGTGACTGCAGATACGATATAATTTTTGTATTGTATAGGTAATGGTTCATTAAGACCTAAACGTTCACGTATTTCGATCAGAAGTTCTTCTTCTATTTCCTCACCGTCATCTCCTTGTGAGGCTATTTGGTAGGCAACGTCTCCGGGGGCAACTCTTATCATAAGGAAGATAAGCACCGAAACAACGAACATTGTCACTATTCCAAGGAGTAATCTTCTAATGATATATCGTTGCATGTGATCTCCTAAATTTTAAGGAAGAAATATTCTAAAAAACTATTACACATATATAAGTTGCAGTTTTTTGTACTTTACACGAAACCTAGTAGCTGTCAAGTAATATTTGTACTTAGATTTGTTTTTTAGAAACTTACTATATTGACTTTTAATGACTACTGAACTAATTTGCCGATTGTAAGGCCTGTAGGCATTTGATGGGATTTCGAATCGTAAATATTTGGAGGGAGATATGACTACGAATGGACCTTTATCGCGATATCGTGTGCTTGACTTATCAGATATGAAAGCTGATTTGGGCACCCTTTATTTAGCTCATTTGGGTGCTGATGTTATAAGAATTGAACCACCAGAAGGACATTCTACTCGTTGGATTCCTCCATTTGCAGGCAACATCCCGAATGTTGAACGGAGTTTATATTATTTATATAGAAATGTTAATAAACGAGGGATTACTTTAGATATAGAAACCTCAGAAGGGCAAGAAATACTAAAACGATTAGTTAAGACCTCTGATGTAATAGTTGAATGTTTTCAACCGGGTTATTTGAACAGCTTGGGGTTAGGTTATTCAAATTTAAAGCAAATTAATCCAAAAATCATTATGGCATCTGTAACTGATTGGGGACAGAGTGGACCAAGACGTAATTTTGAGGGATCTCCTATAGTTGCAATGGCAATGAGTGGTGCTATGCAAGTTGCTGGATTTCAAGATAAAGCACCTTCCGACGCACCGAATGCAATGGCATATGATATGGCTGCTGTTTATGCTGGTACTGGAATAATGATTGCTTTATACGGTCGAGGAGATGATGGTGAAGGTGAATGGCTTGACATATCTGTACAGGAAGCAGGCATAGCAGGATTATTTCCTTGGTCAGTACCGATGACAACTTATGGAACAGTTCCGGGTGGTGGTGATTTTCCCGTTAGAGGAGCATCTATGTTGATTTATCAATGCAAGGATGGATATGTGAAAATAGCAGGAAATGTTCCTCGCCACTGGGAAGCTCAGAAAGAGTTAATTGGCAAACCGGATATTTTTGAAGATGAAGCTTGGGATGATAATGTGTTTCGAAGAGATAATGCTGATGTTATGAGAATTGCGTACGAAGAATATATTCAAGATAGAACAATGCAAGAGCTTTTTGATGCGGGTCAAGAACTTGGATTACCAATTACCCCACTTCAATCACTAGGTTCCTTTGCTGAATCTCCACAAACCAAAAGTAGAGAATTTTTTCAGCCTGTTAATCATCAATTGGTTGGAGAATACGATTATCCTGGTCCTCCCTTAAGGATGATGGGCACTCCATTAAGCTTGAGGAAATCAGCGCCTCTGTTAGGAGAAGATAATTATGAAATTTATTCAGTCGAGTTAGAAATTAATGACGATGAGCTAAACAATTTGAAATCTAAGGGTGTTATTTAATTGTCTAGTTGTAGTAAGGGGTGTAGATATGAGTTTACCACTTGAAGGGATACGTGTTGCTCACTTAGGTCAAGGAGCGGTAATTCCCGAATTATGCAGAGTCATGGCTGAATTTGGTGCAGAAGTTATAAAAGTTGAATCTCAGGTATATCCAGATTTCATGCGCCGTGGTGGTCGTCTCGATGGGGAGCCTAATCTGAATAACAGTGCTGGTTATAATGAGGCAAATCGTAATGTGAAGAGTTTTGCAGTCAATCTTCGAAGTGAAGAAGGGTTGTCGTTGGTTAGAGATTTAGTCAAAGTCAGCGATGTTGTTGCAGAAAACAACAGAGCGTATGTTACTAGGAGCTGGGGATTGGATTATGATTCAGTGAAAGAATTTAAATCCGATATTGTTTATATAAGTTCAAATGGATTTGGTCGTGGAGGACCAGCTGGGGAATTTGCTGCATTTGGTCCAAATTTAGCTCCTTACCTAGGATTAAATTACCTTTGGGGACATCCTGACGATGTTGAACCTATGGGGGCTACTATTAATCACCCTGATCATATTGCTGGTAAGGTTGGACTTATGGCAGTTCTTGCGGCATTGGATCATCGAAATAGAACTGGAGAAGGACAATTTATAGATATGTCTCAGGCTGAGGCAGGTGCAAGCATGCTAGGTGAGCGATTTTTGGAGTACACTGTAAATGGGCATGATCCTAAACCTCGAGGAAATGATGCCCCATATGCTTCACCTAACGGGGTATATCCTTGCAAAGGTGAGGATCGTTGGTGCGTTATCAGTGTAATGACTGACCAGCATTGGGTTTCATTGTGTGAAGCTATGGACAGGGAAGATTGGAAAAAAGATTCAGAACTTAACGAATTAAGTGGAAGATTAAACCGCAGAGATGAATTAAATCAAGAAATTACTAAATGGACAATTGAATTAGAACCAGAACGAGTTATGGAAATATTACAATCCTATAGGATTCCAAGCGGATATGTGCAGAATTCATTAGATCATTTAGCTGATCCCCATCTGAAGGAACGAGGAGGATATATAGAACTAGATCATCCTGTAGCTGGTGTTCATACATATCCTGGGAATCCAATTCGATTTTCTCGATCCAAAGCTATTATTGACCGTGCTCCTTTGATAGGGGAACATACGTATGATGTATGTAGAGACGTTTTAGGAATATCTGATTCTGAAATTGAAAGACTAACTGAATTAAAGTCAATTGGCTATTGATTTATATATCCCCTTGTATGTGTTTAGGTTATTCTATTGATTTGATATAATAACGCTGATTGAAAAGTATAATCAATACTATTCAAAGACCCAGAAATTTAAATAAATGAACTAATCGAATTTTTATGGGAAAGACTCGTGGACTGTGCGGATAAGTTAAAATTTAATCGGAAAGACGAAGCTGATGAAAAAATAAGACAAGAACGTTTACTCCGCTATGAAGATTCAGAAGGTTTAAATTCATATTATTGCAAAAAACATTCTTGTTGGCATATTGGTCATTCCAATGAAAATCCTGATGATAATTCAAGAATTTCTTCTATAAATAGAACGTTAAATAGAATTGATGAATCAAAACAAGAACGAAAGCAAGTAAGTCTTAATAAAAAAAAGAACAGGCGATGAGGAATTATGGAAGAATTCGGCACAAATGAAATCCATTCATTGGATGAATTAAAAGATCAGTATGAAGGACTAGAATGGGACGTTGCTGTAGAAACAGAAGAGTCTATAAGATCCGAATGGTTAATTTCCTTTCCATATGAGTATCAGGGTTCAGATTCAATAGTTGCCATCGATACTGATGAATTCACAGCTGTTTGCCCGTGGACCGGACTTCCAGATTTTGGAAACCTAAAAATTGAATATAATCCTTCACGCCATTGTTTGGAACTAAAATCACTAAAATATTATTTATTGTCCTATAGGGATGTTGGTATAGTGCAGGAACACGCAGCTAATCGAATTCTAAAAGATTTAGTGCGTGCTTGTGATCCTGTTTGGATGACTATTTATTTAGATTACAAAACCCGTGGCGGTATACATACTACTGTTGAAGTTAAATACGGACACGAATAATTTACTAGGGACTATGATGCCCCATCAACATACAGGACTTGTCCGGAAATCCTGAAGTTTTGTTCTGAGCAAAGGAATGACGCAATTTCACCAATTTCTTCTGGTTGTAAAACCACGCCAAATGGTGATTTTTCATCTAATTCTCTAATATTTTCAACACCTTGGGTGGCTTTAACCAAACGTTTTCCCATCTCGGACTCGAATAGAGTGGGAGCAATTACGTTTACTCTAATTCCGTTTGATCGTTCTTCTTTTGCTAATCCTTTTGCTAAAGCTTCCATTGCTGCCTTGGCAGCTCCATACGGGACCCCTCTGGCTGCAAAAGTTTTTGTTGCAGCGGAAGAAATAAATAAAATATCCGCACGTTCGGACTTTCGTAATATTGGCAAGGCTAATTGGCAACAATGGAATGAACCAAAAAAGTGAACGCCCATAACATTGTGGAGTTCTTGGACTTCTGTATCAGCTACTGATTTTCCTCTAGAAGCGATACCAGCATTGTTAACAAGTATGTCTATTGACCCCATTTTGCTTTCGGCAAAATCTATAGCAGTCTTAACTTCGTCATAGTCACTAATATTAACTTTAATTGAATAGGCATTTTGACCTATTTCCTTTATTGAATTTATAGTTTCTTCTGCTGCGTCTTGATCGCGATTATACCCAATGACTACCTCTGCTCCATATCTAGCAAATGATTGAGCAATTGCTCTGCCGGCTCCTCTTGATCCCCCAGTTATAAATGCTTTTCTTCCTGATAAATCCAACATATTTATTCCTTTTAATTTTATCGTGATACTTTTTGTCAGCCCAGTGATTGTATAGAACCAATTTGTTTAAAGGAAGAGGGCATTTAACATTTCATTAGAGTATTGATTCGGTACCCTTCAAGTTTTGATCTGCCATTTAAGAATTCAATTTCCAGCAAGAGCAACATTCCTGCAACTATTGCATTTGTTTGTTCTACGAGTTTTGCTGCTGCTTCTAGAGTTCCGCCTGTGGCTAAAACATCATCAACAATCAGTACATTTTCACCAGGCTTGAGTGCATCAGCATGCATTTCCATCACATCCTTACCATATTCTAATCCGTATTCCATTTTGATAGTTGAATATGGAAGTTTTCCAGATTTCCTTACTGGTATAAAACCCGCATTTAATTTTGTTGCTAACGGAGATCCGAAGATGTACCCTCTTGCTTCGATAGCTAATACGTGATCTATTTTGATGTCGCTACATAGATCAGCCATCATTTCTATTGAAGTTTTGAATGCTTGTGCGTTACCGATAAGCGGGGTTATATCTTTGAATAAGATTCCACTTTCAGGAAAATCAGGAATTTCTCGAATAAATTGTGAAAGATCCATTTAATGCTCCTCTAATTATATAGATGAAAGTGTTAGGGTGTTTTTCCAAATTATTGGGACATGAAAATTTTCTGACACTGAATCAGCAATTATATTTTCCAATTTAGATAAATCCGTTATATCGACATTCTCTTCATCAATACTTGTAATAGCAAGGTTTGGAATTCCGCAAGGGATAATTTTTTGAAAATATTCATCGCAAGATTTCACATTGATGGAGAATCCATGACTTGTAATTCCTTTACTTACTTTTATTCCTATAAAAGCAATTTTTCGCTCAGAATGTGAATCTGAGGTTTTTACCCAGACACCTATTTTATTTGATGTTGTAAGATTTCCTACTCCAATTTTTTCTAAGCTTGTCAGTATAGTTTTTTCCAAAGTTTTAACGTATTTTTTTACTCCACCCCAGTTTTTCAAGTTAAAAATTGGATAGCAAATCAGTTGATTTGGACCGTGATAAGTTACTAATCCTCCTCTATCTGATTGAATAATAGATATCTCATTTCCGGTAATCGGATCTACAGTTTCCAAAATGTCATCATGTTTTCCACGTTTGCCTAAAGTATAAACGTGTGGATGTCTTAAAAAAAGAAGATAACCTGTTTCGGGTGATTCTCTAAGTTTAAGAATTAATTCCTCTTGAATAATCAAGGCTTTTTCATATGGGATAATGCCTAGTTTGTAGGCTTCAAATGTTTTCGTTTCATTCATGCGGTTTATCCATTTAGACAAGTTGTAACTTTATAAAATATGTTGCTGGAGTTTTCTTCAATCTATCATTTATTGTGTGGTTTGTTAAATTCTATTTGTTATTTACAATAAATACTGTTTGATGAAAATAGGCATTGAAAAATAACTCGATATTGATGGATACTAATGAGTAAATGAAGTCAATGAAGAACATAATATCTATAATTGTCATTATTCCTTTGGGGTTTTTGTTTATTATTCTGGTCCTTAATTTGATTGAGAATAAAGGAACTCCAGCAGGGATAGCCGTTAATAACCAATTTGGAGTTGTTGATATTGAGACAAAATTAGCTTCAGATTTTTCGATGAACACCTTAGATATGGAAGAGGTTCAGTTATCTAATCTTAAAGGTAAAGTCGTAGTGCTCGATTTTTGGTCTTCGTGGTGTGCACCTTGCATAATGGAAGCAGAAATACTTTCTAATACATATGATAAATACAAAAACATGGATGTTGAATTTATTGGGATTGCCATTTGGGACGCTGAATCGAACGTTTCAGAGTTTATAGATAAAAAAAATATAAATTATCCGATAGGGATAGATGCAAAGGGTACGATTGCAATTAATTATGGGTTAACTGGAATTCCGGAAAAATATTTGATTGATAAAGATGGTTTGCTAAGGAAGAAATTTATAGGGCCTGTCAATGAGGATCAGCTAGAGAATATTTTAATGGAGCTAATTTCAGAGAAATAAATGTTATTTTCTTCCTCGTTTAAAAAGATGGAACCACTCTTTATTTTCCCATACGACTAGCATCTGACTTGCTATCCAGAGTGAACTATATGTTCCGGTTATAAGTCCTATAAGAAGTGCATATAATAAACTTTGTATGGTTTGCCCACCCATTAAAAGCATTGATGATATAACTATTAAAGTAGTAAAACTGGTAGTCAATGATCGTCCCAAAGTTTCTGCAATACTTGTATTAATTATGACTTCGAGATTTCTGGATGTATTTTTTATAAAGTTTTCTCTGATCCTATCAAATACAACGATGGTGTCGTGAACACTATATCCAACCACAGTAAGAATTCCAGTTATAAACATGGCATTAATTTCTAGATTGATAAATCGACCAGCTAATGAAAAAAATCCAACCACAATTAGAACATCATGTATGGCAGCAATTATGGCTACAGTTCCCATTCGGAATGGGTTAGGAACTAGGCGGAAAGCCCATGATATGTATATCAAAATAGCAATGGATGCAACAAAAACAGCGACACCTGCATTCCGTACGGTTTCCTGAGCGACAATTGGAGAAACTGTTGCTACGTCAAAGGCTTCTATGCTTCCTAATGCGGATAGCTTTTCCTCCAATTTTTTTCTTTCGGATGAAGCGATATCAGTCGAATCTAAAGTTCGAGTTCTAATAAAAAAGCCATTTCCAGAAGTTTTTTGAATTATTGCTTCGTCATGACCATTTTCAGTGAGAATTATTCTTACATCTGATTGGTCGACTGGATTTTCATAGGTCATACTGATTGCTGAACCACTTGCAAATTCTATTCCAATTCTAAATGATGGAGGAGTAGCTATTGATACCAGCCCTGTTATTATCAGTGCGAGGGATAATAGAAAAAACCATCGTCTTTTACCAACGAAATCCATATTAACTCCTAGCTGTTTGATTTTTTGGATTAGAATTTGTGGAGCGGCCAGGAACAGGTGTAAATAAGTTTGGAATCTTCCTAAGTGGAGTGGAAGCACATAGTCTCAGTAAAGTTTGACTTATCACTATTGCGCTGAACATGCTTACAGCGACTCCGATAAATAAAGTTACCGCAAATCCAGCAACCATGGATGCACCGAATCTGGTGCCAAACCAGAATAGGATGATGCAAGTTATGAATGTGGCAACGTTACTGTCTCGGATGGATGACCAGGCTCTGGAGAAACCGATCTCTATAGCATTTGCCAAACCTCTTCCTGTACGTAGTTCTTCTTTTGTTCGCTCGAATATCAACACATTAGCATCCACAGCCATACCAACTGAAAGGATGAATCCTGCAACACCAGCTAAGGTTAAAGTTACAGGTATAAGTTTGAAAATTGCAAGGGTTATTAGCGTATAACTTATCAATGCTAATGAAGCCATCAAACCGGGGATTCGGTAATATGCAAGCATATAAAATGCTACAAGTATTAAACCTATATATCCTGCGATTAGGCTTTTTTCTAATGCATCTGCACCTAAAGTGGCATCTACGTCTTCTTCTTTTATGACTGAAATAGGTACAGGTAGTCGACCGGATTCAAGTTGAATTGCTACAGTTCGAACTTTTTCGATTGTAAATTCTGGTCCTTGAATAAAGGCAGTTCCTCCCAATATTGCTTGTTCAGCCATGGGAGCGAGTATTTCTTCGTCATCAATTAATATTGCTAAGCGATCGTTAGTTCCAGATATTCTCTTGGTAGTTTCAGCAAATATTTTGGTGCCTTCAGAATTAAAGTTTATATTAACAATTGGTTTGTTAGTTGCTGCATGTCTTCCAGCGTAAGCTCTATCAAGTAGATCTCCAGTTAAACCTATATCTTTATCCGCATAGGTATCACAAGTAGCGTCGCTGCAAACCCTTTCCTTGAATTCAAGTTTAGCTGTCTGTCCAATTAAAAGTTTCGCTTCTTCAATATCTTCGACTCCTGGTAATTGGATTATAAGTCTATTTTTCCCTAGAATTTGTATGGAAGGTTCAGTTACTCCGAATGCATTGGTTCTTCGTTCAATGGTTTGTATAAGTCCTTCCATTTGATCTGAAGTAACATCTTCTAGATCAGCTTGATAAACTAATTGAGCACCACCCTGCAAATCTAACCCCAGTTGTAAGCCCAGAGGGCCGGTACCATCTCTTTTAATCTGTAAGAAATCTAATGGCTGAGATATTAGAATAAAAGTTGAGACAACAATTATTCCTAGTATTATCCCAAGCCGTCTAAGACTTTGTTTCAGCATCGGTATCTCCTACTGATGAGTATTCAATGTACTTTTTTTTGGCAAGAGAGAGAGCATCTTCTTTAGTTTTGACGAATCCCTCTGCTTGTGCTTCTGAAATATTTTCCAGAATTATTTTAAAATACGGACCAGGTTTAAGACCTAAAGTGTTGATTAGGTCGTGTCCACTAATAAGATTACTGTTTGTAATTGTGTTATTAGTTTCTGATCCCTCTTCCAATATATAACGAATTCGATCACAGTGCACACTCCAATCATAAATATCGATTAGAGGACCTCTCGCTGCTAAGTAATCAGCAAGGTTTAAAAATAAAGTATCTATAGCAACATCTTCAAGGTCACGGAAATATCTGTAAAGTGCTCTTTTACTAGGCATTTCACCTGTGGGGGCAATTTGAGACGGTCGTAAATGTTCTTTAATCATGGTGCAAACTGTTTCTATTCCCCGATTGCTTATACGCAACCTTTCTAATGCATTTCTAGCTAACTCCATTCCAATTTCAGAATGGCCTAAGAATCGCATTTTTCCATTTGAATCAATTTGTTTGGTTTTAGGTTTCCCTACATCATGAAGTAAAGCTGCTAATTTTAATATTGTTGTTCGAGTATGTGAATCACTGCATTCGGATTGAAAGTATTTTTTAGTAATATCGTTAGATGGTACATATTTAAGTTCAGGGTGTTTATTAATATCAATATTTCTGGAATCATCTAGTAACAAGTCAACTTTAAAGGCACATTGCAAATTATGATCATAAACGTTCCAATAATGTTCTTTTGGTTGAACTACATCTCTGCCTTCTTGTAATTCAGGGAAAATAATACCCAGTATCCCGATATCAGAAAGTCGATAGATGGATTCTTCTAAAAAGTTACCTGATAGAATTTTTAAAAATTCATCTCGAATTCGTTCACCAGGTGAATTTTGTATTTTATTGTAATGCCATTCCATAAATTTAATCGTGTCTGGTTCAATAGAAAAATTCAGTTCTGAAGCTATCCGTATAGTTCTCAATAAACGAACTGGATCGTCAGAATAGATTTCGGGTTTAATAGCACGAATTATTTTGTTTAATAGATCATTTTTTCCATTAAAGGGATCTATTATTGACCATTCGGATGGATGCTTTGCATGATTAATTTCATTAAGAGGTATTGCAAGAGAGTCAATAGTTAAATCACGATAACTCAAGTCAGCTTCTATATTTGACTCAAAAGTTGTGATATCTATTTGGCTTGTATTATTGTCAGTTTGATGTGCTAATACTCTATAGATTCCTCTGTAAGCATCTAGAGGGAAGGCTTGTCCTTGTGTTTGTGATGCAAGTTTTTGGCTCAACAACTCAGCATCCCCAGATATGGCAAGATCAATGTCATTAACAGGTCTGTCCAGAAGGAAATCTCGTAAGCATCCTCCTACTAGATAAATATTTCCATGCACTATTTCAGCTGTTCTTTGAATGTCTTTAAGTAGATTTATTGGATCAGAAATGACCATAGAAAAATTTAAGCTCGGTATTCGAACAATGATAGATGTTCAGTATCAGCGTGGTTGGGATCATTGATTTTCCATAAAGATTCATGACTTACCAAGTGATCGATATATAGTATGCCATTGAGGTGATCGATTTCATGCTCTAACGCTTGAGCTAAAAGATTGTCTACGGCTTTTATTTTGAATTCTTTTCCAGTACTATCTTGGGCTCTAACCCTTACCTCTACAGAACGATTAACTTTCCCACGATATCCAGGTATACTCAGGCATCCTTCTTCAACTTCACGGAGACCCTTTTTGGTAACTATTTGTGGGTTAACTAATACGTATAAATCAGTAGGTGTAGCATCTTCAGTTTCAGAACTAGATTCTTCAATTGCAATAGGAACTTCAATCACACAGACTTTTTGTTCTATACCCACTTGATTCGCTGCTAAACCAACCCCATTAGACATACGCATAGTATCAATCATATCAGTAATAAGTGTTTCGAGCTGATTGTTAAATCGAGTTACTTTTCTTGCCTTCTTACGTAAAACTGGGTCCGGTAAATAGAGTACTGGGCGTATCGACATCACTCATTCTCCCTAAGAAATGAACTTAAATTATAGAAGAGATACTATTTCAAGTAAAGAATTTATTCGGTAGGATTTTAACAAGAAAAACTAACTTGTTATACACATTTCTGCTACAAAAGTTTCCAGAGCAATTCTTTCCTCTAATTCGCTAGTCTTAATAGCTCTGTCAGTCTCAATTAATTGCTTGTGAAGCCGATTTAATCTGTCCCAAGACGTATTATTGGCTCTTTCCATAGTTTTTTTTACTGAATATGAAGAGGAAATATTCAGTGATTTTCCTATTTCTTGCGAAGAAATTTTTTTTTCGATTAGAGCTTTTGTTAATATAAGTTGTCGTGTTTGTCTTGCCATAAGAAAACGAAAATTCCTTGCTTCGTACTCACCACTTAGAAGAGCATTTATTAATTGAAATGATTGCCGAATATTGCCATTCAGAAGAGCATTTATTGCCTCAAAAACATTAACAGTTTTTGAGGCACTTACTAATGTGTTAACGTGATTAGTAGTAATTGGTTGACCGCTTGAATATAGAATTAATTTTTCTAGTTCATTATCTAATTCCCATAAATCCGAACCTATTAGTTCAATGAGTAATGATATTGCATTAGGCTGTATTTGTATTTGTTGATCAATGGTTTTTTTACGAATCCAATTAACTAAAGCATACTCCTGCATTCTTGGGAATTCTTGTACAGTCCAATTTTCTGAAAGGTTGGATAATATTTTTTGTGATGGAGAAAAATTATATTCACTAAATACTATGTCTGTTGTATCAGGAATTTGTTCAATGACATCCCAAAAATCGGTCCATTCAGATTTCTCATATCCATCATTCTTTTTATTGCTTTGTTTCTTTTTATTAGATTGTTTACTTAAGGAGTATTCCCATAAGCCTAAAATAATGATCAATCTTTTTTCTGCAAGGAATGGCATGGTCATACAGGCGGCTATAAGACCTTCTTTCGAAGTTTCTCTTGCTACGTATCTACTTATGTTGGCATCTCTAATTTCCATCATGCCAACTTGTTCCTCGAGGTTTTTAATAGCTTGAATTTGGGAGAAAGAATCTTCACCATAGTACAGATAAATCATTTTTATAGTATAGTACAATGTTATAGATATAAGAACATAATTTCTAATATGTTCTTATATCAATTAACTTTTAGGAATAATAATTGACAGATGAATTAAACATCAATAATCGAATCATTTCTGAAAGATATATTGTAGGCGATTTATTGGGTGGCACTGCAATCGCATATGTTCACAAGGCATATGATAAACAGACTTTAAGTGAAGTTGCTATCAAGTTTTTGCGGCCCTATTTTATAAATGAAGATAATGCAGAACTAATTTCAAACTACTTTAACTTTCTAGAATCGATAAAAAAATCAAATTCAAATGTAATACTTGCTCCTATAGATTACAGTTCTGACAAGAATTCGATATGGGTAGTTTATCCATATATGAATTTCAAAAGTTTGGACGAAATTATTAGAGGGAAGCAATTACCCTTGAATATCGAAAATGTTATTTCTATAGTTAATAAAACTACAGAAGCGTTAGAGTCAATCCATGAAATAGATATAGTGCATGGGAATTTAAAACCATCAAATATCCTTGTTTCTGAGGATTTTCAGACTGTGAAAATTGAAGGATTTTACATGTATGAGCTATCGCAAAATGTTAACGAACTAACGCAATCATCTCTTAATGTTCCCCACCCTTATTATTCGTCCTCTGAACACTGTAAAAGAATATCTTTGGATAAAAGTAGTGATGTGTATGCATTAGCTTCAATAGCCTATCAACTTCTTTTTGGAGTTTTACCATTTTTGGGAACTCGTGAAAGTGTTGTGTACTACAAGAGCATTAGCCTTCCTAAATTACCTAGCGAAATCAGGAAAGAATTTACCCCGGAAGTGGATTCAGTATTTTTGAAAGCTTTAAATAAACGCCCAACTGAAAGATTCTTTTCATGTAGGGATTTTACAAATGCTTTTATCGAATCCTTGAAAGATATCGTAATCCCTTCTGCCTCGAATACTAATGCTGAAAAAGAAGAGAGTGACATTAGTGCAGAATATTTCTCTGAATATGTTTGTGTCTATTGTGGTCAACAGAATACTCCAATGGATACTTTATGTAGAGGTTGCTGGTCACCACTTACGAAAGAAAGATTTACTACTGTAGAAAGTGCTGAGAGAAAAGAAAAAGGTATTATTCGAAGCGTAAAGCTGAATCGTTTTACACGTTGGAGTTTGATCTTTGGATTTATAGTATTAATATCATGGGGTACTTACTCCGAATTTTTTAAACCTCCTCCGCTAGTTCCCATAGCCTCAACCAGCGTATTAACAGCTGTATCCCAATATGGTGATTGGGCATTACATGGTAGAAATCTAGAAAACTGGTCTTCAGTTGATACTGATCAATTTGCTTCATTAAGCTCTTCAAGGGTTAAAGGAGAGATTGAATGGATTAAAGATACTGGTAAACCCATAATAGCTTCTAGTTCCATAAAGGATGGAATTCTTATAATTCCTACTAGTGCTGATAAAATATTAGCATTAGATCCATATACAGGTGATAAAATATGGGAATTTGAAACATCAGGACCAATTGATTCTTCCCCAACGATAACTGATAAAACTACTTATGTTGGATTGCGTGATGGTCGAATGCTAGCAATTAATACTAGCAACGGTGAGTTAATATGGGAATTTGATTCTGAAGATCCAATCATGTCTTCACCTTTGGTATTTAAAGGAGCAGTATTTTTTGGAACTGGAAATGGATCGATGTTTTCGCTTGATGCCGTTAATGGTGATTATCTATGGCATTTTGAATCTGACGGTTGGATTACTAATACCCCAGTAGTAAATAATGATACCGTAGTTTTCAGTAACAGTAGAGCTTGGGTATATGTTATTGATACAAAGACAGGAACTGCAAGACTTACATACAACACTTATGGGAAAAATATAAGTGGTCCTGTATTGATAGATGACAATGTTCTTCTTGGATTAGGAAATGGTAAATTACTTGCAATCAATACACGTATGAAAGAATATCGTTTTGAACGTAAAGCTAGATTTTGGAGACTTCAATTTTACTTGTGGGGATTTGAAGATAAACCCCCAGTACAAAAAGGATTTTCTTGGTCATCAAGAGTAGCGAGATCAGATACTGGACTGACAGACCTTTCAGTACAAGAAGATAAAGTATATTTTGGAACTAGTAACGGTTATGCATATGCTCATGATTTGATGGCTGATAAAACTCTTTGGCAAACAGAAGTGGGTATTGGTGTATCTGCATCACCAATTGCAGTCGGTGATCAGATTTTTATTGGAACAAATGATGGTTTAGTGCATTCTTTGGACCGTACCAGTGGTGAGATTGAATGGACTGTTAAAACCGAGGCAGGAATTAAAGCAAAACCTACATGGGCAAACGGATTCCTATATGTTAGTTCTACTGATGGTAAATTATATGCAATTCGCTGAGACAAGATAATTATGGATACTTTGATCATAGGACTTGCTCAATCAGGAAAAAGCACTATTTTTAGTGCTCTTACAAGAGTTTTTAATCTAGGCAATCGTGGCCTTTCAGTTGGCATGGCAAAAGTTCCTGATATTAGGATTGAAAAATTAACTACTATTTATAATCCACGTAAAACTATTCCTGCTGAGGTAAAGTATGTCGATACTCCTTCTATTGGTGATATTACCAAGCAAGGCTCTGGTGTTGCGGGTGAAGTTATCAATGCTATTCAAGGAGCAGATGCTTTACTTCATGTTGTTCGCTATTTTGATGAAGAAGCTATTTCCTCTTCCGAGTCAGATGTTGCCACTTTAGATCTGGAATTGATGACTATTGATATTGGAATATTAGATCGGCGGGCTACACGTGTAACAGATATGTTAAAAGGTGCCCGAAGTGAAGAACGATTGCGACTTAATCAGGAAGAAGAAAGTTTAAAGGTGATTAGAAACTATTTGGAACAAGAAATTCCGATTCGAGATGTTGCACTTTCTGAATCTGAGAAATTATTGGTATCGAATTATAATTTACTTACTGCAAAACCTATGTTATTAGTTTTCAATATTTCAGAAGATCAGGCTCAAAAAATGGATGATCTTGAAACAAATCTCAAAAACCGTTTTTCCCAAGATAAACGTGAAGTTGTAGCTTTAGCTGGGCAAATTGAAATGGAATTGGCGCAGCTTGAAGGTGAGGATGAAGAAATGTTCAGGGAAGAATATGGTATATATGAGACTGGAAGTGACAGAGTAGCCAAAGCTTCGTTTAACTTATTGGGATTAATATCTTTTTTTACTGTAGGAGAAGATGAAGTTCGAGCTTGGACAGTTGAATATAATTCACTTTCAACTAAAGCTGCGGGAAAAATTCATTCTGATATTGAACGAGGCTTTATTCGTGCGGAAGTTATTTCATATGATGATTTTCTTGATGCAGGCACTATGAATCAAGCAAAGAAAAATGGAACTTTTCGCATGGAAGGGAAAGATTATCTTGTTAAGGATGGAGACATAATCAATTTTCTTTTTAATGTCTAGGAAATACGGTGGTGTCTGTGATTAAAAAATTCCCAAGTTTTGACTTAATTAATACTGAAACTATCGATAAAGAATTTAGCATTTATTTGCACATTCCATTTTGTAAAAGCAAATGTTATTACTGTGATTTCAACACATATTCAGGAATCGAATCAATGATTGATGAATATGTTGAATCTTTACAGAAAGAAATTTATGTCTGGTCAAAAATTGTTAAAAATCCAAAGGTCAAAACGGTATTTTTTGGTGGCGGAACCCCATCATATATAAAAGCAAATGATATATCATTGTTATTAAAAACTATTTCGCAATCGTTTATGCTAGATGAAAGTGCCGAGATAACCGCTGAAATAAACCCTGATGATGTTACCTTCAATAAGATTTATGAATTAATGGATTCCGGGATTAATCGTGTAAGTATGGGTGTTCAAAGTTTAGATGATAGATTTCTCAAATTACTAGGAAGAAGACACAACTCTAAGGATGTAATAACTGCTTATGAAGTAATTCGTAATGCAGGGCTTAACAACATTAATCTGGATCTTATCTATGGATTGCCTTATCAGAAAATTAACATTTGGGAGAATACAGTTAATAAAATAATAGATTTAAATCCTGAGCATGTTTCTGGATATTGCCTAACACTTGAACCCGGAACTTTTTTAAGGCATCAGGTTGAGATAGGTGTTCGGAAAAAACCAGACGATGATCTTGCAGCAGATATGTATCGTTTATTGTGTGAGAAATTGAATTCTGCAGGATATTTGAATTATGAAATTTCCAATTGGGCGAAGAAAGGCAAGCAAAGCCTTCATAATTTATGTTATTGGAAAAATAATATATATTTGGGATTTGGAGCTGGAGCACATTCTCATTTGCCTGGGTTACGATATGAAAATGTTAGTTCACCAGTCAAATATATTAATTCGATAAAAAATATTGAAGATAATAATTATTCAGATGCTGATGATTTAACTAATTTCCGAGATCAAATTTTAGGAGTAATTAAAGATTTTGAATTGAATGACAAACAGATGCAAATGAGCGATACAATGATTCTTGGTCTTCGTCTCACCGAAGGAATTTATTATAGTGAGTTTCGTCAAAGGTTTGGTTTAAATTTAGATGAAATATATGGTAATGAAATTTCAAATTTAAAAGAACTTGATTTACTTGAAGTATATAAATTAAATGAAGATTCGATTCTTCGCTTAACTGAAAAAGGTCGATTGTTGGGTAATGAAGTTTTCCTTAAATTTGTATAAAAATTATTTCAATAAATTAGTTGGTGGATTTTGGTTGATTTAGATAAACGAACTGATGAGCAAATTCGAGCATTACTTCTAGCATTGGGGAATGCTTTTTCCGATGGATTTCGAAGAAATATTGATATGGAGGGCCTTGATGAAAGAGACTTGGCTTTTGAAGCAGGATTAATTGAACCATCCGAAATGGAACTATCTACATATGCAACTCAAAAAAGAGGAAGGATAATTAAATTATTATCAGAAATTCAAGAGCGTGGATGGATCACTATGTATGAGAAACCCCCTGTTGGGGCCTATAGGGTTTTTATATCACAAGAAGGTATTACGAAATTCAATGAACTCAATCTTTCTTGGTGGAAAAAGTTTTTTAAAAGATTTACCTAATCAAGTGTTGAAAATTTCTGTAGCAGCTTTTACCCCTGAACCTGAACCTACTTCGAAGCCTGAATTTGTAAGTAGTTTTTCCAAGGAAGAAAGAACCATTAAAACATTCGATTGAGTAGATGACTCTCCCATTAACCCTATCCGCCATGCTTTACCGGCAAATTGTCCTAATCCCCCTCCGATTTCAATTCCATAATCTTCACGTAAACTTGTTCTAAGAGTTTGATCATTGATTCCTTCGGGAATTTCAATAGTAGTAAGTTGATACAAGCAATATTCATCTGGCACTAGTAAATTGAGTCCCATGTTTCTAAGGCCTGCACGTAAAGCTAATGCATTTTTCTCATGTCGTGCGTATCTATTCTCTAATCCATCTTCAAGTACGACTCTTAGTGCTTCTCGAAGTGCATATATCATACTCATTGGAGGTGTATGGTGATATACCCTTGTTCCTCCAGCCCAATATTTTCTTAATAATCCCAGATCGAGGTACCATGTTCGAGGAGTCGTAGTTCTATTTTCAATTACCTCAAGGGCTTTTTCGCTTATTGCAACTGGAGACAGTCCAGGTGGAGCACCTAAACATTTTTGTGTTCCACTGTAACAAAAATCGATACCGATCTTATCCATATTTACTGGTGTTCCACCTAAGGAAGTTACTGCATCAACGAGCAATAGAGCGTTGTATTGTTTCGTAATTGCTGCTATTTCTTCAAGAGGTTGCAATACACCAGTAGAAGTTTCAGCATGGACAACTGCTACTAGTTTTACTTTTTCATTTCTTTTAAGTGCATTTTCAATTTCATTTGGATCAATCGGTTTGCCCCAATCAGCACTTACTACATCTACTGTAGCCCCTTGTCTTTTTGCAATTTCAACTAGACGAGCACCAAAGAAACCGTTTTCTCCTATTACAGCAACATCACCAGGCTCGAGGAGATTGGCTAATCCCGCTTCCATTCCTGCTGAACCAGTTCCAGAAACTGGCAAAGTAAATCCATTTTCTGTTCCAAAGATATCCCTGAGCATATTAGCTACTCCATCCATTAACTCAATAAAATCAGGATCAAGATATCCCAGTACCGGAGTTGCCATTGCTCTTAACACTCTTGGATTTACATCACTAGGACCAGGTCCGAGCAATACTCGTCTGGGTGGAATTAATTCTCCTACAGGGCCATTTGGCATCGTTTTACCTTTCTGATAGTAATGTGTAATTCATACCAATTAAAAAAATCCAACAGGTTAATTTAACTTAATTATTTATATTAAAAGCATAGACATCTGTAAGGGTCTTAGTCAAGGAAGTCCAGTCCCTGGAACGTTGACATCTATCATCCGTATGCGTCCATTACCCTCAGATATTGTTCCAGGCCTGGAACCACTAGCTTCGCACATAAAGAGAGTTTTCCTATCCTTTCCTCCGAGCATACATGCAAATGCTGACATATCCAATGAACTAATGAATTCTAATACTTCGCCAGATTGGGAAACCCTATAACAACCACTGGGTTCTCTAGGGGATGCTATCCAGATACACCCCTCAATATCAAGACATATTCCATCAGGGAAAATACCTTCAAGTTGAGCCCAAATCTTTCTATTCGTCAGAGTTCCGTTATCTAATTTGTCGAATATAGTAATCCTTTGATTATGGGTTTCAGCAATTATGAGATTTTTATCATTGGGTGTAATAACAACACCATTTGGAAATCCTAGATCAGTTGCAGCAATTGAAACTTCACCATTTGACTCTACACATAATAATGTAGAGGTTGATCGTTCTCCATTTCCATATAAATCGAATCCAAAATGACCAATGTAGGCACGACCATGTTTGTCAACAACCATATCGTTAGAATAGAAAGCACCATGCGTAGCAAGTTCAGCTACAGTTTCTAAGTTAGTATTTGTTTTTTTAAGAAGTTTTGAGTCTTCCATTGATACAATTAGTAATTCATTTTCGGTAGTCCACCCTAACCCTGACGGTCTAGACTCTACATGAGCTATAATTTCTGAATTGCCATCTACATCTACTGCTATCACTTTGAACCCATGGATGTCTGAGAACCACAGTCGATCAAATGCCCATCTTGGGTCTTCTGGGAATACAAGATTTTCAATTAATGTTATTGGATTACCTGTAACCATTGAATTCTCCTTATTAATCTAATACTTTTGGTCATAATTTTAATGGCATTATATCTTTTAGGGTAAAAATCATCTAATCTTAACAAAATTGTAACAACCTAGTAACGAACTGGTAATACAATTAATCAACAATTGTCCAATATATTATTAATAGGAGATAGTTATGACTCAGCCTCAGTTTAAAAATGCATCCGATGTCGTTAAGTATATGGAATCAAATTCATGTGACATCCTAGATATTAAGTTCACTGACCTACCAGGAACATGGCAACATGTTTCAGTTCCTACAAGTGAGGTCAATGATGACTTGTTTGATAAAGGTACAGGTTTTGATGGTTCTTCAATACGTGGATTTCAGAGTATTGAGGAATCGGATATGCTTTTGGTTCCAGATATAACCACAGTGAATGTAGATCCTTTTGAATCTGGTCAACTCACCGTCATTGCTGATATTCGGGATCCATTAAGTGGTGAGAACTATGAAAAAGACCCAAGAAATATTGCCAAAAAAGCTGAAGCATATCTCAAGTCAACTGGATTAGGAGACAATTCATTTTGGGGCCCAGAAGTTGAGTTTTTTATTTTTGATTCTGTAAGATTTTCTTACGGTGCCAATCATAGCTTTCATTCAGTTGATTCCGATGAGGGTATCTGGAACTCTGGAGATGAAACAATGCTTGATGGGATTACCCTAAATAAAGGCATGAGACCACGGCATAAAGAAGGATATTTCCCTGTTCCTCCTGTTGATACCCAGCAAGAAATTCGTTCTGAGATGGTTAGAACACTAGTTGATGTTTTCGGAATTCCCGTTGAAAAGCATCACCATGAAGTTGCTACTGGTGGACAAGCTGAGATAGATATAGTGTTTGATACTCTTTTAACCACTGCTGATCGAGTGATGTTGTATAAGTATGTTGTAAAAAATGTTGCAAGGAAATATGGCAAGGTTGCAACATTTATGCCGAAACCGTTATTTAATGATAACGGAACTGGAATGCATACTCATCAATCAATATGGAAAGATGGAGTTCCTCTTTTTGCTGGTAGTGAGTATGCAGGAATGTCTAAGATGGCTTTAAACTACATTGGTGGTCTCATTAAGCATGGTAAAGCCCTTATGGCTTTAGCTGCTCCGACAACTAATTCTTATAAAAGACTCACTCCTGGATTCGAGGCACCAACAATTTTGGCGTTATCAGCTAGAAATAGATCAGCTGCATGCAGGATTCCAATGTATTTCCAAAATCCAAAAGCTAAAAGAGTCGAATTCAGGTCTGCTGATCCTACATGTAATCCTTACTTGACTTTTGCAGCTATGTTAATGGCTGGGCTAGATGGAATTGATAATGGATATGATCCAGGTGAACCACTTGAGGCAGACTTATTTGAATTACCTGCAAGTGAAGTTGCTAAACTACCTCAGGTCCCAAGTAGCTTAGAGGAAGCATTGAATGCACTAGAAGCTGATCATGAATTCTTGTTGAAAGGCGGAGTTTTTACCGAGAGTGCAATAAGAGCATGGATTGATTTCAAACGTGAAAATGATGTCGACCCAGTCCGATTGAGACCTCACCCATATGAATATTACTTATCATTTGATTCTTAATCATCGAGTGGTTCAGGGTGAATTCACCCTGAACCACTCGATGAAAATTCCTGTATTTATTCCAATAAAATTTTACTAAAGAAACCACTTTGCAATGGATAATTATGCGATGTGCGGGAGAAAATCTGAATGCAAGATTTATATGAAACTGATGAAGTAGGGTATGTTCTTAATTCTGCGTATAATTCAGATGTTAAGTTTATTCGTCTTTGGTTTGCAGATATTGAAGGTACCTTAAAAGGACTTGCAATTACTGTTGAAGAACTCGAAGAAGCTCTAAAGCGTGGTGTAAGTTTCGATGGTTCTTCAATTCAAGGGTTTGCCCGCTCAGAAGAATCAGACATGGTGGCTTTCCCGGATAGAAATACTTTTAGGATAGTTCCTTGGCGCCCAAGAGAAAATGCTGTAGCTAGATTGTTTTGTGACATACTTACTCCAAACATGGAACCCTTTCCAGGAGATTCAAGATTTATACTTCGAAGAATGATTGAGAAAGTAAGGGATTTAGGGTTTCAATTCTATGTTGGCCCAGAATTAGAGTTTTTTTATTTTCATGATAATCATTCTGTTCGTCCTCTTGACGATGGATCCTATTTTGAACAGTCACCTGCAGACCTTGCAACTGAACTACGTAGGCAAACAGTTCTTAGTCTGGCAGAAATGGGAATTCCCGTAAAACATTCACACCATGAAGTTGCTCCTAGTCAACATGAAATTGACCTTCAGTATACAGATGCTCTAACCATGGCTGATTCATTGATGACGGCTAGATTGGTTGTTAAAGAAATTGCCAATAACAATGATGTTTATGCAACGTTTATGCCTAAACCAATAGCGGGACAAAATGGTTCTGGCTTACATGTAAATATGTCATTATTTAAGGGAGAAAGTAATCTTTTTTATGATGAAAATGATTCATATAAGCTATCTGAATTGGCAAAAAAATTTTTGGCAGGGCTTATATATCATGCAAGAGAGATGACTGTAATTACTAATCAGTGGGTTAATTCCTATAAGAGACTTATTCCTGGATTTGAAGCACCTGTAAGAATATCTTGGGCACGTGTTAACCGTGGTGATTTAATTCGGATTCCTGCATATAAAGTTGGAAGAGAAGATTCAGTTAGAATTGAATATCGTGGGGCTGATTCTGCTTTAAATCCTTATTTAGGATTTTCAGTATTATTAGCTGCAGGATTAAAGGGTATTGAAAATGATTATGACCTTCCTGATCCGGTTGATTCCTTAGTAGATGCTAATGATATTTCCAGTTTGCCGACAACACTAGAGGAGGCAATTCAAGCAGCTGAAGAAAGTGAATTTTTATATGAATGCCTTGGGAAGGAAGCCTTAGAAATTCTATTGGCTAATAAGAAAAGAGAGTGTTTTGAATACCGTAGTCAAGTTTCAGACTATGAAATAAAACGATATTTTCATTTATTGTAGATATAGACATGATCAATCAAATTGCGTTATTTTATTTACTTTATTAAGTTCTGCTTGATGAAGTTGCACTGATTATTTTAATGATATTCAATACGTAATTATATTGTTTAGTGATTTGAATCACTAAACAAGTTGGCAACTTATAAAGTTATAATTTACAATTCTAGTTTGAATTAACTTTGTTTAGAACATAAATAGTGGAGATTGAATAATGGCTCTCAGTAAAACTGGTGGATTATATCGGCCAGAATTTGAACATGATGCTTGTGGTGTTGGTGTAGTTGCAAATATTAAAGGTATCGCATCTCACGATATAGTTGAGAAAGCTGTTGAAGTACTAGCTAATCTCGGACATCGTGGAGCTCCAGGTGCTGATCCTGAAACTGGAGATGGTGCAGGTATTCTGATTCAAATCCCTCATGATTTTTTTGTTAATGAATGTCAAAAGCTAGGTTTCTCATTGCCAAATCCAGGGGGCTATGGAGTTGGAATGGTTTTTTTTCCCCAAGACTCTTCGACTAGAGAATATATCAAGAATGTATTTGAGAGAATCATTGCAGATGAAGGACAGACTGTAATTGGATGGAGAGATGTCCCAGTTGATTCCAGTTCTATTGGATATGCTGCACGTGATTGCCAACCAAGTATTTCTCAAGTTTTTATCATGAAAAATGGATCAATTAAAGAAGATGATGTTTTTGAACGAAAACTTTATGTGATTAGAAGAGTAATTGAAAATGAAATTGCCGCATCAGATATAGATTTTAAAGATGATTTTTATATTGCAAGTCTTTCTGGTAATCGAATTGTTTATAAGGGTTTACTTTTGGCATATCAAATACAATCTTTTTACAATGATCTTTCTAACGAGAATTTAGTTTCAGGATTTGCAATAGTCCATTCGCGTTTTAGTACCAATACTTTGGGTTCATGGAAGTTAGCTCACCCATATAGAATGGTTGTTCATAATGGGGAAATTAACACAGTGAGGGGAAACGAAAACTGGATGCACGCAAGGCAATCGATGTTCTCTTCTTCTCTATTTGGAGATGATATGAATAAATTAACTCCAATAATAAAACCTGGGCAAAGTGATACTGCTGCTTTTGATAATGCCATAGAACTTTTGTTGCATACTGGAAGATCATTGCCTCATTCTGCTTTGATGTTGATTCCAGAAGCATGGGGTGATCATATTTCGATGCCTGATTACAAAAGAGATTTTTACCAATATCATTCATGCTTAATGGAACCATGGGATGGTCCAGCAATGATAGTTTGCACTGATGGAAATAGTTTAGTAGCAATATTAGACCGTAATGGACTTCGACCGTTCAGATATCTTGTTACTAAAGATGACTTGCTTGTTATGGGTTCAGAAACGGGAGTTCTGGATGTGCCACCAGAAGATGTTCTTTATCGTTCAAGATTACAGCCCGGTCGAATGTTCTATGTGGATTTTTCTGAGGGTAGAATTGTTGGAGATGACGAAATTAAGAAGGAATTGTCTGAAAGAATGCCATATGGCGAGTGGCTTTCTAATAATGTTTTAGAGTTAAAAGATGTTATTGCTGAATCTAAAGCAATAGAAGATGATTTTGAGTCTGTAATTGAACGTCAAATTGCATTCGGTTACACACAAGAAGACTTAAGGATGATTTTATCACCAATTATGGAAACGGGTACTGAACCTACGGGTTCAATGGGGAATGATACTCCTCTGGCAGTATTGTCTGACAAACCGCAATTGGTATTCAATTATTTTAAACAACTTTTTGCTCAAGTAACAAATCCCCCACTTGATGCGATAAGAGAAGAATTAGTTACTTCTGTCGAAACATTTGTAGGTTCGGAACAAAATTTGTTTGAGGAAACACCTGAACATTGCCACCAGTTAAGACTTGAGAACCCTATTCTTACTAATGATGATGTAAATAAGATTAAAAGTTTGAATGGGTCTATTAAGTCTGAAGTTATATCAATTTTATATAGTTCTGATTCTGGTCCAGGGAGTTTAAGTCTGGCATTAGATAATCTTTGCGATCAGGCAGTTGAGGCAATAAATCGTGGTGCGAACATATTAGTGCTTTCTGATCGTGGTGTAGGGTCAAAATTTATGGCTATTCCAAGTCTACTTGCTACATCAGCTGTACATCATCATTTAATTAGACAAGGTTCGAGAACTAAAGTAGGTCTTGTTATAGAATCAGGTGAACCAAGGGAAGTGCACCATTTTGCATTACTTATTGGATTTGGGGCTGCAGCTGTTAATCCATATCTAGCTTTTGAAACAATTTCATTTATGAATCAAGATGCTGAATATGAAAGTTTGGATATTTCTCAAAAGGCTATGGATAATTTTGTAAAAGCAATTACAAAAGGCGTAGTGAAAACTATGTCGAAGATGGGAATTTCAACAGTTCAAAGTTATAGAGGGGCACAGATATTTGAAGCTATTGGAATTAATGAGAGTGTTATAGATAAATATTTTACTTGGACCCCTTCACGTATTGGTGGTGTAGGAATTGAAGAAATTGAAGAAGAAATATCAAGACGGCATAAACTTGCGTATCCAGAAAGAACATTACCATATGTAGATTTGCCGGATGGTGGTTTTTATCAATGGCGACGAGATGGTGAATATCATATGTTTAATCCAGATACGATTGCTAAATTACAATACTCTACTAAAACAGGAAGTTATGAAACTTTTAAAGAATTCTCTTCTTTAGCAAATCTTGAAAGTGAAGAATTGTGCACTATTAGAGGATTGTTAGATTTTAAAAAACTTGTTACTCCCATTGATATAAGTGAAGTTGAACCAGCTAGTGAAATTGTTAAAAGATTTGCAACTGGAGCAATTTCTCTTGGTTCTATAAGTAGAGAAGCTCATGAAACTATGGCAATAGCCATGAATAGAATTAATGCACGAAGCAATACTGGAGAAGGTGGGGAAGACTTTAGGAGATTCACTCCTGATCAAAATGGTGATATGAGAAATAGTGCAGTTAAACAAGTTGCTTCTGGAAGATTTGGTGTTACAGCAAATTATTTGGTGAATTCTACTGATTTGCAAATCAAGATGGCTCAGGGAGCAAAACCTGGTGAAGGTGGGCAATTGCCTGGTCATAAAGTAGATGATTATATTGGATGGATACGTCATACGACACCTGGGATAGAATTAATTTCGCCACCTCCTCACCACGATATATATTCGATTGAAGATCTGGCACAACTTATCCATGACCTCAAAAATGTTAATCCTGAAGCCCGCATACATGTGAAGTTAGTTTCAGAAGTAGGCGTGGGAACAATTGCTGCAGGAGTATCCAAAGGACATGGAGATGTTGTTCTCATAAGTGGTGATAGTGGTGGAACAGGTGCATCACCCGAATCTTCAATTAAGCATGCTGGCTTACCGTGGGAACTTGGATTAGCTGAAACTCATCAAGTTTTAGTACAAAATGATTTACGTGGGAGAATTGTTGTTCAGACAGATGGCCAAATTAAAACTGGTCGAGATGTTGCAATTGCTTGTTTGCTTGGTGCTGAAGAATTTGGAATGGCAACTGCTCCACTAGTTGTAATGGGTTGCATCATGCTTCGAAAATGCCATTTGAATACATGTTCTGTAGGTATAGCTACTCAAGACCCTGAATTGAGAAAGAAATTTTCCGGCCAACCCGAACATGTGATTAATTATTTTTTCTTTGTTGCTGAAGAACTTAGAGAAATAATGGCTGAAATTGGATTTCGGAAGGTCGAAGATATGATAGGACGCATGGACATGCTTGAACCTATTAGGGTTGTCGAGCATTGGAAGGCTAAAAATTTAGACTTGTCTCCACTATTAAAGATGCCAGTTGTTGAAAGATCTGTTGCAACTTTCTGTTGCGTTTCACAAGATCATGGGCTGGAAAATGCGTTAGATCATAAATTGATTGAGTGTGCCGATTCAGTTTTAAGTGGAATTTCAAAGGAACCAGTGACTATTGAAATGCCTATTAATAATGGGAATAGAACTGTTGGAGCTATGTTAAGCGGTAGGCTTGTTAAAGAGTTCGGAGAAGAAGGATTACCTAAGGGGACAATAAACATTAAATTTACAGGATCTGGTGGTCAAAGTTTAGGTGCGTTTTTGGCTAAGGGTATTTCAATGGAAATTGAAGGTGATGCAAATGATTACCTAGGCAAAGGGATATGTGGTGGTCAAATTGCTCTCTATCCGGATAAAAAATCAATATTTGAATCAGAAGAAAACATTATTGCTGGTAACGTAATATTTTATGGAGCTACAGATGGCAAGGGGTTTATTCGTGGTCTCGTAGGTGAGCGTTTTTGTGTCAGAAATAGTGGAGCTCATGCAGTAGTTGAAGGTATTGGAGATCATGGCTGTGAATACATGACAGGTGGCAGAGTAGTTATATTGGGTAAAACCGGTAGGAATTTTGCAGCCGGGATGAGTGGCGGAATTGCTTATGTGTATGACGTTGACGGTGAATTTCAATCGAGATGTAATATGGGTATGATAGAATTAGGTCCAGTTAATGAAAAAGAAGATGTTAAAACCTTAAGAAGTTTAATTGAGGAACACATTACTTTAACTGATAGTAAATTGGGTAAAGAAATAATAGAGAATTGGGATGAAAAATTAAAGAATTTCGTAAGAGTTTTACCAATTGCTTACAAGCAAATTTTGCATGAAGAGCGTAGTGGTACTCAAGAAAATAGCGGGGTATAAATGGGAAAACCAACTGGGTTTTTTGAGTTTGGTAGGATTCCTCCTGAACGTAGGGATCGCATGGAAAGAATTAATGACTATTTTGAAGTGTATAAGCCTTGGAGTGAACAGGATGCTCAAGATCAGGGTGCTCGATGTATGAATTGTGCGATTCCTTTTTGTCACAATGGTTGTCCTCTCGGAAATCTAATTCCCGATTGGAATGATTTAATTTATAAAGGTAAATGGCAAGAAGCTTTAGATGCACTTCTAAGTACTAATAATTTTCCTGAGTTTACGGGTAGAATATGCCCTGCTCCATGCGAAGCGTCATGTGTTTTAAGTATTAATGAGGATCCCGTAACTATTGAACATATAGAATGGGCAATATCTGATCGTGGATTTTCAGAAGGTTGGATTCAACCTTCTTTACCTTCACTTCGAACAGGTAAAAAGGTTGCAGTTATTGGATCTGGTCCTGCTGGTCTTGCTGCTGCACAACAACTGAATCGTGCAGGTCATGCAGTTGTTGTTTTTGAAAGAGAAGACTACATTGGCGGATTACTTAGAATAGGGATACCTGAATTTAAATTAGAGAAGAAAATTGTTAAACGTAGAATAGAACTCATGGAAAAAGAAGGAATTGAATTCAGAACAGGTGTTAATGTTGGAGTTGATATTTCAGTAAGTGAATTAAAAAATGAGTACGATGCAATTTGTCTTACCGGTGGTTCTACAAAACCAAGAGATTTACCAGTTCCAGGTAGGGATATAGAGGGTGTATATTTCGCAATGGAATATCTTTCTCAACAGAATAAAATTTTTGAAGGACAAAATTTTAAAGAATCTGATCGTATTACTGCAGAAGGGAAACGTGTAGTTATTCTAGGTGGAGGTGATACTGGTGCAGATTGTCTTGGAACCGCTCATCGCCAAGGAGCAGAGCTAATTATGCAATATGAATTACTTCCTGAACCCCCTGCCGATCGAAGAGAAAATAATCCTTGGCCAGAATGGCCTATTATTCTTCGAACATCATCTGCTCATCAAGAAGGTGGGATTCGAGATTACAATATTTTAACTAAGAGTTTTTCCGGATCAAATAATAAACTTGAAAAACTTCATGCAGTAAGGGTAGATTGGGGACCACCAGACGAGAATGGTCGACCAGTCATGAAAGAAGTGGAAGGTAGTGAATTTGAAGTTGATGTAGATATCGTGTTGCTGGCTATGGGTTTCACTGGACCTGAACCTGATGGAATACTTGCTAAATTTGGTATTGAACTTGATGAAAGAGGAAATGTGCAAACAGATAAGCAAACTAACATGACAAACGTCTCGGGAGTTTTTGCAGCGGGAGATATGTCTCGAGGGCAATCACTTGTAGTCTGGGCTATTGCTGAAGGAAGACATGTCGCTTCGTGCATTGATCAATATCTAATGGGTTCAACTTCTTTACCAAAGGTACTTCGATAAACATTTTATAGATTTTCGAATTCATATAGTTAATTTTATTTATTCCTAGAGTTTTTTAAGTTATGCTTACTATGTTTGATAATATAATAGAAACCCCGGAGGCTTCAGAATGCGTAATCTTCGCGTTGCTTTAGCTCAGATTGATCTTACAGTAGGAGATATTGATGGAAATACTCGTAAGATTTTAGAAAATATTGATTATGCAAGAGAATCTAAGGCAAATGTCATTGCTTTTCCTGAGTTGACAATTCCTGGTTATCCTCCTGAAGATTTATTATTAAAACCTTCTTTTATAAGAGATAATCGTATTGCTTTAGGGAAAGTTGTTCAGGCTGCTAAAGACATCACTGTAGTAACTGGCTTTATAGAGTCTAATAACAATGAAGTTTATAATTCGGCAGCCATAGCTTGGGACAGTAGGTTAATTGGTACGTACCAGAAGCATTTTCTACCTAATTATGGTGTATTTGATGAAGATCGTTACTTTAGTGTTGGCAAAAATAATTTTGTTTTTGTTGTAAATGGTGTTGGTGTTGGTGTTAATATTTGCGAGGACATATGGTACCCCTTGGGGCCTGTTGCTTCACAGCGTCAAGCTGGAGCAGAAGTTATCCTTAATATAAATGGTTCGCCATATCAAAAGGGAAAAATCGATTATAGAGAACAGATGCTTGGTTCACGTTCAAGTGATAATGGATTATTTATTGCTTATGTAAATATGGTAGGCGGGCAGGATGAATTGATATTTGATGGAGGATCTATGGTTGTAGATCCCGAAGGAAATATTATTTCTAGAGCACCTCAATTTTCGGAAAAAATGTTAACAGTTGATATTGATGCAGATGGTGTTTTTAATAAAAGACTTAAAGAACCAAGGCTAAGAAAGCAAGAGTTGCTTGATAATGTTCGCACTGAAGAAGCGAAACGTGTTTGGATTTCAGGTTATCACCCTGTGGAAAAATCTGATGATTTTACTGGCATCTTAGAGGAGAAATTAGATTCGTTGTCAGAAATTTATAGTGCGTTAGTACTTGGAATTCGGGATTATGTGAATAAAAATGGATTTTCGAAAGTTGTTATTGGCATTTCGGGAGGTATCGATTCAGCGTTGACAGCATGCTTAGCAGTTGATGCTTTAGGATCATCTAATGTTGTAGGAGTTTCTATGCCATCTCGTTTTTCTTCCGAAGGTAGTATTACAGACTGTCAGGAACTATCTAAACTCTTAGGTATAAGAATTATTGAACTACCCTTAGAATTAGTACATTCTTCATTTGAAGAAACACTTGAAGAATATCTTGATTTGGAAAATATTGGAGTGGCTGAGCAAAATATACAACCTCGGATAAGAGGAACATTAATTATGGCTTTGTCAAATAAATATGGATGGTTAGTATTGCAAACAGGGAATAAGAGCGAAATTGCTATGGGGTACACTACATTGTATGGAGATATGTCAGGTGGATTTGCAGTTTTGAAAGATGTTTCTAAAACCCTTGTCTATCAATTAGCAAATTGGAGAAATTCACTCTCGGATAGAGGTGGGATATTCCTCTCTGAATTTATTTCTATTCATTCAATGGTAATTCCCCAAAGTATTATATCTAAACCTCCTAGTGCAGAATTGCGATTTGATCATAAAGATGAGGATGATTTGCCTCCATACGAAATTCTAGACGCAGTTTTAGAAGCTTATGTTGAGGAAGATTTAGTCAAAGAAGAGATTGAAAATTTAGGGATTACTGATTCAGAAACGATAAAAAAGATTATTGAATCTGTGGATCGTAATGAATACAAAAGAAGGCAGTCTCCAATCGGAATTAAGATAACATCTCGTGCATTTGGAAGAGATAGGCGGATGCCTATTACTAATGCATATAGGGAAATTAATAATTTATAGATGTGCTATGCAGTTTTTTGTGTTTTTTCCACGGATAAATCAACTTCGTTTTCATCTTTATCAATCAATCTGGGTTTTGAGCTACCAGAGATTACGTTTGCATCAATGAAGCACTTTCGAATTTCAGGATGAGATGGCAACTCATACATTATATTGATTAGGGAACCTTCTATTATTGCTCGCAGTCCTCTCGCCCCAGTTTTTTGTTTAAGAGCTTCATCAGCAACACTTATTAACGCTTCATCGGAGAAGAAAATTTCTATATTATCAAATTCAAACAACCTCTTATATTGTTTGACAACAGAATTTTTTGGTTCTGAGAGTATAGAAATTAGGTCTTTTTGATCAAGCTGATCAAATCCAACTACCACTGGAATTCTTCCAATAAATTCTGGAATAAATCCATATGCAAGAAGATCTTCCGGAGAGGAACTCTTTAATAAATTTGCTTGGTTCAATTCATTCGTAATTGGCTTGCCTGATTTAAATCCAATGGAGTTCGAATCCTTAGTTAAACGTTTTTCTATAACTTCATTTAGACCGTCAAAAGTTCCTCCGCATATGAATAGAACATTTTGAGTGTCGAACTGAAGAAATTCTTGATGTGGGTGTTTTCTTCCTCCAGATGGAGGGATGTTTGCTATTGTTCCTTCGATTATTTTAAGTAAAGCTTGTTGGACACCTTCTCCAGAAACATCACGGGTTATAGAGGGGTTAAACGACTTACGAGTTATTTTATCTATCTCATCAATGTATATAATTCCTCTTTCTGCTTTAGGTATATTCCAATCAGCTGCTTGAACCAATCTTAATAAAATGTGTTCAACATCTTCCCCAACATAGCCAGCTTCAGTCAGAGAAGTTGCATCAGTAATTGCGAATGGTACATTTAATATTTTAGCTAATGTTTGAGCAAGAAGCGTCTTCCCTGAACCAGTAGGCCCAAGTAATAATACGTTACTTTTTTGAAGATCAACATCTTTTAAATCTGAATTCCCTATTGAAAGTATTCTTTTGTAATGATTGTATACAGCTACACTAAGTGTTTTTTTTGCGTCGTTTTGTCCAATAACGTACTCATCTAATTTTTCATGCAGTTTTTTGGGGGGTATCAAGTATATATCTTCTGGTTCTGAAGGTTCATCGTCTTGTTGAATGTCATTGCCGTCAGATATCATTTGTTGACATAATGTTACGCAAGTGTCACAAATAAAAACTTTGTTTAGTCCAGCTAGTAAGTGATATGTTTGGCTTTGAAGTTTGCCACAAAATGAGCAACTATATTCTTGATCATCGATACTCATGATAATTGTCCTTAGCTGTCTTTTGTTTGGGCTGAGGGTTTAGAAAGCACCTCATCAACTAAACCATATTCTACAGCCTGAGGAGGTGTGAGATAATAGTCTCTATCTAGATCCCGAGCTACTTGTTCATAAGACTGCTCAGTCTTTTCTGAAATGATTTCACGAATTTTATCTTGCATTCTTAGAATTTCCCTTGCAGCAATTTCAATGTCAGCAGCTTGTCCTTGTGCTCCACCAAGTGGTTGATGCATGTGAATAGTTGAGTTAGGTAAGGCAAATCTCTTTCCTTTAGTTCCTGAGCAAAGTAATACAGTAGCCATGCTAGCAGCCATTCCCACGCAAATTGTAGATACATCAGCAGTTATGAGGTTCATGGTATCGTATATTGCTAAACCCGAAGTTATAACACCCCCAGGAGAATTTATATATAGATTTATATCCTTTTCGGGATCTTCTCTGTCAAGATAAAGAAGTTGGGCAATAATCAGATTTGCTAACTGGTCAGTAACTGGTGTTCCTAAAAAGATAATCCGTTCCCGTAATAATAATGAATAGATATCAAAAGCACGTTCTCCTCTTGATCCAGTTTCTATAACCATAGGGATAACATTTTCAGGTTGTTGGATCTTTGAGCTAGAATAGTTGGGAACAATAATACCGCTATTCGATGGGTCAATGTTGTTTGTATCAATCATAAAGATTCTCCTATTAGTTTGTTAGTTTAATTATTGTCTTAATTACTTTCATTTTCTTCTTTAATGTTTCCCTTACCGATACTTGTTAAAAGTTCCATTAATTTTTGAATTTGTAACGAATTTGTCAATGAAACTTTAGTTTCTTCAGATGAAAAAAGTTCCTTGATTTGTTCTGCTTGAGGAGAATCTCCAGCTAGTCTATTAATTTCCTCATCGATTTCATTATCTGTTATTTCAATTTTCTCTTCTTCGATCAATTGATCAAGAAGTAATGATTTTTCCAATCTCTCGATTGATTGAGGACGGATTTCTTCCTTCAAATCGTCTTCGGATTTATTCATTACAGATAGGTACTCTTCAAGGGAGATTTCTCTTCCTAGCTGACGAGAAACAGAACTAGTCATGTTTTCAATTGAAGCATTTATTTCTCTTTCGACAAGTAGCGGAGGAGTAATAATCGTAGTGGTTTTTAGTATCTCATCAATCATTTGTTCATTGTAGTTTCTTATTGATTCTTGCTCCAAGGCTTCGGTTCTTTGTTTTTTTATATCTTCTCTTAGATCTGCTAAGGATTCATATCCTTCACCAATTCCTTTTGCAAATTCATCATTTACTTCAGGAAGAATTCGTTCCTTGATCTCTTTTACAGAAACTGAAAAATTTGCTGGTTTTCCAGCAAATTCTGGTTCTGGCACTTCATCTGAAAAGGTTAAAGTGAATTCTTTGTCTTCACCTTGATTCATTCCAATTATCGAATCAGCAAATTCTGGAATGACCAGATTAGCTTTGTCTACAATAACTTCATAGTCGTTTTGATCAATAAAAGGTATTGAAGAGTCTGGATTATCTTCTGAAGTCGTTTCAACTATCCCTTTAAGATCCATCACTACTAAGTCACCTTCTTGAATAGAACGAGAAACAGGTTCCCATGGGGCACTATCTGTTTGATATCCTTGGATAACTTCGTCGATATCGGTATTTGTTATTTCTTTACGTTCTTCTTCCAATCGAATTGAATGATAATCACCTAAGGTAACTGTGGGTTTTAAAGGTACAATAGCAGAAATTATGAAAGGTTCCACTTCATCTATAGATACTTCAGGTCTGGCATAGGGAGTAATATTATTATCTTCTATTGCCTTAGTTGTTACTTCAGGAATTAAAAAGTCCAAAGATTCCCTAATTAAAGTACTTCTTCCAACTTCACGTTCAACAACATTCTGGGGAGCTTTTCCTTTTCGAAATCCTGGTATTTTTATGTTCTGAACAACTTTTTGGTATGCTCTTTTTATATATATTGCAAGATCATCGTCGTCAAGTTCTATAGTAAGATTGATCTCGCATTGTTCATTTTCCTCTTTTGTTACTTTCAATGTAGGATGACCTCCCGTGGTTAAAGTATAACAGAGCTTGTATCTGGTTGCGACCAACTTAATTTAGTTTTATATAATCATTTTTGATTTTTTATTGTTAAGCCTAATTCCTCTAATTGAACAGGATCAATTTCAGATGGAGATCCAAATAAAGGATCGGAAGAATTTTGAGTTTTGGGAAAGGCTATAACTTCTCGTAAATTATCTTCTCCAGCTAATACCATCACAATTCTATCGATACCGGGAGCAATACCACCATGGGGTGGAGCACCAGATTCCAAGCTTTCGAGCAAATGACCGAAACGGTCAACAATCTCGTCTTGGTTGTATCCCAATATACTCAGAATTTTTTCTTGTAGTTTTCGTTGATGAATTCTAATACTACCGCTCCCAAGTTCATAGTTATTACATACAAGATCATATGCTTCTGACATTACTTTCCCAGGATTGGAATCTAATAATTCAAGGTCTTGATATTTTGGAGCGGTAAAAGGGTGATGAGAAGATGTCCATCTTTTGTTTGTTTCATCCCAGTCAAGCAATGGGAAATCTGTAATAAATGCCATTGCTAATAAATTTCCGTCTGCTAGGTTATTTGCGGATGCTATATGTTGACGTAATATTCCAAGTGCATTATTTGTTTTTTCATTGTTATCAGCTATTAATAATATAAGGTCGCCGCCTTTAGCATTCATTTCTTTAGCAAGTTTTTTTATTATTTCAAAAGAGAGATGTTTTGATAATGGTGATTTTATATCTTCTGGTTTTAATTTTTCTAATTCACACTCATCTGAACCTAATACTATTGTCATAACACCAGCAACTGCTCCCTGAGTTCTGGCAATATCTTGCAAGTTATCAAGTTGTCTTCTTGTATAGGTGCCACATTTAGGTGCAACTATACCTTTAATTACACCATTATCTTTAATTGTTTTGGTTATTATGTCGAATTCAACATTCTCAAGAATTTCCGTTACATTTATTAATTCAATTCCATATCTCAAATCTGGCTTATCTGTTCCATATTTTTCCATTGCATCTTCATACGTAAATCTTGGGAATGGGGTAATCAATTTTTTTGATGGATCTATCGAATTTACTAATTCAGTTATAAGTTCTTCTGTAAGATTTAATATGTCTTCTTGCTCTACAAAGCTCATTTCTAAATCAAGTTGAGTGAATTCAGGTTGTCGATCTGCTCTTAAGTCCTCATCCCTAAAACAACGTGCTATCTGAAAGTATTTTTCTATTCCTGCAACCATAAGTATTTGCTTTAATTGCTGTGGTGATTGAGGCAAGGCAAAAAAAGATCCTGGGTAAACCCTGCTCGGAACTAAATAATCCCTAGCACCTTCTGGGGTACTTTTAATAAGTAAGGGTGTTTCTATTTCTAAAAATTCTTTTGCTGATAAAAAATCCCGTATAAATTTAACAATTTTATGCCTTAATTTTAGATTGCTTGCCATTTTTTGTCTGCGTAAATATATTGGTCGAAATCTTAATTTTAAATAATCATCAATTTCAGAATTGTCATTTACTGGGAAAGGTGGTGTTGTTGCTTCATTAAGAATTTTGAGCTCAGTGGTTTCTATTTCAATATCGCCGGTTTGTAATTGTGTATTTCTTGTTCCTTCTGGTCTGATTTTTACTATACCGGATATTTGAATTACCCATTCGTTCCTAATATCAGATGCTAGCTTATAACTTTCTGGAGATTTGTCAGGGTCAACTACAATTTGAACAAGTCCACTATCATCTCTTAGATCGATAAAAATTAATTGACCATGGTCACGTCTTCTATGTACCCAGCCAGCTAATAGTACACTGCTGTCAACATTTGAGGCAGACAGTGAATTACATTTAATGTTTTTAAACAACGTTATACTCTCATTCTATATTCTCAGATATTTTATCTTTAATACTTGTGCGTTTAGGCAATTATAATTTGAATGATCATTTGATCGCAATCTCGCAATTTTATTATTTTGTTATTATTGGAAATAGTAGTCCAAATATAACTATAAAAGATCCTAAGGATAATCTTAGTTGAGAATAAACACTTTGAGAGTATTTGTTGATTAATAAACCAATAAATATCGAAAGTAAAATGGCAAATATCAGTATAACAAACATTCCATATTCAAATTTCTGGATATATGCATGATAAAGAGTCCCAATGATTAGTCCAAAAAGAGTGCATGAGGAGTGAAGAAATAATACTGGACCTAATAGAATTTTATTGCTTGAAATATTACTATTTATTTGACCAAAGAATTTACCCTGTGAAACATCTGATTGTTTGTAAATGTTGATAATAATAATTAATCCGAATAGTGCTCCACACGTCACTCCTGATATTATTCCATGCATTATTTATTCCACCTATTGTCATTCACTGTAGATGTTAATAGTGAATTGATATTATTCATTGCAAGAAAGTGTTGTACTTTCTCAGCAGACTTTTTTGTTTGAAATGTTGCAAAAAGAGTGGGCCCACTTCCTGAAAGGTGAACCGACTTCGCTCCAGATTGAATCATTGTTGCCTCTGTTTTTACAAGATTTGGGAAAAGATCCATGGCTGCTTCTTTAAGTGAATTCAGCATTGATGAATTAGATATTTTTTGATTTGCTTCAATTGTGTTTTTCAATTTCAAAGTATTTGAACCATCAGAAAAATTAGAAGCCTTTAAATTATTATAAACATTTTGTGTTTTGTTACTCATGAGATTTTTTTCTGGGACCAATAAAATCCATAATTTTCTTATCTTGTGTAACTGTAATACATTGTTTCCTCGATCTTGAATTAAAGCGGTGCCTCCTTTCATGAAAAATGGAACATCCGAACCTATGGACGCTGAAAGTTCCTGAAGAGCAGAAGGATTAATTTTTAAATCCCAAAGTTTATTTAATACATTTAATACTACTGCAGAGTTACTACTACCTCCACCTAGACCAGAAGAAACAGGGATTTTTTTTTCTAGATAAACACTGATACCTTTTTTAGTCTTAGAGTAATCTTTAAGTAAGTTTATTGTTTTTGTGATAATGTTTCCTGATTTGTTAATTGATTCATTATCAGATTCTACTAATATTTCGGATGATTCAATGAATGTAATTTTGTCATGTAATTCAATTGTTTGCATTACTGAGAATAAGTTATGGTACCCGTCGGAACGTTTATTTGTAACTTCTAAAGCTAGATTTATTTTTCCATATGATTTAAAAGTTAGAGTGTCCATTTGTGCACCTTAGCAAACTCATACAATTCAACCCATTCCTTTAAACTTAAATTGCCTGCTCGATTTTTTGAATTGAACCCACCATTATTTAATAGCGTTTCAATTTCAAACGCTGGAATATTTGTAGCCTTAGAAAAGACATTTCTAAGTTGCTTTCGTGGGGCTGAAAATCCCATCCTAATAAATGAAAAAAAATTATTTTCACTATCTTCTAAAATTTGAACGTTACGATCTTGAGAGATATCAATTTTTACTATTGCTGAATCTACTTTGGGGACAGGTTGAAATGATTCTGGAGGAATTATTGCTATAATTTGTGCGTTTCCAAAATATTGAACATAGTTACTCAAAAAGGTATTGTTCTTGTTTTTTTTAGATGTAGTTATGCTTTCTGCTACTTCTTTTTGCAACATAATAATTAATCTTTTTGGTTTGTGAGTAAGTTCAAGGAATTTCTGTATTATTGTAGTGCCAATGTAATAAGGAAGATTTGCTACTACTATGTACTCACCTATTTCTTTAGTGAAAGCATCAAGTTTAAATGTAAGGATGTCTGAGCAAATGATAGATACATTGCTTATTGAATTATATCTATTCCTCAGCTTTTTTGACAGTTCAGCATCTATTTCTATAGCAGTTACATGTTTTGCAGTTTTATATAATGCATCGGTTAATATGCCTAATCCTGGACCAATCTCAATAACTTCTTGAGTAGCATTTATTCTAGCACTGTTAACTATAGTTTCAATAACAGTATGTTCTTTTAAGAAATGCTGACCAAACTTTTTTTTGGGATGATAATAATTAATTGTTTCCATTTCGCTTTCATATTTGAACTATCTTGATATAACCTAGATGAAATCAATGGAGTTTTACGCCGTGCACCCCTCTTTGCACGAATCTTGAAAACATGCTTCGTTCTTTCAACTCCAGTCCAGTGGTCCGCGGCACACGATTTTATCGCTTACCGTTGCTACCTTCCGGTCCTGGCGGAATTCACGGTTTGTCGTTGCACGGGTCTGAACTATCTTCGATGTCCGAATCGTTACAGAGGCCTCAAGTTTCGTTCTAGGAGGGGGATTTAATCCCGCTATGGCGGATTGCGGGTTCAGGGCACCGCCAGCTCCCCATCTAGCACGACAAAACTATAGTAATTTTTGTTGCTATAGGGTGTCAATGTCTTGTATGTTACTATTTGATGTAACTGGAGACCAACGTATGGGTGAAATTAATAAAGCAGTTATACCTGCTGCAGGTATGGGTACACGGTTTCTTCCTGCTTCTAAGGCAATTCCAAAAGAATTGTTACCTGTTTTTGATGTTCCATTAATTCATAAAGCAGTAGAGGAATGTGTGAATTCTGACATAAAAGAAATAATATTCATTATTTCTCATGGTAAAGATTCAATAATTCAGTATTTTGAAAATTCTTTAGAATATGAAAAACTAATGCATGAAAAAAACATGGAAGTTTATGCATCCTACTTTAAAAAGCTTCGCAGCGAAATATCATTCAAGTATGTATATCAGCCTGTTCAATTAGGATTGGGGCATGCTGTTTTGTTAGCGAAGGAACATATAAATTCTGAAGCATTTGCAGTGATATTACCTGATGATGTTATTCTTGGAAAACAATCTGCACTAAATGAATTAGTTAGTATATACAATCTTTTTCAGACTAGTGTGTTGGCGGTAGAAAATGTTCCAAATGAGAAACTTTCAGATTATGGTGTTATTAAACCTTATCAAATTCAAAAAAGTATATATGAAGTATATGACATGATAGAAAAGCCAAAAATTGGATTTGCACCTTCTAACCTGGGAATAGTGGGTCGATACATCTTGACTCCTGAAATTTTTGAAGTTCTTGAAACGGTTAAGCCTGGAGTCAATGGTGAAATCCAATTGACTGATGGTTTGTTGTCTTTGTTAGAAATACAAAAAATTCATGCTTGCGAATTTTCAGGAATAAGATTTGATGCTGGCAACCCTGTTGGTTTACTTAAAGCATCTATACACTATGGCATGTCAGATGAAAAGTATAAAAAAGAAATTCGAGAATGGATTCAGGGAACTCTCAAAAGTGAAATTTAAAATTTAAATTATCCTTATATTAATCTGCTTCAAGATCTTTTATAAATTGCTCAATTTCAGGAGAAAGCGGAAGTGATTCATCTGTTTCTGAATTATTTTCCTGATTTTCATCAAACATTTCTTCCAATCGCAGAACAATTTTTTTTAAGTCTGTGTTTGTTTCTAAGGAAAGTTGTTTTGTTATTTGATCATATTGATGTCTGCCTCTTGATGTTTCAGGACATTCAGTTGGCATTCCGTAAAGAACACTTAAAGCTTCTATGAGTTTTGATGCCCCGCTAAAGTCTTTTTCTAGGTCAAGATATTGTGGAAGATGTAGCATGAAGCTCATTGTTTCAACACCTAGTTTTTTTTGTTCTTCGGTAAGTAATGCCATAGTAATACTTGTTGGTCCCTCATAGACACTTCTTTGAGGAGAAAGAATATTGCCGAGCAATTCATTGTATTTAGGGTCGATATTCCCAGTAAGTCTTAAAGGTCTTGTATGGGGAACAGTGTCTAACATCGCACCGATTCGAATATGTCGTTGTACATCAAAATATTTTAAGACTTCTATAAAAGAAGTGGCATATTCTTCGGACATCATATGAGGTTCAAGTAACTGGCAGAAAAGCATGTCGGGTTGACCCTCTAATTTTCCATACCAAAACTTGGTATTGGAAAGAACTATTTTGCGTTCTTTGCCTTTCCATTCTGTGCTGGGTCTGTATCTGGTCATGTCGAAAAAGCGACTAGGATTTTCTAATTCTGCAATTGGGCTTGAAGTAAAACGAGATCTCATCCTATTAAGAGCAAGTGTTGCAGACGATCCAGCATCAATCCAAGGATAAAGAACGGATATAAGGTGCGGTTTATGTAGCTGAGTAATGGGTTCATGTATTGAATATGATCCAATTTCCATTATTTATCTCCATTGAATTTTAGCTCATATTATAGGCCAAGGAGCTCGTCCGAACCTTATATCTGGGAAAGTTCCTTGTCTAATTATTTCATGTATTCGTTGAATCGTTGCAATTAATTCATCCTTTGTCAATAATTCTTGAATTTCTTTAGCCATGATGCCTTTTCCTGAGAGTTGATTTTGTAATTTTGATAATTTCGCAATAATAAATTCAGGAATTTTTTCTTCAGATTCATACCATATTACTGTGCGCAGTTTATAATCTTTATTGAATGTTAATCCTTGGTCTATTCCCCATATATTTCCATCGTTACCAAAGATAATGTGTCCAGATTTTCTATCAGCATTGTTACAAATCCAATCGAAGATACATATAATTGCAAATTCAATCTCGTGAGTTTCCATCATGCTTAAATAATGTTCTGAAGGATCATGATTAATATAATACTGAAGAGATCCTATCCCATACGGACCTTCTTTGATTATTGTTGCTGGAATAAATTTCCATCCAAGCATTTGCGAAAGAAGATACGCTGCTCGTTCTCTTTTATACAAAGTACCTTCAGGAAAGTCATACAAAGGAATTTCTCCATTTCTTGGCTTGTAAATCGCATGTATTTTTGTATCTGAATTAGATAATGTTGCCAAAAATGTGTAATTAGAACCTTGATTAAAAAGTTCGACACGCTCTATTGTGGCAGTTTCCATTGCTTCGGCTTGTTTTGAGTGATTAGATGAAAATGCTAATTTTTTAGGCTTTACCATTTATAGTGCACCTGTTCAGGGTAAGCATTGATTGATTTATAATTCTTACTTCTGGCTTATTGTCAATTAATTATTGAAAGTTATAATTAACCATAAGCTTAAGTTAGAGATTATTGGAGGTTTACTGTGGAAGTCAATTCAGAACTCTTTCGATCAGCATGGAGTAAATTTCCTACTGGAGTAACAGTTATTACATCTAATGATCATGAGAATAATGTTCATGGGATGACTGCAAATGCTGTTTTGTCAGTTTCAAATGACCCTCCCATGGTAATAATTTCTGTAGGTATTGATCGTCAGTCTAATTCTTTCATTACCACTAACAAGAGATTTGGAGTAAACATACTTTCTGATGACCAGACGGATTGGGCTGAATTCTATGCTATGAAGCCAGAAAATAGAGGAGATGCTTTACCAGGTGAGATTCGGAAGTCAGATAATGGTATTGGCATACTGGATGGAGCTTTAACCTTTATGGATTGTGAAGTTACAGAGGCTTATGAGGTTGGTGACCATACATTGTTTCTTGGGACAGTTGTATATGCTGAAGGGCAGGATGGTTGGCCTTTGTTGTACCATGAAGGGGATTATCTATCTTTAAACGAGGATCCTGATTAATTATTACTTTTTATCCTGTTTACTAAGAAGAATGTTAAGCATAAAATTATAATTCCTAATGCGTATCCTCCAATAATGTCTGTAAACCAATGCCTGTCTAGATATATTCTTGAAATCCCCACTGCTGTGCTCCATAAAAGCATAATGCCTAGAAGAATTCGTTTTGAGCTTTCCTTGGAATTATTGTTGACAAAAATAAACCAAATTAATCCCATAACTAAAATAGTTTCGAATGCATGACTGCTAGGAAAACCAAAACTTGAAGCATCACCCGGACGTGGTCGTCCTATCAGTGGTTTGATAGTTTCGTTCATTGCCACTAATGGAACTATCAAAAGGGGTAATAGAGAAGATTTTAGGTTTAATCGGAAATAAGCGAATATTGATAAAGTTAATGATGTTATCAATATTCCGTAGAGTGTACCTGGAAGGGAAATAATTTGCATTAAATCTTTGATGTTTGTATTAGAAATACCTAGTGCAAAATTTCTTATATTTTGATCAAAATACATTGTTCCATCTTCGCTATTTATGAAAGCTAGTAAAAAAAAGATTATTAACGATGGGAATAATATATATAATTGTAAATTTTTAATGTTTTTATTCATATTTTTAAAATAGTTGTTTCTATCTTTTACCTTATTGTTGTGATATGGGAAAGGAAATCATTATAATTCCCAAAACGAGATACTGTATTAATAAAATCTGCTAAATTCTTTGATTTTTTTCTTAGTAACTGTAACTCATCTGTTATTGTTGTAGATGATGCTGGATTTTGCCCATATGTTCCATAAAATGCAAAATATGCTTGATTTAGTTTTCTAATATTAAACCCTGATTCTTGGAATGCCAATGTTCGATTTTCTAAGTATAATTCAGCTTTATTGATTTCATTTTGTCTTAGTAATTTGTCTAGTTCTGTTCGAGTTGCTCTCATCTCATCATTAAAATTAAATTTTGTTTTTTCCGATGCTTTTATAATATTTGAATCTTGTTTAATTTCTAATTTATCATATGCAAGCTTGGCAATTTCAGAACCAACGATTTCTGCTGCCGTTTCATTTAAAATTGTCATTTCGGATGATTTGAAGTAATTGAAGCCTAGCGGTTTAAAAAACCAATAATGATGAAACCATTCATGGGCTATAGTTTCCATTGTAAAAATTAATGATTCATTGTCTGCTATTAGTGGAGGGTAAGTTGCTATACCCCCTAAATTTACAATTAAAACTGAAGCACTTGTTTCCTTTTCAATCAAACGTTCGAGTGATTCAATTTCAGATATATCATATATTGGATTAATTAATTTCTTAGCAATGATTTTAATGTTATCCCTTGGAGAAACAACCAATAATTGTGGTGGAGATTTTAAGTTTACAAATAATGGTGGGAAAAGTGTTTCTGAATCCCCAATTCCTAGATTTTGATTAACCAATTCATATTCAATAATGGATTTGAGTTTAATTTCTGCAGCAAGACGTTGTTTTTTAATGTTGTTATTCAAACTTGCCCTAGAACTGAAATAATTTGTAATTACAAAAGTTTCATAATTGGTGTCAGAATTTATCCTAGTGATGAGATTCCAAGCTTTATTTGGTAAGTATTTAACATGATAATTAAACAATGAGAATGAATGATTTCCTAAAATTCTATTAACAGCTGTTTGAATAAATTTTTCGTGAGTATTTACACTAAGAAAAAGACAAAGAACTATAAACATTCGAAATAATAATAATTTTTTTTGTATCCTCATATTGCCTCTTTTCATGTGGCATGTTGATCAATTAGCAAATAAAATTATAGAATAGCATGATCAGGGTATAGAGATGCGGATAATAATATTCCTGATGTGTATAATTTTAGATTACCAATAATTGGAGGGTTTGATGCCTATTAATATACTTGTAACCGCGAAGCAAGTCCTTGATCCTGAAACTCCTGCTGGAGCATTGAAGATTGACAATGATGCAAAGCGAATGGAAGCACCAGGGAATGTTCCACCTGTCGTAAATGGTTATGATGAAAATGCTGTTGAAGCAGCGTTAAAGATTAAGGAAGCTGTAGGTGGGACTGTTACTGTTCTTTCTGCAGGTAGTGGTTTCGTAATGGATGTTATTAAGAAAACATTATCAATGGGGTCGGATGAATTAATTCTTGTAGACGATCCTTCAATAATTGGACTTGATGCATATGGAACAGCTCAGGTTCTTTCGGCCGCAATAAAAAAGGCAGGAGACTTTGATCTTATTCTTTGTGGTAGACAAGCAAGTGACTATGATCAAGCTACGGTTCCTCTAGGTGTTGCGGAAATACTTGATATTCCTCCGGTTACTATGGCAATGGGTTTGACTGTAAATGATTCGAGTGCTTCTGTTGCTCGTGTAATGGATGATGGTAATGAAACAGTTGAGGTATCTCTACCAGCTTTGGTTACAGTAAGTAATGAAATTGGTCAACCTAGATACCCAAATCTCAGAGGAATTATGGCTGCTTCTAAGAAGCAACCAACTGTTTGGAGCCTTTCTGACTTAGGGCTGGATGAAAATGCTGTTCAGGCAAAAGTTGAGATAAAAGAAATTTTTGTTCCAGTAACTGAAACCGAATGTGAATATATTGACGGTGATGATGATGAAGAAAAAGGTAGAAATCTTGCCTTAAAACTTAGAGAAGCAAAGATAATATAAAATTTAAACTTAAAAAATAAATCTAAATCCTTAAATAATTCTAGGAGTAAACTATATGGCAAATAATGATATATTAGTAATGATTGATCATGCTGAGGGTTCACTAGATTCCACTGCTGCTGAAATTCTCACTGCTGCAAATGGATTAGCGAAGCAATCCGGAGGAGAAGTTTTAGCTGCATTGTGTTCTTCTGATTCTGGTTCACTTCCTCAAAAAATTATATCTTTGGGAGCTTCCAAGGTATATACCATTACCTCTCCAGTGTTTAATGAAATAAATTCAGACTCCCTAGTTAAAGCTTATGAAGCTGTAATTGGTAACACTTCACCAAAAGTAGTTCTTTTTGGACGAACTCTTATTGCTAGAGATACTGCTCCTCGACTAGCTTTTCGAGTCAATTCTGGGTTTGCTCAAGATTGCACGAGTGTTGAAATTGATGGAGACTCAGTAGTGTTAGAGCGCCCTGTTTATGGAGGTGCCTCAGTTGCACGAGTAACATTTACTGGTGATTTTGGAGTAGCAGTGATTAAAGCTAAGTCTTATGATGCTGCTATTGAAGATAGTTCTCGTTCTGGGGAAGTAATTGATCTTACTGATAGTGCTGGAGATTTAACTAGTAGAATAAATTTAGTTGATCGACAGAAGGTTGAATCTGAAGGGATTCGTCTAGAAGATGCTGGAATTGTTGTGAGTGGTGGAAGAGGTTTAGGGGGACCTGAACCGTTTGATATACTACAGGAACTTGCAACACAATTAGGTGGAGCATTAGGAGCTTCAAGGGCTGCTTGCGATGCTGGCTGGATTCCATATGCACATCAGGTAGGACTTACAGGAAAAACCGTTTCTGCAGATACTTATTTTGCGATAGCTATTTCTGGAGCAAGTCAACATTTAGCTGGCATGTCAGCCGTAAAAAATGTTATAGCGATAAATCGTGATGAAGAGGCAAATATATTCAAAGCTGCCAATTTTGGAGTAGTAGGAGATTGGGAAAAAGTTACCACAGCTTTTCTGAATATGGTTAAAGAACTTTCTTGAACCAATAAAGAATATTAATTTTCTTAATACTTAAAGAAGATTTAATTTTAAACATATAGCTTTTCGTGTTAATTCGATGCATGTTGTTTAAGATTTCCTATGAAATCTGTTAGCTATCCATTTAACTTGATATTGGTATTATATATATCGCGTAGTATATCGATGAAAGCAAGTACTGCCGGGCTATAAGGGGCTGAATCTCTTATTAAGATTGCAGTTGGTACGGTTACTTCTTGATCGTGTTTGATTTTTACTTTTGCAAGTCTATTTTCATTTACTTCAAGTGATATGCTGTGTATTGGCAAAAGTGAAATTCCCAAGCCTCTTTCTATCATTCTTTTAGTTGCTTCAACACTATCTAATTCCATCGATACGTTTGGAACGATGCTTGCTTCCCTACATACTGAATCAATTAATTGAAAGAAAGAAGATTCTCGATCATATAAAATTAATGGTTCGCGAGCAATGTCAAAAATGCTTACGTGCTCATTATTTGCGTACATATGATCTGGATGAGTTACTAGAACTACTTCTTCTTCATATAGTGGCAAAGTGAGAATATCTGGATGTCTTAGATTTCTAGCCAACCCGATTGCCACTTCTTCGTTTACGACCATCTGTAAGACCTCTGATGATCTGCCAGTACGAATATTTGCATCGACCATAGGATGATTTTTATGGAATTCTTCTAGAATTGATGGAAGCACGTATGCTCCGACGGTTCTTGCAGTTCCAATCCTAAGACTGCCACCCTTTAATTGTTCTGCGGCATGAAGAGTTTCTCTTGCTTGAGAAACTGCAGTAAGTACGCGTTGTGCGTAAGGTAACAGAAGGCGTCCAGGTTCTGTTAATCGTACCCCTCTTGCAGTTCTATGAAACAAGACTACATTTAAATCTATTTCAAGTTTTTGAATTCGAGCACTCAAAGAAGGTTGTGTCAAATAAAGCTCTTCAGCAGCTTTGTGGAATCTACCATGTCTTGCAACCTCAAGAAATGCCTCTAATTGACCTAAGTCCATTATTTCCTCAACTGATTAATTAATCTAAATATATACGAGTTTATTGTATACTGCAGTTCATTCTTTCACAAAAAACGGGCAAACTGATAATGTGTAACAAAGTTGTTATTGTTGTTCCTACGTATAACGAAGTCGGAAATATTCCTGAGCTACTTAGAAGATTAGCCGATCTTGATTTATATGAATTGAAAGTGGTAATTGTTGATGATTTATCACCTGATGGCACAGCATATGTTGCCAAGGAAACAGGTGATTCAATAGGCCTTGAAATCAATGTGATAAAACGTGAAAAGAAATTAGGGATGGGATCAGCTTATATATGTGGATTAGGGTATGCTTGTAATCAAGCAGTAGATTATATTATTCAAATGGATGCTGATCTTTCCCATCCACCAGAAGCAATTCCTAAAATGTTAAAAATCTTGTCAGAGTGTGATGTTGTAGTTGGTTCTAGATACGTTCAAGATGGTAAAGTAGATTCTGATTGGAATTTGACAAGAAAAATAATAAGTTCTTGTGGAAATTTTATTACCAAGCGATTTTTGGGACTTAAACCTATTGATATTACTTCTGGATTTAAAGCCTATAAATCTGAGGTTTTAAAAAAAATACCAATGCAAAAATTTTATTCAAAGGGATTTTCTTTTCAGATTGAGATGGCATATCATTGCCAATATTTAAACTTAGATGTAATTGAGTATCCAATATTGTTTAATGATAGGGTTCGCGGAGTTTCAAAATTTAATTTTTCTATAATTTTGGAAGCTATGAAGTTAATGGTTTTCTTAAGGTTCAAAAAATTCATTCAAGGATCTTTATGAATTAATTTTTTATATTTGGATCTCTTTAATCCCAGTCTAATTGTTGTTGCCAATAACTCAAAAGCACCTCTAAATAAACTTAATTTAGAATTTTCGATTTTGTGTTCCCATTTTAATTCTACTTCTGTAATTTTCTTGTTTAAATTTATTCCTATAACCAACATTTGAATATCCAATGTCCATCCAGTTTCAGTTAAATGAGGAAGTATATGGGAATTAGATTCTTTTGTGATGGCTTTCGCTCCACATTGAGTATCATGAAATGGCACCCTTATTATCCACTTAGTCCATTTTCGGACTAAGAAACTTGCAATTTTTCTCACTACTGGTTGTTTTTTAGAGTGGAATTTTCTCCATCCTATGCAGATATCATTATTGTTGCTTAATTGATCAATTAATTTTGATGTTTCTTCTGCTACTATCATGTTATCAGCGTCAACAATAGCTATATGTTCACCAAAAGAATTTTTCAATCCTTCGATTATTGCACCCCCTTTTCCAAGTATTTCGTGATACTCAAGCCAGCGTACTCCCTTATTTGTATATGCGAATTTTTTTACAACTTCGAGTGTTGCGTCAGTACAACCATTCAGAACAACTATAATTTCTAAATTATCTTTAGGGTTTATTTTGGTAAAATAATTATAATATGATTCTAAAGTTGGAAGAATTCTATTTTCTTCATTGTATGCAGGAATAATTATCGATAAAGTTGGATTTAAAATCTTCATATACCAGACTTTCTTTGTTCTCACTGAAAAATTATAATGATAATGTTTGGATTGGTCATCATCTTAATTAACAATACAAACATTATCGGCATCGTTAATTCTTTATACGGATAGAAAAGATGAAATATGACGTGGTAGTTGTTGGATCTGGACCAGCAGGTTCTATGACGGCTCAACAAGTAGCAAAATCGGGTTTTAAAGTTGCGTTAATTGAAGAACATAAGACGATTGGCAATCCAGTCCATTGTGCTGGATTGGTAACTACAAGGACCCTAGATCATGCTGGAATTGACAAAAAGAAAATAGTATTAAATCAAATTTCTGGTGCTATAGTACATACTCCATTTGACAGACAAATAGTATTAGGTGGAGATAAAGAATACGCTTTAGTTATTGATCGTCAAAAATTTGATTTATTATTATCCGATAGTGCTCAAGACTTAGGTGCTGATTTAATGCTTGAGACTAGAGTTTTATCAATTGAAGAGAATGATAAAGGGGTAAAAATAGCGGTTAGACGTAAAAATAAAGAAATGACAATATACTCTTCAATCGTTATAAGGGCAGATGGTTCAAAATCAATGATTTCGCATAACGTAGATTTTGGTTCTATGGAAGACGTTATCCTTGCTACAGGTGGAGAAATTGCAAATACATCCTTAAGACGAGATATGGTAGAAGTATTTGTTGATTCAGATTTGGCTCCTGGATGGTTTGGATGGCTGATTCCAGCCCAAGAAGGAATTTCACGATTAGGAATTGGATCGTCAAATTCAAGAATCTCACCAAAACATTTATTAGGAAAACTGATTGATAGACATAAACATCTTAGGGCGGCACAATTCCTTAAATTGCAAGGAGGAGTGATTCCAATAAAAGTTCGAAGGAATTTCACGTCATCAAAATCAATGCTTGCTGGTGATGTTGCTGGTCAAGTTAAATCTACTTCGGGTGGAGGAATCTATACAAGCTTATTGGCAGGTGAGATTGCTGGTAATGTTGCAAATGATGCGCTTAAAAAAGAAGATATTTCACGCAAAAAACTATTGGAATATGAAAAAATTTGGAAAAGGAAAATAGGACAACAACTATTACTAGGTGCTGCGTTAAGGGAAATTCTTATGAAGTTTTCTAATCATGAAATAGAAAGCTTTTTAAATTTATTTACTAATGATGAAATTCGAAATGTAGCATCTGAATATGGTGATATTGATTTTCCTACGATTCTTTTTTCTAATCTTTTTACCCCTAAAATTGTGTGGGGAGGTCTTCGCAACTTGCCATTAAGGTTGTGGCCAAAATTAATGTTGCTACTTTTACAATGGCAATCTGCTAATCTTCTTTCTAAAAGCTCTAATGCCCTTAAGTGTTGATAAAACATTAATAATTATTAAGTGATTTTAATTTATTAAAAATTTTTAGTGAGGGAATGTTGAATACTGGTCTTGTATCACTTGTTCGAAGGAAAGATGGTTGCTTCTTAGTTATTGTATATATTGACGCAAATGGTAAATCATGGGCTATAGATAGTTGGGGTAATAGAGCTAAAATCAATAATCGCCAATTGATATTTCAATCTTTGATATCAATAAACACAGATCAATTTAATTGGCTTTTAGAATGTGAATGCATTTCCTCGAAAATTGATCTTCCGTTACTGTGGGAAATGTCCAAAAGTAATAATAATCTAAGCATAGAAGAACTTGCTGTTATTTATTATGGTGATAAATATAATCCAAAAGAATTTTGCGGACTTCTTCTCAGCCTTTATTCTAGTTCAATATCTTATTTTCGATTAAACGATGATATTGTTTATCCCGAAAGGGAAATGGATATTAGTCAGCAACATAATAGACAGGAAAATCTAAAGAAACTTAATGATGAACTAAATGATTTCCGTTTATGGATTTTAAAAGGTTCAAAAATTGAATTATGGACAGACCGCCAAATTGAATGGTTAGAGACCCTTAAAGAATTTGTAATTTTTGGGGTTGAATTTGTTGAGTCAAAAAAAATTAGAAAGTTTTTAACCTCGCTGAAATTTGAAGGTGGATTGACATTGATCAGAGAAGAAATCTACGATTGTTTGGTAGATAGAAAAATCATTTCATCTCGTGAACCTATGGGCAAGGCGAAATCGTTAATCGAGAAAGTCTTTCCTGAAGAAATAATTCATGTTGTTGAAAATATTCCTGAATTTATTCACTTAAATAACCGCAAAGATCTTACAAATATAGATGTAATTACCATAGACGAATCATCAACAATGGATATAGATGATGGTCTTTCAATTCAAAGTACTGAAGATGGTTATATGGTTGGAATCCACATAACTGATGTTGCCTCAATTTTTTCTGAGAAAAGTAGTATAGATAATGAAGCCCAAAATCGCCTTTCGAGTTTTTATGCACCAGAAATTACGATTCCTATGCTTCCTGACAGGATTTCACAAAATATAGGGAGTCTGATTCCAGGAGTTATTAGGCCAGCAATGAGCTTGTTAATTAATTTCCAGAAAGATTTTATAATTAAAAATTGGGAAATTGTGCTTTCTAATATAAAAAGTCACAAAAAGTTAAATTATCAGGAAGTAGACAATATTCTTGATCATAAAATAGTTAATGGCGATTCAGATAAATTGAAAATCCTTTATAAAATATCTAAGAATTTACATATGGATAGAATGAAATCTGGAGGTATTGAATTTAATAGGCCAGAAATTAAATTCGAATTTAATAAGGACCAAGTATATATGAAAACCATTCCAAAATTAACTCCTAGTCGTAGAATGGTCAGCGAATTAATGGTTCTTTTTAATACTTTACTTGCAGAGATGTGTAGTAATAACAATATTCCAGTAATTTACAGGTCGAGCGTTGAATTAAAAAATGAAACATTAGTTGATACTAGCGTGGATGCATTAAGAAATTATTTATTATTGAGCAAAGTTCGATCAGTTGCACCATCTACAAATTGTTCCCCACATTTTTTGCTAGGTGTTGATAAATATATTCAGGTTACTTCCCCTTTAAGGAGATATGGCGACCTTCTGTTGCAGAGACAGATATCACACTTTCTGGAAAATGGAGTGCCCCTTTATGATAAAGCATTTTTGGATGGATTTATCAATGATTCCTTAGGAAAGATAAGAGATATCGCAAGGGCAGAATCTGATCGTAAATTGCATTGGGCATGCTATGTTTTATCAAGAAGAATCCATGAAATATTTTCTTGTATAGCTCTTGAATGGAGAGATAGTGATTTACTTGTCGAATTCAAAGACTTCCCAATTAAAGGGATAGTTAAAACAAAAAATCAAGTTAACCTGGGTGAGATTATAGAAGCTAAATTAATTGAAGTTAACTTATGGCAGAGGAAAACAATTTTATCTGCGTGATCTATCTCCTGGCTCAACCGGATATCTAGTACGAACCTCTTCGAGGGTCCATCCTTCAGAAAGGAAAACAGATTCGTCATATAGAATTTTTCCTGTGTATTCTTTGGGGGATTTTGAGCAAATTAAAGCTGAGGCATCTCCAATGATTTCACCAGAAAGACGCCACCCATCATAGTTACTATCAGGGCCTCTGAAATAGTGCCCTCCCTCTGACCATTCACCGATTTCGGGGGAAAGAGCATTTACAGCAATATTATGTTGAAAGTTTTCTGCTGCTAACCCTTGGGTCATTCTTTCGAGTGCAGCTTTTGTGGAACCATAACTATGTCCGCCTGAATATTGTCCTTCATAAGGACCTTCTCCAGGCCCTATAGCTCCTGTACTTGAAATATTAATTATGTGGCCCCATTTGTTTTCAATCATTGAAGGCAAAACTTCGCGACTGAATATAAAAGGACCACGTACATTTATGCGATATTGTAAATCGAAATGCCGTGTTTGCATTTCTTGCAAGCTTCCTGGTGCTAATATCCCAGCATTATTAACTAGTATATCAATTTTCTTGTATTGTTTTAATACTTTGGATACACATTCAGCTACATCTTCTTCCCTACTTACATCGCAACGAATAGCTATTGAGTTTCCTCCAGATTCAGTAATTAATTTTACCGTTTGGTTAAGTGACCCAGGGATTTTAGAATCATTTTCATTTTCTGTGCGTGCTGTAGCTATAACAATAGCACCTTCTTTTGCTAAACTCATAGCGATATTCTTTCCTAATCCTCTGCTTGCTCCTGTTACTATCGCTACTTTATTTTCCAAAGTTCCCATATGCATATAACCTTTCCCATCAATAGAAATAATTGCAACAAATCAGTTATACATAAAATTTTCAAGATGTACAAGATATTTTTATAATATTTTTTACAACTTTGTTCTTGGACTTTTTATTCCTAACTGATACGATATATTAAAATGAGAGTATGATTTGGTGATAATTTTTAACATGCCCCAGTGGCGCAAGGGAAGCGCAGGCGATTTGTAATCGCCAGGTTATCGGTTCAAGTCCGGTCTGGGGCTTTTAAATAAATGGCTTGCTTGGCTCAAAATAATAACTGTGGTACAATTCCTATTTGCCCGGAGGGGTGGCGGAGCGGCCAAACGCACCAGACTGTAAATCTGGCGCCCGGAAGGGCTACGTAGGTTCGAATCCTACTCCCTCCACTCGGATTTGGATTGGGCTTTTATATTATTTTATAGTATATTTATATTATGAAATTAATATGTTTGCCCACATAGCTCAGCGGCAGAGCACGTTCTTGGTAAGAACGGGGTCGCCGGTTCAATTCCGGCTGTGGGCTCCAGATAATGTTTGGTAATAAGTAAAACGGAGGTTCATTAAGTGGCTAAGGAAAAATTTGTTAGAGATAAACCGCATCTTAATGTTGGTACTATCGGTCATGTTGACCATGGTAAAACTACGCTAACTGCGGCTATAAGTAAAACTTTAAGTGAGCAATCTAATAACGCAACTAAATTTGTTGCTTTCGATCAGATTGATAAAGCTCCTGAAGAGAAAGCACGTGGAGTTACTATTTCTATTACTCACGTTGAATATGAAACTGAGGGTAGACACTATGCGCATGTAGATTGTCCAGGTCACGCGGACTACATCAAAAACATGATTACAGGTGCTGCTCAGATGGATGGAACTATATTAGTGGTTAGTGCTCCTGATGGTCCGATGCCTCAAACACGCGAGCATATTCTTTTGGCTCGACAAGTAAATGTTCCTTCGATAGTTGTGGCTCTAAATAAAGTTGATCAAATGGATGATCCTGAATTATTAGAGCTTGTCGAATTAGAAATTCGTGAATTATTATCTCGTTATGAATTTCCTGGAGATGATATTCCTATTGTAAGAGTATCAGCTCTTAAAGCTTTAGAAGGAGATACAGAAGCACAACAAGGGATTCTTGACTTAATGCAAGCTGTTGATGACTACATTCCAGTTCCTGAACGGCCAATAGACCAGCCATTTTTAATGCCTATTGAAGACGTTTTTGGAATCAAAGGTCGCGGTACTGTTGTTACTGGTCGAATAGAACGTGGGAAAATAACAGTTGGTCAGGAAGTAGAAAGAGTAGGATTTGGTGATACGACAACAACAACTGTTACAGGCGTTGAAATGTTTCAAAAAACCCTTGACGAGGGTGAAGCTGGTGATGCGGTTGGATGCTTGCTTCGTGGAGTTGATAGAGAACAAATTGAGAGAGGTCAGGTTCTTGCATTTCCAGGTTCTATTAAGCCTGCGACTACGGCGTCTGCTGAAGTATATGTTTTAAGCAAAGATGAGGGTGGAAGACATACTCCATTTTTTCCTGGATACCGACCTCAGTTTTATATTCGAACTACCGATGTTACAGGAGAAATAGTTTTGCCAGCGGGTGTTGAAATGGTTATGCCAGGTGACAACATTACGATGGATATAAATCTTCAAGCTTCAGTAGCATTAGAAGAAGGATTACGATTTGCAATCAGAGAAGGCGGACGAACTGTTGGAGCTGGCGTAATAACTACTGTGAAAGGCTAAGATTACAATGGCAAAAAAAGGCGATAGAGTTCTTGTTACAATGCAATGTACCGAGTGTGGAGAGCGAAATTACAGAACATCTAAGAACAGAAGAAGTGATCCTCAAAGACTTGAGCTCAATAAGTATTGTAATAGGTGTTATGGTCGACAACTTTATCGTGAAGTGAGGTAGGTTAAGTTGGTTCGACAAAATCAAAGTCGCACTTCAGCTAAAAGGTCAGTTGGTTTGCCTGGGCAATCGATAGTAAAGTTTTTTGGTGAAGTCTGGGCTGAATTAAGAAAATCTGAATGGCCGCCAAGAAATGAAGCAATTAGGTTGACCGGGATAGTTATTGCTCTTTCGGCAGCGGTTGGGCTGTTTCTAACAATAGTTGATTTTATCTTTGATTTTGTTTCAAAATTTATTCTTGGTGTTTAGTGTGGAGACAATGGATCTAGAAGAGACAACAGTAGAAAATGAAGACAATCAGACTGATCTAGCTAGTAATGAAGATTCAGAAGATTTAAATATCGATCAAGGGCTATGGTATATTATCCATTGCTATTCTGGTCTAGAGGAACGTGTCAGAAAAAATCTTGAACAACGAATTGACACTATGGATGTACGTCACAAAGTTTACCAAGTTGTAGTGCCGACTGAGGAAGTTGTTGAAATAAAAGATGGTCGTCGCACACCTAAACAAGAACGTTTGTTACCTGGATATGTTATGGTCAGGATGATTATTGATGATGAAAGCTGGTTTGTAGTTCGAAATACTCCTGGTGTTACTGGTTTTATATCTGCCGATGAGGAAGGAGAGAAAAGAGTACGCCCCCTTCCATTAACTGATGCAGAAGTGAGTGGAATTTTCCGTCGAATGGAAGCTTCCCAACCTCGAGCAAAGATCGGATTTGTAAAAGGACAGAATGTGAAGATTACTGATGGCCCATTCCAAGAGTTTATTGGAGTAGTTGAAGAAGTATTGACTGAAAAAGGGAAAGTCCGTGTTCTTGTTTCATTTTTTGGCAGAGAAACCCCTGTTGAACTTGACTTTTTACAGGCAGAAAGACTTGATGCGTAATTGAGAATAGGTTTATAAGGATTACTAATGGCAAAGAGAGTATTAGCAGAAATTAAAATACAAATACCAGCAGGTGAAGCAACTCCTGCTCCTCCTATTGGTCCAGCATTGGGTCAACATGGTGTTAATATCATGGAATTTGTAAAAGAATACAATGCTAAAACAGCCAATCAGCGTGGTAATATAATTCCTGTCCAACTTACGGTATATGAGGACAGAAGTTTTACCTTTATTACCAAATCTCCACCCGCTTCGGATTTGATAAAAAAGGCTGCAGGTATTTCAAAGGCCAGTTCTGAACCCAGAAGGCATATCATAGGTCAGTTAACAAGAAAACAAATTGAGGATATCGCAAAAGTTAAAGAACCAGATTTAACAGCTGGAGATTTGGATGCTGCAGTTAATACCTTGGTGGGTACAGCAAAAAGTATGGGTTTACGAGTTTTGGAGGGATAAGAAATTGACGACTGAACCATCACTTCGTGGTAGAGGCAAAAGATATAAACAATCTGTGAAAGATATTGAACATGGTCGACACTATAATGTGGATGAAGCAATAGAACTTTTAAAATTAGCTAGTAGTGTTAAGTTTGATGAAACATTTGAGCTTCATCTAAGAACTAATGCTGATCCTAGGCATGCTGATCAACAAATACGAAGTGTTTCAGTGCTGCCTCATGGTACAGGTAAAGCCAAAACAGTTATCGCCTTTGTTCAGGGCTCTGCAGTTGCATTGGCACGTGAATCTGGTGCTGATTTTATTGGAGATGAAGAGACTATCAAGCGAATTGAAACAGAAGGTTGGGTAGATTTCGATGTTGCTATAGCTACTCCAGATGTTATGGGGCAAATAGGAAAACTTGGCAGAGTACTTGGGCGAAAAGGTCTTATGCCAAATCCACGAACTGGTACTGTGGTTCAACCTGAAGATATTGGTGCAGCTATTAATGAGGTTAAACAGGGTAGGGTAGAGTTCAGGATGGACCGGTCTGGAAATATCCATGTTGCAATTGGAAAAGTTAGTTTTCAGAATTCTCAGGTTGCTGAAAATTTATTTACGGTAGTAGGAGCAATTACAAGAGCGAAACCTGACGGAATTAAAGGATCTCTTTTCAAATCAATCCACCTTACTACAACGATGGGTCCAAGTATCTCTTTGGATATTGGTTCAGTTCAAAATGCGAGTATTTGAACCAAATTAAACAATTTTCTTTAGGTTTGACTTTACTGTATTTGTTTTATTGTGTAATATACTATTAGGCCTCAGATCGTTAGGTGGCTTAATAGGCCTTAATTTTTTCCTACGTAGGTTCAAGTTAATAAATTTTCTTTTGGCCTAGTTTTAATGACTAGGTTTTTTTTTGAGGATGAAGAATGCCTTCTGACAGAAATATTAATCAGGTTGAAGTAATAAAAGCTGAAATGGCCAGTTCCAATTTTGTTATAAGTACTGGGTTTTCAGGAATTACCGTTAAAGACATGACATCTCTTAGGAAAGCACTTAGAACTAATGGGGCTTCATACAAGGTGGTTAAAAATACTCTTGCAGCAATTGCTGCAGATGAATTGGGAAGATCAGAAATAAAAGAAATACTTACAGAACAAACAGGTTTAGTTTTGTGTGAAGGTGATCCGGTAGAAGCGGCAAAATCATTGCTAAATTTTCTAGATGCTAATCGGTTACCTATGATTGTTAACGGGGGAGTTCTCGATGGCATTGTACTATCACAATCGGATATTGAGTCGCTATCAAAAACAAAACCTAAACCAGTTATGATTGCAGATATAATGGGTCAACTTATTGGAACGCTAACTGGTTTTGTAAGGACTTTAAATACACCAGCAACTAATATGGTCAGTGTTATTAACCGTCCTCATCAAAACTTGGTGACAGCTTTGCAAAGAATTTCCGAACAAAATTAGAAGTATTATAGTTTAAATATTTACTGAATTGGGGGTATACAATGGCTACAAAGGAAGAAATTTTAGAAGGAATTAAACAACTTTCAGTCCTGGATGTTTCTTGGTTGGTAAAGGAACTTGAGGAAACTTTTGGGGTTAGTGCTGCAGCTCCTGTGATGGCTGCTGCTCCTGCTGCTGCTCCTGCTGCTGGTGGTGATGCTGCTCCTGCTGCTGGTGGAGAAGAACAAAGTGATTTTAAAGTTAATCTTCAAGAAATAGGCCCTAATAAGGTAAATGTAATTAAGGCAGTTAGAGAAGTTACTACTCTTGGACTTAAGGAAGCTAAAGATTTGGTTGAATCAGCTCCTGCGGATGTTAAAGAAGGTGTTTCTAAAGAAGAAGCTGAAGAAATAAAGACTAAACTTGAAGCTGCAGGTGCTCAAGCACAAGTGAGTTAAATATAAAACATAACTCAATGGAGGTAGACGATATTTATTATAAAAATCATCTACCTCCATTGCTAGTTTCTACAAACTGATTGGTGAATGTTTTATCTAAATCAACAGGATTATTAATTAATTTTTTATCCAACATCCAAGAAGCTAAATTTTTCCATCTTGTTTTATCCTGCCATCCAAATAAGATATCTTTTTCGTTCCAAAGAGGAAGTAATAACTTAATTCCTGCAGTTTCTAATTTCGTATCGATTTCTGGATTCGAATTTTTCATAATGTTTATTCCTGTTTCTGGATTTTCTATGGAGTATTGGTAGCCTTTCACGGTTGAATCAAGAAATTTCCGAATAAGTTCAGGGTTATTTTTTACTGTATTTTCGTTAGTGACTATTACTAGTTCATAAAAATCTGGCACACCCCAATCTTCAATTTTTAATACGTTAACTTGTAATCCTTGTTTTTCTATAATAAAAGATTCATGAACCCAATAAGCTCCAATGATTGCGTCAACTTTTTTACTTATTAGTGCTTTAACCAAATCATACCCAACATTAATTAATTCTACTTTTTGAATGTTCCCACCGTCGTATTCAACTACTGTGTTGAGTAATAATTCCTCTGTGGGAATACCTGGATATCCTACTTTTTTTCCCTCTAAATCTTTTGGCCTGTTTATTCCTGAGCTTTTTAAGGTAATAATTGAATTTAATGGATGTTGGACGATTGCAAATACAGATGTTACTGGTATTCCTTCGGCCTGAGCTAATATAACATCTGTTTGATAACTAATTCCGAAGTCGTCCTTTCCAGACCCAACAGTTTGTAAAATGTTTGAAGGGTCAGAAGGTGTATAGATTGAAATATCAAGATTGTTATCTTTGTAGTAACCTTTTTCTTTTGCAACAAACAATCCAACATGGTTAGACCATGGATACCAATCTAAAGCTAAGCTAATATTGTTGAAATTTTCCCTTGTGTCATTTGAGGAATTTGCAGATTCACATCCAATTACAAAGGTTAATGCCATTAAAGAGGATAATAGTAAAGCATATATTTTTGATAGCATAATTTATTTCTCCAATTAATAATTTGAAAAACGATTCCACCTAACAAGTTTGTATTCTAAAACCTGTATAAATGTAAAAAGACTAATTCCAATAATAGATAAAAAGAATATCGAAGCAAAAACTAATGAAGTTTGAAATCGTGGAGCAGATTGAAGCATTAAGTATCCAAGTCCTGAACTCGCTCCGACCCATTCGCCTATCACTGCACCAATTACTGATATTGAGATCCCAATTTTCATGCCAGAAAAAAGGTATGGTAGCGAAGAGGGAATCCTTATTAAGGTTAATAATTGAAATTTATTTGCTCCGAGAGTTATTGCCATTTTTTCTATAGAAATATCAGTAGATCGAAGACCATCAACCATGTTAACAACTATTGGAAAAAACGAAATTAATGCCACGATGATAATTTTGGTAAATATTCCGTACCCTATCCAAACCAACAAAAGTGGAGTTATTGCTATGATTGGAATAGTTTGTGATGCAATTACTAACGGATAGATTGATTTTTCTACAACGCTGGATTTATCTATGGAGATTGCTAATGCTATACCAAGTATCAAAGCAAATATAAAACCAAAAAATATTTCTTGAATTGTAACTAACGAGTGTCTGATTAGTAATGAAAAGTTATTGTAAATTTCCATTAAAATAGTTATAGGAGAGGGCAATAACCATTTAGGAATATCTAAAATTAAAGTAATTATCTGCCATATAATTAATAAAGAAAGTATTACAAGCGTAGGTAATGATATTATATTTATTAGATCATACTTTTCATGTGTTTTGTTTATCATTAGTTATGATCCTAAATAATTATTCTCTTATAGCGTAACTTAATTCTGATTTTAATTTTGCAAATTCTACGTTTGAAGTATTTCTATGTTTCTCAGATTTTTCAAAAGGGACATCAATATTTTTCACAATAGAACAGGGGCTATCGTTTAAGACACATACTTTGTCTGATAAGATCAAAGCTTCTTCTATATCATGGGTAATCATAATTACTGTCTGATTTAATTTCTGGTATAACTGCAGAAGCCAAAATTGAAGATCTTCTCTAGTTAATGCATCTAAAGCTCCAAAGGGTTCATCAAGAAGAATCACTTCAGGTTCATAGGCAACGGTTCTAAGTAGAGCAACTCGCTGTCTCATACCCCCAGATATTTCCCATGGCATAGCTTCTTCAAATTCTGAAAGCCCAAATTGTTTCATCAAAGGTCTTACAATTTCGTATGCTTGTGTTCGTTTGATACCATTAATTTCTAATCCTAAAACTGAGTTATCAATGACGTTTCTCCATGGAAGAAGTCCATCTTTTTGATGCATATATCCAATTTTACCTATCATTTCTTTTGAGGGTTTGGAAGAGATAATTACCCTGCCAGAATCGGGAGATTCTAAACCAGCGATTATATTCAGTAGTGTAGTTTTACCACATCCACTTGGTCCAACAAAAGAAATAAATTTTCCTTTTTTGATTTGAATGTTGATATTACCAATGACTTCAATTTGGTTATTTTTTACCATGAATGTTTTTTTTATGTTCTCAATTGATATAATTGTAATGCCTTTCAAAAAAAAATCGCCGGCCATTTTGACCAGCGATTTTTGAATTATAATAAATTCCTTCGCTGGCATTATCCAGATCAGGTTCATGGGTCGGTGTTGATTTCACCCTCTCAGCCCAATAAATTATGAGCTCCCCGTTGTCGCTTTTTAAATTATAGCATGCATATATTTGTGTCAATAATTATTGACCTTCTTCATCACATTCAATAAAATAGATTTGTATGACTGGAGGAAAAGTATGTCAGATGCCCCCAATGTAAATGTCACAGTTACGGAGAAAGCTGCCGAAAAAGTTCGTCATTTTGCTACTAATCAAGGATTGGGTGATGGTTTCGGTCTAAAGGTTGGAGTAAAAGGTGGTGGTTGTTCTGGTCTTACTTATGTTCTTTCAATTGACGAATCCCCTTCACCTGAAGATAAGATAATTGAAGATAAAGGAATAAGATTATTTATTCCAAAGAAAAGTTATATTTATCTTGCTGGAACTGAACTTGATTTCTCAGATGGTTTAAATGGTAAGGGTTTTACATTTTCTAATCCTAATGCTACCAGTACATGTGGATGTGGAACTTCTTTTTCGGTATAAAATCGTATAAATCCAATTACTTTTTCCCGAGGTAATCTAATGAATGTATCGCCATTTGTTAAAAATTATATTGACTCATCTTTTGAATATATAGATTACTCTGGTTGGAAAATCCCATATATAGTTTCATCTGTTGAGGAAGAATATAAATTCCTGAATCAAGCTACAGCAATTATTGACCGTACTCATTTAGGTGTCATAAAAGTTTTTGGTAAGGATTCTATTGATCTTCTTGAAAGGTTATCAACCAACAAACTTTCTGATCTTGAAAACGGCTCAGGAATTGCAACAATTTTAACTAGTCCAAATGGGAAAATTGTTGACTTATTAAGAATTTCTCATCTTAAGGATTCATTACTTATTACAGTTTCGTCTGGAAATACGAATTCTGTGCTTGAATGGATTGATAAGTACACTTTTGATGAAGATGTTCATTTTATTGATATTTCAGAAAAGTTTAGTGTCATTGGTGTAATTGGCCCAAATTCGAATAATTTCTTAGAGGAATGGGCTGAATGTGATTTAAAATTAGAAAACTTCGAAAATATCTGCATTTCCAAATATGATCATGATGTAGTTATTGCAAGGATGGATTTATTGGGCTCAATCAGTTTCGAAGTTTTCTTCCCGAATGAAATCGCTTCAATTATTTATGATAGCTTGATTTTATCCAGTGATCCTACATGGGTGAAAGTTATAGGAGAAAAGTCTTTTGAAATTGCAAGAATTCAGTCCAATATACCTAAATGGGGTAATGAAATAACTAATGACTATAATCCCCTTGAAGCTAACTTACTTGAAATGATTTCTTGGACAAAAGGATGTTATATTGGGCAGGAAGTTGTAGCTCGGTTACATAATTATCAGAAAGTTAAACGATATCTAGTAAGTTTTTCTGTTCCTACTTCAGAAAATATTTTACCTGGTGATAAAATTGTTCTGAATGATCAGAACAGGAACATTTCAAATAAACTTCATGCAGGCACTATCACAAGCGCGGTTTCAATTCCTGGGACTGAAAAAACTTTTGGTATGGGATATATTCGCACTAATTTTATTAATAATTCAGATGACTTGTGCTTATTATCAGGTGTTAACATAGAAGTTGACAACTCTTCTGTGATGGACTTGTGAAGATAGGGAGTCATCATTTTTCAAGTAATATAACTTTCTATGTTACCAACGCTCCATTACGTTTCCAACGTTCCATTGCAGGGTCTAAATGCAGAGAAATAAAATCCTCGAAAGATATTACGTTTCCTGCTTTGTCATAATGTTCAACTAGATCAATGTTATATTTTGTCGTTACAATATAAATTTTATGCCTTGCTGCTTATTCTAATTGGGATTTGGTAACCTTTGTATCGAGGGTCGCTAAAAATATGAATAAGTCACATTTGCTTCAGTAACTACCTGTCTCCAGCACTCACGAAGTGTTTTTTTTGCCGTTAAAAGCATGCAGTCGATAGGGTTCTGATCAAAATATTCGCTGGAAGGCATCACAAAATCTGGTTTGGCACCATCAACTTTCACTTGTCCATCTAAAGGAAAACCAAGGTGCCGTCCAAGCAATTCTTCAAGTATTATTTCAAATGCTTTGCCTGCTCTCGACCTACGGGATTGTGAGACAGAAAGGAAAAACCCTTCAATTGGTAGAAAGAAGGGACTCCACCGGAGAAATGTAAAGAAATTACACGGTTACCAGCATCCCATTCAGCAGTTAAGTATTTTTCGTATATGTGATCATGCAATTCTTCTACTAGACTAGAAAACGATGTTTTTATCGTGTTCTCATCAAGTGGGTTCAACAAGGAGTCGCAGACAGCACCTACGAGTTGTTGATTTTTTGGTATCTCTCTTTTGAATTGATCAAATAGATTCATAATTACTATCCGCTAACTATATTATTTCAAGCGTAGCGATTATAAAAGGGAATATCCTCCATCTACAACGATTACCTGTCCCCTTATCATGGAAGCTGCTTCTGAGCACAAAAAAGAAACTACATTTGCAATATCTTGAGCTTCTAAAGGCCTTTGTGCTGGGTTTTGATTTGTTTTATTTAACATATCTTCCCAGTTGGGGAACTGACGAAGAGCTCTGGTATCTATATATCCAGGGGATACAGCATTTACAGAGATTCCTTTGGGAGCAAGCTCTATTGCCATATATCTTGTAAGTGATTCTATTCCTGCCTTTGAAATCCCAATTGTAGAATAATATGGTAAGACTTTGGAGGATCCTAAGCTGGTTATGTTAATAATTGTTCCTCCCGACTTCATCATATGAATTGCATTTTTACTGCATAGCCATGGGGCACGGGTATTGATATTTAATGTCCAATCCCAATCTTTTTCGCTTTGTCCCAATAAAGGTTTCTGGATTCCTGAAGCTGCATTGTTAATTAGTATGTCTAGAGAGGGGAAGATAGTTTGTATTTTCTCAAACATTTTTTCGATACTGCTTGGGTTATTCAAATTACATTGTATCTTAAGGCATTCTACACCATATTGATTTATTATTTCTTCAGCCATTCTTGCTTTGTCGTGGCTGCGCATGTAATTGAATATTATGTTTGTTCCTCTACTTGCAAGATCTTTTGCTAGTACAAAGCCCAGACCTTGAGACCCACCGGTTATTAAAGCAGTTTTGCCATAGAGTTCTTTAGAATTTATTTTTGAATTAGTCATAATTTTAAGAAATCATCATGCCGCCATCTACGGCTATAATTTGACTTGTTATGTAGGAAGCTTCATCAGAAACAAGAAAAGTTATTATTGATGCTATTTCATCAGGGTGAGCAAATCGTCCAAGAGGAACTCTAGTCAAAATTTGGGCTTTTCTTTCTGGGCTTAAATGTTCTACTATATCAGTTTCAACGTATCCTGGAGCTACATAATTGACGGTTATATTTCTAGAGGCAACTTCTATAGCTACTGTTTGCGTTAACCCCACTAAGCCTGCTTTAGCTGCAGCATAATTTGCTTGACCTTTTTGCCCTCTTAATCCAATAACAGAACCTACATTTATTATTCGCCCCCATCGTTCACGAAGCATAGATCTTAAGGCTGCCTTGGTGCAAAGAAATGCAGATCTTAGGTCAAGATTTATCACGTCATCCCAATCTTCTTCTGACATTCTGATTAATAATGAGTCTTTAATAATTCCAGCGTTATTTATTAGGATGTTTACATTGCCGAGTTCAGATTCTATTTGATTAAACATCTCTGTTACTTCGTTAGGGTTGGTAATGTCACTTTGAACAGCAATTGCATTACCCCCGTTATTTCTTATTTCGGTAACTACTTTTTGTGCAGCTTCTACTTGACTCTTGTAGTTTATAACTACACTGATGTTGTTATTAGCTAATTGCATAGCTATTGATTTACCTATACCTCTTGAGCTGCCGGTAATTAGAGCGATTCTTTGGTCGTTATTTATCAAGGTTCCTCCAGGTGTTATCATTTACTGGGATCTATTTTTGCTCTTATTTTTTCTAAATCATTCTGCATTGCATCAACAATATTTGCCTCTATTGCCATTCTTGCAGTATTTATAGCGTTACTTATTCCAGAACGTTTAAATCTTCCATGTCCTACAATTGCAATTCCCCGTATTCCAAAAAGTGGCCCACCACCCCATTTTTCTGCTGGTGAAATAGTTTTAAAAATTGCACCAGCAACTTTCTTAGAGATTTCGTCAGAAAGATGTTCATTAAGCTCATCACTTAATTGGTTGTATAAAACAGAGCCGATACCCTCAATTGTTTTAAGTAATATGTTTCCTGTGAATCCATCACATACCACGACATCTGCTTTTCCAAACGGGAGATCGTGTCCTTCAATATTACCGATAAAATTAATAGTTGTTTTTGCCAAAAGCTCAGATGTTTCTTTTACTTGTTTATTTCCTTTATTCTCTTCTGCTCCTATGCTTAATAGTGCAACTTTAGGGTTATGAATTTGAAAATATGCTTGAACAAAAGCTGAACCGAGAACAGCAAAATCAACGAGTTGTGAAGGACGAGCATCAATACTGCTTCCGATATCAACAAGAATGGAGTGAGGTGCACTTTCAAGAAGAACTCCTCCTAATACCGGACGATCAATACCATCCATTAATCCAAGCATCAGTGAAGAGCATGCCATTGCAGCGCCTGTTGATCCCATTGTAATGTAAGCATCTGCTTGTTTGCTTCTAACCAATTCGTTACAAACAACTATAGATGCATTAGGGTTATTTCTCATTGCTTGAACAGGTTGGGATGTTTCTGGGATCAGACCTTCTGATGGCACGACAGTTATCGGTAAATTATCATGGGGGTGTTTTGCTAATTCTTTTTCTACAAGATTTGCATCGCCAACCAGTAAAATAGAGACTGTTTTATTACTAGCTGATTCTATTGCAGCAGGAATTGTTTCTGATGGGCCAAAGTCACCACCCATAGTATCGATTGCTATCCTTGGGAGTGGGTTTACAGTCATTTACTAGATGCTCCCTATCTAAGTTGCCTTGTACCAGAAAGTATAGGTTTAGCTATTCTGGAAAGCAAGGATTCTCTATTTTTCATAGATTCCCTGGTATTCTTTTGGGAGGAGAGTTGCTATTCTTTGCATAATAGTTTCGGAAAAAGAATTCAGTAATGCATGCGACATAGGTCCCTCGACATTGGGTAAAGTAAATGGCTGGCCAATATTCACTGTGATTTTACCTGTTGGGATAGCTATTTTCCAAAGAGGACCCAAATTTTCTGAACCTGTTATCCCAACAGGTAAAATCACAGATTGAGTTTTTAATGCAAGCATTGCAGCTCCGGCTAAAGGTTTTTGTAATTTAGTATGAGGATGTCGTTGACCTTCAGGGAAAACTACTAATACTTTATCTTCATTGAGAGTATTGGAAGCCCAAAGTAATGCTTTTCGGTCTCTTAATTTACGGTCAATAGGGAATGCTCCATAGGCGCTTAAAAAATTCCTTACAAAAGGTTTAAATACTTCCTTTTTTGCTAAGAAATATAATCTTCTTGGTATTGCACATGCAAGTAAGGATGGATCAATATAACTTAAATGATTTGCTACAACTAAAATACTTCCCATGGGAGGAACATTTGCACTTCCATGTATAGACCATGAGCTAAATGTTTTAAGAACAATTTTTTGAAGAATGCATGATATTCTATAAGTGTAATCTGACATTAAATTAACTCATGAAAAAGAGTAATAATTTTATTACAAACGTTTTCTAATGAAAGATTGTCTGTTTCTAATAAATAAGCTGATGAATCCTTTTTTAAAGGTGCATATATTCGTTCACTATCATTTTGATCACGTTTATTTATCATTTCTTCGATATCTTTAATCTTTAAGTCAATTCCTAGTTGGCTGAACTCTTGATATCTACGGGAAGCACGTTCTTTGCTTGATGCCATTAGGAAAACTTTTAGATCTGCATCAGGTAAGATCACAGTACCAATATCTCTACCAACCATAACGATTTCACCGTTTTTAGCAATTTCACGTTGTAATTCAAGTAGTTTGTTTCTAAGTTCAGGAATCGAAGAAATAAATGAAACTTGCTGATCAATTTCAGGGGTTCTGAGGTATGAGTTCACTAGTGTATTGTCAAAAAATATCTGAACCTCTTCAGGTGAATTGAAAGACACAAATATTTTATCAGTAAGTTTACTAATTAACGAATATTCTTCTGGACTGAGATTCAAATGTAGGTATGCCCAAGTAACAGCTCTATATAGTAGCCCAGTATCAAAAAATTTGAATCCAAGCGAATCAGCAACTAACTTCCCAACTGAAGTTTTTCCAGATGCAACAGGACCATCTATAGCGATAATTTTTGAAAGAGTCATTTTATTTGCAGAATTGATGAAATTAGTTATTCTGTTGAGTTTTCCAGTCGTCGTAGCCGATACCCATCATATACAAAAAAGTATTAAATGTTACTACTCCACTGAATGCTACTATACCAGACATCCACATTGTTAGTCCCCATTTATAGTCATCAGCACCCCAGCGAATATCTAGTATTGTTATGAGTGCCCAAAGACCTACGATGATTAAAAGGTTTGCAGAAATCCACTTTATACTGGAAAGGGAACCCTTAGTTATTTTCTCAAAGACCCAAAAACGAAAAGGCAATTCAAATCCTCCAAATTATCAAGCGATATGCAGTCTATGGATAGGATAAAGTATTCAAGAAAAGCTTACAAGTATCTTGGATTCATTTACAACAAATATGAATAAAAATTTGATATAGTGAAGCTACACGGTGGTGATAATGGGACTTTTAAGAACATATCTATTTGAAAAGCATAATATTTTGAAAGCTAAATTGGTTCCTTTTGCTGGTTGGGAGATGCCAATACAGTACACGGGAATAATTGATGAGGTTAACGTTGTTCGGAAATCTGCAGGTATTTTTGACGTTTCACATATGGGACGCATTGAAATTACTGGAGATGATGCAGGTAAATTCCTAGAGAAGATTTTGACTGTTTCAGTTACTAAAATGGATATAGGATTTGCAAAATACTGTTTTATATTAAATGAAAATGCGGGAATAATTGACGATGTGGTTATTTATAGAATTTCGGATGATAAATATTTGATGGTTTGCAATGCTTCAAATAAAGATCCAGTTGTAAGCTGGTTAAGTGGATTAATAAAGAGTTTTAATGATATTTCATTGCTTGATTTGACGTTGGAAACTGTCATGATTGCACTACAAGGTCCTTCGGCATTCAAAATCCTTAATGCTGTGTTAAACGATTCCAATATGCACTCAGATTTCTTATCGAATTTAGATTTGTTTGAATTTTGTAACTATAATTTTACTTTCGAAAATGGAGATTCTGGATATTCTCAGATTTCACTTATAAGTCGAACTGGATATACAGGAGAAAACGGATTTGAAATAATTGTCCCTAATGGGATAGGTTTACGAATTTGGGATCAATTGCATAATTATGGAGCTTTACCATGTGGATTAGGCTCAAGAGATGTGCTTAGATTAGAAGCTGGTTTGAGATTGCATGGAAATGATATAGATCAAACCAGTAATCCTTTCCAGGCTGGATTAAAACGATTTGTGGATATGGAAAATTCTAGTTTTATAGGGCACGAAGAACTTTTACTTCAAAACGAAAAAGGTATTTACAAACACTTAGTAGGATTTAGAATGCTTGATAAGGCTATTCCTCGAAAAGGATATTTGATAATGGATTCGGATAAAAATATCATTGGAGAGGTGACAAGTGGGTCTCATTCACCTACCTTAGAACTGGATATTGGGATGGGATACATTATGGGCTCCCGTCCAAGGATTGAGGATGATATAATATTACATGGTCGAGGGAGAAACTTTAATGCTCGAGTGACAAAAATACCATTTTATCGTCGTTCATTAAATTAGGACATGGAGGAACCTTATGACTATGATTCCAACGGATTGTTATTATACTAAAGAACATGAATGGGTGCGCTTGGATGGTGCAACGTTTGTTGTGATCGGGATAACTGAGTTTGCCCAAGATCAGCTTGGGGATGTGATTTATGTTAATCTTCCCGAGATTGGCTCAGAAATACAACAGTTTGCGCAAATGGGTGAAGCAGAATCAGTAAAAGCTGTATCAGATCTTTTTTCACCAGTTACAGGCACAGTTGTTGAAGTTAATAGTAATTTACAGGATACCCCGGAATTAGTGAATCAGGATCCGTATGGTGAAGGGTGGATGCTGAAAGTTGAACTTTCAGGTACAGAACAACTATCTAAACTTCTTAGTTCTGATCAGTACAGTGATTTCTTAGATTCAGGAGAACATTAGGGTAAATGACAGAAAATTTTGTTCATTCGTACATTCCTCACACCGATAGTGAACGAAGAGAGATGCTTAATTCAATAGGCGTAAATCATCTTGAGGATCTTTTTCTAGAAATTCCTGAAAGATATCGTGATCCTGATATTAAACTTGCTCCCTCTTTGACTGAGATGGAACTTCTACAAGAATTGGAATTTCTTTCTGCAAAGAATGTTCAAGTTGGAAAAATGCCGAGCTTTTTAGGTGGGGGTGCATATTCACATTTTATCCCAAGTGCTGTATCCGCATTGACTTCACGAGGAGAATTCTTAACCTCGTATACTCCCTATCAACCAGAAGTTAGCCAAGGCACTTTACAGGCTACTTATGAATTCCAATCAATGGTCTGTGAATTGACAGGTATGGATGTTGCAAATGCTGGAATGTACGATGGGGCAACTGCATTTGCTGAAGCTGCCTTGATGGCCTGTAGATTGACAAAAAGATATAGGGTTTATGTTTTGGAAAGTGTAAACTCTAATTATTTGGCTGTATTAAAAACATACCTTGTTCCGCAATCTGTTGAAATAGTCATTGTTCCAGATAATGTTAATCAAGTTGATGAAGATGTTGCTTGTTTACTTGTACAGTATCCAGATGCTCTGGGAACAATTCCAAATTTGTCTTCATTGGGGAAACTTATTCATGCGGTTGGAGGGTTATTTGTAGTTAGTGTTTATCCAGTTGCTCTTGGCATACTTAAACCTCCTTCTGAATATGAAGCTGATATAGTTACGGGTGAATGCCAATCATTAGGAGTTCCTCTAAGTTTTGGTGGCCCATATGTTGGGATGTTTGCTTGTAAAAGTGAACATTTACGTCAAATCCCCGGCAGAATTGTAGGTAAAACTAATGAAAGTCATGGTGGTAAAGAAGGATTTGTTTTAACTTTACAGACAAGAGAGCAACATATACGGCGAGAAAAGGCAACATCAAACATTTGTACTTCAGAAGCACTTATAGCTACGGCAGTCGCAATTCATCTAGCTCTCTTAGGCCCAAAAGGAATTAAACAGGTAGCTCAACTCTGTTATAACAAAGCTCATTATGCTGCGAAATGCATAGGTGAAATTCCTGGGTTTTTTATTAACCCTCATGCTCCAGATAAATACTGGTTCAATGAGTTTGTCGTTACTGGACCTAAATCCGCGGATCACATTCAAAAAAATCTTTATGATCAAGGAATTGTTGGTGGAATAAAGATTAGTAATCTTGTAAAAGATGGGTTGTTGTTTTGTGTTACTGAAGTTAATTCAAAACAAGAGATTGATAGTCTTGTAAGAGCCCTTGATTCCATGAAGGAATTGTAATCTATGGTTGATGATAATCCATTAAAACATTCAAAGAATCGTACTTTAGGTGATCTCAGCGTTTCAGGACGATCTGGAATACAGTTTCCATCTCTAGATGTTCCTGAACAAGAAGGTTTGCCAAAAGAACTATTGAGAGAAGAATATGTAAAATTACCTGAACTTTCTGAACTGGATGTTGTAAGGTATTTCACAAATCTTTCTCAGAAGAATTTTTCAGTTGATACGAATTTCTACCCATTGGGTTCATGCAGTATGAAATACAATCCAAAAATTAACGATGCAGTAGCCTCATTGCCAGGATTTGCAAGACTTCATCCACTGCAAGAGAATGCTTTTATTCAAGGTTCTTTGGAATTAATGTATGAATTACAATCTTCATTAATGGAATTAACAGGATTCTCTGGCTCGAGTTTAGCTACATTAGCTGGTGCTCACGGTGAATTGGCTGGAGTTCTTATGATTAAGGCATATCATGAAAGTAATGGAGATTCACAACGAAATGTAATTTTAATTCCTGATAGCGCACATGGAACTAATCCTGCTTCAGCGGCCATGGCTGGGTTTTCAGTTGCTACTATTCCATCTGATTCTAATGGGAATATGGATGTGGATGCAGTTCGTTCCTTAGCGAAAGATAATTTAGCTGGTGCAATGATTACTCTACCTAGTACTCTAGGATTGTTTGATACTTCAATAGTTGAAATTTGCCAGATTATTCACGAAGCCGGTGGTTTGATCTATTGTGACGGGGCAAATATGAATGCTATTTTAGGAAGAGTAAGACTGTCTGATTTAGGGTTTGATGTTGTTCATTTAAATTTACATAAAACGTTGAGCACCCCTCACGGTGGAGGTGGACCAGGTTCAGGCCCAGTATGCGTAGGAGAAAAATTGCTTACTTTTCTTCCTTCTCCGGTTGTAACAAAATCTAATGGAAAAGAAGGAACTCATTTTAATTTAAGTGACCCGGTAAATTCCATAGGGAAAGTAGCTGCCTTTCATGGCAATTTTGGAGTATTAGTAAGGGCCTATGCCTTCGTTAGAGCATTGGGATTGACTGGTCTTCGCCACGTTAGTGGAGATGCAGTTTTAAATGCAAATTATATTTTGAGCTCATTAAAAGACGTTTATAAAGTTGCATTTGATCGAAAATGCATGCATGAGTTAGTTTTATCTCTTAGCCCTCAGAAGTCCAAAGGTGTTAAGGCGCTTGATGTATCTAAAAGACTCATTGATTACGGAATACATCCACCTACAATGTACTTTCCTCTTGTGGTAGAAGAGGCATTGATGATCGAACCTACTGAATCTGAGACAAAAGAAACACTTGATAGCTTTATTGAAATTATGCGTAAAATTGCAATTGAGTGTGAAGAAAATCCAGATGTGATTCTTTCTGCACCTAACTTTGCTCCTATTGGGCGATTAGATGAAGCAATGGCAGCTAGACGACCGAATCTAAGACAAGTGTATTAATTCTTGATTGATTAAGAACCTATTTTTATAATCTGCATTACATATGACGTGCGGGCGTAGCTCAGAGGAAGAGTCCCTGCTTCCCATGCAGGTTGTCGTGGGTTCGAATCCCATCGCCCGCTTTCACGAAAAATTAATATAATTACTAACAAGGAGAATAATCTTATGAAACTCGGCATTTTTGTTCACCAACAAGGTTCCGAATGGAAGGACGCTATAGAGAAGGTAAAATTGGCCGAAGACATGGGGTATGATTGGGCTTTGGTTACTGAAGCTTGGGGAAACTCGGCAATTCCTTGGTTAACTGCAGTAGTTCTTAATACTACGAAGATTAGTGTCGGAACTTCTATCCTCAATTGTTTTTCAAGGAGTCCAGCAGTAATGGCTCAAGAATTTTCTGCATTAGATATAATTTCAAATGGCAGAATGATTCTAGGCTTAGGATCTTCAGGGGAATTTGTTGTTGAACATTTTCATGGCATACCATTTCGCACTCCTCTTAAACGACTTAAAGAGTATGTTGAAATATTTGATAAATTAATTTCAGGCGAAAAATTAGAATACTCTGGTGATATATTCAAAATGTCTCGTGGTTTCCAACTTCAATCAGCTGGAGACCTTCCAAGAAATAATATTCCTGTTTATATTGCCTCCATTACACCGAAATCAATTAAACAGACATCAATGATAGCTGATGGGATCATGCCAATTCATTGGCCTAAGGAGCAACTCCCAAATTTAAAAAATATTATGGATGAACCAGGAGAAAATAAAAAAAATCCAAATCCAACTATCGCTTTAAATACAAGAGTTACAATTCTTGACGGCAAAGATGACGAATTGAAGTGGCAATCTTGTAAACAAACGTTATTTCATTACATTAATCGAATGGGTCATTTCTATAGAGATATGTTAATTAATAATGGATTTGAAAATGAAGTACTTAAATCAGAGAAGGCTTGGGCAGATCGCAATAGACAAGAATCCATCGATGCTATTACAGAAGATATGGTGCGTTCTATTCAGGTTATTGGCTCGCCTGCAGAGATCCGTGAACAACTAAAAGAGCGTTCGGATCTGGGAGGGGATGTTCAAGTGATTAATCTCCCTAATGGTGATACTAATGCTGTTAGGCCATTCATGGAACATGTTTTGGGTTAACAATATTTTTCTTTAGTATTGTTTATCCACCAAGGATGATGCATACCAAAAAATTTAAATTCTTTTTTATTCGCATTCATAACTAAACACTATCAAGTGTAACTATAAGTATATATTTTTAATCGTTAAACAATGTTACCTGAAAGGTCTTCTAGTCCTAAATCAAAATATGTGTCTCCAATATGTTTCTGTTCTTGAAGTTTTGAATATTCTTCATCGGAATAACCTAAAAGATCTTTGTAAATATATTCATTGTCTTCACCAAGTGTTGGGAATAGCTTTCTTATCCTTAATGGAGTTTTAGACATTTCGAACATGGGGCCTGGGTATTTGAATGCACCTTCGAGTGAAGGATGATAGTGTTCCTCGTATAAACCTCGTTCGATATTATGAGGGTCTGTAAGGACATCATTAGGTTTTGCTACTGGTCCACATGGTATTCCTAATGACTGAAGAGTACGAAATACTTCATATTTTTCTTTATCAGTTGTCCATTTGGAAATTATTTGGTCAATATCATCGTGATTTTCGATTCTTTTATCCATATTATTAAATCGTGGATCATTTATAAGTTCAGTCTTGCTCATAGCTTTACATAACGATTCCCATTCTTGATTATTTCTTATTGTCATCACTACCCAGTTATCTTCACCAACACATGGATAACAACCCTGAGTATGTTTACTATGTCGATTTCCCATTCGTTCGCGAACACGACCGTTCATTGAATAATCCATGAATGCTTGAGGCAATTGTGTAATCATATTTTCTGCTTGGGAAAGATTGATATATTGACCTTTTCCTGTTTTTCTACGATTTATCAATGCTGACATTATAAGAAATGCGGCAGTGCCGCCGGCAGCTGGATCAGCATGAAATATTGGAGAGGTTCCTGTAAAGTCCATATCTGGATATCCTCGAAGGTAAGTGTGCCCACAGACAGCTTCAACATTTGCCCCATAACCTTTATAGTATTTGTATGGTCCATTTGTGCCATATCCTGGTAATGAACACATTATAAGTTTTGGGTTGATGTCCTTTAGTACGTCGTATGTTATACCAAGTTTTTCTACGGTACCTGCAGCCCCATTTTCTATAAATACATCGCTAGCTTTCGCAAGCCGAAAGAAGACCTCCCTGCCTTCGTCTCTCAGTAAGTCAGCTGTTACACTTCGTTTATTTCTGCCACTGTATGCAAATGACGCACCCCGTTCCCATGGACGTTTTCCAGGATCTCTATTTGGGAACATATTTGCTCTTGGAGTTCCTAGTAAGCCTTTAGGGGGTCTTGGATTACCTCTTGTGTTTATATCTGGAGTTTGTAATGATTCGACACGAATAACTTCGGCACCCATATCACTAAAAAGCATAGTTGCATATGGTCCAGCCCATACTATTGTCATATCAATAACACGAATTCCTTCGAGAGGGAGTGGAGTTTTATTATTTTGACTGGTCATTAAATTACCTCCTCGAGAACAAGTTTTTCTAATTCAGCCTCATCATAGCCAAGTTCTGCATATACTTCCTTATTATGTTCCCCTAGCAATGGTGCTCTATTAAGTTCAGGAATGATATCAGTAAAGTGAGCAGGTACTCCTGGATACTTTATAGTTCCAGTAGTGGGGTGATCAATTTCAACAAAAAAGTTTCTGAAATTAAACTGAGGATCTACTATTGCGTCAGCCATTGAATTAATTGCTGTTCCAGCCATTCCTGCAGCTTGTGCCTCTTGCATTACTTCTTGCTTTGTTCTTTGAACCATCCATTCGAGTATTATGGCCTCTAATTCTTCTTTATAATCGAGGTTATAAACAAAATTGTAGTCAGAATCTTGGAACCGTGGATCTTCAAATAGATCAGGTCTGTTGATCATTTTCACAAAACGTGGCCACCAATGAGGGTGTGCTCCAACAAACATGACGTATCCATCAGAAACTGGATAAACTCCCATTGGCAGAATGGATATAGATGTTTCTCCAAATCTTTGAAATGGATTAGAGCCACTGAATTGATATCCCAGGAGTTGAGCACCAGTTCTATCAATCGATGTTAATTGTGTTTCAAGAAGAGACACGTCAATGTGTTGGCTTATTCCGTGCATTTCTCTGCCTAGATAAGCTCCTAATGTTGCATTTGCAGCAACTGATCCAGCCTGATGTTGCATAACAGTTAGTCCAGCCTTTTGGGGTTCGCGGCTCGCGAGCCCTGTGACATTCATTGTGAGCCCCATCGCATACATTACAATTTCAGTAAGTTCGAAATCACGATATGGGCCTGTTTGTCCGAAATTCGATATGGAAGTCATTATAAGATTTGGGTTTACTTTTTTAAGATCCTCATAACTAAGATTTAATTCGGGTAAAAATGTTGGTCGAAAGTTTTCAACAACTATATCAGCAGTTCTGACGAGTTCTAGTAGTATTTCTTTCCCTTTTGATTTCTTATAATCTAAAGTGATACCTTTTTTACTCATATTCAAATATAAAAACAATCCACTGTTTTCAATTCCTGGTGCATCATTATAAAAAGGTTCGATATTTCTTGTGGGGTCTCCTGAGATTGGTTTTTCAATTTTTATTATTTCAGCGCCCATTGTTGCAAGTTGTCTTGTGCAAAATGGTCCTGAAATATATCGAGTTAAATCAATTACTCTTATTCCATTGAGTGCAGTCAAAATAAAACCTCGCTTGATTGTTTAGAATTTAATATGGTTTAAACCACACAATGTCATTCTAATCAATAAAATAGAAATCTCAATATACAAATCAAGAATAGTTAATGAAATATTTAATTATTCTTGATATTGCTTTAATAATGATGTAATTGAGTTATCTCAATCAATAGTAACATTACTGAATTTTTTTAAAAGGTGATATATTGTCTTTTAAATAGAAATGAATTTCAGTATTTTATGGAGTGTTATTGTGGCTATTGAAATTACTAATGAAATGGAAGAACTCGTCAATGGTGCATTGAGCGATGGATTTCCGTGTGTTTTAGGTACTGCTTCTTTGAATGGTGACCCTAATCTATCATTTAAAGGTAGTATGATGGTTATTTCATCAAATGAATTAGCATTCTGGGAACGAGCCCGTAAAGGTGGTTTTGCTCAGTTAATTTCTAATCCCAAAGTTGCTGTTCTGTTTAGAAACTCAATTCATCGTAAGGCTTGGCGATTTTATGGAGATGCTGTTGTTCATGAATCTGGAGAGATTAGAGAAAAAGTTATGAGCAGAACTGTTCAGGCTGAACTTGATAGAGATCCAGAAAGACTCGGTGCAGCAGTTATAATTAAAATCAATAGAATAACAACTTTGGGAGGGGAAACGATTCAAGAAGCTGAATAAATTAGTTCAACTAATTTCATTGGAAAGAATTTTGGAGATATTCAATTACTATTTCTTCAGGCACGTTAAAATAATCTGCCCATTGCCATGATTCACGGAATCTTAATGTTTCTGCTTGTTGATCATCAACCAATAGCAACCATGCAAGATGATTGATTTCAGTATTATTTGTACTGGAGGTCAATAAATTTGCGACTTTAACTGCTATATTCCATCTTTGAGTGTAATTATACTGAGTAGTTGGATCAAATTCTTCTTTGTTTAAAATATGTAGAATCTTAGATATGTTTACTATAGAATCTTTTGAGTTTTGTTTTCGTAATTTTTTTGCTTTTTCATGAGCTTCAGTAAAAGTTTTCATTATTATGCTATTCGTTTGATGCGCTGAATGAATAATAAACCCGCTATTCCGCAAAAAACTAGGAAGGTTACAGCTGCCACTTGTCCAAAACCCAGCACATTTGCAATAAATGGCCAAGCGAAAGCGCCAGTTAAATAAGCAGTCCTACTAGTAATTGCATATAAGCCGAATAATCCACCTACTTGTGTTTCCGAGAGGCTTATTAAAAGTGGTCTATCAGCTGCCCAAACACCTCCGTATAGGGTACCCATAAGAATTGTTAAAACCCACCAAAGTCTTGAGTCTAAATTGAAAATAGGTATAGCTATTGTTCCTGAAAGCACTAATGACCATCCAATAAGCACTATAATTAAAGTTCTTTTTGCTCCAATTTTATCAACAAGATTCCCCCATATAATTGAACCTGGAATTGCAAATAGTACTCCTAGAAGTAAAACATATTGAACTTGTTCTGCAGAAAATCCTATTGTTTCGATTCCAAAAAAAACTGCAAAAGAAGATGCAGTTAATATAGATGCCATATATAGATATCGACCAATTAAGAGTTTTGTAATATCAGGATCTTTTGTCACTGTTCTTGTTAGCATGATGACGTTTGACCAGGCTTCCAATATTGCTCTAAAGACACTGGTAATGTTAGAGGTGATTTTTGGTTTCTCAATTAGAAGGAAGCTGACAGGTAAAGAAGTAATAAAATAACATATTGAAATTCCTATGAATCCTGCGGAATAATTAGAATTATTTCCTTCAAGGTATAAACCCATTGCCACAACTACTAGAACACCAGTATATCCAATTCCAATTGCAGCACCACCTATTCGGCCGCGATTTTCTTTTTCTGTAATGTCTGTCAATAATGAATTGTAAATTAATTCGGCAATATAGACAGAAAAGAAACCTATGGAAAAAAGGAATCTTCCATTACTTAAGTCGCTAGTAAATCCCAATAATAGAATTGATGATCCCGCTAGGAGTGAGAATAGCGTAAGGATTGGAAGGCGACTTTTTATTTGATCTGAAATAACCCCTATAATTGGGCTAAGGAATATTACTAATGATAAACAAATAGCAATTGTGAAACCAAGATCGGAATCACCACCACCACCTTTTTCTTTTAACCATAAAGGAAAAAAAAGACCAACTACTCCTGCATTAAACATTGTGTTGCCTATGTCATACAGAGTCCAGGAGACTAGAGAAAGTTGCCCTCTTATTGATTTCAATTTCGTACTTGCTGAGTCACTTGGAATTTTTTCTGGATTATTTGACATGTTTTTAGTTGCTATCCTTATGTAATATATAAGCATAGCAATTCAATAATCATATGGGCAAGTCAATTTTGTATTTATATTGGAAAGATGGATGATAACTTGATAAACTTAGATAGTGTTCAAGGGATATGGTTGGAGGAAAGGTGATATGAAAACTATTGTTTATACCCTGCCTAATTGTCGTGGATCGGATGCGTTAAGAGAAATATGGTTGCAAGACGGTGTTAATTTTGAAGAGCGAAGAGTTGATCTAAATCAAGAATGGCTAGAAGAAGCCCGTGATTATGGAGATGTGGTTCCAATTATTGTTTATCCTGATGGGAGTAGTAAGGAAGGTTGGGACTTAACTGGAGTCCCTGGCTGACATATAGGCTGACGGACAGTTTGTTCGTGTAGAAATTTTTTATCGATTATGGAGGGGTGTTTCATCGTGAGTGTAGTAACTAAGGAAAGATTTGAACAAGGTCTTTTATACAACGATTACTTGTCTGTAGTTAATGTAAATAAAGATCGCTTTGAATTGTATTATGACACAAGTGCAGACGCACTTAATGCACAAGATGTCGAATTTTTTACAAATATTGTTGAAAGTGGAGTTAACAAAGTGCTGGTAATAGGTGAGGATTGGTGTCCAGATGTTTTTAGAGGCATGCCACTTATGGCGAGAATTGCTGAGTCATCAGGTATGGAAATGCGAGTATTTCCACGAGATAACCATTTAGATATTATGGATGAATTTCTTAAAGATGGAGAATTTCAATCAATTCCAGTTTTTGTTTTCTATAACAATAATAATGAGTACATTGCTCACTGGATAGAAAGACCGCAATCTGTAACTAATGAGATGGCAGAAATTCGAGAAAAAGTTCTCAAAGATAATGAAGGATCCGATGAGAGGGAAATCCGCAGAGCTTCAAGAGATGCCACTAATGCTCGATTTCCTTACTGGCAAAAAGTAACTGTAGAGGACCTTAAAAAACTGCTTTCAACAAATAGTAATGTAGCTTAGCTGTATGTTATTAAACATTCAGGAGCATTCTTTTTCTTCCATTCGTAATGAATGGGATGAACTTGTTAATAAATGTAACATAAATAACGTATTTCTTTGTACTTCTTGGCAAGAATTATGGTGGGATGAATTTGGTGAAGGAGATTTAAGAATTCTCTCTCTTTCAAATGAGCACGAATTACTTGGTATTGCCCCATTTCATCTAGTTAAATCCTCAGTTCGTTTTTTGGGAGATACAGATTTATTTGATTATCATGATTTTATTATTGTTCCAGGTAATGAATTAATTTTTTTTCAGAAAATTTTTGAATGGCTTAATTCGCAAGATGTTATTGAAGTTATATTACCTTCAATACCTGATAAATCTACTTCTTTAAATTTTCTTTCCGAGATTTCTGAAAAAGAAGGTTGGAAATGCATTATTAAAAATGAAGATGTATGTCCCAGCATAGAACTTCCTTCTAATTGGGATGATTATTTATCGTCTCTCAGAAAAAAAGACAGGCATGAATTACGAAGAAAATTTCGGCGTTTGGAAAATTTCGGCTCTTCAGAGATAGTTACGCTAAATGATCATAATGAAATTTCGAAAAACATTGATTCTTTTTTTTATTTGATGCGTGAGAGTCGTAGTGATAAAGATATGTTTCTCACCACTGAACGAGAGAACTTTTTTAGAAATATGGCTGAAAAGTTATCCAAAGAACAATTAATAAGTCTCTCATTATTATATGTAGAATCAAAGATTGCAGCTGCAACCATATGCTTTGATTTTAAAGATACAAGATTTCTGTACAACAGTGGATTTGATCATGAATATGATAATCTGAGTGTTGGCCTTCTTCTCAAAGCTTCATGTATTCAAAATGCTATTGAAACAGGATTCAAATATTTTGATTTTCTCAGAGGAGATGAACCATATAAATATCATTTAGGTGGAATTGACCAGGAAATTTTTGGTGTTACATTAGTGAAAAATGGTTAAGTTTTATTAATGGAAAATATTCTTGTAACTGGTGCTTCTGGATTCATAGGTTCTCATGTCTGTAACCATTTATCATCCCTTGGATACAATGTTTATGGATTGTCACGTTTTCCTGAATATACCAAAACGAAAGTTCCTATACTAAAATCTGTTTATTTCTGGGATGGACTATCAAAGCCCTCTTGGTTTACTGATCTGGAGATAAATTTTGACGCTGTAATTAATTTGATGGGAGAACCTGTAGTTGGGAGATGGACTAAAAGCAAAAAGAATAAAATGTGGCAGAGCAGAGTATTAGCGACCAGATACTTGTCCGAATCGATGAATAATTTTACTAAAAATAATGCCAAACTTATTTCAATGAGCGCAATTGGGTTTTACCCTGAAAGTGACGTTCCTTCCAATGAAGATAGTGATTCGGGACAAGATTTTCTTTCATCTTTAGTTGTAGAATGGGAAAAAGCTGCAATGGTTGCAAAAGAATATGGAGTGAATGTTACTTGTTTGAGAACTGGTATTGTACTTGACCCAACAGGTGGAGCGTTACGTAGAATGCTTTTACCTGCAAAATTTGGTTTGGGTGGAAATTTAGGTTCGGGTAACCAATGGTGGTCTTGGGTTCATATTATGGATCTCATGCAATTTATAGTTTATATTCTGCAAAATAATTTATCAGGGATATACAATGTTACTTCTCCTGTTCCAATTCAACAGAAAAAATTTGCTAGAATACTTGGAAAGACTTTAAAACGACCTGCTTTTTTCTGGATACCTGAGATTGTAATCAGATTAATATTTGGTGAATTTTCTCAAGAACTATTAGGAAGCAGGAGAATTATTCCTACTAATACACTTTCTAGTGGGTATGTTTTTTCTTTTAGTGATTTAAACAAAGCCTTAAGGGAATTGTTAGCATGAGCATTATTTCTAATAATATTTTATATTTGTAAAATTAGTGTTGTGCTATACTTAATCTATTATTTGTAGGATTTAAGAATTATCAAAAGCTTTTCTTTAAAAAAATTTAATCCAGTAACAAGTTTTTATGGTTGGAAATTAGTTGCTCTTGCCGTATCTACTATGACACTAATTATAACACCAATTTTTCAAGGTTTAGGATTCTTTTTCGTTGGTCTTGAAAAGGAATTTGGATGGACAAGGGGTATGCTTTCAATACCTTTTAGTTTAGCACGAGTGGAAGGTGCAATTCTTGGGCCTATTGAGGGTTATACGGTAGATCGTATTGGTCCTCGAAAAACAATTATGTTAGGTCTCCTCCTTCTTTCTGTTGGATTCCTCTGGTTTAGTTGGGTTCCAAATTTCATGCATTTTCTTTTAGCATTTCTTGTTATAACTGCTGGTGGTGCACTAGGCGGCTTTATGCCACTTATTGCTGCAATAAATAATTGGTTTCGTCGTAAAAGGTCCACTGCAATGGCATTTGGAATGTTAGGAATAAGTTTTGGTGGATTTTTAGCACCTTTATTAGGTATAGCAATAGATGAGTTTGGCTGGAGAATAGTAGCTCGTTCGTTTGGAGTGCTTGTTTTTTTGCTTATTGTTCCTTTGGGACTTGCAGTTCGGAATCGTCCAGAAGATTATGGCCAGCTTCCAGACGGAGATGTTGCAAGTGCTGAGGATTACGAAGAAGACGAACCTGAGATATCAATACCTGCAAGAATTGCTTTAAAAGTTCGAGGATTTTGGTTGGTTTCATTTGCTCATGGCATGACTGCAGTAGCACCAGTAACCTTAGGTATTCATCTCATTCCTGCTTTAAATGATGCAGGTTGGTCATTATCTTTAGCTGGTAGTGTGCTTTTTGCTCAAGCTCTATCAACAGCAATATTCCAATTACTTGGAGGATATATCGGAGATCGTGTTCGTAAAGAACCAGCAATTACTGTATGTTGTTGTTTACAGGCTGTTGGAATTCTTGTGCTTGCAATAGGACTTTCAGTGGAAAATGGTTCGATTATATATCCTGGTATAATTATCTATGGAGGCGGATTAGGTGCTAGAGTTCCTTTGCTTACTTCTATTCGTGGAGACTACTTTGGACGTGACAGTTATGCAACTATTATGGGGTTTTCTCAAATACCAATGAATTTGATTATGATGGGTGCTCCAGCTGCTGCTGGATTTTTATTCGATAGTTTTAGAAGTTATACGGTTCCTTTTGTTGGCTTGGCGGTTTTAAATGTCTTGGGTGGAATCTCTATGCTGTGGTCTAGACATCCTTCTGCTACCTCTACTCCTTCAATGACAAGTAAGTCTTTTTGGACTCTTCCTAGTTCGGGTAAACAGGATGTAGTGTAACTAATTCGTTAGTGGTAATTTTATTTCATTAATATTTTTCATGTACTAAAGGCTTTAAAATAGTTGCCTGAACTGTATTTAAATAAACAAAATTATGAGTTTATGGTAAGACATGCTATAAATTGTTTTCCATTTGAATGTTGTGGGGTAATTTCAGGCAATGATCAGTACTCCTATTCAGTACATCCTATAAAAAACTTAGATTATAGAAAACATAGATATTCTATGGATATGGATCAGCTTGATATAATAATTTCAAAAATCGAACAATCATCAGAAGAAATCATAGGATTTTACCACTCTCATACTGATACAGATTCTTACCCATCAAGGATAGACATTGAAATGGCGAATTGGCCGAGTGTATTTTACGTTATTGTTTCACTTGCAGAACGTAATCTGCCAAAAATCAAGGCATTTAAAATATCTGACAAAAACGTTACAGAGTGTGAGATTGTTTTTAGATAAGTATTATTTTGGGCGCCTTAGAAAAGGTGGGATATCTAAATCTTCGCTAGCTAAATCATCATAACGTTTATTTGGTGACGCAATTAGTTCACTTCCTATATTAAACGATTGAGAATTTTCCTCAGGGATGCCAGTTGCAATTATTGTTACTTGTGCATGTTCTTTTTTATTCCCGTTATTTGCCATTCCGAAAAAAATCATCGCGTGGCTATTCACCTGAGATTGAACAAATTCACCAGCAGCGTTTACTTCACCCAATGTCATTGACGTTCCACCTGTAACATTAAATAAAACTCCTTGCGCACCCTCAATGGAAAGATCTAATAAAGGATTGCTTACTGCTTGTTTTGCAGCTTGTAGTGGTGCGTCTTTTCCAGTTCCTTCTCCTATGGCCATTAAGGCATGTCCAGGAAGGCCCATAATGCTTTTTACATCGGCTAAGTCGACATTAATTTCACCAGGTCTATTTACTAATTCTGCTACGGAGAGAACGCCTAGCATTACAGCATCATCTGCCATCCGTAAAGCTGATTCCATAGTAGTTTCAGATTTAAATAATTCTAGTAGTCGATCATTGTGAATTACTATCATATTATCAACATGGCTTCTTAGCTCAGTTAAACCACTATGAGCTGTTTCCATTCTTCGGACACCTTCAAAAGCAAATGGAGTAGTTGCTACTGCAACTACCAAGGCACCAGATTTCTTTGCAATATCGGCTACTAGTGGTGCGGCTCCAGTTCCAGTTCCACCTCCCATGCCAATGGCTAGGAAAACTAAATCTGCTCCTGATAAAGATGATTCTAATTCTTTTTTGGATTGCTCTGCAGCAGCATATCCCACTTCAGGGTTTCCTCCTGCACCATGCCCACGAGTTAATACATCTCCAATTTGAAGCACTTTTGCTCCATTAGCTTGACCTAAAGATTTAATATCAGTATTGATGCAAATGTATTCCACACCAGGAACAGGGCGTTCTGCCATCATTCTAATAATGGCATTTGTTCCGCCACCGCCTACTCCAACAGCACAAATTCTTGCAGGTGCTTCTTGAAAATTTGGTAGATGGGTCTGATTTAGCGTGTTTGTAGATTTTTTCGATCTACGTGCAGAAGTTGATGTCATATCTAATTTCCTCCATTTGTGTATCCATAACAACTGGAACACTAATTTTGGTGTTCGTAGTACCCTAGTTCTAATCTAGGGCGATTAATATATAAACTGTAGCTAGGGTAAGATTTATTGTCAAGATTACTATATTTCAGATGTTCCGATCCTTAGTAAAAAATCACTTTAATAAGGATGAAATTAAAGCTCCCATTTCTTTTGTAGAAATTACATTGTCACCATCACGGGCTATGTCTGCACACCGATAACCTTCATTAATTGCTTTTTGAACTGCATTTTCAATTGCTGCAGCTTCTTCATTAAGTCGTAAAGAATAACGAAAAAGTAAAGCTATACTGAGAATACAAGCTAATGGATTGGCAATGCCTTTACCTGCTATGTCTGGTGCTGATCCATGAATTGGTTCATAGAGACCCATAGTTTTTGTTCCTTCCATTGGGACTTGAGCTAAACTGGCAGAAGGTAGCATGCCCATTGATCCGGTTAGTACTGAAGCTTCATCTGTGAGGATATCCCCAAAAGTATTTTCTGTAACAATAACATCGAATTGAGAAGGATTTCGTACAAGTTGCATTGATGCTGTGTCAACTAACATATGGTCAACAGCTACATCGGTGTATTCGTTTGACATTTCTATTGCAATTTCTCTCCATAGACGTGAAGTTTCTAAAACATTTGCTTTATCTACTGAAGTTAATCGTTTATTACGTATTCGAGCCATCTCGAAACCTACCTTAAGCACACGTCGTATCTCTTTCTCAGAATATCTCATTGTATCGACTGCTTGACGTCCTCTCGTATTTTTCCATCTTCGTTTTGGTTTTCCGAAATATAGTCCTCCAGTTAATTCTCTAATTACTACAAAATCAACTCCATTCAAAGTTTCAGATTTTAAGGTGCTTGAATACGTAAGATCTGGAAAGACGCTTACAGGACGAATATTAGCGAATAAACCTAGTTCTTTTCTTATTGCTAAAAGTCCATCTTCTGGTCGAACAGGTGCTGAAGGATTATCCCACTTTGGTCCTCCAACTGCTCCTAGAAGAACAGCATCACTTTTTTTTGATGAAATGATTGATTCTTGCGGAAGAGCAGTTCCTTTTTGGTCAATGCTAATTCCGCCAATTAATTCATGGGTAAAAATAAATTGATGATTGTATTTTTCTCCTATTGTTTCCATTACATTAATAGCTTCTCTAGTGACTTCTGGGCCAATTCCATCTCCATCTAAGACAGTGATATTGAATTTCATTTATTAACTCCTATATGTAAGCAATTCTTTTGTATTTACCACAGACAATATTTCTTTCTTTGCTATAGCTCTATTTACATTTTCAAATGCAAATAGAGCAGAACGGGAATTAGATTCACTCGTTACACCTGCCATGTGTGGTGTGATAATAACATTATTGAGTTCTAAAAGTGCGTCATTCTCTTTTGGAGGTTCGGATTCCATTACATCTAATCCTGCTCCAGCAATTTGTTCTTCTTTCAACGCTTTCAATAAAGCAATTTCATCAATAATACCCCCCCTACTTGTATTGATGATGATTGCATTTTTTTTCATCTTTAAGAATTCATTTTTTCCAATGAAATGGTAGGTTTTTTCGTTAAGGGGGATATGAAGAGAAATAACATCAGAATTTTTAAGAAGATTATTTAATGTTGTTCTTGAAATGTTTAGTTCATTTTCAGTAATCGGGTCTAGAAAATTAATATCATAGTAGGATACTTCACATTGAAATCCTTGCAATTTTTTAGCTAGTTCTTTTCCAATGGGTCCCATGCCAACAATTCCGAATTTCTTATTTCCAAGTTCGCCAAAATTAAGATCTCTGATCCCTTCTCTCCATTTTTTTTCCTTTGCATTTTCCCAATGTTTTAAAGTTCCTCGAATAAGCATTAATGCAATGGATAGTACTTGTTCTGAGACAGCTCCAGCATTACTGCCACCATTATTGGCTATAGGTATTCCAATTTTTGAGATGGCTTCAATATTTAATTCTTCATAACCAGCACTAAGAGTTTGAAGGAGTTTAACTTTGTGGCATTCATTTAATACACTCATGTCAATATTAGGTGTTCCTAATATGATTGCATCCGCATCTTTACATGCATTAATTTGAAGATCTATTGGTGCACTTGATTCAATGATATTAATTTCAAAATTTTCAGGTGCATAAGAAAGAACGAGTCGTGAACGTTCTGGAGGCATTCTGCTTAATATTGTTACTGAGATTTTCATTGGATTTATTGTATTGGTATGTTTATTGTTCTATAGGGACTGTAATTTGCTCAACTTTAGCAGGTTTTTCAGGATATAACGATATTAGCGCAACAGTTGGAGTTGTTGTAGAGCCCCATGGAGCTCCGCTATAAAAAGCAGGAGTTTTTCCTTTGGTTACATCTCTAAAAGCGTGAACATGCCCTAAAGCTATATAGTCGCAATCTGCTTCAATTAATTCTTCAGGGTGGATCAATGATGATCTTCCCTCGAAGTCTGGGGAATCGTACACCAATCCATGGGCAACAACTATGTACCATTTATTATCAGGTCTTTTTGGCATGCCTTCTAATGGACGGAATTGTGGAGTGTGATCATATGTTGGTTTTCCCCATATTGCTAGGTTTAATGAAGAAATAAGAATTGTTTCTCCTTCTTCTTTAGTTATCAAAAAAATATTATCCCCAGTTTTTTCATTAGCAATCTGGTCGAATATACGAGCATCATGATTGCCGGGTAACAATACACATGGAATTGATATTTGAGAAAGATCGTGAATTAACCTGGTTACTTGTTCGGGTGGGGCATGTGGGGTATCAAAGATATCTCCTGCAAGAATAACCGCGTCAACATCTAACTTATTTACTGCATCTTTGATTATAGGAAATCTATCCTCAACTGAGTTTAGTCGTGCAGTATCCCCTAGAAAATGTAAATCAGCTGTATGTAGTATTTTCAGAGAAGGATCATCATTATGTGCATTTATCATAGATTTGGAGTTCTCTGTTTAGTATAGGTATGAATAGATACAGTACTGGACCATAATCAAGGTGTCAATGAGCATATATTATTTAAAAAAGTGATTTAGTTATTTATTACCTTTGAAAACCCTTGTATCGCTCCTTCAAGTACCCAATCTTCTACCGAGTAAGAGATTCGGAAGTACCCCTGTTTCCCAAATCCAGTACCTGGAGTAACCAATACTTTATATTCCAGCAGGTTTTTTACAAATTCTATATCATTTGGAATTGGAGACTTTGCGAATATAAAAAAAGCCCCTCCTGGATCTGGAAATTCATAACCTAATTCAATTAGATTTTTCATTAGGTAATTCCTTTTATTTTCATACCAACTTACATCGACAATAGAGTCAATAATTTTTGGGATTATATTTTGCATTAGTGCCGGTGCATTCACAAAGCCAAGAATTCTATTTGAAAAAGTAAATGCATTTATTAATTCATTTCTTGATACATGGTTAGGGTTTATAGCAGCATATCCGATTCTTTCTCCAGCCAATGATAGATCTTTGGAAAAGGAAGTAGCTAATATGGAATTAGTATAGGCGGAGAATATGGATGGATTTTTGTAGGGTTTGTAAACTAGTCTCGCGTACGGTTCGTCAGAAATCAAATGAATAGTGTTTCCATATTTTTCTTCTGCTTGCGTTAATGCAATTCCAATTTCATCTATAGTTGATTGTGGATAAACCACCCCTGTAGGATTGTTAGGCGAATTAATAATAATTCCTTTAGTTTTATTAGTGATAGATTTTTGTAATGTTTCCACATCTGGCAAAAAATTTTCATTTGCGGGGATTATTATGGGATTGCCACCATGGTTTTCAACATAATGAAGATATTCAGGAAAAAAAGGTGAAAAAATAATTATCTCATCCTTATAGTCTAGGATTGATTTGAGTATTACGTTCAGTGAGCCTCCTGCTCCGCAAGTCATAATAATATTTTCAAAAGAAAACCCTACATTAAATATTTTTGAAAGATGGTTTGCCACAGCATCTCGAGTTGCAGGATAGCCTGCATTTGGCATATATCTATGCATTCCAGGGGTTGGGTTGGATAATAAAGATTGAATGCTTTTTATAAATTCTTTAGATGGTTCACTTCCGGGGTTTCCAAGAGATAAATCGTATACATTTTTTTCTCCATATTCTTGCTTTAGAGAGTTACCTAATTCAAACATCTCACGAATCCAAGATTGATTTTTCATAGACTCAGATATTTTTTTGGATATACTCATTACAATTCTCCTTTGAATCCCTCTTCAACTATTGTATATATTGATAATTATATTATCTATATGAAAATTTTAACCGAGTGGTAAAATTATTGCTGAATTGATGGTACAGTTTTCTTTACTAGAGGTCGAATATGGGTAATTTATATGTAATTGGAACTCCAATAGGTAATTTAGAAGATATAACTCTTAGGGCTATAAGTATTTTAAATTATGTGGATGCCATTATTGCTGAAGATACACGTAAAGCAAAAAAACTATTAAATAATTTTAAAATAGATAAGCCATTAATGAGTTTTCATAAGGATTCTTCAAAATCCAAAATGAATAAAATTTTATCTGGCTTAAATACTTATAATTATGCATTAATTTCTGAAGCGGGAACACCTGTTATAAGTGATCCAGGGAAAGATTTGGTATATCAAGCAGGTGAATTAGGATTTTCAGTAATCGCGATCCCTGGAGCATCTTCAGTAACAAGTGCATTAAGTATTTCAGGAATGAAAGGTGATAAGTTTTTCTTTTTAGGATTTTTGTCTAGGCGATCTAAGGAACGTAAATTGGAACTAAATAGTGTAAAAAATATAGAAGAAACTCTAATTATTTTTGAATCTCCTCATCGTTTAATTAGTTCATTAGAGGATATGAAGGGTATTTTTGGGGATAGACGAGTATCAGTTTGCAGGGAGATGACAAAAATTCATGAAGAAGTTTTTCGAGGAACTATTTCAGAGTGTATTGCAAATTTTGAAAAACCTCGTGGGGAATTTTGTATAGTTGTCGAAGGTGATACACATTCAGATGAAAATACTAAAGAAGATTATGATTGGATAATTGAAGAATTAAGAATACTGAAAAATTTAGGCAAAAGTGGCAGAGATAGTGTCAAAATTGTTTCAGATATTTCTGGGGTTAACAAAAGAGAGTTATATAAGATCTGGATTGAAATCTAATCGTTTGCCTGAAAACGATTAGATTTTACAAATATTCCTTACATCTACTACAGTACCATTTCCCATTCTTCTCATTTTCATCAAAGTTCATAACAACACTTCTGTTGCTTTCGCAACGAAGGCACCAAGGAGCAATAACTTGCGTGTTTTTTGGTTGCATAAATCTTCTAAATGCGTAAATTCCTCCTGCTAGAATTACAAGCATTAGGAATAATCTTATTAGTATTGCCATTTATCTCCTATTGTATGCACACTACTTTTGATTGTTTAGTAATGCTAAAAATGCTTCTTGAGGAACTTCTACTTGCCCAACTGTTTTTAGCCGCTTCTTACCCTCAGCCTGTTTTTCAAGCAGTTTCCTCTTTCGTGTAATGTCACCACCATAACATTTTGCAAGAACATTTTTACGTAGAGGTCGGATTGTTTCTCGAGCAATTATTCTACTGCCAAGTGCAGCTTGGATAGCTACCTCAAACATTTGTCTGGGAATTACATCCTTTAGTTTATTTACTAAGTTTCTTCCAAGTGCATAAGACTTATCTTTATGAACAATAAATGATAGGGCATCAACTACTTTACCATTCAGCATGACGTCTAATTTAACTAGAGCCCCCTCTTTGTAATCAATCATATCATAATCCAATGATGCGTATCCTTGGGATCTTGTTTTAATCTGGTCATAAAAATCAATAATTAGTTCCGCAAGAGGTAATTCAAATTCTAATAATACTCTTGCATCATAAGCTGGGTCAGACGAATCACCTTGGGCATTTACCTGTGTAAGATACTCAATTCGTTTGTAATTTCCTCTTTTGTTTGTCATAAGTTCCATTATAGATCCTATGTATCGTGAAGGTGTTATGATTGTAGCAAGTAGCCATGGTTCTAAGATTTTATTTAATTGACCAGGGTGAGGCATTTCAGATGGATTAGCAATTGTTAATTCTTCTCCATTTTGAGCTATTGCTTTATATGCAACACTCGGAGAAGTAGCAATTAATTCAAGGTTATATTCTCTTTCCAGTCGTTCCTGAACGATTTCCATATGGAGAGGCCCTAGGAAGCCACAACGAAATCCAAAACCGAGTGCTTGACTATTTTCTGGTTCAAAACTTAATGCGGCATCATTTAATTGCAGTTTTTCCAAAGCTTCCCTTAAAGATTGGTATGATTCTCCTTCAGATGGATAAAGTCCAGCAAAAACTACTAACTTTTGTGGATTGTACCCGGGTAATTCTTCATAAGAACCATTTGAAGAAGTTGTAATTGTATCGCCAACTCGGCACTCGCGAACAGTTTTTAATCCAGTAGCAATATATCCTACTTCTCCAGCTGTGAGCATTCCTGTATCTTCTAGGTTAGGGCGAAAAACCCCAACTTCGATAGCGTCAACTTCACTGTTAGAACCCATCATTTTAATTCTAGTTCCAGAAGCTATCGAACCTTGAAAAATTCTTACATAGGCAATTACACCTTTGTATGGGTCATAACTTGAATCAAAAATTAGTGCCTTTAAGGGTTCTTTTGGGTCTCCTTTAGGAGGTGGGATATTTTTTACGATTGATGATAACACATCAGAAATCCCTATACCTTCTTTTGCAGATGTTAATACTATTTCATCTGAATCAAATCCAAAAAGTTGAACCATTTCACTACCAATTCGTTCAGGATCAGCAAAAGGAAGATCAATCTTGTTCAAAACCGGAAGTATCATAAGATCATGTCCTAATGCAAGGTATGCATTAGCTAGCGTTTGTGCTTGAATTCCTTGTGATGCATCAACAACCAATATTGCTCCTTCGCATGCTGCTAACGCTCTTGAAACTTCATATCCAAAGTCCACATGTCCTGGGGTGTCAATAAGGTTAAGTTGATATACTTCACCATTTTCATGAAATGTCATTCGTACAGCTTTTCCTTTAATAGTGATGCCACGTTCTTTTTCTAGATCCATTTGATCTAAAAATTGTGCAGTCATGTTTCTTGGGTCAACTGTTCCTGTGGTTTCAAGGATGCGATCAGCAAGAGTAGATTTACCATGATCTATATGTGCTATTATGCAAAAATTTCGAATATTTTCTGTATCCATAGTAATGATACTAACATGTGGGTTTGTATTTAAACAACCAAAAAAAGAAGAGGATGCTTGAGAACAAGCATCCTCTTCTTTTTTTCACATTAATTAAATTAAACTACCCACAGTTTATGCAGCATTGATCCACCCAATGATCTGGAGATGCCTCGATTAAGCCCATAGTGCTTTCTCCACCTTCACATTCATCTGATGGATTTGGGCATCGGGTTCGGAAAACACATCCAGAAGGAGGATTCAATGGGCTTGGCACGTCACCCTCAAGCATTATTCTAGTTCTAGTTCGTTCGATTACTGGATCAGGAATTGGAACAGCTGAAAGCAGAGCCTTAGTGTATGGATGAAGTGGATTCTCATATAGTTCTTCAGGTGTGGCTATTTCTACAATATGTCCTAAGTACATAACTGCTATTCGATCACTTATATGTCTTACAACAGACAAGTCATGAGCAATAAATAGGTATGTAAGACCAAATTGCTCTTGTAAATCCTCCATAAGGTTAATTACCTGTGCTTGAATGGAGACGTCTAGTGCAGATATTGGTTCATCACAGACTATAAAATCAGGTTGAACTGATAAGGCACGCGCGATTCCGATACGTTGTCGTTGTCCACCACTGAATTCATGTGGGTATCTGTCGGCCATATATGGATTTAAACCAACAATTTGAAGTAAATCAGCTACACGCTCTTTGTATTCTTCCTTTGTTCGTACAAGTTTGTGAACTACAAGTGGCTCACCAATTATATTTCCAGCAGTCATACGAGGATTTAGAGAACTATAAGGATCTTGAAAAATCACTTGCATTTCTCTTCTCAGTGCACGTAAATCACTGCCTTTCATGTTATTTAATTGCTTTCCTTTGAAAGTAATTTCCCCAGCCGTTTGGTTATATAGTTGGAGAACGCATCTGCCAGTAGTTGTTTTGCCACAACCACTTTCTCCAACAAGACCTAAGGTTTCACCTTTTCGAACAAAAAAGCTTACATCATCAACTGCCTTAACATCAGCAACATGTTTCTGTATCACGACACCTTTTTTTACAGGAAAATACATTTTTAGATTGTTAACTTCAAGAATATTTTCAGTTTCAGTTGTCATTATTCCCTCACAAACTAGTTATTATTTTACATTTTCACTTTATCAGATTCAAAGCAGGCTGCTATGTGGTCAGTACCAACTGTTGTTAATGGTGGGATTTCAGTAGCACACTTTTCGACTGCAAACTTGCATCGTGCTCTGAAGGCACATCCTTCAGGAAGATGGATTAAGTCTGGAGGCATACCTTCAATTGGCTGTAGTTTGTCACCCTTAGCTTGATCAAGTCGTGGGACAGATTGAATCAAACCCAATGTATATGGGTGCTTTGGGTTTCCGTAAATGTCATCTGCATTTCCTCGCTCGATAATTTTGCCGGCATACATAACGTTTACTCTGTCAGCATATCTTGCAACAACCCCAAGGTTGTGAGTGATAATTAAAACAGCCAAACCAATATCTCGGCTAATTTCTTGAATTAACTCGAGAATTTGAGCTTGAATGGTGACATCCAATGCAGTAGTTGGTTCATCAGCAATTAGGAGTCGAGGATTGCATGTTAATCCCATTGCAATCATTACGCGTTGCCTCATTCCTCCACTAAACTGATGAGGATAGTCGTCTAGTCTTGCTCGACCATCAGGAATACCTACTAAGCCAAGCAATTCACCAGCTCTATCTTTTGCAGCTTCATCAGTCATATTTAGATGAAGTTCTAACGATTCTGTAATTTGTTTTCCAATTGTGAGAACTGGATTAAGAGAAGTCATTGGTTCCTGGAAAATCATTGCTATTCTGTTACCGCGAATATTACGCATGTCAGTGTCAGGCAGTGTTAGAAGGTCTTCACCATCAAAAATTACCTGCCCATTGGTGATTTTTCCTGGTGGATCAGGAATTAATCTCATTATAGAAAGTGCGCTTACACTTTTTCCACATCCACTTTCCCCGACTAAAGCAAGAGTTTCACCTTCGTTGATTTCATATGTTACACCATCAACAGCTTGAACAACTCCAGATTCGGTATTAAATTGTGTCGATAAGTTTTTAACTTCTAGCAGTACGCCCACGCGAACTCCTCTCTGCCAGTATGGCATTTAAAAGTTTGTCTATATTAACAGTTTAAGATCATATAACACAAGTTTCCAAATTCCCACCAGTAAATGGGGATGAGGAGACTCGAACTCCTACGCCTTTCGGCACATGATCCTAAGTCATGCTCGTCTGCCAATTCCGACACATCCCCTTAAGGTTATAAAGGAACTGACCCGCCCAGGACTCGAACCTGGAACCCGCTGATTAAGAGTCAGCTGCTCTGC
>CAJWQJ010000004.1 GCA_913045315.1 uncultured Chloroflexota bacterium | reverse complement strand
GGAACTCACTTTTAGTTGCACGACCCCAACGCATATATTTTCCGTCTTCAAGACCCTCACCGACACCAGCGATGACTGTTTTGTCTCTCGGAAACCATATTCCTGAATCGGCCATATGCCTCTACCTCCTAGATAAATCTTTCTAGCATGTCACATAACAGAGTAGCTCAATTAGATATATCAGCAACGTAAAGAAACGATGAATAGATTGCTAATTTAAACCCCTCTAGCTGTCGGGAATCTATCAGAGATAAAATTCATTGTCAACTTTATTTGCTTGATGTTGATCTAGTTGATAGATTTATGTTTTGAAATGTAATGATTATGTGAAACATTAAGAGAAATTCGTCATTATATTTTGTGGCAATGAGTTTATCTTTTTTATTTAGCTTATACTTTAACTTGAGGGAGTAACTACAATGGCTTTAGGATCTACTGACAACGAATTAATAGCTAAGATTAAGGATAACATTTCAAAGGTAATTATCGGCAAAAACGAATCGATCAACCTATTGGTAGCATCAATGATATGTGGCGGGCATGTTCTGATACAGGATGTTCCTGGTGTAGGCAAAACAAAGCTTGCGAAAGCTTTTGCTCAATCTGTAGGACTAACCTTTAAACGAATTCAATTTACACCAGATATGTTGCCTAGTGATATAACTGGTGTAAATATTTTTGACCTAGGGAGTAATGAATTTCATTTTCGATCTGGCCCAATATCTGCTCAATTGGTTCTGGCTGATGAGATAAACAGAGCTACTCCTAAAACCCAAGCTGCCCTGCTAGAAGCTATGGAAGAACATCAAGTTACAGTTGATGGTCTAAGTCATTCCTTACCTGATCCATTTCTTGTTATTGCCACTCTAAATCCTGTTGAATATGAGGGAACATTTCCATTACCTGAAGCTGAACTGGATAGATTTTTTATGTGTATTTCGTTGGGTTATCCATCTTTTGATGATGAAGTGCAAATAATAGAAGAACAACGTGTAGATGACCCATTAATGGAAATAAATTCAGTAATAAATATTCAAGAATTTCTTAGATTGCAAAAACGTATCCGAAATATATTCGTTGATAAATTAGTTACACAATATATAGTATCGATTGTTGGTGCTACAAGACAAAATGAAAATGTTGTACTCGGTGCATCTCCAAGAGCAAGCTTGTCATTGAGTCTAGCTAGTCAGGCTTGGGCATTAATGGATGGCAGAGAATATGTTCTGCCAGATGATGTTAAGGATACTGCCGTATCCGTACTCGCTCATCGTATTATTGTTTCGTCATCAGCGAAGATGAGTGGGCTTGATTCCGAGAATATAGTTAACTCTATTATTGGTAATGTCCCGATTCCTGGAATTAGATAGATAAAGGATTTTCGTGAAAATAAGACTTTACCGATATCAAGTATTATTTATTCTTGTATTTCTTTCGGCAATTTATGCACTTGCAACAGGGTTTTTGATTTTTTCATACTTAACAGTTTTTTTGTTACTGGTTTTATTTGTTGGTTTCATTTGGAGTCGATTGTTACTTAGAGGGATTACCATTGAAGTTCAGAAACGGATTCCAAATACTCGGGTAGGTGATCTGGTTACAGGGTATCTTCGAGTTAGAAATCAAAGCATGTTTAGTAAGTTAGCTTTGGAAATTCGAGAGCTCAGTGATGAGGATACTTTGCAATCCGGGCGTGTGATAGATATGAAGCCACATTCGATACAAGGTTGGAAAACAAATGTATCTCCTGGTCGACGTGGTGTTTTTTCGTTAGGGCCAGTTCAAATTTCAGGTTCTGATTTGTTTGGTCTATTTCGTGTGGTCAAGACTTTATCTGATATAGATCAGATTACAGTTTGGCCCAATACTCAAGAATTGCCCTTTTATTATCCTGAATTAAGCGGAAAAAATGGAGATTCTTCAAATTTAAAATCGTCATTCCAACCGACACCAAATATCTCCCATGTTCGTGAGTATATTCCTGGTGATTCACTGGGAAGAATTCATTGGGTAAGTACTGCAAAAACGGGAGAATTAATGGTAAAGCAGTTTGATGATGAAATTGGTGCCGATCATTGGGTTATTGTTGATTTGAATAGCCAAGTTCACACCGAATCATTAAGATTTTCTACGGAAGAATTTTCAATAAGTGTAGCAGCCTCAATATGTGAACGACTTGTAGATCTAAAACTTCCAGTGGGAGTGATTACTTCTGGTATTTCACCTCAGTTGGTGGCAGTTGAAAGGGGATATGAACATCATTCTAAGATTATGAATTCCTTAGCAATGTCAGGAATTGGTGAAGAATTGGATTTATTAACTCTTATTCAAAAACTGCCAGAAAAAGTGTTCACACAAGGAAATTTACTAATTATTACTCCATCTTCTGATATAAATTGGTTAAATTTCCTCTCGATTAATTCGAATTCATTACAAAAAGCAACAACTATATTTATTGCAAATGATAATGAATCAGCCAAGAATGATTTTGTAGATTCAAGACTAGTTTTATCGAAGATGGGAATTAACTCGTATGTAGTTTCACCTGAATCAACTTTGGGTCATTCTTTAATTTCCAGTGGCATTAATTTTCAAAAATAAAGGAATTCTTGGCAAATAGAGGTGTTTTACACGGGAATGAATATTTCTTTGCTATCAAGTTTTTTTACAAAGAGCACTACAAAATCTTTAGATCTAATTCTAGGATCTAAAGATTTATCTGGGCAAGGTAGTCTTAGATCGGGATTGCTTTTGATTCTTACAATAGGAGTAATGAATTTTACATTAGTTCAAGCGGAATGGGTTAAAACACCGAATTTGTTTATTATATCGATTACAGCAATATTCTTTGCTTATAGATTTTCCGCTAACAATACTAATCCTTACTTGAAACACTTAATTTCTACAACTTTTGGCCTACTCTTGATTTTGTTTTTAATTTCAAGAATTCCATCTAGAGAAGAAATACCGTCTAATTTCTTAAATGGGTTTACTACTATGGTTGTTAGAATTCGTCTTTGGATTGATGCAGCTATAGAAGGAGGTATAAGCACCGACACAATTATTTTTACTTTTATATTAGTTTTTTTTGTGTGGATAGCTTCTTATTGCTCTGCTTATTGGTTATTTAAGCACAAGAACCTTTGGGGAACACTTTTACCTATATCAGTATTACATTTGACTAATTTGAGTTATCTTACAGATGCATTTGTTCCATTTTTATTTCTTTATCTGATATTCGCCTTACCTCTTGCAGTAAGTGTAAGTATGCAAGGACGTGCAAATTATTGGTCCCTAACCAATGTTGTATATCCAATAAACTACGAGTGGAAATTTGTACTTATTTCAATGGCAATTGGATTCGTTTTTATTGGAACTGTTATGATTGCCCCTCTTAAAGTTTCCTCGATCGAATTATTGGAAGATTCATGGAATCAGGCTCGTTCTCCACTTGAACGACTTGATGTACATATGAAAAGATTGTTTTCAGGTATAGCTGCTAAAAAAAGTACACCTTATAATGAATTCGGCTCAGTCTTAGCTTTTCAGGGTGCATTGTCTTTAGACGAAGAAATTCTTTTTCTTGCTAGTTCTCCTGAGTTCACTTATTGGCGAGTGAGGACTTACCCTATATATGCAGCTCATGGCTGGCTTACTGGAGATGTTGAAATTGGAACCTCAATTGATTTTCAAACGGGAAATATATCTGAAATAACGTCTCAATTGCGACAAAAAGATAAGTATATTATTAATTCAATGTTTGCAACGGATTATTGGCCTGTTCCAAGCCATATAGCTGAATCTAATGATTTATTTCCAGTAAGTATTTCTCCAAAACCACATCGCATTTTTCTATCCCAGCAATCTGATAATTCATCAGAAATGAATATTGTATTCAATAATCGTTTGGATGGAATTCAATTAAGTAAAACGGATAAAGCAGATGTTTTTGTCATTTTTGATTCCATAGCCAAAAGTTTAGGTTATTCGATTGAAACAATATTGGTCAAAAAAGAAAATGATAATTCCATAGATGAAATTAAAATTAATAAATATATGGATCTTTTTTTGACTCCAACAGATGCTTCTGATGAATATAAAAATTCTGATGTGGTGGGATTAGAAATTATTCCGTCTATTCCTTTCTGGGGCGATTCACTTGGTTTTCAATCAACTAAGAATAATGGACCTTCATCAATCATCCTTACTGGATATCAATCATATGCATCGGCAGATCAACTACGAAAGTCAAGTCAAGAATACCCTAGATGGATAACTGATACATATATTCAATTACCTTCTAATTTTGACAAAAGAGTTAAATCTCTAGCTAGGTCTGTAACCTTTTCAGAGACCAATACTTTTGATAAATCCAAGGCAATTGAAGAATACCTCAAAAATAATTTCGAATACTCATTGAATATATCTTCCCCTCCATTTGATTCAGATGGGGTTGGATATTTTCTCTATGAGTCAAAAAAAGGGTATAGCGAATACTTTGCATCTTCAATGACTGTAATGCTTCGTTCAATTGGAATACCATCTAGGATAGTTGTGGGATACGCACCTAGAGATCCAGAGTATCAAGGAAACCGAATGATACTAAGAGACAAAGATCGTCATGGTTGGGTCGAGGTATATTTTCCAGAGTATGGATGGATAGAATTTGAACCAACTCCAGGAATGACATCTTATTTGTCTCAAAATGTTTTTACGGTAAATAATCGCAATGATTCAATTCAAAAGAGTAATGATTTTGAAATCGAGAATACGGAAGAAGATGATTTGCTTAATGACCTGAATTCTCAAGGTAATGAGTTTAATGTATTACCCTTTATAGATAATCAGGATAGATGGTTTTCTATTCTTATCATTCTTAGTGCAGTATTTGGTGTAGCTATAATTGCGGTTATTTCCTTTAACAATCAAATTTTTTCTTTAAATATAGGTTCGAATCCCAAACGTGTTTTTTCATTTATTGTTTTATATGGCCAAATGTTAGGTATCCGCAAAGATGAAAATTTAACCCCAAATGAGTTCAGTGAAATTTTTGCACAAAAAAAACCCGATCTTAGTAGAGAATCTAAGATAATCAGCAAAATATTTTCAATTCACCTTTATGGAAATAGATATTTATCTTATTGGGAAACTATTTCTTTAAATTATTCCTGGAAAAAAGTTTGTTTGTCATTGTTGTTGTATTCGTTTAAATTGCCTTTTATAAAGTTCAAAACATTTTTTCGAAATCCTTTATAACTTACTTTGAAAACTATAAATTATTACGAAATTTTTAAAACTGATTATGGTTGGGCAGGTGTGCTAACTTCTAATTCCGGCTTGAAGCGTTCTATTTTTGCTAAGTCGAGTTCTTCTGAGGTTAGTAATTATTTAGGGGTATCTGATTTATCTGCCAGACAAAATTCAAGCAAAACTAATATTTTTGCAGATGCTATACATGATATTTTATCGGGTATACCTTTAATGAAATCGATCTTGTTAGACTTTACTGATTTTTCTCCTTTTTTTATTTCGGCTTGGAAGGCTTGTATTGCTATTCCATTTGCTCAAACTCGAAGCTACACATGGCTTGCAACCCAATCTGGCAACCCTAAGGCTCTTAGAGCTGCAGGTCAGGCAATGGCAAGAAATCCATTTGCTCCTATAGTTCCATGCCATCGTGTTATATCAAAAGATGGAAGGTTGCATAATTACAGTGCAGGTGGAATTGAAATAAAATCGAATTTGATTTCTGCTGAAGCAAATTACTCTAAATTCAAATTGCTCTAAATTGTAGTAGATGTTTTATGAAATTTCGTGTTATGCTTCAGTATTGTTTGTCCTATGCCGAGGTGGCGGAATGGTAGACGCGTTACGTTCAGGGCGTAGTGGGCTTATGCCCGTGTGGGTTCAAGTCCCTCCCTCGGCACAGTACGCGCTTGTAGCTCAATTGGATAGAGCGCAGCCCTGCGGAGGCTGAGGCTGTGGGTTCGAGTCCCGCCAAGCGCGCCATATGCGAGTAACATTTATTCAGGGCGATTAGCTCAGTTGGCTAGAGCACTTGTTTTACACACAAGGGGTCGTAGGTTCGAGTCCTACATCGCCCACCATAATCTCTGAATATACTAAATTAAAGTGTTGACAAGGTTCTCTAACTAATCTAAAATCCTGTAGATGTTCATGTTTCGTTTGAATACACCTGTAGTAGTGGGCATCGTTTCCAGCAAGATATCCAAAACAAAAACCCCTGATTTTTCTATATATATGTGAGTTCTTCATGGTTAACTCGAGGCTAATTTACATCCTTTTGAGGAGAAATGAATTCATTCAATGACTAAGTTTGTATTTGTTACTGGTGGAGTGGTGAGTTCCGTTGGCAAGGGAATCAGTGCCGCCTCTATTGCGCGCATACTTAAAGATTATGGTTTTGCCGTTTCAGTCCAAAAATTAGATCCTTATTTAAACGTTGATCCTGGCACCATGTCTCCATATCAACACGGTGAGGTTTTTGTGACTCGAGATGGATGCGAAACCGACTTAGATTTAGGGCATTATGAAAGATTTATTGATATTGAGCTTAGTCGTTTGTCTAATTTGACGGCTGGCCAAGTGTATTGGGAAGTGATTGCAAAGGAAAGACGTGGTGATTATTTGGGTGGCACCATACAAACTGTTCCACATGTTACGAACCTTATTAAGGAGCAAATGAAAGCTTTAGCTTCTGAGTCCTCTGCGGATATTGTTGTAGTTGAAGTTGGTGGAACTGTTGGGGACATTGAAGGGCTTCCTTTTCTTGAAGCAATAAGACAAATGCGAAATGATGTTGGAAAAGATAATGTGTATTACATTCATGTTACTCTTCTGCCGAGAATATCTTCCACTGGTGAATTAAAAACAAAACCTACCCAACATAGTGTAAAAGAACTACGAAGTATAGGAATTCAACCTGACTGTATAATCTGCAGATGTGATGAATTTGTTCCAGAGGACATTAAGGAAAAGATTGCTCTTTTCTGTGATGTTGACCAAGAAAGTGTTATTGCCTTGCAAACTGTTGAAACTATATATGAAGTTCCATTAATACTTTCACAAGCTGGAATGGGAGATAGAATTATCAACTCGTTAAATCTTCCTAAGAAGGTTCTTCATTTGGAAAAATGGAGCAATCTTGTTGAAAGAATAAAAACACCTAGGAATCCTATTGAAATTGCTATAGTTGGCAAGTATGCGGATTTACCTGATGCATATATTTCTGTTAAAGAAGCTTTGAATCATGCTGCGCTAGAACACGATCGAGCTGTTCGTTTAAATTGGATTCCATCGGAAATGATTGAAAAGGAAGGTCCAGATAAATTTCTTGAGTATTCATGTGGAATTGTTGTTCCAGGTGGGTTTGGCTCAAGAGGTATTGAAGGAATGATTTCGGCTGCTCAATATGCCCGTGAGATGAAAGTTCCATATCTTGGCCTATGTTTGGGAATGCAATTGATGGTAATAGAGATTGCTCGGAATGTAGCTGGTTTAACTAATGCTAACTCAACAGAATTTGACCCTGATTCTGTAAATCCTGTAATTGATCTCATGCCTGACCAACGTCTAGTTGCTGATATCGGAGGAACAATGCGGCTTGGCATTTATCCTTGCAAGTTAGAACCGGAAACAATTGCGGGTCGCGCCTATAATGGAAAAATTGTTGATGAGCGACATCGTCACAGATTTGAATTCAATAATGATTTTAGAAGTATTTTAAGTAAATCCGGATTGACATTTAGTGGAGTTTCTCCTGATGGAAATCTAATTGAAATTGCTGAGTTCACAGCCCATCCATTTATGCTAGGAACTCAATTTCATCCTGAATTTCTATCAAGGCCAGGCAGGCCTCACCCATTATTTAGTAGTTTCATTGAAGCAACTAGTTCGATTGTTCGTTCTGGCACTCAAGCACCTTTGCCACTACTTCAAGTAGATGCTTCTGAAAGGAATGAATATGAAAGAATTGAGTTTGGTTCTTGAAAATACTCATGAGCGTGACTTTTTCGTTTTCAGATTGGAGGTTATCAATTGAAGCTATTTCTTGACTCAGCAAATTTAGATAATATAAGGGAAGCATCAGACATGGGGTTTATTTCAGGTGTAACCACAAACCCTTCCCTTGCAGCAAAAGAGAATGTTGGTCTTATGGGTGATTATAAATCATTAATCCTTGAAATAGCCACTATGGTTGATGGTCCAATATCTGTTGAAGTTACTGCTCCAGATTTTCAAGGCATGCTTGATCAGGCATTTGATATAGCCAAATGGCATAAAAATGTCGTAGTTAAACTTCCAAGTACAATTGATGGATTCAAAGCCATGGCGAGGGTAGCAGGTGAAGGAATACCAGTTAACCAGACCCTTTGTTTCTCTGTAAATCAAGCTATTTTAGGTGCCCAAGCAGGTGTAGCTTATGTTAGTCCTTTTGTTGGAAGGTTAGATGATGGTGGACATGACGGGATGAATGTAGTGGAAGATATCGTTGATGTTTTTGGATTTTATGATATTTCCACAAAAGTTCTTGCTGCTAGCATTCGTAGTACATTGCATTGCTTAAATGCTGCTAAAGTAGGTGCCGATGTTGCAACAGTACCCTTTGATGTGCTGATGCAAATGGCTCATCATCCACTTACTGATGCAGGAGCTATTAAATTTTTAGACGATTGGAAAAAAGTGGAAAATTCTAAGAAATAAAGTAGTAACAGAATGAAAATATTTAATTATTCATTCTGATTCCTTTAGAGTAGTTGTTTCCGTGGAGGCGTAAAAATGAATGTTACAGAACTACAGTCGAAGAGTACGGATGAATTAGCGAAACTTGCTAAAGAAGCTGGTCTTGAAGAAAATTCAATGCTTCGAGATGAATTAGTATTTAAACTTATGGAAAATGATGCCCAACAACAGGGTTTCGTTCTTGCTCATGGAGTTTTGGAGATTATGCCTGATGGATATGGGTTTCTTCGTCAGAACGGGGTGCGTCCAAGCCAAGGTGATGTTTATGTTTCCCAATCCCAGATAAGAAGATTTTCTTTACGAACAGGTGATAGTGTAACTGGCCAAGTTCGACCACCTAAAGATTCCGAACGTTATTTTGGTCTCATTCGTGTTGAAGGTGTAAATGGGCAAGATCCAGAAAAATCACGTGGTCGTTCTCATTTTGACAACCTTACTCCTGTATATCCAACTGAACAGCTTTCTCTCGAATCCTCATCAAATAATCTTGCACAACGAGTAATTGATCTTGTGGCACCATTGGGAAGAGGGCAACGAGCTCTTATTGTTTCTCCTCCGAAGGCAGGTAAAACTTTTCTTATAAAGGATATAGCTAATGGAATTTCTTCTAATCACGAAGATGTTCATTTGATGATTGTACTTGCTGGTGAACGACCTGAAGAGGTGACTGATTTAAAACGTGCTATAAATGGAGAAACTTTTGCATCAACATTTGATGAACCAGTTGAAAATCATTGTAGAACTGCTGAAGTTGCTCTCGAAAGAGCAAAAAGATTAGTAGAAATTGGTCGACATGTAGTTGTTTTATTGGATAGCATGACACGTTTGGTAAGGGGTTATAACTTAGCTCTTCCCTCCACTGGAAGGACATTATCCGGTGGTATTGATACAGCAGCACTTTATCCCCCTAAAAGATTCTTTGGAGCTGCTCGAAATACTGAAGAGGGAGGTAGTCTCACCATTGTTGCTACCTGCCTGATTGATACAGGAAGCAGAATGGATGAAGTCATCTATGAAGAATTTAAAGGTACAGGTAATGCAGAAATTCATTTAGATCGAAGATTGGCGGAAAAACGAGTTTTTCCTTCGATTGATATTCAAAGAAGTGGTACCAGGAGAGAAGAGCTCTTATTGGGTGAGGATACCCTCAGACAAGTTTGGTTAATGCGAAGAATGTTATCTATGCTTAGTTCTGGTGGAAATCTTGATTCCGGTGATGCCACCGAACGAGTTCTTGAATATATGAAAAAAGCCAAAAATAACACTGATTTCCTTCTTACACTTAAGGATATGGGGAAGGATATCGTTCGTAATTAGTAATAATGATAGGTCATATATGCTTAATTGCTATAAATTTACTCATTTTGGTAGTTGACACCAAGTGATTTGGTTGGGAAAATAGATAACGATTAGGTGGAATTAAAAAAAGTTTGAAATAAATGGAACTTTTTATCCATCTACTTCGTTTAAGCGTGTGAAGGGCTGCGAAAGGCAGCTATTCATGTATTGTATTATTGGGTATAAAGTACCTTAGAATATGCGGAATTCTAGGTACCCACAGGTTTATAACCTGTAAAAGTCCATAAACGAAAGGGGACGCGAGTATGAAGAGAATAGCCCGAATGTTGGGTTTCTTAGGATCAGCAACTGCTCTAGTCTTGGTATTCGGAATGTTTCAGGGTGAAACATCCGTTGCTCAGAGCGTTGTGTTGACGGTAACTCCAGTTAACTCAACTGGTGTTGCAACTGAGAATACCTGGATATGTGCAAAGTGTGGAACCACAGCAGGAGTTGCTGCAGGTGGCCACGCAGATGATGCGAAATTTACCATTTCAGTTACTAATTCAGCTGCAAATGCAAGCTCTAGTGCAGTTGAATTTCTTGCGGTATCTGTAAAGAATACTGATTTGGGGACGTTAGGAGCAGTTACCGATGCAAATTCTAACCCCAAAACTGTTACTTTACGTGAAACTGGTGTAAACACTGGTATATTCACCCGTGTAGTAACTGCGAAAGGTGCAACGACTGGTTTGACGGCGAATAATACATCGCCTAGTGCTGCAACAACTGCTGTTGATGTAGCTGCGTTTACAGGTCAATCCATTCAAGTTAGCTATACCCCAAGTGGGTCACTTGGTGTTTCTAAGACAATTAAAAACGACGAAGTTGCTCCAAGTGTTGTTGTAACTAGCCCTGCTGCTGATTACATAACTAAGAAATCAAAGACCATTGTATTTAATGCTGAGGTTACTGATGGAGACGCTGGATTCCCTGCTAAGACCTCCACTATTGTTACAAATAATGGAACTGGCAACAAAGGAAATATCAAGCTCCATATCGGTACAGCTGCAGTTACATTGGCCGCTTCCAACTATACTGCTATGACCAATGGATACAAGCTTTCCGCAAGCTACGCGTCCAATGACGTCTTGAATATAGCTCCTAAAGTTCCATGGTGGATATCTGCTGAGGATCTTTCTGGTAAGACAGCCGAAATGGGTGTCAATACTGCCGGAACGACTTCCGGTTCAGGTGCTTCCAATGGTACAACTGTTGTTGATGCCAACCTTGCAGGCATGGGCGCAAACAGCCTTGTTGGCCGAACAATAAGTATTACAATCAGTGGTACTAAAGAAACTAAGGCAATTTCTGGATATGCTGCTAGTACTGGTACTCTAACTACTGCTGCATTCAGTACTCAGATTGCTTCTGGTACGAAGTACACACTTAATAAGACTGGTATTATTACTGTTGATGGAGTTGCTCCTGCATTTGCTGGAACAGATCCTGCACTCACAGGACCTAACTGGTCAGCTACTGCAGCTGCTGGTTCCAGGTTAAAGAGTGGATTGACTGCAAAGAGAAATTCCATTCGATTGACTTTCACAGATACTAGTGGTCTTGATGCTGCTACTGTGAAGCCTTCGTTATTTGCAGTAACTTCCAATACTGTTTCTGCTGCTACGGTAGTTGATATTGTTGGTGAAAACTCAACGCCATCTGAGCAGAAAGTCGCTTTGGATATTTTCTTGACTTTGGGTACTGACTTAGTGTCCAGTGCTCGACCAACAGTAACTATTTCATCTGGTATCAAAGATAAAGCAGGTAATGCACTTGCAAGCCAGTCCAAGAAGACTGCTGATAAACTTGGTCCTAAGATGACTGTTACTCTTGACAAGACTTTAAGTAATTCGAAAGTCAAGGCAACCATTGTCACTGACGAATTACTAACTTCAGCACCTACTGTAACTGTTAAGAAGGTTACAAATAAGACTACTGGAACAGTAGCTACCCCTGGTGGTTCTGATCCTACTGGTGCTGCTTCTCAGACTGGTTCCTTAGGTTATAGCAAGTCACTTGGTATAGCTGCTATTGGTTCCAATACTGCTGGTAACAAGTTCAATGTGTATGTAACTGGTACTGATACCGTTTCTAATGCTGGCGCTACTGGCCATGCATCAAATGCTACCAAGTCTACTGCAATTACATTTGAACTTGACCAATACTTGAACAACGGTCGACCACCTAAGGTTTCTGTTGGCGATAAGCTTGCTGAGGCTACTACTGCTTCTGCATCCGGTCTGCCGAGCGTTGAGCAAGTTGATCCGATTATAGTCACTGTTGACTTTACCAAGGCTTGTACTGCTGGTAACGCTTGTGCTGCTGCTGGTGAAGATGCTGAGTATGTCGGTGACAGCCACAAGACTGTTGAACTTACAAGCGCAGTTATGAAGGTTACTTTCTCTGATAATACAACTGAGACTACAACCTTTGATCTCGCTTCTCAGGTAAGCAGTCCTGATAGTAAGAAATTCACAATTCCGTTACTTTCTCCAAAGGTCGGAACATATCAACTTACAATTAAGGCTAAGGACGCAGCTGGTAACGTAACGCTAACTAGCCCAACCCTTACTACTGCTCAGAGCCTTGTTTATAAGTGGAAGGTTACAGCTGCAACGAAGACTTCTATCAAGCTTTCACCAGGCTGGAACCTGATTTCATTACCATTTGCACCAGCAAACCCAGCTATTAACTCTGTTATTGGAGCTACTAACCCTGCTGATTTGGTAATGAGTTATGACAATGCTACTCAGGCTTGGAATGTATCTCGAAGAAATGCTACTAGTGGATTGTTTGAAGGTGATGTTGCTGTCATCTCATCCACAACAGCTTACTTTGTACATACAACCACGTTTGATCCAATTAAGATTTTACGACCTGCGTTGTCAACTGCAGCTGCAGCACCACCTCCACCTCCTGCTATTGCGGTAAATGTTGGTTGGAACCTTGTCCCGGTAGTTAGCTTGAGTACACCATTGCCAACTGAAATCAAGGCAGATACATACTTCGGTACCTTGGGAACAAGTTGGTTGAAGGGTATGACTTATGCTCCACTGACACGTCAGTGGCAGTCAGTAACACGTGCAACTGATGCAGCAACGATTGCTTCTAGTGGTGGTACGTATACTAATGACTGTGGAGTCACCACTACAGCAACTGCTAATAATCAAGGTGTAGATGCTACTGTCTGTATTGGCAAGGGCTACTGGCTCTATTCCAATAAAGCCGGCGTGATTATTCCATAAAGGAATTTAAACAATGGTAGTGCGTGAGAACGCATTATAGATGAAGATGATACGGCAAAGACCCTACTCTTTACGGGTGGGTCTTTGCCGTACAAACATATAATAGGAATTGATAATTATTCCTAAATTGATAACTGAGGTAGATATGAGAACCATCACTATTAGCAATTTCTCTAAATTAGTTGGATTTTTACTGCTTGTATTTTCAATGATGCTCCTAATGTCACATTCTATAAAGGCCCAAAGTCCGCCTCCTGCCCCGGTTGTGTATAATGGTACTGTGACAATTGATGGTGTTGCTGCTCCTGATGGTTACAAGATTGTGGGTAAGATTCGTGATTATACCAGCCCTGTTAAATTAACATCTGGTGGGAATTATGATTTACTTGCGATTTCTCCTCCAGATTCAACCTATTTATATCAGAATGTTTATTTTTATGTTGTTACTGATTGTGCCGATACTAATTCTGTAGTTGAAACTGCTGAGACTGCCGCTTTTGCTTCATCCCATATTCATCTTAATGGTCCTGCCGCTTATTCTATTAATTTAGTTTTCCCTGCCTTGACTCAATGTCCTGTTCCTACTGCTACTCCTACGCCGTTGCCTACTGCTACTCCATTACCTACTGCTACTCCTATCCCTACTTCTACTCCAACTCCAGCACCTACATCTACTCCTGCTCCTACAGCTACGCCGACACCTTTGCCTACAGCCACGCCTACACCTTTGCCTACAGCCACTCCTGTTCCTTTACCTACAGCCACTCCTGTGCCTGAACCTACAGAAATTCCTGTTGCTACTACTGAGGTTTCAGTTGATGATTCTGATTCTGAACCAGGTACCTGTGGTAGATCATCTAATAATGAATTAGGCATGTTGCTTGGAGGTGCATTACTTGCTGGTGCTGTCTTTAGGAGAAAATTCCGTTAGTAGGATTATTGAGATTTAGATTTCATTTTCTTCTTTAAATTTGTTGACAGTTTTACATCCTCTATGTTACTGTGACCTTTTGTTAGCAGTCTTACATTGCGAGTGCTAAATTGACTAATCTTTTACTTTCTCGACGGCGTGAAGATATATTAAAAACTATTGTGGAAGAATATACTTCCTATGCTACTCCAGTGCCGTCTTCATTGATAAAAAATCGCCACGGGTTTTCGATAAGTTCTGCAACTATTCGAAATGAAATGGCTGTTTTGGAAGATGCGGGATATATTAGTCGTAAGCATTCATCAGGTGGTTGCTTACCTACTGCAAAAGGCTATCGCCATTATGTCGAAACTGTTTCTAGTTTCGATTCGTCTATCACTGATTGGAGTATTACTATTCGTGGTCGAATGAGAGGTTCAGATCAACATATGGAAGGTTGGACTCGGGCTGGTGCTGAAATTTTAGCTAGTCTTTCTGGCAATCTTGGTCTGGCAACAGTTCCCACAGTTTCTAATCTACTTGTTAGGAATTTTCATTTGGTCTATTTGAACGATACATTGATTGCTGTCGTTGTCGTATTTGATGGGGCATACATTTACAAGGAATTGCTTACACTTCCCGCGCCTGTTTCTATGTATGAGATTGATGATCTTGCTCTACGTTTAAATAATCTTTTCAGTGGTAGATCCATTAATGAAATCGATACTTACTTAATTGAAGATTCTATTCTTGAACAACAAGTTTTGCATTCAATAACTAGAGTTGCAACTGAGCACTATCGCACAATTAATAGTCATGGTTTTGCAGAAGGATTACGACATTTGCTTACGCAGCCCGAATTCAGTGATGGAGCAAATATCATTTCTTTAGTTGAAGCTGTTGAAAGTGGACGATTGTTACAGATGATTTCAGATACTAACCTTAGACCTGGTGAAATCAGAGTCATAATTGGAGATGAAAATACTGAGGATACATTAAAACCTATGGGTATGGTGTTAACTGGATATGGTATTCCAGAAAGAATTTCTGGAATAGTTGGAATTATTGGTCCTATGAGAATGCATTATCATACTACTATGTCTTTGGTGGGGTATTTATCTTCAGTTATGTCCGAATTAATTTACGAACTTTAGATAAATTTTCTTGGAGGGAAGATAATTGATTGATAGTAATCAAGAAAACAAAAATGATAATTCTTTTGAGATAGAAGAATCTGATTCAAATGATGAAGATTTTGTTTCCGATGATATCCAAAAAAAAGCTGATCAGTTTCTAGCAAATTGGCAAAGAGCTGAGGCAGATTTATCCAATTACCGAAAACAAACAGCGAGAGAACGTGAAGAAGCAGTTCGAAGGAATACTGGTGTGATTTTAGGAGATATTCTTCCCGTTCTTGATGATATCCAAAGAGCTTTTGACAATTTACCACTATCACTCCACGGACTAACATGGATAAATGGAATTCTTCTTATCTATAGACGTTTTGAATCAATTTTAAAATCCCATGGAGTTGAAGAAATTGAAGTTTCATTAGGTGAACAACTTGATCCAAACAAACATCAAGCTGTTGCTCAAGTAGATGGTGAATTGGGTGCTATAATTAATGTGGTTCAAAAAGGGTATATGATTAACGAATATGTTCTTCGTTCCCCTTTAGTTACTGTTGGAAACGGATCATCTGCTGAAACTGAAAATGCAGTTCCTAGTGAAGATGAGATAGTTAATCTTGAAGAAGACGAAAAAGAATAAATTTGAAAGTAATTTATAGATATTTATGACCAGTAAAAAAAGTTATTATGAAATCCTTGGCGTGGGTCGGAGTGCAACAGAAGAAGAGATCCGAAAAGCTTTTCGAAAAAATGCGATGAAATGGCATCCTGATCGCAACAAAAGCGATGAAGCTGCTGAAAAATTCAAAGAATTGAATGAAGCATATCAAGTATTAATAGATCCTGATAAAAGACAAATGTATGACCGATATGGTCGAGTAGATGTTGGTAATTCTTCTGGGCGTGGGTTTGAAGGATTTGATGTTTCCGGAGGTTTCGGGGACATTTTTGATGCCTTTTTTGGAGGATTTGGTAATAGTCGTCAAAATGGCCCTCAAAAAGGATCAGATCTTCATTTTAAAACTCAAATATCTTTTGTTGATGCTGCCTTAGGAATTGAACGTGAAATGGAAATTGTAAGAAATGAACGATGTGAATCTTGCAGCGGAAGCGGTGGAAAGCATGGAACTGAACCTATTCAATGTAGAGAATGTAATGGCGCTGGGAAAATTCGCCGTGCTCAGGATAGTTTTTTTGGTCAATTTACTCAGGTAGTTACTTGTAGTAAATGTCGTGGCTCTGGACAAAGCTATGCAGAATCATGCTCTACTTGTAATGGTGGCGGCAGGTGGAGACAAAACAGGAAAATTTCTTTGAAAATCCCTGCTGGTATTGATGATGGGATGAGTGTTAGGTTGTCAGGTCAGGGGGATTCTGGTCCGAATAATGGTGGAAATGGGGATTTATATGTATCGATATCGGTAAAAAATCATCCTGTATTCAGAAGAGTCAAGAATGATATTTGGGTTGATATCGATATAAATTTTGCACAGGCTGCTCTTGGTACGACGTTAGAGATTCCACTTGTAAATGGTGAGATTGAAAAGGTTAATATTCCATCTGGGACTCAGTCAGGTTCATCAATAAAAATGAATGCCAAAGGTTTTCCTAGTTTAGGCCGAAGTCGTCAAGGGGATTCCTTTGTTCAAATTCGTGTGGTTACTCCATCATTAGTAGATGATGAAGCTAAAGAACTTTTTGAGCAACTTAACGATATTCTTGAGCGAGATATTTCAAAAAAGAATGGTCATAAGTCAGTATTTGACAAAATTAAAGATGCTTTTGGAAATGAAAATGATTAAGAAATATTTTCATATAAGTACTCATATTCTTACTTAAATTATGAATTGGATAGAAATTTCCGCAAATGTCTCATCAGAACTTGTGGAACCTGTAGTTAATTTATTTGAACACTATACTAGTGAAGTTGTTGTTGTTGAAACTTTAGGAGGCTTTAATCCAGATGAAGGACAAGAATATCCTTCTTCGGATTTAGCTAAGATTAGTGTGTATATTCGTAATGACGAGTTTGCTGAAGATCGGTGTGTAGCTATAAATGGTGGTCTTCGTCTTTTAAAAATTATAAAACCTCTTGAAATCATTCCATTAAAAACAATATTGCAAGAAGATTGGGAAAACAAATGGAAAGATCATTTTTATGCTTTAGAAATTGGTAAGCATATAGTTATAAAACCTCCTTGGGTTCAAAAGGAAATATCTTCAGATACTCTTTTTATTAATTTAAATCCTGGGATGGCATTTGGTACTGGTCATCATCCTACTACTAGAATGTGTATTGAATTGCTGGAAAATTATTTAGAAGTTGGTTTTCGGGTACTTGATCTTGGTGCTGGTTCGGGAATACTATCATTTGCTGCTAGTGGTCTTGGCGCTTCTTGGGTTATAGGAATTGATAATGATGAGGTTGCAATTCATTCGGCAATAAAGGGTATTGAGTTAAATTCAGATATAAACTTTAAAGGTGAATTTCTTAATATAACCATTCCTGATGAACGGATCTGTGAAATGGATTTAACTTTAGCTAATATTTCAGCTAATTATTTCATCGATAATTGTAATGATATATTTCACACTTTGAGAATAGGTGGGATATTAATTGCTAGTGGATTTTTAAAGGATAACCAAGATCTTGTTATATCTAACTTAACTAAATCAGGTTTTTCGATTCTTAAAAATTCAGTTAGCGATGACTGGTGTGCAGTTGTTATGGTTAAGAATTAAAGTGGTTATTCGGCAAATTTCGAAAGTAGCATATTGATGATTTCATGAGGATTTGAATTATTAAAGAGTATCGATCCAGTTCCTTCAATTAATGGTAAATTTAAATTATGTTGATTTGCTAAAACTAATGCAGCTTGGGTTGTGTTGATTCCTTCAGCAACATTTTTCATGTTATTGACTATTTCATTAAGTTGTTTGCCTTTTCCAATTTGTTCTCCAACATATCTATTACGACTTAGCAAACTGAAACAAGTAGCAATTAAATCTCCTAAACCAGATAATCCAAATACTGTTTCAGCTTTCCCTCCTAATCTTGTTACGAGCAATAGTATTTCATTTATTCCTTTATTCACAATGATCGATTTACTATTTGCACCATAACTCATCCCATCTACTATTCCAGCTGTTATAGCAATAATATTTTTAAAAGCTCCACCTAGTTCTACTCCAGTAACATCATCACTTGTATGAATCCCAAAATTTCTATTATTGAAAATTGATTTAATGGTTTGTGCCAATTGAAGATTTTCACATGCTATAACAGTAGAAGATGGAATATTCTGGGCTATTTCGCGTGAGAGGTTTGGTCCTGAAAGAACGACTATCCTGTTTTTCGCGATTGGGATGTTTCTTTCTATAATAGAACTCATCCTTTCTCCTGTACTACTATTAAGCCCCTTAATGCCGCTAACAAAGATTACTGAATCCTTTAAATTGTGAGGGATTCTTTCGAGGTTTTCTTGAATTCGATTCGATGGAACAGCTAAAACTACTACATCGGTTTTAGGTAATATCGTGTTTGCATCGGATGATATTTCTAAAGACGTAGAAAGTGGAATATCTTCCAGAGAAGGAATGGAATTATTGTTTTCTAGAAGGGTTCGTTCTGCTTCTGATCTAGTTAGTAAAACTGTAGAGACTCCATTGCTAGAAATTAAGTTAGCTAGCGTTGTTCCCCAACTGGTTGCACCTATAATTGTTACTAACACGTTTATTATATCCCCAATAATTAATTTAAGCGTTGATTATTAGAATTAAACCTTTTTTCCTAATCGTGCTTCGGTACCTGAAAGTAATCGTTTTATATTTTCCTTATGTCTAAATACGATGATGATTGTACCAATACCGCCATAAAGTCCATGTGCAACAGGATAAATCCCTAACATACTACAGATAAATAAACCTCCTCCTCCGACCCCAAGTCCTATCATGCTTCCCAGTGAAACATATTTTGTTAGCAATGTAACGGGTAGAAAAGAAGCTAGACCAGCAATTCCAAGCCATGGTGAAAATACTAATAATCCTCCTAGGCCTGTAGCAATTCCTTTCCCACCATGGAAACCGAGAAAAATGGACCAACTATGTCCCACTAGAGCAGCAAGCCCACAAGACATTTCTAAGAAAGTATTAGCAGAAATATTTTCAAGTGAATTTGAAAGATAACTGGCAAGTGCAATTGCTAATACTCCTTTTGAGGTATCGAGAAGCAGAACAATAATCGAAGGAATTATTCCTGCAGAACGCATTACATTTGTCATGCCCGTGCTACCACTACCGGTAGTTCTTAAATTGGGAGTGCCAAGGAATTTTGTAATCAAAACTCCCCAAGATATTGAGCCTAATATATATGAACATAATATTGCTATTGCAAACAAAACATAATCATTCATAAACTTTAGCTACCTAAACGCTCAAAATTGAGTTTTATGGGATTGCCTTTATATTCAAAATTATTCCTTATAGAATTTTGCAAGTATCGTCTATAGGAAAAATGAACCATTTTAGGATCACTAACATATAACGTAAAGCTAGGTGGGTCAATACTCTTTTGTATTGCTCTGATAAATCTAAGATGTCTTGGGCCTTGGGATGGCAAAGGGTGTTTTGCCATAGCATCAAGAATGATTTGATTTAATTTTGCCCTTGGTATTTTGATAAATCGATTTTGCCAAACCTCAATTCCTGTTTCAATTAGTTCTGTTATTCCTTCATTTTTCAATGCAGATACAAATAAAATTGGAACATATGTCGCCCAATGCATCTTGAGCCGGACTTGTTGCAAAACCTCTTTTTTGGTGTATCCGAAATTCTTAGCGAGATCCCATTTATTAATTGCAATGACTAATCCCTTATAAGCATCAAGGACATAACCAGCTATGTGTGAGTCTTGCATAGTCATTAAATTCTCAAGATCAATTACAAGAATTCCTATATTTGAACGTTCAATAGCATGAAATGCTCTTAGGGAGCTGAATTTTTCAATGCCTGGGTTGATACTTCCTCTTTTTTTTAATCCAGCTGTATCTATTAATGAAATTTCTTGGTTGTTATAGAAAATACTTGTATCAATAGCGTCTCTTGTAGTTCCGGGGGTGTTGTCTACTATTGCCCTTGTATCACCTGCGATACAGTTCAAGATGCTTGATTTTCCTGCATTTGGTTTACCAACAATGGCAAATTTTGGTACTGCTTTATTTGTTATTGTTTTCATAGGTGTTTGTGAATATAGTTCAGTCATTTTTTCGATTAGCTCGTAAATACCTTGATTTTGTATGGCACTAATTGGTATAGGATCTCCCAAGCCAAGTTGAAAAAATTCACTAAGCGAAGCTTTTCTTGCTTCAGATTCACATTTATTAATAACTAATAACATTGGTTTGTTGTATTTTCTTAAATCTCTTGCTATTTCATGATCTAAGGGGGTTATTCCACTTGAGCCATCTGCAAGAAATATGATTATATTTGCATCTTCTACTGCTGTATAAACTTGTTTATGGATTTTTTCCTCCATGTGGTCAGATGCATTTCCCTGAAGACCTCCAGTATCAAAAATCATGAAAGAAGAATCTAAGGTATCCAATTTTCCAATTACCCTGTCTCTCGTCGTACCAGGTTCATTCGCTATTATTGCCCGACGTTCACCAATAAGCCTGTTGAAAAGAGTTGACTTGCCAACGTTTGGTCTTCCAGCTATTGCAACCAGAGCTGGCTGGTTCTGATAACTAATTATATTGTCAGAATTTCTAGTATCATTTTCCAACGTTGGTTCAAACAATTATTTTCTCCAAAAGTGCTTGTTGTGCATGAAGTCGATTTTCTGCTTGATCAAATACGATAGATTGTGGATGTTCAAGTAATCCTTCAGATATTTCTTCATTATAATGTGCTGGCATAGGGTGCATTAAGAGTGTGTTTGGACCAGCATGAGTAATACTTAGTTCATTAATTTGAAAGTTTTTGAATGCGACTAAACGTTTATTATGTTCATTCTCTTGCCCCATGCTGGTCCAAACATCAGTATAAATTATGTCACTTCCAGATAATATTTCATCTCTTTGGTTGGATTGGATAAATATCCTATTCGTTGTTTTCGCTATAGCATTGATTTCCTCTAATATTTTTTGTTGAAATCCGTAGTTTTCTGGATGTGCTATACGAAAATCTGAACCACTACTCAGTATTCCAAGGGCTAAACTATTTGCAACATTATTTCCATCACCGATATACGAGACAGTTAAATCTTTGAGTTTGCCTTTATGTTCAAGAATCGTAAGAAGATCTGCAAGTGTTTGACACGGATGTTCCAGATCGGATAGAGCATTAATTATAGGAATTGAGCTATTAGAAACCATTTCTTCAAGATTTGCATGAGCAAATGTTCGACAAATAATAGCATCTACGTATCTGGAAAGGACTTTTGTTATATCTGATATTGATTCACGTGTTCCCAACCCTACTTCTTGTGGCCCTAGATAGATAGAAGAACCACCTAGTCTTTGAATTGCGACTTCAAAACTTACTCTTGTTCTTAAAGATGGTTTTTCAAAAAGAATTGCAATGGTTTTATTTTTTAAAGGTTTAGTATCAGGTGTTATTCCCAAATTAAATTTCTCTTTGATTTCTTTTCCACGATTGCATATTCCTAGAATTTCATCCGCAGACAAATCTAATATTGAAAGTAAATTTCTTGACTTAGATATTTGCTGCGATATTTCGTTGGTCATTAGATTAATTAACTTTCTATACTAAACATTAGAGTAACTATTGGATGTTTCTAATTATTTCTTGTAGTTATTAATTCCTTCATCAAGCGCACTCCATGCTAAAAGTGCACATTTAATTCTTACGGGGAATTCACGTACGCCTTCTAGTGCCATAAGTTCACCAAAAAGCTCTATATCTTTTTCTGATAGATTATTACCACGCATCATACCCCTAAAAGTTTCAGTCAGGATTGATATGCTTTCAAGTGTTTTACCTTTTAGTATCTCTCCCATCATTGAGGCAGAAGCTTGACTTATTGCACAACCTTCGCCCTCCATTCCGACTTCATTCACAACACCATCTTTGTCAAAATTTGCAGTAATTATGATTCTGTCACCACAAAACGGATTGAATCCTTCAGCGTGTATTTGAGGATTGAGAACTATATTGGGGTTTCTCGGTCTTCTGTAGTGGTCAAGTATTATTTCTTGATATAAATTGTCAAGTTTGTCTTCTTCCATCGAAGTATTCTCATCTCTTAATAGCTAATTAACGAATTTCTATTAGTTTTTCGAGTTTATATTGAACAAAACTTTCTATATATTCACGAATAAATTCATCTTTTATGTCTTTAATAATTTCATTTGCGAAAGCGTAAATAAGCATTGAACGAGCTTGAATTTCTGGTATGCCTCTGCTTTGCAAGTAAAAAATGGCTGATTCATCAATTTTCCCGCATGCTGCTCCATGACCACATTTTACGTCATCACAATATACCCAAAATGCAGGTTTTGTATCAGCTTCAGCGTTGTCTGAAAGCAGAAGGTTTTTATCTGCTTGATTAGCATCTACTTTATATGCACCTTCTCGAACAATGATACTCCCATGAAATACTGACCTAGAATGACCAGACAAAATTCCTTTGTAAAGTTCTCTACTATTTGTATTTGGCATAGCATGGTCAATAATTACTTGGTTATCAATATGTTGTTTTTCATCGACTATATAAATGCCATTTAATTTAGCAGATGCCCCTTCTTGTTTTGTTATAACGTTAAGGTTGTTTCTTACTAGAGATCCACCAATGTCGGTAACTGTAGATTCATAATGTGCATAAGATTCAATCCATACTGTAGTGTTTGTGATAGCGTATGACTCGATACTTTCGTTTTGCATTCTGTAGTGATTTAAGTTTGAATTTTCACCAATTATTATTTCTATTACTGCATTATTTAGATATTTTGTGTTAGTAAAGCTTAAATATTCTTCAATAAGTGTAGCATTGGAATTTTTTCCTAGGACTACAAGAATTCTTGGATTTGCCACATTACCTTCTGATTGACTTGATGATTCTATTGATAAGTGTATTGGTTTTGTTATGTTAGTGTTATCGGGTATATAGATCAGAGCACCAAATGAAAAAAAAGTAGTGTTTAATGCTGCAAAAAAATTTTCATCTAAAATAGTAAGTTTTGCTAGGTAATTTCTTAATTGGTTGCTGTTTTCGGGAGAAATGTCATTATCATTTAGTATGTTTGAGACATATGAATCCTTTTGGAAGGTTTTAGATATACATATCCCATCTTTAAATACAATCTTTTCATGTAAAGAATCATCTTCTAAGTTCTTGTAGTTAATTTCTATGGGTTTATCGTCTATATTATATGTTGAAAAGTCACTAAAGAGGGTTTTATTAAGTGCTTTAATATCTGTATATTTCCATTCCTCATTTCCACGTCTGGCTGTAGGTAGTCCTAAGCTATTTGCGATTAACAAAGATTCTTTTCTTATGGATTTGACCCATTCAGGATCTATTTTACTGGAAATTTTTTCAAATTCGCTAAATGTTTTTTCGAATTGGTTTGGAATTGTAGTTTCTTTCATGGTATGTATTTACTTCAAATAATTATTTTAATATTTATTAGAGCCAGTCGTATCCTTTATTTTCTACTTCTTGGGCAAGTGTTTTGTCACCAGAATGAACTATTTTTCCATTTATTAAAATGTGCACGAAATCTGGCTCAATATAATTTAGGATCCTATTGTAGTGTGTAATGAGCAAAAGGGAATTGTCTTTAGTTCTCAATGTATTAATGCCTTCAGCAACTATTTTGAGTGCATCTACGTCAAGACCAGAATCTGGCTCATCAAGTATTGCCAAAGTTGGTTCGAATACCGCCATTTGCATAATTTCGCTGCGCTTCTTCTCCCCACCAGAAAATCCTTCATTTACCGATCTTTTAATTAATTGAGGATCCATACTGACAACTTCTGCTTTTTTGGTAATGGCTCTATCAAAACCCAATATATCTACGTCATCTTGATTTTTTGATCTTCTAATAGCGTTTATTCCTGCTCTCATGAAATGATCTAACCTAACTCCAGGAATTTCAGCGGGATTTTGAAATGAGAGAAACAATCCTAATTGTGCTCGCACTTCCGGTTCTAAGCTAACCAAATCCTGACCTAAAAATAGAGCATTACCATCAATAACTTTGCAACTGGGATGTCCAGCAAGCACATTTGCTAAGGTGCTTTTACCAGATCCATTTGGTCCCATTATTGCATGAACTTCTCCCGATTGAATCTTTAAATCAATCCCGTTAAGTATCTTTTTTTCTCCAATGGTTGCATGTAATGAATGTATATCAAGTATATTGTTCATATGTTACCCAACTGCTCCTTCTAGATTCACTTCAAGCAGTCTTGTTGCTTCAACAGCAAATTCAAATGGTAATTGCTTAAAAACTTCTCTGCAGAACCCGTTTATAATTAACGCATTTGCATCTTCTATAGACATTCCTCTTTGTTGACAATAAAAAAGTTGATCTTCACTTACTCTTGATGTATAAGCTTCGTGCTCTAAATGAGCAGAGCTATTTTTGACTTCAACATATGGGGTTGTATGTGCCCCACATGTGTCACCGATAAGTAATGAGTCGCATTGAGTGAAATTCCTTGCATTGGATGCTTTATTGTTTACTCGCACAAGTCCTCTATAAGTATTTTGTCCGTGACCGGCTGAAATACCTTTAGCGATAATCTTACTTTTTGTATTTTTACCTACATGTGTCATTTTTGTGCCTGTATCAGCTTGTTGATAACCTTTAGCAAGTGCAACAGAATAGAATTCTCCTATAGAGTTATCACCAAGGAGAAGCACACTTGGGTATTTCCAAGTGATTGCAGATCCTGTTTCAACTTGTGTCCATGAGATTTTTGAATTATCACCTCGACAAACACCTCTTTTAGTAACGAAATTATAAATTCCTCCCTTACCATTTTGATCGCCAGGATACCAATTTTGGATTGTTGAATATTTAATTTCTGCATTTTCCATCGCGACAAGTTCTACAACTGCTGCATGAAGCTGGTTTTCGTCTCGCATTGGAGCACTACACCCCTCTAAATAACTTACATAACTATCTTTGTCAGCAATTAATAAAGTTCTTTCGAATTGCCCTGATCCTGAAGCATTAATTCTAAAATATGTAGAAAGCTCCAAAGGGCATCTAACACCAGGTGGTACGTAACAAAAAGATCCATCTGAAAAAACTGCAGCATTCAAAGTAGCGTATAGATTATCTGTGTATGGAACTACGCTTCCTAGGTATTTTTCTATTAACTCAGGATATTCTTGTACTGCTTCGGAAAAAGAGCAAAAAATTATTCCTTTTTCCATTAAGGTGTCTTTAAAAGTAGTTGCTATTGAAACGCTGTCGAATACTGCATCTACAGCTACTCCCGAAAGCCTTTTTTGTTCATCCAACGGTATTCCAAGTTTTTCGAAGGTTTTTAATACTTCTTCATCTACCTGATCAAGGCTTTCAAGTTTTGGTTTTGGGGCAGAATAATAGATAATGTCGTCAAAGTTAATTTGATTGAATTCTATGTTTGCCCAGTCTGGCAACTGTCCCTTTTTTATTTGTGATTGAAAATGCTTGAATGCCTTCAGTCTCCAATTCAGAAGGAATTCAGGCTCATTTTTTTTCTTTGATATCCATCTAACTATGTCTTCATTTAATCCAGGAGGAGCTGTTTCTGAATCTACGTCAGTAACCCATCCATATTTGTAATCTTCTTCTGCTTTTTGTTTGAATTCTTTATTAGTTTCTGTTGACATTATTTTTTCCGTAAATAAATTAAGGATCCTTGGGAATAGGAAATTTGAAACTTTCCCATCTAGCCTTAATGTATTTTACTTGAATAGTATATATAAGCTCAAGTTGAACAGGAGATCGCTTCTAATCAATGTAAATAGTATAATGTTTTTAGATTTAAAATAAACAGGTTCCGAATATTGTTGAGGTTGCAGTGATTGAATTATTGTCTAAAGTAAAGACCCTTAAATTACAAATATCAAATTTAATGGTGCGACTTTGACATATCAGAAAAAAAGAACAAGGTTGATAATTTAGAAAAACAAACGGCAATTCCAAATTTTTGGCAGAACAGTTTGCAGGCCCAGAATGTCATGCGTGAGATTGCAAGTTTGAGTTCTGAAATTTCTATATGGGATACCCTTAGTTCAGATATAGATAACCTTTCTGAATTTATGGATCTATGCGTACAAGATGGTGAAGATTTCACTGAAGATCTTATGGTTGATTTTTTAAAAATTCAGAATCGGGTAGAAGAATTAGAATTTGAGTTAGTTTTTGCAGGAACTTATGATCAATCTAACGCAATAATCAACATATCTGCTGGAGCCGGAGGTAGCGATTCTCAAGATTGGGCCCAAATGTTAATGAGAATGTATCTTCGATGGGCAGAGAATAGAAGATTTTCTACAAAGATTCTGGATCTATCATCTGGAGAAGAAATTGGCGTGAAAAGTACAACTATCGAAATATCAGGTAGAAATGCATATGGTTGGTTGAAATTTGAGCAGGGCGTTCATCGTTTGGTTAGGATATCTCCATTTGATGCAGATCACCAAAGACATACCTCGTTTGCCTTAGCTGAAATTCTTCCAGAGCTCTCTGGTTCTCATGATGTGGAGATCAGGGATGATGAATTAAAGATTGATACATATAGGGCCAGTGGGAATGGCGGTCAGAATGTCCAAAAAGTTGAGTCTGCTGTTAGAATCACACACTTACCTTCAGGTTTAGTAGTTACATGTCAAAATGAACGATCTCAAATTCAGAATCGAGAAAGCGCTATGAAGGTGTTGCGTGCACGTTTGATAAATATTCAAATTCAAAAGCAAGCTCAGGAAATTGCGGATATTAAAGGTTCTCATATTAGTCCAGAATGGGGTAACCAGATAAGAAGTTATATTCTTCATCCTTATAAATTAGTAAAGGACCATCGGACAGGGTATGAATCACATGATCCACAAGATATCCTTGATGGTAATTTAGATTCATTGTTGCATAAATCTTTATTAAACAATTTAGGAAATTAAATTTAATGAGAAACTTTAGATACTTTGTTTCTGGTTTATTGATTATTTTGATAATTGGTTGTTTTGGATGTATTGAAAACAACACAAATGTTAAAATCGATTCCTCAAATGATACTTTGGGTGAAAGCATTGAAGATTCTGTTTTTCGTAGAATTTGGGATGATGTTCCTACTCTTGATCCTCATCATGTAAGTGATACTACCTCTGCTACTATCGTTGTAGAATTATTTAGTGGACTAGTAACTATTTCTCCTGACTTGTTGGTTGTCCCAGATCTTGCAGAAAGTTGGGACATTAGTGCAGATGGTATTACTTATACTTTTTATCTTAGAGATAATGCTAAGTTTCAAAATGGCAGAAAAGTCACAGCTTATGATGTTGAATATTCATTAGAAAGAGCTTTAAATCCCTCTACTATGAGCCCAACAGTTAAAAATTTTCTTGGAGATATAGTTGGCTCAGATGATGTGATGAATGGGATAACCAAAAAAATATCTGGTGTAAAAGTTTTAGACGAGATGACTATTAGTATTTCTATTGATCAACCCAAAGCATATTTTTTGAGTAAACTTACTTACCCAGTTTCATTTGTGGTTGACAGAAATGATATAGAAAAGAATGATAATTCTTGGTTTCTTAACCCAAATGGAACTGGCCCTTTCATTCTTGATAAATATGTTGTTGGCGAAGAGTTAATTCTTCGTAAAAATCCTAATTACTATCTAAATTTGCCCAAGTTAGATTATGTAATTTTTAAATTAAGTGGTGGTTCTGCTTTAGCAATGTATGAAAATAATGAGATAGATATTACAGGCGTAGGTGTAGCTGATCTTGATCGTATTTCTAATGTGGATGACCCTTTAAATTCTGAAGTTGTTGTGGCAATACCTGGATTCGATCTTACCTATATTGGATTTAATGTTTCTATGCCTCCTTTTGATGATCCTAATATTAGGAAAGCTCTTGCAATGTCTATAAATAAGCAGTTGATTGCGAGTCAAGTGCTTTTAGATCTTGTTGTACCTGCAAATGGAATCTTACCTCCAAATTTCCCCGGATATAATTTGGAGTTTAATCAGATCAATCCAGATTATGAGTATAATTTGGAACTTGCGCGAGAACTTATCTTAAATTCTAAGTATAGTAACAATGTTCCTAGAATAATTATTACTGTACCAGGAATGGGAGGAAGTGTTGGTTTAGACCTACAGGTAATTACCCAATCATGGATAGATGAACTTTTATTAAATGTGGAAATTGAACAGGTTGAATGGGCAACATTTTTGGATGACCTTAATGCTAGAACTTTTCAATCGTTTGCTGGTATGGGATGGCAGGCCGATTACCCTGATCCTGAAAACTTTTTAGATGTTAATTTTCATTCAAAAAGTCCATTAAATCACACGGGTTACAATAATGTTAATGTTGATACTTTGCTCGAAGATGCTCGGATTAAACAATCTTGGGAAGAGAGGAAACTGCTTTATAATGAGGCGGAAAAAATTATAGTTCAAGATGCTCCAATTATTCCTTTATGGCATAGTGGAGAAAATATGGTTTTGATTAAACCTCATGTAAAAGGTTATCTGCTTACTCCTTTGATAATACCTAAACTCAAATATGTTTATATTGAAAAATAATTAAAAGCAGTTGTCCATTTAAAGGAGACTACTTGGTTGCTTATGTGATAAAACGTGTTCTTTGGTTTCCTCTAGTACTTGCAATAATTAGCTTTGTTACTTTTACAATGGGATTCTATGGTCCGGGTGATCCAGCAATGGTTAGGTTAGGACCTAAGGCTACACCAGAATCAATTGAAAGAATGAGAGAGAAAATGGGTCTTAATGATCCATTTTTATATCAGTACACAAACTATGTATTTGATGCTCTAAATGGAGATTTTGGTGAAAGTTATTCGTTTTCAGGACGAACAGTAGCTGAATTAATTACAAAAAAAATTGGTATTTCCTTCCAATTAGGTTTGGCTGCAATGATAATCTCCATAGGAATAGGCATCCCTCTTGGGGTTCTTGCAGCGATCAGGCAAGGAACTTTAATGGATACTTTCTTAGTAGGATTTGGTCTTTTTTTCTATGCAACCCCGGTATTTATATCTGCTCCACTTCTTATTATGTTTTTTGGAGTTAAATTTCATCTATTACCCACTTCAGGATGGGATGGTATTACAAGTTTGAGTGCTATTATGCCTGTAATCGTATTAGGGTTTCCTGGAATTGCAGTTATGACACGCCTTACTCGGGCAAGTTTTCTTGAAGTAATTAATCAGGATTTCGTCAGAACTGCTCATGCTAAAGGATTATCAGATTTTCAGGTAAATACAAGACATGTAATGAAAAATGCCCTTATTCCATTAATAACGGTACTTGGTTTAAGTCTTGCTACATTAGTTGAAGGTGCATTTATTACTGAAACTATATTTGGTATTCCTGGTATAGGTAGATTAGCGGTAGATTCGATTTTAAGTCGTGATTATCCAGTAATAATGGCTATAACTCTGATAGTTGCTTTTGCATTTTCATTAACTAATTTAATTGTTGACCTTTTGTATTGTTACGTGGATCCAAGAATAAGATTAACAGGATAGGATATATTTTTAATATATGATTGGCCATAATTCGAAGAATAAGAAATTTTGGATGCGTCCTAAGGTAATATTTGCAATGTTTGTATTGATTATGGCGTATGGTGGTGGCATTTTTTCTTCGGTAATTGCTCCCTATGATTATGCCGAACAAGATCTATCTAGTGTAAGACAAGGTCCAAGTATGGAGCATTTTCTTGGAACAGATTTTGTTGGAAGAGATCACTTTAGTAGGATAATTTATAGTTTAAGAACTAATTTGATTATAACTTTTGCCGCTGTAGTTACTGGTGGTGTTGTATTAGGAATTTTCCTGGGTTTAATGTCGGGATATTGTGGAGGATGGATAGATTCTCTAGTGATGAGAATTGGAGATATATTCCTCGCATTTCCAGGATTACTATTGGTTATTCTTATTGCTGCTACAATTCGTCCGCGTTTGATAAATTGGGCAAGAGAAATTGAAGATACAACCTTCATTGAGGGATTGGTTCAATGGGGAGTTATTGATTATGTAATTGTTTTTGGATCCTTAGCAGCTTTTGGTTGGGTAGGTATAGCAAGAATGGTTCGAGGTCAAGTTTTGCAAATAAGAGAATTTGAATATGTTGTAGCAGGAAAAGCAATTGGAGCCTCAACTCCAAGGGTTTTACTTAAACATGTTTTTCCCAATGCACTTCCTCCAATTATAGTGGTTTTAACAATGGGGATGGGATCGATTGTAGGGGCTGAAGTAATATTAAGTTGGCTAGGAATTGGTATCCAACCTCCCACGCCAAGTTTGGGAAATATGATTCGAGAAGCACAAAACATCAGTGTTCTTCAAAACTATCCCCATATGTTAATTCCCCCTGTGCTAGTTGTAGCACTATTGATATTTGCATGGAATTTACTGGGAGATGCAATTAATGATTTTTTTAACCCTAGAAGCAGATAATTGAAATGATGATTCCTTTAAAGCCATTATTTTTTCCATAGGATTTTCTTTTTAAAACTATGAAAAAGTAATAAGAATAACATTCCACCTGATAGACTTATCTCGTTAGAATTTGAATTACGAAAAACACATGATTTTTCTTGAGGTTTTTCAGTTTCAATATTTTCGCTAAAGGTTGCAGCATTCGAAGGTAGTGGGATATTTTGAGGTATTGCTGTGGGTAATGAAGAAGTATTTAATGCATCAATCTTTGTTGCTCCTATAGATTCACGCCATTTGTTATCAATTTCAGTTCTATTGAATCCATATGCATCTACTAAAGCTGAATCAATATGATTTCCTTGGCGTAAATAATCAATCAATTTCTGAAAAGCATTATCGCCATATGAGTTAATTAAAAAGGTGACAATGCTTTTTGATTGACCGTATGCAAGTATTACATCATCTGGTTTACCCGGAAATTTTGTAAGTGAAGTGATGGGAAATAACGAATTATCATTAATAGCCTTTGAAATGATGTAATTATATTTCCCATCACTTTCGGTATTAGCATATTCAGCCAAACCTTCATTTAACCAATCAGGAATTGACCAAGAAACATCTCCCATTGCATTACGTAATGTGAAATGAACTGTTTCATGCATGGTTATTCCGATGATTGCATCTCTGTTTCCTAGTAAAACAATTACTCCAGTATCTCCAAATGACATTCCTTCAGTTATGAGTGATTCTTCTTGAACTTCACTTCTTGGAGGCAAAATAGCCTTTAATTCTTTCCAATTATTGTAGACGGTTATCCGTAAAGGTTTATCACTTTTTAACCCAAGTAACTGACTTATACTCAGATAGGTATTCGTCGCATTTTCAAGTATTAATTTTGCTGATGCGTTATCAAAATCATGAAAATAAATGTAGCCATTTTGATTTTCAATTAACTGCCATTCATATGATGGATCAGTTAGGATATAGGTACTCCTGACACTTGAGTAGATGTTTTTTTCTTTTGTACTTAATTCATACCAGTATTCAATTTCTGCTCCAGGAGGGATGTACGATTTAGATGTTGATGTTTGTATCGTTATGGTTTTATCAACTGACTTATTTTGATCTATTTGAAGATTTTCTGTTTGAGTTGCTTTTGTTCCTAAAATTTTATATTTCAGTGTTAGGGTATTATACGGGATGGGTTTTTCAGAGGAAATATGGAATTTTATAGAATCAGGGAATTCGGAAACTATTGAAATATTTATATATTTATTATTTGTATCTGTTGTAATGGTTTCTGCTAATATGTAATCATAAGTACTCATGACGGATAATAGAGAAATTATTAAGGCAAGTATTGGCTTTAAGCTTTTTTTGAGGATCATTTTTGTATGAAGCAGATCGTAGTATTGGATTGCAAGTCAAAAAAATTACCCATAAGCTATGCTGCTTTTACTCAGGATTAGAATTATCAGTGTTTGAGTCCTGAATGATAACCGGTAGTTCTGATAGTGAGCGGATGTTATCTTCTATTTCTTTGGCAGTGTCTTTGTTTTCCTCAAGGAACAGTTTAGCTGTTTCTCTTCCTTGTCCAAGCCTTAGGTCACCATAGGAATAAAATGCTCCTGATTTGCGGATTATTTCTAAGTTTGTACCGAGGTCCAGTAAATCTGACTCTTTTGAAATTCCTTTACTAAACATTATATCGAATTCTGCTACTCGGAATGGTGGAGCAACTTTGTTTTTCACTACTCGGGCTCGAACTTTATTTCCTACAATTTCATTTCCTTGTTTAATGCTTTCTATTCTTCTTGTGTCTATTCGTACGGAAGAGTAGAATTTTAATGCCCGTCCGCCAGGAGTTGTTTCTGGACTTCCAAACATCACTCCCACTTTTTCGCGAAGTTGGTTTATAAATATAACTGTACATTCTGACTTATGAATGGATGCTGTTAATTTTCTTAACGCTTGGGACATCAAACGTGCTTGTAAACCTATGTGAGAATCACCCATGTCTCCTTCCATTTCATTTTTGGGGACAAGAGCAGCAACACTATCAATTACAATAATATCTACTGACCCACTACGAACTAAGTAATCTGTTATTTCTAGTGCTTGTTCTGCATAATCAGGCTGTGATATCAGTAATTCATCTATAGAGACGCCTATTCGCTTTGCATAACTTGGATCTAGAGCGTGTTCTGCATCGATAAATGCAGCCAAACCACCGTTTTTTTGCACTTCAGCAACAACATGCAATGATAAAGTGGTTTTACCTGATGCCTCAGCCCCAAAAACTTCCACTACTCTGCCTTTTGGCAATCCACCAATTCCTAAAGCTAAATCTAGTGAAAGAGAACCAGTAGGTGTTGCGTCAACTCCAAGTTTATCTACGATTTCACCCAAACGCATAATTGAGCCTTTTCCGAATTGACGTTCAATCTGAGTTAGGGCAAGTGCGAGGCCGTCGTTGCTTGTAGTAGGAGGCATAATTATTTCCTTCCACTGAATATGCGACATATGAAGTGTACCATAGCAAAATTATGCCCACAATACAGTAAGGATATCTTACCTGATAGATTTTTTTATTCACTAGAAAGAAATGTAAAAATTCTGCTGTTTTTTTACTTGTTGATAACCTCAATGTCGAGCTATAATTAGCATATGCTTAATTGAGGTGAGATTAATGTTTGTTCATCTTCACAATCACACTGAATTTAGTTTACTTGATGGATTCAGCAACATTTCTCGATTAGTTAACCGTTGTAAGGAATTAGGCATGCCTGCCTTAGCAATTACTGATCATGGGAATATGTCTGGTGCCTTAGCTTTCTATAAAGAATGTATTGAGCAAAATATAAAGCCAATAATAGGTTGTGAGGTTTATTTATCTAACAATGTTATTTCTACAAAAAACTCTTCGGACAAACCTTATCACTTAGTTTTATTAGCAAAGAATAACGTTGGTTATAAAAATTTACTGAAAATGAGTACGTTTTCTCATTTAAGAGGGTTTTACCGATATCCTCGAATTGATTGGAACATTTTGGAAAATTATAAAGAAGGAATTATAGCTCTTTCTGGTTGTCTAAATGGTCCATTAGCTCGACCTATCTCTGAGGGAGATCTAGATGGCGCTTTTGAAAACGCCACAAAGCTCATGAATATTTTTGGAGAAGATTTTTATATTGAACTTCAACTTCATCCAAAAGTTCCAGAGTTAGTTGAAGTTAATAAAATATTAGTTGATTTTAGTAGTAGGTTAAATGCTGAATTGGTTGCAACTGGTGATTCCCACTATACTTATCCTGATGACTATAAATTACATGATATTAAATTATGCATCTCAACAAATTCAACTTTGCATGATCAGAAACGCTTTAAGATGGAGGGCGATGATTATTACCTGAAATCCCCTGATGAAATGAGCGTTTTATTTTCCCAATTTCCTAGTGCGATTAATAATACTATCGTAATAGCGAATAAATGTGATATTGATTTGCAATTTGATCGAGTAGAGCTTCCTCAACCTAATCTTTCAGAAGAAATGCAACCACAAAGTTTTTTGGAGCAATTATGTTGGGAAGGTCTTAAAGATCGCAATCCTAATTTTGATCATCGTTATACAGATAGACTCGAATATGAATTAGATGTAATTTCAGTAACAGGATTTGCTAATTATTTCTTAGTAGTTTGGGATATTGTAACTTTTGCACGTGATCATGAGATACTTTTTGCTATTCGTGGAAGTGCTGCATCTAGTCTTGTTTTATATTGTTTAAAAGTTACAGATATAGATCCACTTGAATATTCCTTAGTTTTTGAAAGATTTCTTAATATTGAACGTAAAGAAATGCCGGATATTGATATGGATTTCCAAGATGATCGTCGAGATGAAATTATTAAGTATGTAGCAAACAAATATGGGAAAGAACATGTTGCTCAAATTATTACCTTTGGAACTTTAGGTCCTAGAGCAGCTGTTCGAGATGTAGGACGAGCAATGGCTATACCGCTTCCAGAAGTTGATAAGGTAGCAAGATTAATTCCTGCAAGAGTAAAAACTCTACAAGAAGCAATTAATGCAAGTGATGAATTAAGAAATATTGCTCAAGTTGATATGCAATCAGGACAGTTACTAAATACAGCTGAAAAGATGCAAGGACTTGTAAGGAATGCAGGCACCCATGCAGCAGGTGTAGTTATATCTGCAAAACCACTTACTGAATATGTGCCTCTACAGAGGCCTATTAAGAGTACTGATGAAACTGGAATTCCAATGACGCAATTTTCTATGGAGCATATTGCTGAACTTGGCTTACTTAAGATGGATTTTCTAGGCCTTGCTAATCTTACAACAGTTCAGAAAGCTATCAATCTTATTCATAAGCGTCACAATGAATTCATTGATTTATCTTCTCTTAAGTTGGATAACCTGGAAACTTATAATCTCTTAGCTTCTGGTGAGACGACTGAAGTTTTTCAGCTTGAAGGACAAGCTATGCGCAAACATATTAAAGAACTTGCTCCTACAACATTTATGGATATTGCAGCAATGATAGCACTATATCGACCTGGACCTATGGATCACATACCATCCTATATTGCTGCCAAAAATGGCAAACAAGATATTAGGTATCCTCATCCTGATCTAATGGAAATTTTAAAAGAGACACATGGTGTAATAGTATATCAAGATCAGGTGCTATTTATTGTAAGAAAATTTGCAGGCTATTCTCTTGGTCAAGCGGATATATTTCGTAAAGCTATGGGAAAAAAAGTCCCGGAAATTATGATTCAAGAAAGGCAAAACTTTATTGATGGAGCGATTAGAGAAGGATATACTGAATCCGAAGCGGATTCTATATTTAATCTGATAGAACCCTTTGCAGGATATGCATTCAATAAAGCCCATAGCGTTAGTTATGCATTAATTGCTTATTGGACAGCATATCTAAAAGCTAACTATACTATTGAATATATGGTTGCTGTTTTAAATTCTAGGATAGGGAATATTGAAAAGCTAACTAGTGTTATTACTGAATGCCGCAGATTAGGAATTCCTGTTTTATCTCCAGATATCAACAAAAGTTATTCTGAGTTTTCTATTGAAGAAGATGCTGAAGTTTCTGCAATTAGATTTGGACTTGGAGTAGTTAAAAATGTAAGTACATCTGCTATCGCTAGTATAACAATTGATCGTGATGAGAATGGAGAATATAAAGATTTTGGTGATTTTCTTAATAGGGTTGATTTACAAGGTTTAAATCGACGTTCACTAGAAAGTCTAATCAAAGTTGGAACTTTTGACTCTTCAGGCATTGAGAGAAACACTTTATTGGGTAATTTGGATCGAATAATGCGCCTTTCTCAAGAAGAGCACAGAAGCAAAAAAAATGGCCAGGGAAATATGTTTGATCTTTTTGGTGATGAAATTGGTTCTCCTTTAAGTGGAATTGAACTTGTGGTGTTTGATAATGCTTCGGACTCAGAGAAAAGCATTTGGGAAAAAGAACATATTGGAATTATGTTATCTACCAAGATGGCCCAGTTTGATTTAACGAAAATACAGTCCTCTGAAATTCTTATCTCTTGTGCTGATATCGGTTCTTATAGTGATCGACAATTAGTGACTTTTGTTGGACAAGTTGTAACTGTAAATGAAAGATTTACTAGGGGTAATAGACCATTTGCTAATGTTAATTTGCAGTTACTTGACGGGATATTGAATGTAATAGTTTGGGAAAATGTGTTGAAAAAAGTACAAAATTGTTTGGAGGTTGGGAATCTTTTACAAATAGTTGGCAAGGTTCGTTTTAGAGATGACGAATTGTCAGTTCATTGCGATCAAGCAATTATTTTTGAAAGTGATTCTATTAATGTTTCTGATACAAATTTCGCATTTCAAGATTCAATAAATCAACCTGTTATTGAAAAATTACAGGTTCAAAATATTAATAAGGAAGATAATATAAATATGGCAAATAATTATAGAGAGAATCCATTAGATTTTGAATCATCAAGAGTTGTAGAAGATATCAGTAAATCTAATAATAGTCATCCTATACTTAAAGTGATTTTTCATGAAAGTAAAGATCCAAGAGCAGATGAAGTAAGAATAAAAGAAGCTTTGAAGATTTTACATGAGTGCCCTGGAGAGAACCAAGTTAATTTAGAGGTTCTAAGTACAAAAAAAACAGTTCTTCTTTCTTATGATTTTAATGTAGATGGCATGTATGTATTGAAGAAGGTAGAAGAATTATTGGGACCTAATACATGCGTTTTAGTTTAGCTATGAAAGAGAATTAATTCCAATATTTAGGTCGGCCTTGTTAACGGAAATCGTTTCAAAATAATTTGATTGTGATGGATCACCTTTTTCTAATTGCATAGCTAAAGTTTCATTTTTAATGTATTCAGACAAATTATCGTTTTCAAGAATTGATACAGGATAACCTTCTCCTTTGTAGGTTATGGAAATCCGGTCTTCGATATTTAAACCTGCTGATTTACGCATATTTTGGATTGCATGAACTAATTCCCTTGCCCATCCTTCTTTCATTAAATCTTCTGAAAGATGTGTATTTATAGAGATAATATAATTATTATCTATTACAACAGCATTATCATCTAATTGTTTGGCTCGTAGTTCTAATTCATTTGATTCGATAGAAATATTATTAATCATAATTTTTCCATTTGAAAGAAATTCTTTTACCAACTTTGCATTTTCTTCTTTGGTGAATGCATTCATAATTTCTGCGAATTTTTCTTCATACTTTGGACCTAATATTGAGTTGTTCAAGTGAAGGGTAGCTAATTCTGAAGCTTTATTTATTTCCAAGGCTTCTATTTCTTTAATGTTAAGTTCTTCAAGTATTTGATTTCTAAGGTCATCAGAATCTCCAATTTTATTGGAATCTGTATATATCGAAATTTTTGATAAAGGTTGTCTGATTCTGATTCCGGATTTATTTCTTGCTGATCTCCCTAGATTGACTATCTTCATCACAGCATTCATTGAGTTGCTAAGATTTATATCTATTTTTGTTTCATCCGATTCTGGAAATTCTGTAAGGTGTACGCTAAGTGGGGAATTCTTGTTCGAGGGTACAACCAGATTTTGGTAGATGGTTTCTGCAGTAAATGGGACGAATGGAGATAACAATTTCGTCAAGGTTGATAAACAAATAAATAGAGTGCTATAAGCATTGTATTTATCAGTATCATTTTCACTTTTCCAAAATCTCCTTCTGCTTCTTCGAACATACCAATTTGAAAGTATGTCTGTAAATTCCTCAATACGTTTACTTGGTGCAGAAAGATCGTAATTGTCCATATCATTTGTTATGTTTCTGATTAAAGTATTTAATTCAGAAAGGATCCATTTATCTATTGATTGAATAGGTTCCGTCAATTGATTTTCATTAGGATTGAATTCATCTAAAGATGCATATGTGGCGAAGAAATTGTAAGTATTCCATAGTGGGATAAAAAATTGTCTCTTAACTTCATTTGCGATTGAGTGTCCGAAATTAAGATTTAAAGAGGGGTTATGATTTGAAAATAACCAACGCATAATATCTGCCCCAATATCTTCTGCAGCATCATCAAACCATATAGCATTCCCTCTACTTTTATGCATCTCTTCGCCATTTTCATCTCGCATTAATGCATATCCAAAGATACATTCTGTTGGTTGAGTATTTTCTAAAACTGTGGACATTGTTAATAAAGAGTAAAACCAGTTCCTAAATTGCCCAGGAAAACTTTCAGATATCCAGTCAGCAGGAAACCATTCATTCCAATAATCCTTGTCAGTTCCATACTTTAAGGTTGAATAAGGTACAATTCCTGCATCAAGCCAAGGGTTCCCGACATCCTTTATTCTTGATATTTCATTGTTGCAATTCAGACATTTAATTTTAACTTTGTCAATCCAAGGTTTATGTGGGGAATGTCCTTCGAAGGAACTCCACCCACTTATTGATCTTTCTTCTAGTTCTTTTTTACTTCCTATTACCTCAAAATTGTTACAATCATTGCATTTATATATCGGAAGTGCTAATCCCCAGTAACGTTTCTTTGAGATCATCCAATCATCCATGTTGTTTAGCCAATCTAATTCTCTTTTTAGTCCAAAATCAGGTATCCATTGGATTTTACTTGTAACATTTGCAATTAATATTCTTAATTCATCCATGGAAATAAACCATTCATTGACCAATCGAAATACTAGTTCAGTTTCGCATCTCCAACATACCGGGTATCGATGAAGATAGTCTTCAATTTTGTATAACAAACCTTTATTAGATAAATTATTGAAGATATCAGAATTTACTTCCGAAACATTTTTGTTGGTAAGCCAATCGAATCCATCTATGAAGTATCCTGATTCATCAAGTGGAGCAATTGTAGGAAGATCATTTTCTTTGCCCAATAAGAAGTCTTCTTTACCAGCTCCAGTAGCAATATGCACAATACCTGTACCTTCAGTATCAGAAACCTCTTCCCAAGAAATTACTTTATGTTTGATACCTTCCTGAACTGGCAATTCATCAAACGGTCCTGTGTAACTTATTCCTATGAGATCATTCCCAGATAATTCAGATATAATTTCATAAGGATCTTTTATAATATCAATCTTATTTTTTGCTAAGTAATAAATTTTTTGATTGCTTTTCACTTTGACATATTTAATTTCTGGATTTACTGCTGCGGCAATATTTGCAGACAAAGTCCATGGAGTTGTAGTCCAAATAAGTAGAGCTTCATTTGCATTTTTTTCAAGAGGGAATTCTACGAATACTGCTTGGTGTGTAATATCTCGATAGCCATCTGTAACAATTTCATGTTCTGAGATTCCAGTTCCACATCGTGGGCACCATGGCATCACGTCCGTTCCTTCATAAAGCCAATTTTTTTCGTGACATATTTTTAAAAAATTCCATATACTATAATTATTTTCATCCGACATCGTGTGATATGAATTTTCCCAATCCATCCAATAGCCAAGACGCAAGGATTGATCAGTTTGTATTTTTGAAAACTTTAGTACTCTTTCTTTGCAAAGTTCTACAAACTTATCTACACCAAATTCTTCAATATTTCGTTTTGAACGAAATCCTAGTTCTTTTTCAACTTCTACTTCGATCCAGAGCCCTTGGCCATCAAAACCGTTTTGATAACGTTGCTTAAAACCTTTCATTGTTTTATAGCGTTGTATTATATCTTTATATGTTCTTCCCCAAGCATGATGGACTCCCATTGGGTTGTTAGCTGTAATTGGGCCATCAATAAATGAAAAGCGCTGACTACTCTGATTGTTACGATTAAGATATTTTTTAATAATATCCTTCGCATTCCATAAATGTAATATTTCTTGTTCCATTTCAGAAAAGGCAATTTTAGTATCTATAGGTTTGAAAACAGGCATTTAGGCTCCTAGATTTGTATTTATTAACAAATAGTAATAATTAATTTTCTTCTAATTGAACTCCCACCAATACTGATCCTACTATAATCCTTTCATCGTATACAAACTTCGGCCAACAAGTTACAAGAAATAAAGAACTTTTTTCAGAGTCATTTATAATTAAGTTTTCTTCAGGAATTACTGAAAAATCGTTAATCTCGTAAAGAAAGTTCGCATTATTAGTTTTTAGGATAATGTGAATGATATTTCCATTTTTGATGAGATCATGAATTTCTGGTAGTCGAGAAAATACTGACCCTTCATTTCTTATTGGACTTTCAAGATGACCAAATAACCATATACTTCCAGCTTCTCCTGGGTTTGAGCTAGTTGGGATATGACCGACAACATTATTAGGGGTTTCGTATTGACTAGATTCTCCAATGTCTACTATTTTCAATTGCATAATTTCGCTATTAAGATTTATTGCTGGGATTTCAATATTGATGGGTATATCGAAATCTTTGGAAGGAATATTTAAATCTTTTGGGTTGGAAAACTGTGAAACCAATTGATTTAAATCGTTTATATCCTGAACATTTGAATTTGCATGTTCATCGTCTAAATTCAGATCGTTAGAGTATGTATTTTTTTCATTGTAAGTAGAGAAATCTTCTGAAGGTATTGTTTCTATAGAATTTTTGCTTATTTCCGCGTATAAAATTAATCCTAATCCTGTGAGGATTAGGATTAAACTGATGATAAGCGTTCTTTTCCCAACATTGGTAATAAACTTTTGTGCATAATTAACCATTTGAAACGCCTAGGGTAAGAATTGATCAGATAAATTAATTCTTAAGCAAATATTATTGCGACTAGAGATGAAAATTTCTTTTGATAGATTATTATCTTACTCGAGCTGTGTAACTCGCACCGTCAGTGATCGGTTCATTTACATGAACGTCACCGTTTCTAATTTTTATGTTAAAACCGCATTGCATATTTGTGCATACCCATGCTTTGTAATGAATCGGAGCACCTTGACTACCGAAATCAGAAAGGGGAACTAGATCTCCTTCTGAGCATTGTGAACAACGTGGCATATCCAAAATTGTATGTCCTCCTGGAAAAAATCGAAAATCGTTATAAATAAATTATACCATGAACTTCAAAGCGTTTTCAACGACAACATTTAAAAAATCTTCATTCATAAGATTGTAAGATGCCTAATAATTAATATTTATATTTTCGATATTTTTAATAATTGCTTTGCGTTTTCTCCAAGGAGTTTACTTTTTGCAATTTTACTAATTTTGGAATCTTTAACGAGGGTAATAATTTTTTCTTGCTTCACCAAAGGGAAATCTGAACCAAATAATATATTATCTGAGCCTATGATATTGATGATGATTTCGAATATTTCTTTTGAATATAAAAGATTGGTTGCTGCTGTATCAAAATAAAGTTTTGGTGGAGAGCTTTTCAATTCTTTAAGAAGATAATAAAAAGGCAATCCTCCTCCCCAGTGAGCGGCTATGATTTTGTTTTCCGGGAATAATTTAGAGAAAGCTAAAATTTTTTTTGGTTCAACTTTTCCTTTTCCGGGATATTTTCGTCCAAGTGGTTCTGAAGAATGAATAAGTATTATGAGATTGTTTTTCTTTGCTAGATTCATTAATGGAGATAGTAATTTACTATCATCTAATTTAAATTTTTGTGTATCAGGATGCATTTCCCCTATACCAATAGCTCCTTGGTCAATGCAACGTTTAATTTCTTCTATAGCGAGATCTCCCCAATTAGGGTTGATTCCAACAAATGCTCCTAAACGATCCGAATGTTTTTTAGCGGAATTGAGTAGGTAGTTATTTGCTTCTTTCGCAATTTCATAATTTTCCCAACCGATACTTGTAATTATTGAAAAGTCTATATTGTTTACATCCATAGAATGGAGTAGATTTTCTGATGTTGAAAGGGTCGATTTAGTGTTGGTGTACATTTCTCTGAAAGTCGAATCTTTTTTAATGAGATCATTTCGGCTCTCTTCAAAGCTTTTTGGAAATACATGAACATGAGAATCTATAAGCAATATTGTTAATCCCTGAAAATATGTTTAATTCTCTAATATTGTAGCTAATGATGTTTCTTGGCAATATTTTTCTAGGAGATTACCAAATTGGATAGATTTAATATTCGTCATTTCAGTATTTTCCCAAGGAAATTCATTAATATTGTTCATAATTTCTTGAGTTGATTCATCAACAGCAAGGATTGGAATTTGTTTTTTTATAGCATGTTGCACAACATATTGTATCGGTTCTTGTCCATTTGTAAGAATCAAGCATGAGGTGGAAGTCTCTAATGCAGCCATTTGAAGATCTGGTCTATCTCCTTTTACTATAACTGCTTTATTGTTTCTCTTGGAAAATACATGGATTCCACTGTCTAAAGACCAACCACCTATCATGAAATATTCAATAGGGGTGTTAAGTTTTTCTATTAATTCAGATATATCATCGTTTATAGGAAATTTTGCATTCAAGAATGATCCAATTTCGCTTACTGATGGTGATAACATTGTTCGATCTTCTGGGATTATATCTATTGGAAGGTCATAGTATTGAATTTGACTATTTTCGATAAAAGAATTTTTTACTGTGGGGATCATATATTTTGGAGTTCGATTAATAAGTATTAATTTAATATTATTCCTATATACAGAAATGGTGTTTTCAATTAAATTCAGATCAATATTTTCAGAGCCCCTGATAATTAGTATAACTTTTGCATTTAGTTTATCTATTAATAAAGGTATAGGGGAACTAGAAGTATTTTCTTCAAATTCATTTATACCTTCTATAATTGTATGGTCAGCATTATCTGATGAGAGTTTAATTATATCTGATACCTTACTAATCATTTCTTCAGTAATTTCTAATTCTTGGGAAAGCACTAAAGGTTCATAAGATAAATTTGTATTAGAATTATTTCTTGAAAGATAATTCATATCTGGATCACTACTTTGTGAAAAAAAAGTAAAAGGCTTTAGAATGTTTACTTTTTTTTCATTTTTTGAAAGATAAGTTCTGAAACTCGACGCAAATGAAGTCTTGCCAGGTTTTATTCCTGATCCAGCTATATAAAATATAGTCACTTTATCAACTCCGAGTGGTTTTTATTCTTCGGCTTCTTCAGCAGGTGTTTCATTGGATGAATCCTGTTCTGTTCCTCCAAGATTTATTAGATCAACAGCAAAAACCGAAGCGAGTTCGTCATCATCTTCTTCAAAAATACTATCTATTCCATCTGTAATTCCAGATGTATCACTTTCGCTAATAAAAGGTAAGTCAGTTGTAAAGTCAATGTCAGTTCTTGTTGGGATAAGTCTTCCAATTATTACATTTTCTTTGAGCCCTGTTAATCGATCAACAGCCCCATTAATAGCAGCTTCAGTTAATACCCTTGTAGTTTCCTGAAATGATGCTGCAGCTAGGAAGCTTTCTGTGCTCAATGATGCTCGAGTTATTCCTAGCAGTAATGCAGATCCTCTTGCTGGTTCTCCTCCTTCAGCAAGAGTTTTTCTATTACTTTGATCAAAAAAAACTTTATCAACTGATTCGCCTGGTAGCAACTCAGTATCACCTTGCAATTCGATGCGAATTTTTCTAAGCATTTGTCTGATTATTGCTTCTATATGTTTATCATTTATTCCTACGCCTTGAGTTCTATATACACGCTGGACTTCTTCAAGTATGTATTCCTGAACTGCTTCTTTTCCTAGAATTCTAAGCAGATCATGCGGATCCTTTAAACCAGCAGTTAATTCTTGGCCAGCAACTACTTGTTCGTCTACTTTTACTGTGACATATGCAATTGGAGAAGCAACGTACCTTTTAATTTCTTGCTCATCCCATATTACAGAAATTTGGCCTTTGGAAACCTGAATTTTTCCAGCCATTCTAGAAATTAAATCGTCAGGATTGCCCTCAACATTTCCTTCCTCTTCATCCTTTTTAGTTTTCCTAGCTTTTTTAATTTTAAATTTAGCTACAACTGAACCAGCTTCTACTAAATCATTATCTTTAACTACTATCTCATACCCTTTTGGAATATTAAGTATTTCGCGGAATTCCTCCGTGTTTACCAATGTAATTATCTGACCTTCTGGAGTCTGCGAAATATCTTCAATTGTTCCGTTAATTTCAGCTAAGATAGCAGGATTTTTAGGTTTTCTTGCTTCAAATAACTCTTCTACTCTAGGTATGCCGCTTGTGATGTCAATACCAGCTACTCCACCTGTGTGAAATGTTCTCATGGTAAGTTGTGTTCCTGGTTCACCGATACTTTGGGCAGCAATAATTCCTGCTGCTTCGCCAAGTGATATTATTTCTCCAGTTGCAGGCATTATGCCATAGCAAAACTGGCAGATTCCTTTTATGGATTCACAGGTAAGCATTGATCGAACATAAACATCTTGAATGCCAGCATCGAGTATTAATTCAATTTCGCTTTGCTCTTTGATTGGGGTGTTTCTTTCAAATATAATTTCTCCTGTTTCAGGGTGAGCAATCGGAGCAGCAATATATCTTCCTATAAGCCGTTCGCCAAAGGGAGCATTTAAATTATTTCGCTCTTTGTCTATGTTATGGCTGATCCATATTCCCATTATCGTTTCACAATCTTCTGCTGATGCGATTACGTCTTGAGCTACGTCAATCATTCTTCGTGTCAGGTAACCACTGTCAGCTGTTCGAAGAGCAGTATCTGCTAAACCTTTTCGTGCACCATGTGTAGAAATGAAATATTCTAGCACACTCAATCCCTCCCGGAAGCTGGACTTTACCGGTACTTCTATTAATTGACCCTTAGGATCAGACATTAATCCACGCATTCCAGCCATTTGAGTTATTTGAGAAATATTTCCTTTTGCACCTGATCTAGCCATTAAAGCTACTCCACCGAATGTTGGAAGAGCCTCCTCAACAAGTTCCTTTATATCATCACTTGCTTTTGACCAGATTTTAACAGCTTGCTCATGCCTTTCGGGGTCGTTGACGAGACCTCTTTGATAATCCTCACCTAATTGTAAGATTTGCTGATCAGCATTCTGGACTACTTGTGCTTTAGAATCTGGAACTTCCAAATCATTGATTCCTATAGTAATTCCAGATATTGTAGCGTAGTGGTATCCCAGTCTTTTCATGTTGTCTAGTAATTTAGCAGTAGCTTGATTTCCCAAAAGTTTATAATTTTCGACCACTAGATCTTTAAGGGTACTCTTGTCCATAAGTTTGTTCCAGTTCTCTTCGATAAATGCTAATTCTTCTGAAAGTATCTCGCGAAATTTAAGCCTTCCAGCAGTTGTGTTATAGATTATAGATTCTGAATTAGGTTGTTCAGCTATAACCTGAATTTTTTCTTGCAGATTAATGATTCCAAGTTCATGTGCCATATCTGCTTCATGAATTGATCCAAACAATTTTATTGCTGAGTTGGATTCTTCTTCTTGAGTCAGATAGTAACAACCCATTACAATATCTAGAGTAGGAGCAACCAAAGGATCCCCAGAAGCTGGAGATAACATGTTATTTACTGCTAGCATCAATTCTTTTGTTTCAAGAACTGCTTTACCTGATAAGGGAACGTGGACAGCCATTTGATCACCATCGAAGTCAGCATTAAAAGCTGTGCATACTAGTGGGTGAACTTGGATTGCACTACCCTCAATCAATACGGGCATAAAAGCTTGCAATCCTAGCCTATGAAGGGTTGGGGCACGATTAAGCAATACAGGTCTGTCCTTTGTTACATCTTCTAAGATATCCCAAACTTCTGGGTGCATTTCTTCAATGACGCGTTTCGCACTTTTTATGTTGTGGGCAATACCGTCAAGTACTAAGCGTTGCATTACAAATGGTTTGAATAATTCTAAAGCCATTTTTTTGGGTAAACCACATTGATCTAATCTCAATTCAGGCCCTGCTACGATTACGGACCTTCCAGAATAATCAACTCTTTTCCCAAGTAAATTTTGTCGAAATCTTCCTTGTTTTCCTCTTAGTAAATCTGATAATGACTTTAATTTGTGATTATGGGTTCCTGATATTGCTCTTCCTCTCCGACCATTGTCTATTAAAGCGTCTACTGCTTCCTGAAGCATGCGCTTTTCGTTACGAACAATTACTTCGGGGGCCTCTAATTCAAGAAGTCTTCTAAGTCGATTATTTCTATTGATGACTCTTCTGTATAAGTCATTTAAGTCACTAGTAGCGAATCTTCCTCCATCAAGTTGAACCATTGGGCGTAAGTCGGGGGGAAGTATTGGTAGTGCATCTAGGATCATCCATTCTGGCTTGGATGCACTTTTTCTAAAAGCTTCAACTACTCTTAGTCTTTTAACAGCCTTTTTTCTACGTTGTCCAGATGTTGATCGCATTTCTGATACTAAATAATCTCGTTCAAGATCCAGATCAATATTAGTCAGAAGTTCTCTCATTGCTGCTGCACCCATTCCTGCACTCGCTAGTCCTGGATGTTTTTCTGATAGATCCCGCCATTTTGCTTCTAATATAAGTTGACCTATTCGTATTTCATTCAAATCAGCAACTTTTTCTGAGTAATCAGACTCAAGTTTCTCAAATTCATCCTTTTGTTGTTTTTGTAAGTTTTCTAGTGTTTCATTTTTTGTTTCTGATTCTGAGTCGTGCTCCTCTGAATCAGCATCATTGGCGAGTGCAATTTTTTGTTCCCAATCTGACGTAAGTTTTGCAAGCTCTTCATTATAATTAGTCTCAATTGTAGCTAGATTTGATTCTCGAACTTCTTCATTGATTTCAGTAATTATGTACTGAGCAAAATATAAAACCCGTTCTAAACTTCTAGGAGATAAATCTAGAAGCAATCCCAATCGACTAGGTATTCCTTTGGAGAACCAAATATGTGCGACTGGAGCTGCCAATTCAATGTGCCCCATTCGATCCCTGCGAACCTTAGATCTTGTTATCTCGACCCCACAACGCTCACATTTAACACCTCTGAATCGTATTTTCTTGTATTTGCCGCATGCACATTCCCAATCTTTGGTAGGTCCAAAAATTCTTTCGCAAAATAATCCGTCACGCTCAGGTCGAAGGGTTCTGTAATTTATTGTTTCAGGTTTAGTTACTTCACCATATGACCACATTCGTATTTGTTCAGGAGAGGCTAATCCTATTCTTATTGCGTTAAAATCTGGTCCACTTTGCACCATACTCATAAACCCCCTTTTGGGTGTGGTAATTTCTTATCTAATTGATTTATATATCTCTACTATTTATAGAGTGTCTTCATTATCAAATAAAGCGTCTATTTCCATATATTCGTTTGTGTTTTCAGGTCCATCGTATTCAATTTCATCTAATACATTTTGAGCTTGAGCAAAGGTGTCTTCAAGTGGAATCTCTGATGAATTTTCATTGAGCAATTCAACTGAAAGACTCAATGCTTGCATTTCCTTGAGTAGCACTTGAAAAGATTCAGGGACTCCTGGTTGACTTACTTCATCACCCTTTACAATAGACTCGTATGTTTTTTGCCTACCCATAACGTCATCAGATTTTACAGTTAGCATTTCTTGCAAATTGTGGGCAGCACTATATGCTTCAAGAGCCCAGACTTCCATTTCTCCAAATCTTTGACCTCCGAATTGAGCTTTTCCGCCTAATGGTTGTTGTGTTATTAGAGAATATGGCCCTGTTGATCTTGCATGAATCTTATCTTCAACCAAATGAATTAATTTCATCATATAGATGTATCCAACTGTAACGGGTTGTGCGAATTGTTCGCCAGTTCTACCGTCATGTAGAACCATTTTTCCCATTATAGGAGGGACATTCTTTCCGTCATGTCCTATATTTCTTGCTAACTTAAAAAGCTCCTCGTCACTTTTTCCTTTTAGTGAAATACTTGAATGTTCCTTCAGCCAAATTTCTAAGCATACTCTTCTTGGAAAACCTGGGTTATTTTCATTAAATACATCATCAAAATTGTAACCTTGATTTTCGAGCCATTCTTTCACAATGTCCCAATCAACAATAGGGTTGTCTAAATCTCTAAGATCGATGGCGTTTGACTCTTTTAAAAACCACACATGGGCTAACCCATCTTGGATTTCTTCGTCAGTTGCTCCGTCAAATACTGGAGTGATTGCTCTAAAGTTTAGGGAATCTGCAACTAAGCCCAAGTGAGTTTCTAAAATTTGACCTAAATTCATCCTAGAAGGCACCCCAATAGGGTTTAATATAATCTGGATGGGCGTGCCATCTTCGGTATACGGCATATCTTCCACAGGTAGAATTCTTGCGATAACACCTTTGTTTCCATGTCTTCCAGCCATTTTGTCGCCGACTGAAATTTTTCTTGTTTGAGCAACCCAAACTCGAATTACTTCATTAACGTTTGGAGGAAGTTCGTCTCGATTTTCTCTGGAAAAAACTTTCACTGCAATAACTTTTCCTCGTTCACCATGAGGCACTTTGAGAGAAGTGTCTTTAACATCTCTGGCTTTTTCTCCAAAAATAGCACGCAGAAGTTTTTCTTCAGCAGAAAGTTCAGTCTCACCCTTGGGAGTGATTTTTCCTACTAAGATGTCACCTGCAGATACTTCGGCACCTATTCGTATTATTCCAAGCTCGTCTAAGTTTCTTAGGGCATCTTCGCTTACGTTAGGAATATCCCTTGTGATTTCTTCTTCTCCAAGTTTTGTTTGCCTGGACTGACATTCATATTTTTCAATATGTACCGATGTAAATTTATCATCCTTAACGAGTTCTTCACTTAGGATGATAGCATCTTCAAAATTATAGCCTTCCCAACTCATGAAAGCTACGAGAAGGTTGTGACCCAGTGCTAGTTCTCCTTTATCAGTGGAGGAAGAATCTGCTAATGTGTCCCCTATTTTAATTTTCTGCCCTATGTTTACGACAGGTCTTTGGTTTACACATGTGCTTTGATTGCTACGAACAAATTTCTGTAAGGGATAAGGCGTTGCATCACCATTCTTTTCTGTAATTATAATTTCATCTCCGCTGACCCCTGTAACAACACCGTCAGTTTCAGAAAGTATCACTTGCCCACTATCGAGTGCTACTCTACTTTCCATTCCAGTACCTACTAAAGGGGCATCAGGTCTAATCAATGGAACTGCTTGTCTTTGCATATTTGAACCCATAAGAGCACGGTTAGCATCGTCATGTTCGAGGAAAGGTATAAGAGATGTTGATACACTTACTATCTGCATTGGAGAAACGTCCATGTAATGAATCAAATCAATATCCTGAATTCGTGGTTCTCCATTTGTTCTAGTTTCGACTGTGTCAGGCACGAATTGCCCATGTTCGTCTACAGGAATGTTGGCTTGCGCAATTACCATGTCTTGTTCATCATCAGCTGGAAGGTATTCGATGTCTGTTGAGTCCAATGTGACAAATGGTCTTAAAGGGATTGAAGTTTCATTTAAATTTTTAATTTTTTCCAGTATCTTTGAAGTAATTTTACTTCCACCTTTTACCAATAGCTTTCCACTATCATCATTTAAATCCTTAGAAACAGTTCTTCCTAAAAGTTTTTCGTCTGAACTTTGAAGTTGATGAAAAACCTTTCTGTAAGGGGTTTCTATAAAACCATATTGGTTAGTTCTTCCATATGTTGCTAGAGATCCTAACAGTCCAATATTTGGCCCTTCTGGTGTTTCTATTGGGCAAATTCTTCCATAATGAGAATTGTGAACGTCCCGAACTTCAAAACCCGCTCTTTCTCTTGATAAGCCTCCAGGTCCCAAGGCAGACAAACGTCTTTTATGGGTGAGTTCAGCTAATGGGTTAGTTTGATCCATAAACTGGGATAATTGTGATCCGCCGAAAAATTCTCTTATCGCGGCAACTACTGGACGGATATTGACTAATGCAGCAGGTGTGGCATTTTCAGGTTCAATTATCGTCATGCGTTCTTTTATAACTCTTTCCATCCTAAGAACACCAAGTCTTAATTGGTTTTGTATTAATTCTCCAACTGCTCTAACACGTCTATTTCCTAAGTGGTCAATATCGTCAGCATCTTCCGGATGGCCATTGTTTATATAAATGATTTTAGTTATTACATCTACGATATCTTTTTTGTTGAGTACTCTAAGGCCAGATGTTTCAGATGAATTTTTTCGTGATTCAATTTGCCTGCCCATCTTGTAACTGCCAACTGTCCCAAGATCATAACGTCGAGGGTTAAATAAAAGGTTATCAATTAAAGTATTTGCGTTGTCGATACTTGCTGGTTCTCCTGGTCTTAGCCTTCTATAAAATTCAATTCGGGAAGCCACAAGTCCTTTAGCAAGCATTGGATCGTAAGGAGTATCACCTTTTACTTTTAGCCATGTAGACTCAAGATCGGATTCTCTAAAATCTTCATAACGGGAAGAAGGGATTGGGTCTTTGGATAACGTAGTCTCTATGTATTTATGGTCAGGATGGTCATCGATACTGGCAAAAAGTTCGAGAATTTCTTCGTCTGAAATGTACCCTAATGCTCTAAGAAGTAAAGTTATAGGGGCTTTTCTTTTCCTGTCTACTTTCACAACTAGTTGATCTCGAGCAGATGTTTCAAATTCAAGCCAAGCACCACGATAAGGTATTAATTTTGCAGAACATATAGGCCTTCCAGAAGTATCTAATTCAACTGTGTAATATACTCCAGGTGAGCGAACCAATTGACTGACAACTACTCTTTCGGCACCATTTATTATGAAAGTACCTTGTTCGGTCATCATTGGAATGTCTCCAAAGAATATACTTTGTTCCTTTATTTCCCCAGTTTCTTTAACTATTAATTGCGTATTTACATATAAAGGTCTAGAAAAGGTAATTTCCTTTTCCCTACATTCCGAAATGGAATGTTTTGGTTCTCGAAATTCATGAGAAAGAAAACTTAATTCTAAACGATGCCCAGTAAAATCATCTATTGGGGAAACTTCTGAAAATAGGCTTGAAAGCCCATCCCCTTTTAACCATTCCATTGCATCAAGTTGTATTTGAAGTAAATTTGGGACATTAATGACACTGTTTATGTTTGAATAACTTTTAATTGGAGCTTCGTAGAGTTCGTTTGATTTCCTTTTATTAGGCGATTTACTGATTGTCATTGAATTAAGTGCTCCTTATACAATAGATAATAAATCCGACATAAGATCGTATTAGGTTAACGACTAGAATTTTTTGTTTCTAAAAGAAAACATTGCTGGGTGCATTTCACTATTAAGGGTGAACGATATGCACAAAGAATAAATTGATTGATCCGCGAGCATATTAACCGGAGATTTTTTTATCACACAAACACCAACTCGCTATGAAGATTCCTTGCTATAGGTTTTCAGTTAATTACAAACGAGAACTACTATGCTTCGAAATTTAGTTACAAAGCGGTAATTGTAGTGTATTAAACTTCAAAAGTCAAATAGCTAAACGTGTTGAAAATCATGTTTCTTAAAATAGTTTTTTATATATTTTCATAAAAAATGTCTTGATACCTTGCTCTACTAGCTTTAGAATGCTTGTGTTAATAGGACTTGCAGATTGTTATGTTCTTAGACCCAAGTGTTTCCATTAGTCACGTTGTTAAGGTTTAAATTAATAGGAGGCCAAATGCCTGATCTACCTGGAAGACCAGAATACTGGAATATAGGGTATCCTTTTTTGGGAGTGTTGGTATACCTGACTATGGGTGTGCTTATGGTTTGTTTGACCTATGCTTTTTGGACAAGATTAAGAGTTTGGATGCTTGGTCGAGCTATGCCAGATTTGGGTCCATGGGGACCAAGAATTTCTCGTTCAATTCGTTTAGCTGGATTGGATATCTTTGGGCATAGAAGATTTTTAAAGAGAGAGCTTTTTCCTGGCCTAATGCATTTTTTTCTTTTTTGGGGTTTCATAATTTTAATTTTTGCTACAACTCTAGGAGCTGTAGAATGGAATTGGCATAAATATGTAGCTCCAACAGTTGGATTTGAGATACCTACAGTTTATGCACGAAATCAGTTTAGCTTGCTTTGGGATATAGGTGGAGGTCTTTTCGCTTCCATCGGATTGGCGATGGCAGTTTGGCGTAGATATGTGATGAAACCGGATCGACTTAATACTTTTGTCGATGATGGCATTATTTTGTCACTAATTGGATTATTATTAATAAGTGGGTTTTTGGTTGAAGGTTTGAGAATTGCAGTTACTGAACTAAATCCTCAGAGTGACTTATATGACCCTGCTGCAGCACCATGGTCTTTTATTGGCTATTTGTTTGCATTGGCTTTTAGAGCCGGCGGTATTACACAGTATGGAGGTGAGGTCAGTCATTTTATTATTTATTGGCTGCACGTGATTCTTGTTACCATAAGTTATGTATATATTACTTTTAGATTTACGAAGATAGCACACATATTTTTTGCTCCTTTAAATGCATTTCTTAGGTCTGATCGACCACTTGGTGCCCTCCGACCGATGGGAGATATTGAAACACTTGAAAGGTTTGGAGCAAGTGAAATTACCGATCTAACTTGGAAACAACTGCTTGATTATGATGCATGTACCAATTGTGGTCGTTGTCAGGATCAATGTCCTGCATATGCTAGTGGAAAACCTCTTTCTCCTAGAAAACTTATTCAGGATATGAAAAAATACATGGTGGCTCGGGGTCCTGAAATTATCGAGGAGCGTAACGGAGATTCCAAACCTTGGATAAGACTTTTGCCCACCGATGATTTGGAAAGTGAAAAGGCACCTTTAGGTGAACCTGTTTCAATGGTATCTGATGCTGTTACTGAAGATGTTCTTTGGTCTTGTACAACCTGTAGGGCTTGTATGGAAGCCTGCCCTGTTTTTATTGAGCATATTGATAGTATTGTAGATATGCGTCGATATCTTGTAATGGAAGAGGCAAGAATGCCTGCTACAGCTGAGGGTGCACTCTTAAGTATGGAACAACGTGGTCATCCCTGGAGAGGCACATCTTTCACCAGAACTGATTGGACTGAAGGACTTGATGTTCCAGTTATGGCAGATAACCCAGAGATTGAAGTCTTATTTTGGGTTGGTTGTACAGGTGCTTTGGAGCAACGAAGTCAAGCAATTCCTAAAGCGATGGCTTCAATTTTTAAACTTGCTAAAGTTAAATATGCGATTTTGGGGGATGAAGAAACATGTACTGGTGATCCGGCTCGCAGAATGGGAAATGAGTATCTTTTTCAGATTATGGCTGAACAGAATATTACAACCATTTCTAATTATGGAAAGCCAAAGATAATAACTATTTGCCCTCATTGCTTTAATACAATAAAAAATGAATATCCACAATTTGGTGGAGAATTTGAAGTGCTTCACTATACTGAATATGTAGCTGATTTGATAAAAGATGGCCGATTAAAGCCAATAAAAACTATTGATACAACACTTGCTTACCATGATTCCTGCTACTTAGGGAGACATAATAGGATTTTTGATCCACCAAGGGAAATAGTAAATTCAATTCCTGGGGTAACTTTAGTTGAAATGGAGCCTAGAAATCGAGAACGTGGTTTTTGTTGTGGAGCAGGTGGTGGTCGAATGTGGATGGATGAACCTGGAACGAAAGTCAATCACATTCGCACAGAACATTTCTTGGAGACAGAAGCAGAAACTGTTGGAACTTCTTGCCCTTTTTGTTTGCAAATGATGAATGAAGGCGTTGGTTCAAAGGGAGTATCTGAAACAAAGAAGGCAAAGGATATCTTAGAGTTACTTGTGGAAAGTCTCGGCGATGATGTTCCAAGTTCTTAAAGTGAGTATTGTATTCTATGAGCAATACCCATGAAGAGGATTTTTCTGAAGAGCGAATACAAGGAATGTTTTTCGGTTTTTGGATATCGAAGGTCCTTTTTACAGCAATTGAATTAGGAATCTTTGATGAACTTTCTAAAGGGTCATCTAGCTCAGAAGTTCTTGCGTACAAACTTAGGCTTCATCCCAGTGCCCTGCCAAGACTTCTTAATGCTCTAGTAGCAGTTGATCTTTTGGTTTTCGATGGAATTCGTTACAGCAATTCAAAACCTACTCAAAGGTTTCTAGTAACTGATTCCCCAGATTACCTTGGTGGACATACAGAACATTTAAGTCATCTTCAATGGAGATTATGGCAATTTCTTCCTGATGCAATTCGTGAAAATTCTCCTAGAGTAAGTCAAGTTTTTGGTTCCGGATTTGATATGATGCAAAATGTATATGCTGATTTACCTACAATACGTTCTTTTGCTAGAGGAATGCACAATTTATCTTTACTTGCTGCAAAAGAAATTGTTGAGGCTTTTGATTTCAATAATTATCGTTGCTTGATGGATGTTGGTGGTGGATCTGGAGCATTGGCTATTGCTGCAACACAGAGACACAATGAATTAAATGGTATTGTTTTCGAACTCCCACAAGTTTGTTTAGTAGCTGATCATTATATACAATCACATAATTTAGGTGATCGCATAAAAACCATATCAGGCGATTTTTTTGAAACAGATAGTTTGCCTAATGTAGCAGATGTTATTTCTCTTGGATGGGTTCTTCACGATTGGTCAGATAAACAGTGCGACATAATTTTAAGAAATTGCTTTAAAGCACTTGAACCGAATGGAGCGATATTAGTTTGTGAAAAATTATTAGATGAAGAGCGAACTGGTCCATTACAAGCAACATTATTAGATTTACAGACTTTAGTTTCGACTGGAGGACAAGAACGTCCTTCAAGTGTTTATAGCGATATGTTAGAAAGAATAGGTTTTGTAAATATATCTGTTCAAGTTCTACGAGGTAATCGCGACTTAATTATTGCTCAAAAACCAATGGATTAGTATGGTTTTCATTAAATTTGTTTGAATTTTTCTTCTAGGATAGAGGTAAAAAGTTGGAGATTCTTTTAGTTTGGGCACAATTAATTTTTGCCGGAATTATTATTTTTATTGCTGCTCATCATTTAGTATCAAGTGTTGATATTATTTCGCAGGAACTGAATTTAGGACAGACTTTTGTTGGAGTATTACTTCTTGCTACTGCTACTTCTCTACCAGAATTAGGTACAGGTGCGACTTCAATTTTGTTGGTTAATGAACCTGAATTGGCAGCAGGAGATGTTTTTGGAAGTAATATGTTCAATTTGCTTTTAATTGGGGCTTGCGATTTTTTTTGGCGAGGGTTACCTATCATGCATACAGTCGAACGTTCTACTGTAATTCTAGGTCTATTTAGCTTGGTCGCTATATTAATTACCTCTACGATAATAAGTGTTGAGAGTTTTTCAACTTATGAATTTTCCTTATTTGGACTCATGATAAGTCCTTTCTCAATATTTATAATTTTATTCTTTATTTACGCTATGTATTCAGTTTATAAAAGTGATCGGAATGAGGATAGCGTAAATAATGAGTCAGTTAAAGTATCTAGACGGTTGGTGTTTGCAATTAATAAGTATTTAATTGCTGCAATTGTCACTTTTGCCGCTGCAAGTCTTTTATCCTATAGCGGTGACAATTTATCAATACTTATGAATTGGAACAAAGGATTTGTTGGGACTCAATTCTTAGCTATTGCCACTTCTCTTCCTGAGGCAGCTACAGTGATCATGGCAATGTATAAAATGAAAACTGATTTAGCAGTTTCTAATTTATTTGGAAGCAACCTTTTTAATACATGTGTTGTTTTATTTGGGGATGACTTATTTTTAACTAAATCCTCTTTTTGGGGACATATAAATAATATTCATATATTTAGTTGCTTGATGGCGATATTAAGTACATTAATAATCATCTCATTTGCCCAATCGAGAGGAACAGTTCTTGTAAAACTTTTCGGCGGTAAATGGCTATTTCCTATATTGATTATTGGTTATATTTCAGCTGCAATATTAATTTTCCGTGGATAAATTTTTTCAGTTTAAATATTAATTTTTGATCCACTTCTTAATTTCTTTAGAATACTATGCCACCACTATGGACTCTGGTTTCTTAAACCTTGACATGCGTTATCCACATGATTCGTCGTAATACGTATACCAAGTTTAAGAAGGATATTTTGAAGGAACATCTTCAAAATATTCACCCCGAGCAACATCCATAGCATCTGTTAAAAGTGAAGGGTTATCTATACCAAAAGCTTTCTGGATAAGCACCTCTGACCAACCTGCAGTAACTACATGCCACACTTCTTCAAGATTTCCATCCCACGTTCCTTTTTTCTTAATTACTGCAAGTACTCATTCGTCCTCATCGTAATACATACTTGCCCGCATACTGGTATTATCTTCACAGTATGTATCTCTTGCTTCCTTCCAAAAATCTTCTCGATCATGAGTAGTCCATACAGGAACCACATAATTGTTTTCAACTAAATGTTGTAATACATCAGCATCATCAAGTATTCCATCCTCGTCATTGTCTATGTGCTGAGCTAGGATATTGGCCGTATGAATAACATAATCCCTAGGTGCTGCATCAGGTGCAATAACGTACATCCCAAAAACTCCGATGAACATGTTCATTTCAACATTCATACAGTCATACTTTGGATGCTTCCTAAGAACTTCAAACTTTGGTGGCGTTATGGTTTGGTCGATAACATTTGCAGTAGGGCTCAGGTGTTGGCGTATTACTAGGCACAGATGTTGTAGTAGGTTCAAGAGTTGCAGGCTTTGCACCACCTCCATCACAAGCCACTAACAATATGAGCATTGCGGAAAAAAGGATTAGTCCGATGAGTTTTCCGTTCATGCTAAATGAGAATCCTAAAAAGGAATTGGCGGGTAATGGACTCGAAACATTGATATCTTGTATTTAAAGCAAGAGAATAGAAATCTACCCTCTTGCTTTACAAATTATTCGATTGGGTGGCTATGTTCTTCACGTAATACGTTTTTAAGAACTTTGCCCATCTGATTTCTTGGCAATTCTGATACCCATACTATGGACTCTGGTTTCTTAAAGCTTGACATGCGTTGTCTGCAATATTCTATGAGATCATCTTCAGATGGTTTTTCTTGATCACCGCGTAAGACACAAACGGCACGAACTCGTTCTCCCCAGGTCACATCTTGTATGCCAATAATTGCTGCTTCATCAACGGATGGGTGAGACATAAGGCATTGCTCAACTTCTTCAGGAGCGATCATTTCTCCACCACGTTTGATGAAGTCCTTGCTTCTTCCTGAAATGAATATGTAACCTTCGTCATCAAAATATGCAATATCCCCGGTATATAACCATCCTCCACGCATAGTATCTGCGTTTGCTTCGGATCTATTCCAGTATCCTTTCATTAAACGAGGACCTCGAGCAACAATTTCTCCTGATTCACCTACCGGAACGTCATTGCCTTCTTCATCAACTATACGAACCTCAACGTCTGGAAGTGCTTTACCAATTGAGGCTAGTCGTTTGAGTCGTTTTTCTGTTTCTTCTTCGGATAATCCTTCAGGTATCTCATGATCATCAGGGGAAAGCATGGTTATAGTTCCTGCACCCTCAGTTTGCCCAAAAGCGTTGATGAATTTGCATCCTTTTAACTCAATCATAGCTTTTTTAATTACTTCTAATGGCATCGGAGCTGCTCCGTAAGTGATTACCTTCATGCTTGATAAATCATATTGACCGAATTCCTCATGATCCATTAGGTTCTTGAGCATTGTTGGCACCATCATTGCACGGTCAGCTTTTTCATTTTGTACAGACTTCATCCAATCTACTGGATCAAATTGTCGATGAATGATAAGCGTTCGACCACCATAAATTGCTGCCATCACTGCTTGTAATCCAGCTATGTGATTTAATGGAACTGTAAGTAGATTCTTTTCTTCTGTTTCTGGATCTGGTGGTTCAACGTTGGCTAGAATAAATGACGAAAAACTGTTATGAGAAAGCATAACGCCCTTTGGAGTTCCAGTTGTTCCAGCTGTGAACATTAGTACAGCTAGATCATCTTCATCCGCAGTTCCGAAAACTTCATCATCTGCAGAAGATGATATTATTCCTTCATATTCAGTCCAACCATCTTTAGAACCTTCAAATGCTATGTAAGTGTCGACTGTCTTTGTTTCTGGTCTTAATGAGTCTAGCATGTCTAGGTATCGACTACCTGCAAATACTGCTTTTGCCTCTGCATCGTTAAGCATAAAACTTATTTCTTCTGGTTTAGCCCTGAAGTTTAATGGAAGAAAAACAGCATCTATTTTTGCACAAGCAAAAATGACTTCGACCATGGCATTTGTGTTTACATCCATTGTTGCAATACGATCACCTGATCCTATGCCTAGATCTGTCAGACCGTTTGCCAAGCGATTTACTCTATCATTTAATTCTTCAAAATTTAAACGCGTATTCTCGAATACAACTGCTTCCCTTTCAGGAACAATTGCAGCAGTAATCGTTATAAACTCTCCAGTATTCAAATTTCCCTCCTGGTATGGATTTCGGTGGATAATATTAACCTTAAAATATTATTTAGCCAACTTTTCATAATTTTTTTGTAATAAATCAAAAATGTTTACTATTCTTCAAATTAACATTTTTCTCTAATTCTAATCCTTGACTAAGACTGATATCATTACCTGTTTTCACTAAATTTAAAAGAGATTGGGTATTGTTTATATTTATTCCAGCAATATGTTCGGCGATATGTTCGACTTCAGATTGTAATTCTGAAGCCTTGATAATTTTTGAAATAATTCCCATTTGTAAAGCTTCATTTGCAGAAATGGTATTTGTAGTTAGTAACATTTTACTCGCGGTACTTATTCCTGTTAGTTTTGTAAGTGTTTGTGAGCCGCCTGCGGCAGGAAGCATACCAAGTGCAACTTCTGGCAATCGAATTTTTACTTCTGGGCTAGCAATTCTGATGTCACATAATAATGCCATTTCTAAGCCTGAACCAATTACATAACCATGAAGAGCACATATAAATGGTTTTCTGATAGATGCCCAAAGTTCCCAAATTGGACGAAGTCTTCTGACTTGTCTGGCAATAGTTTGTGACGGGGCAGTTGTGAATTCTGTTAAATCAGCTCCAGCACAGAAAGCTTTTTCTCCAGCTCCTTTTAAAATGATTACTTTTACTTCTAGATCATCTTTGATTGCCAAAAGTGCTTGCCACATTTCATCGCGCATTTGGATGTTATATGCGTTAAGAATGTCTGGTCTGTTTAGTGTAATAGTTAGAATGGAACTTTTTTTCTCTAATATTATTGATTCAAAATTATTAGCCACAACTTATTTCCTATGAATTTGAGATTTACGACCCTTGAAAATCAGGAGCTCTTTTTTCAAGAAATGAATTTATCCCTTCAAGTCTGTCATGAGTTGAATGTAATAGGACGTTAAAATCAAGTTCAAGAGTTAGTGCTGCATTTAGTGGAAGTTCATATCCATTTAAAATAGCTTCTTTAGTATATTGCATGGCAATAGGTGCATATTCACTCATTTGTTTTGCCAATTCAATTCCAGTTGTTTCTAATTTATTAGGTTCTGTCATCTGATGAACCAAGCCTGACTGAATAGCCTCTTCAGCATTCATATTTCTTCCTGTTAGCATTAAATCAAGACTTTTGGGGATTCCAATCAGTCTTGATAATCGTTGTGTTCCTCCATCCCAAGGTAGTTGATTCCAATAAAGTTGTGGCATTTGAAAGACCGTATTTGAGCTACAAATTCTTATGTCGGTGGAAAGACATATTTCAAATCCTTGTGCAACTATTGAACCACTACAAAGCATGATCGTAGGACATTTAATGTTAGCGATTAATTGTGCTATTTGTCGTTCTTCCATTTCTTTTTCAGTTTGGGGGGAGGGTAAATTGTTTGTTTGAAAATTAAATGAAATTTGATTACCTTCAATTACTACTATTCGTACATCAGGATTCTCATTTATATCCTGTATTATAGATGTTAATTGAGCACTTAATATCATCTGATGTTCTATTGAATCTACAAAAGGTGGGAAATGTATTTTTTGAATATAATCAATATTTGTAAAAGATATTTCTTGTTCACTCATTATTTTACTCATTAATTTATAAAAATGTTGGAGTGATTGTCTACTTTATTTAAATTCAATGTCAATGATTTGCCTAATCTTGTGGATATCTGCGATGATAAATCTAATGAATTTATTAAAATTAAAAAAGGGTTTTGTAAATGCCTGATCGTGGCGAAGAACTTATTACCAATAGGTTAGAAAAACTATCTAGAATAAAAGATATGGGTATTGATCCATATCCAATCAGTTTTGGAATTACAAATACGATATCTCAAGCGTTGAATTTATTGGATAAGAATAAGGATGGAATTGATAAAGATCCTATAAAGGTGGTCTTAGCAGGAAGATTAATTCGTTTGCGAGTTATGGGAAAGGCATCCTTTTTGGATTTACGTGACGGAACGGGTGTTATCCAAGGATATCTAAGAAAAGATCTTCTTCACGAAAACTATGATTTATTAAAAGAATTGGACCTTTGGGATCACGTTGGTATTTCTGGAGAATTAATATTTACTCAAACAGGTGAGCCAAGTATAAAAGCAGAAAATCTAACATTGTTGAGTAAATCCTTACGTCCTCCGCCTGATAAATGGCATGGATTAAAAGATGTAGAGTTACGTTATCGACAGAGAGAAATTGATTTGTCATCCAATGATGATGTAAGAGCAAGATTTATAAAACGATCGCGTATAGTTTCAGCAATTAGATCTTTTCTTGATTCCAGAAATTTTGTTGAAGTTGAAACTCCTGTCCTGGTTCCTGTTGCTGCAGGAGCAATGGCGAAACCTTTTATTACTAACCATAATGCTTTGAATAGAACTCTATATATGCGAATTGCTACAGAGTTGTACCTTAAAAGATGTATTATCGGAGGACTTGATCGTGTTTATGAGATTGGACGTGTATTCAGAAATGAAGGTATAGATTTGTCTCATAATCCCGAGTATACATTATTAGAGAGTTATCAAGCCTACACTGATCTTCAGGGTGTTATGGAAATGGTTGAATCAATGATTTCTATTGTAGTGGATTCTGTAAACGGAAATACAAATGTTGATTGGAATGACCATGTAATAGATTTTTCTACGCCTTGGGCAAAAATTCGTTTGCAAGATGCTATTCGGGAGTTTAGTGGAATAGATTTAGATGAATTTCCGGACCCTAGTTCTCTTGCTGGTCGCATGAGAGAAGCAGGAATTGCCGTTACCCAGGAAGTAAGTTGGGGAAGATTAGTTGATAAGATTATTTCAGATAAGGTTGAACCTCATTTAATACAACCAACTTTTTTGATTGATTATCCAGCTGAAATGTCACCGTTGGCAAAACGAAAAACATCTGATGGTAATTATGTTGATAGATTTGAAGCCTTTATAGGTGGAATGGAAATTGGTAATGCTTATAGCGAGTTGAACGATCCGATCGATCAACGAATTCGTTTTCAGAGTCAAGAAGAATTGAGAGACCAACATGCCGATGAAGATTTTGATAGAATCGATGATGCCTTTTTGGATGCACTTGAATATGGCATGCCTCCAACAGGAGGATTAGGACTTGGAATTGATCGACTTGTAATGTTACTGACTGATCAAAAAAATATACGTGAAGTTGTATTATTTCCTCATTTATCACTTTCACAGGAAGAAATATTTCGTTTCGTAGATGATTTAATTACTGATAATAGACAATTACCAATGAGTACAGATGAATTCACAGAATATATATATAAAGCATTAACAGAAGATTTGCGATCCCGAATTACTAAAGATGAAATTCAAAATCGAGTGGAACAGGCCAATGTCAATTAAATCTGAAGATGCTATCAAAGAGGTTGATGATCGACTTAATTCTATTGCAGTTAAAATATACGGAAACACTTTATCTAACGGATTTATGACTATGTCAGAAATATTTAATCATGCAAAAGATACGTTGAAAAATGAGCTCATGAAGGAAATACCACCATCTATTCTGGAGTGTTTAACTATTGAAACCATAATGGAGCGTGTTGAATTGTGTATCATTCATCACCAAAGCGGAGTAGGTAATGTTAAGGATTGATTTAATCCGTGATAATCCTGATTATGTGATTGATGCGCTTAAAAAGCGTGGAGAAGATCTATCATTTGTTTCAAAAATTCGAGATTTTGATACTCAACGTAGGGCGTTAATTACCGAACGAGATCTTCTTAGGTCACAGCACAACTCAATTAGTAAGGAATATGGATCACTTGTAAAGAATAAAACAGATGACTCCACACGTTTAAATGCGTTACGTGAAAGCACAAAAAATATTAACGAAAAAATTACGACCCTTCAGGATGAATTGACTGGAATTGACAAATCATTAGATGATTTGCTCCTTAGAATTCCTAATATTCCTTTGGAGTCTGTTCCAGAAGGTTTTGATGAATCTGCTAATAAAATTTTACGAGATGAAGGTATTTTTCCTGTCTTTGATTTTCAGCCTCGTCCACATTGGGAATTAGGAGAGAATTTAGGAATCATTGATTTTCAGCGGGGTATTAAAATATCCGGATCTCGTTTTTATATACTTGCTGGATTGGGTGCAAGATTACAAAGAGCCTTAATTTCATGGATGCTAGATGTTCATACCAGAGAACATAATTATATTGAAATAATTCCTCCTGTCATGGTGAAGGGGAAAACATTGGAAGGAAGTGGAAATTTACCTAAATTTTCTGAAAATCTTTATCGTGACATAGAAGAGGATTTTTGGTGGATTCCTACGGCAGAAGTAGCACTTACAGGATTACATAGTGAAGAAATATTATCAATCGATATTCTTCCATTAAATTATGTTTCCCATACTCCATGTTTCCGAAGGGAAAAGGCTGCTCATGGACGTGAAACTCGTGGAATCAAACGACTTCATCAATTCGATAAAATTGAGATGTACAAAATAACACATCCTGATGATTCAGAAGAAGCATTTTTTCAACTTGTTGAACAAGCTGAAAAATTATGTAAGTTACTGAATCTTCCATATAGGATTGTAGAGCTTTGTTCTGGTGATCTTGGTTTTCAGTCAGCTAAAACATATGATATTGAAGTATGGGCCGCTGGATCTGAGGAATGGCTAGAGGTAAGTTCGTGTTCTAATTGCATAGAATTTCAGGCTGTACGTTCAAATATCCGTTTCCGTGAGAGCAATGGAGCAAAACCAAGTTTTGTCCATACTCTTAACGGTTCAGGATTAGCAATACCCCGAATTCTTATTGCAATTCTAGAGAATAATCAACTGTCTGATGGAAGAGTATCGATTCCTGAAGTTTTGAGGCCATATATGGGTTGTGACATAATAGGATGATACTCATTCAAAAAGGAAAAAAATTTATGAGTTTAATTTTCATATTTCGAATTTCTGCACTTATTCTTATAACGTTCTCATTATTTGGAACAGTGAGAGATTTCCCAATGATTTGGTTAATTCTTTCATATGGTTTAGGGTTACTGTTCTATGGTTTCTCAATATATTTAAGAAGTAAATAATTTATTTCTGTTGACGAGTTTTCTATGAAGTATTAATCTCAACATTCAATCTGAAGTCCTAGGAGTTATATCTGATGGAATTAAATATACCTCGTATTGATCGTGCATTAAACCCCGAAACTGTGGCTGTAATTGGTGATAAAGGACCAGGATATACGTGGCTTACTAATATGCAGACGTTTTCAGGTAAAGTTTATTCAGTCCAACTCGATGAAAAAGAAATTCCTGGAATTGAAGCTATGGGAATTACTAATTATAAAAGCGTTATGGATATACCAGAACATGTTGATTATGCAGTAATTGCAGTCCCTAGGCGTGTGAGCCCTTTTGTTTTTCGAGATTGTGTTACTAAAGGTGTTTCTGGAGTAGGGATGTTTACTTCTGGATTTGCCGAGTCAGGTAGTGAGGAAGGTGTTGAACTTCAAAAAGAGATAACTCAAATGGCAGAGGATTCTGGAATTGTATTACTTGGGCCTAATTGCATGGGTTTGTATAATCCAAATTTAGGTGTGCGTTTTATGGTTGAACAAGCAACAGGATATTCTGGGGATGTTTCGGTAATATCTCAAAGTGGAGGTCATGCTGGTGGTATTGCAGCAATGGCAAATTCTAATGGAGTTAAACTTAACAAGGTGGTCAGTTTTGGGAATGGAGTAGTTCTTGAAAATGGTGATTGGTTAGATTATTTTGCTCAGGATCCCACAACGAGAATAATAGTTATGTATATTGAGGGTGTTAGAAACGGCAGAAGTTTTTTGCCAAAACTTAAAGAAGCCACTGCAAAAAAACCGGTTATCGTCTGGAAGGGAGGTCAAACTCCTGCAGGTCAAAGGGCCACATCATCCCATACTGGATCACTGGCAGAATCTATGAATTCTTGGGATGCAGTAATAAAGCAGGCAGGTGCTATTCGATGTGATGACCTTGAGGAAGTTTCAGACGCGTTAAAGGGGTTATATTTTCTACCACCTTTTTCTGGGAATCGTGTAGGTTTAGCTGGTGGAACTGGAGGTCAATCAGTTTCCATGACGGATTCTTTTTCAAAAGCTGGAATGGAAGTTCCTGTGCTATCAAATGATTCACTTGATAGTCTTGGAGAGATTATGCAAGTAATAGGTGCAAGCTATAATAATCCAATAGATATTGGTGCAGTAAATAGAGATCATTTTGATGAGATATTAGAAATTTGGGCAAATGATCCTCACGTTGATAGCCTTATGATGCAGTTTACTCCAGGAATGTATAGGCGAAGTCCAGAAGCTGCTGAAAGTCAAATCAATTCATTTATTAATCTTAAGAAAGTTGGGAAACCTCTTTTTGCAGTGTTACATTCTACTGATCCGTATAATGATGCTGAATCCTTAAATATTATAGATAATATGCTTAAAGAAGAGAATATTCCTTCTTATCAAAATTATGATCGAGCAGCGAATTCTATTTTGAAGATAATTAATTATTACCGTAACAAGCAATAGCAGAAACTTCATTATGGTTATTTCTTGAGGTTTTCGTGGATTGTTCTAGATGCAACGCAAAAAATAATTTTGATTCGGAATATTGTTGTGAATGTGGGATGACTTTAAAACGCGGTGCAATACCTGCAATGGATTTACAAGATATCATCCGATTAACGTACATTACGTATAAAAATAACTTTCTTTTGCTTTTTATGTTTTCTTTTGTAGCTAGTACCCCACTAGTTATTAGTACTGTTATTCCTTGGCCATTTAACGTTTTATCAATATTTTTAGGTTTTGCTGCTTATGTATTTTTGAAGAGTCTTGGAGCTTTAATTTTCTGTCAGATATTTGTAAAAACTACAGTAAGGATTGAGACATGTGTAGATTGGATTATTACTAGATGGCGCTCAATTTTAGTGGGAACTTTACTTTTTGTTGCAGTTTTAATTCCAGGTATCTTACTTTCTTTTTTTATTATTGGAATACCTTTACTTTTATATTGTTTGGTGGCATTTCAATTTTATATATTCATTATTATTTTTCAGAATGCTCAAGGAGCCCAATCATTGTTATTGAGTAGAGAACTTGTAACAAGTAATTGGTGGAGAGTTTTTGGGATTATCATGTTGCTGCAATTAATCCAGGCTTTTTTTCAATTAATTTTTGGAATTCCTATTGGTGAAATAAGCCAATCAGCTTCTCAATTAATGCTGGTTTTTTACGGGATACTTGAAACCACACTTCTCGCTATTCTATTTCCGATAGAATTTTTAACTACAACAATTCTCTATATTGATCTTAGAAAGAGGAAATACGGATATACTATACAAGAAATGAAGATGGAGTTAAAGGGAATCATTGACTAGGGATTGATTTGCGGATTTGGTATATTAGTTCCTAATTTGTCCTGAGCCCTTTCCAATCCATTTATAGGACATTAATGCTTCTAATCCCATTGGTCCGCGCGCATGAAATTTACTTGTACTGATAGCTACTTCCGCTCCGAGTCCAAATTGACCACCATCATTTAATCTTGTGCTTGCGTTAACAAAAACAGCTGAAGAATCCACTAGATTTAAAAATTTATTAGCGTTCACATCATTTTCAGTGAGTATAGCTTCAGTGTGACCTGATCCATATTGTTCAATGTGTTTCAAGGCTTCATCTATAGAATCTACAATTTTCACAGATAAGATCAGGTCCAAAAATTCTTGCCCCCAATCAGATTCTTTAGCTTTAGATATATTAGGTAATTCAAGAGGTGATATAATGGATAAACTAGGTTCATCGCATCTAAGCTCTACTCCTTTGTCAGCTAATTTTTCGCTAACTAAAGGCAGGAACGTTTTAGCCACTTCATGATTAACAAGGATAGTGTCAAGTGCATTGCATACTGATGGACGTTGAACTTTTGCGTTATAAACGATTTCCACGGCATCGTCTATATTAGTTGGAGAATCAATATAGGTATGACATACTCCTATACCTCCAGTTATAGCAGGCATTAATGCAGTTTCATTGACATAATTAACAAGCGTTGATCCACCTCTAGGTATTATCAAGTCAATGTAATCTTTCATTGAAAGCATTTGGCCAACTAGATTTCTGTCAGTGCTTTCAATGAATTGCACAGCTTCGGGTGGACAATCTGCATCTATAAGGGCCATGGAAATTATGTCTACCAAGGCTTTATTTGTATTAATTGATTCTTTTCCACCTCGTAAAATACATGAATTTCCAGATTTGATACATATTGAAGCAATATCAATTGTAACGTTTGGTCTACTTTCATAAATAGCCCCTATAACTCCAAGTGGGACTCTCCTTTTAGACAGTAAAAGTCCATTTTCTAACTCTTTGGATTCAAATTCTTCACCTAATATATCAGGAAGTTGAATTAAGTTTTGAATATCTGATGCTAAACCATCTAAACGACTGGAATTAAGTTCTAATCGGTCAAGGATTTCTAATCCCAATCCGTTTTGCGAGCCATTAATAAGGTCAATTTGATTGGCCTGCAATAGTTTTTCTTTATTTCTTTTCAGACCAGCTATTACGTTCTTTAAAATAGTATTTCTTTTAGATGTCGAAGTATTTGCAAGTGTTTTACCTGCAATTTTTGCAGATTTACCCATAGAAACTAATTCTTTACTGATTTGCATTAGCGGAACCTCCTGTTATTACCATATTGTCACGATGAACAACTTCATTGGACATTATTTTTTCTACTGGATGTTCATTGGGTTTTGATCTAGCAGTGATAATTTCTTCAATTTCAATATTGGTGTAGTTTACCATTCCAATTGCTATCTTGTTATTCTTATTGTCTATAATTTTGATTATTTCGCCTTTAGTGAATTGTCCAGATATAGTAATAATTCCTGATGGGAGTAGGCTTCCTCCTTTTTGAGTGATAGCCTTCGCAGCTCCACTGTCTACATGGATACTGCAATTTGATGATTCTCTCGATAGTAACCAACGTTTTCTGCTTTCGAGATTGGTAATCCGTGTTTTAAATTGAGTGCCAATTTTATTCCCGCTGATTATTCGATGTAAATTATCTGGGATAAGTCCGTTTGCAATTACTACATTGGTGCCTGATGAAGTTGCTAATCTTGCAGCATTAATTTTGGTAACCATTCCTCCACGACCCTGATTGGTCCATGAGTCTCCAATTCTAGCCTCGATATCCTCTATATTTTCTACGAAGTCAATAAGTTTTGCTTTAGGGTTTAGATGAGGATCTTCGCTGTATAAACCTTCAAGATCTCCCAGTAGTATCAGTAAATCAGCATCAATCATGTTTGAAACCAATGCTGATAAAGTATCGTTGTCTCCGATTGTTTCACCTTCTAATTCTTCTATTGCAACAACGTCGTTTTCGTTAACTATGGGAATTACTCTAAGCATTATTAAATCAAGAAGTAAATTTCTTATATTTAGGTAGCTTATTCTATCGGATATATCATTATGAGTAAGTAATGCTTGTGCTACAGGAATCTGATTTGCACCAAATAGTTCTTGAAAATGATGCATCAAAATTCCTTGCCCTATTGATGCCATGATTTGTCTCGAACGAACATTATTACTGGATTCGTTAGTGGTTATCCAGTTGTTGAGACTATGCCTTCCTGCAGCGACTGCACCTGATGATACAATTATTATTTGGTATCCTTTTTTATGTAGTCCTACAATTTGCTTTACTAAAGAAGACAGGATATCCAAGTCTAATTGATTACTTCCACCAGTTAGTAAAGTGGTTCCTAATTTTATAACTACACGTTGATTATTTTTCATATCTCAAGCACCTTAATTAATTTATTATTTCAATAATAAATTTTCGTATTAAGTCAATATATTTACGGTAGTACTATCAATTATATTTGAAGATCTATTATAACAAATAGGGATCATAGTATAATCTGTTAAGTAAAATTCTTTGAATATTTATATATTGATTATCATTCAGTTTATTTAATATGTCATTATGCAGTATTGAGTTTTTGAAATAATGCGAAATAATCTTGTTTTAGAATTGATTAATAGTTTACCCGAATTTGATCGAATAAAAGAGATAATAAGTGTAGGGGAAACAGGAAATTCCGAGAATATATTTGTTAGTGATGCAACAAAATCTTGGATATTTTATTCATTACTACAAAAGTCCAATAATCCACTTGTTCTAGTGGTAGAAGATCCATCTAAAGCTGATAACTTATTTTCCGAATTTGAATTTATTTATAATTCCGACACATCTGCAAGTTTTTCGTTAAAAATAATAGATTTATATTCCAGTTGGACTTATCCAAAACATAATGAATTAGTTTGGGATATTACAGAATCCTTCACTAGAATACGAGGACTTACACAATTACTGAATTATGATCAATCTGATGAATCTCAAAAAGTCTTAGTTATAACCACGAAAGATGCATTAATTCGCAAAACTGTAAAAAGGGAATTTTTATTAGATCATACTATGTATTTTTCTATAAACTCTGAATTTAATGTTTTAGTAAATATTGAAAATTTGGTTTCAGTTGGTTATAAGATTTGTGATACTGTTAGAATTCCTGGAGATATTAGTAGTCGAGGTGGTTTAATAGATATCTATCCCATAAATTCTGAACACCCGGTGAGATTGGACTTTTTAGGAAACAAACTAGAAAATATTCGAGTATTTGATCCTGAAACTCAATTATCCATTAGTACAATAAATGAAGTGGTGATTTCTCCTTCGAGTGAATACCCAAGTTCACTTTTTAATTTCGAAAAAGCCAAGCAATTTATATCTGAATCAGAACATTATAACCTTTGTAATAAACATTCTCGTATAATTGAGAATTTCCTTCCCATCAGAGAATTGTTACCTATAGAAAATTTAGAACCTTTTGCAGGTTTTTTTGATTCAGGGATGCTTATTGACTATTTACCCAAAAACAACATATTTCTTTTTGATGAATTTAACGAAACTCAAGTTGATGAATCAAAAATAAATTATGATGTGGTTTCTCATTCGAATGACAATGATAGCAAATGTAAGATCGATATGCCTTCGCCAGTAATGGATTGGGAGGAAGTTTATGATAAATTGTTGAAGAAAAATTTGTTAATTAACTCTGATTCATATCCTATTGAAACTGTTCCCGATAATTCTTCTATTGTTAATTTTTCTCCAACTTATTTAGGTCAGATTGATAAATTTATTGAGGATATAAAAGCAATTAAACAACGTAAAGAAAGTGTAATAATATGTTCTTCATTTCCTGATCGAATTCGAGATATTTTAATTTCTTCAGATAATGAAATAAATTTGTATCCTGAAGGTGACTCTTTACCAGAAATTGGTGAGGTCGTAATTCTTCAATTTCCATTACGAGAGGGTTTTTCAGTCTATTCTCGCTTAAAAACAACTCATATACTTACAGATAAAGAAATTTTTGGTTATTCAAAAAAGAATGTTCGTAAGAGAACCAAATCACCAAAATTTTCTTTATCTGCAGATCTCACTCCTAATAGTCTCATAGTTCATTCAGACCACGGTATTGGACGTTTTGTAGGTGTTGAAATTATAGATTCTAATATTGGTACTCGGGAATATATAAGTATTGAATATGCAGCTGGAGATCGTCTTTATGTTCCAATGGATCAAGCTGGAAAGTTAAGCTCATATGTTGCACCTAAAGGCTCGAAACCTTCTCTTTCTAGACTTGGAACCCAAGAATGGAAACGTACTAAAGAACGAGCTGCAAAAGCTGCAAAGGAAATTGCTCAATCATTGATAAAATTATATGCATCTCGGCAAATATTGCCTGGTTATCAGTTTTCTTCAGATACAGTGTGGCAAAGTGAATTTGAAGATGCGTTCATGTACACTCCCACTAGAGATCAAAAAGATGCGGTCGATGTTATTAAGTACTCTATGGAGAGTCCGCATCCAATGAATTATCTTGTATGTGGTGATGTGGGCTATGGAAAAACTGAGATTGCAATGCGCGTTGCTTTTAAAGCTGTGCAGGATGGTAAGCAAGTAGCTTTACTTTGCCCAACTACTCTTTTAGCCCAACAACATTTTAGAACCTTTATGGAAAGATTTAATTTATTTCCATTAAAAATAGAAGTTTTGAGTCGTTTTAGTAATGATATTGAACAAAAAAGAATACAAGAACAATTAGCAAGTGGACAGATCGACATATTGATTGGAACTCATAAGTTACTACAAAGAGATACTGTTTTTAAAGATTTAGGGCTGGTTATAGTTGATGATGAACAAAGATTTGGAGTTATGCACAAGGAATGGCTTAAAAGATATCATGAAAATGTTGATGTTCTGACATTAACTGCAACTCCAATCCCCCGAACATTATCCATGGCGTTAACTGGTGCTTTAGATATGGTTACTGTTCATACTCCTCCAGAGGATCGACAAGCGGTGGAAACTCATGTTTTGGAGTATAGTGATGACCTTATTCGTGAGGTCATTTCGAAGGAGTTAACTAGAAAAGGACAAGTTTTTTTTCTCCATAATAGGATTTCAGACATACATTCATGGGCGAATCATATCAAAAAAATAATTCCAGAATCAAGAGTGTGTGTTGCTCACAGTCGTCTAGATGAAAAAGAACTTGAAAGGGTTATGGAGCAGTTTATTAGTGGTGAAAAAAATGTACTTATTTCCACTACTATAATAGAAGCTGGTATAGATATCCCTAATGCAAATACTATAATTATAAATCGTCCTGAATTACTTGGGCTTGCCCAACTCTATCAACTTAGAGGAAGGGTTGGTAGAGGAGACAGAAATGGATATGCTTACCTTCTGGTCCAAATCAACAAGATTTTATCAGAAAGTGCTGAGAAACGTTTACTTGCTATGAAATCCTATCAAGAATTGGGCTCTGGATTTAGGATAGCGATGAAGGATCTAGAAATTCGTGGAGCAGGTAATATATTAGGTTCAGAACAGAGTGGGCATATGCATTCAATAGGTTTTGATTTGTATACTCAACTACTTCAGGAGTCCATAGATGAATTAAATGATACTGATCAACCTAAGGATTATCATTTTGTGCAAATTGCGGATATAAAAGTTACTATTTCTTTAGATGCACATATTCCAATTGATTATATTCCAGAATTGTCTGAACGATTAATGTTTTATAAACGTTTATCAACTCTCACCGATGAAGAGGAAATTCTAATTATACAAAATGAAATGAGTGATCGTTTTGGCGAACTTCCTCAGTCAATTTTTAATATTTTTTATGTATTGAGAGTAAAAATAATGGCTTCTAGAATAGGAGTAAAATCTATTGTTTCAGAATACGGTTCGATTGTTATTAGGTTTAAATACTCTATTAATAGTTATGGTGCAATTCTTGAGGATTCCTTAGGCCATTTAGGTGTGATAAGAAGAAATTCCATAAGAGTTAATGAGTCGATAGGGTGGCAGCAAAATCTTATCGATGTTTTAAAAACTGTTCTGGAAACCCATCAACGAGCACTAAATCTCTTAGAAATATCCGAAAATGAAAATAATGATTAAAGTTTCATGTATTCTACAGTAGCTTGTAATCCATTATCTATTGTAGTTTTGTGTTTCCAGCCGAGTATGCTGAATGCTTTTGAAGAATCTAAGGCAATTTTATATACCTCACCTTCTCTTTCAGTTTCATAAATTGCTTTTCCATTATAATTAGTGAGTTCTTTTAGTTTACCGAAAATATCATTTACATTGGTCCCTAATCCGGTGCCGATATTGTAATACTCAGATGGATGGTTTTCTAGGGACAATAAACTTGCTTTTGCAACATCTTCAACATATACAAAATCTCTTTCTTGTTCCCCAGATCCATAGATAATGCATGATTGATTTCGTAGCATTTTTTGTATAAAAATAGCCACAACACCAGCTTCCCCATAAGGATCTTGCCGAGGTCCAAAAACATTTCCATATCTTAACCCAATAAATTCTATGTCATATGTCTGATGAAAAACTTTTGCGTAGATTTCTATGGAAGCTTTTGCTGCACCGTACGGTGAAAGCGGTTGAATTGGGTGGTTTTCTTTGCATAAATTTGATTGAGGATGACCATATATAGCACCACCACTAGATGCAAATATAAATTTTTTTACACTAAATTCCTTACACATTTGAAGGAGGTTTATTGATCCGATAACATTTATATCTGCATCATGAGTAGGATCATTTATGGAGGCGTTAACTATAGCATGAGCAGCTTGATGATTTATTACGTCAGGTTTTACTTTTGCAAATATTTTTTTCAGATTCTCCAGATCCCGGATATCTGTTTCATAGAAATTTGCATTTGGATTTATATTAGTTTTTTTACCCGTAGAAAGGTTGTCAATGATTGAAACTTCATGTCCAGCATGTATTAGGGTGTCAACGATATGCGAACCAATAAAGCCTGCGCCACCAGTTACTATAACTTTCATATGCTAACTCTTAATAAATTTTATGTTCCAAAAACTCGAATATTTTTATTTGGTTGAGGTGCATGGATTTATACTTTGAATACTTTGCGTCTCGAACTTGAATCTTTCCCTACATAACATCCACCAAATGAATCCTAACCTCGTTGGGGTCTTGTTGCAAGGTAAACTCCACCTGATATTATTGCAGCTCCAATAGGCCATATACTATGAAGTTGCTCATCAATTATTTGCAGCCATATATCTAGTGTAAAGATAGGTATATCAGTCGTTAGAAGTAAAATTGGTAATAATTTTAGTATTGGATTGAATAATATTAAGAAAAACAAAAACACTATAATTTTCCAACTGCCAGCTATTTTGTTTGTTATGTTAGATGCTTTTAAAATAATAATTGATAATGATCCGGTTCCCAGGATAGCCATTACAGCACAAATCGATGTTGCAATTGTTGCGTTATCTGGTAGGTTTTCTCCAACTATCATTGGGAAACCAGGAACACTTGCTGCAGAAAACAATCCCATAAAAAAGATTAGATGGTAAAAATTCCTTTTTACTATGTATGTTGCAATTCCGATTGCAATTAAAATCCATAGAAGGCTATTTAATTCAATTATTATAGAAACTGAATTTCTTTCAGATAATAACGCATTGTTCATGGTCAGAATTCTAATTACATAAATTTCGCTCATTGATGCTATTCCATACAGTGAAAAAACTATCCACGAGTAGGAAAAAACAGTAAGACCTGAATTTTTTAAGTGGTATAATGTTCCAACAAAAATTATAAAATTAAAAAATAAGTATGTGGGAGGAAAGTTGAGTAGTAATGGTAATTGATTGGAATTCCATACCCAACTTGTCAAGAATCCGGAAACTAATAATATAGGAGGAACTATACCAATAAGCTGATTAGAGAATAATTTTGGTAGATTAATTTTTTGAATCTTTTCGTTCAATTTTTCCCCTGATAGAAATTATCGTTGATTCCCACTACTTCTTTGATTAGAAGTAGGTGTAATAACCACTTTTCTTTCTTGGTTAATTCCAGTGCTACTTGTACTAACCTTTCCATGATTAGCTAAAGTGAGATGAATAATTCTTCTTTCATTTGCAGGCATGGGTTCAAGTGTAATCGGACGACCAGAATTTGCCACGCGGCTTGCAACTCTTGTAGCTAGATTTTCCAGAATTCTGTTTCTTCGTTGTCGATATTCTTCTACATCTATAAGAATTCTGTCTCCTTCACTACGACTTATTATCGCATTGACAATGAACTGTAGACTTCTAAGAGTAGTTCCATGTCTTCCAATAAGTAGTCCTGAATCTTCCCCATTTATTTCAATTAATGAACTATCTGGACCATTATTTCGATTAGATATAACAGTGGTGTCTGCTTCAACCTCAAGCATTTTTAAAATATTGTCTAAGATCTGTTTGCCTTTTCTATTCGAAGCATTTTCAGATAATCGTGAAACACGAACCTTTGCTTCAGCGCTTCCAAAGCCAAGGAATCCAGTTTTACCTAGATCAAGAATTTCAACTTCAACCTCATTTCTGCTTGCGTCTAGTTGTATTAGGCCGACCTCTATTGCCTCTTCTACGGACCGGCCTGTCGTTTCTACGGTTTCTCGGTTTTGATTCATCTTCGGGTTCTGTTTCACTTGAAGTCTCCTTTGAATTTGTAACTTGAGTAGAGGAGGTGTCATTTTCAGGTGTTTCAGGTGTATTAGGTGCATTTCTACCAAGGAGATTTCCCCATCCTGTTACAAAATATTGAATTACTATTCCAATAATATTAGTTACGACCCAATACAAAGCTAATCCACTAGGGAATTGAAACGTAAAAAAGACAAACATTACTGGCATCATCCATAACATTATTTGGTTGGTTTGTCTTTGTTTTGGGTCTGAGCTAGGATACGTCATCATTTTTTGCTGTATCCACATTGAAATTCCTACGCAAAGAGGTAATATAGGCGTGCTATCTGGTTTGGCAAGATCTAACCATAGGAAGCCACTTTGTATTGGTATTGCTGAGTGTACAAAATTAATGTTTGAATAAAGCACTTCTGCTAATCCAGCAAGAGATTCGGGATTTGAAGGAAGAGCTCTTATTAATGACCAATACAAACCTATCCATATTGGCATTTGAACAACCATTGGTCCAAGGCATCCTAATGGATTAACTCCAGATTCCCTATATAATTTGAATGTCTCTTGTGAGATTTTTTGTCTATCGTTCCCATGCTTTTTTTGTAGAGCGAGAACTTTTGGTTGTACTGCTGCCATAGCTTTACTTGACCGTAGTTGCTTTAAGGTAAGAGGGATAGTAAGAATCCTTATAATAACTGTAAAAGTAATTATTGCTAATCCAAAGTTATTAAACAAAGACAAGTAGAGGATAATAAGACCATTGGTCATTGGTCTTATTAATCCCTCATTCCATATTATCCCAAAAATTTCCATTTATTATCTTCTTATTAATCTTCTCGTTGGCGTGACCATAAAGATGTTCCACGTTCAGCGTCTAATGACTTTATCTCACCCTCAGTAGTGATAAGATATATGCGACTTCCTTGATTAGCCATTTTGGCTCTTATGGAATCCCCCGCAGGGAAATCCCATGTTTGAAGACCTGAATCTTTTCGTAATACTGTAACTTGCCCCTCATCTGTAGCAATTACAATTAAAGATTCTAGGGTCAGCATTGGTGCGAGTATTGCTCCATTAACATTTGCTTCCCATAAAGGTAAGCCAGTATTTAAATTTAATGCCGATACTGTTCCGCCCATAGAACCCGCATATAAAACATTATTATCTAGTGATAGGGGTGCCCAATACCAGTGATCTCCAATTCTAGACCATTTTTCAGATCCTGTTTTGGTATCCAGTGCATGGATTGTTTTATTTAGAGTTCCGAAATATACGGTTGAATCATTTACTAATGGAGTTCCTACAATTGCACCATCAGTTTCAAACTCCCATAGCTTTGCACCGTTTTCCAAGTTGATAGCATAAAACTTTTTGTTTAATGAACCGATGAAAACAGAATTTTCCTCTGATAAAGCTGCAGAAGACCATAATTTCCCATCACTTTGGAATACCCATTTTGGAGTTCCTGTTTCAGGTTCCATAGCATAAAGTTTTCCATCTGACGAACTTACAATTAATAAATTATTTCCTAAAACTGGCTGTCCTACAATCGATCCAGGAAACGTTTTGGTCCAATTTGGAGAAAGTGTTCCAGACTGAAGAGAATATATTGTCCCACCATCGTTTTTACTATAAGTTCCGTAAAAGATTGTTTTCCCATTGTTTGAAAGTAAAGGTGCGCTATAGATGGGGTGTAAATTCTCTTTGTTTTGTGGGTGTGTCTGTATTAAATTTCCACCTTCAGCTCCGAGAATAATCAATTGGCCATCTCCAGAACCTATGAAAATCTTATTATTATCAAGTGTTATACCAGACCATCCGTGAGGTTCAAATCTATTAGTTCCACATCCTGTTAATAGCAGTGCCAACACAACTAAAACAGTAGTACTAGTGATGTATTTAATTATTCTTTTAAGGAACTGGATCAAATCCACTGCCTCCTAAAGGGTTACATTTAACAAGTCTTTTTAAACCAAGTAATGAGCCTTTTAGTATGCCTTTTTTTGAAGTGGCATCATAAAAATATTCAGAACATGTTGGCGTGTATCGGCAAGTAACAGGCAAGTATGGTGAAATTACTTTTTGGTAGAATTTAACTGTGATCAATACCAACTTCAACATAGTAGCCTGTCGTCTTTTATTCATCCTTAAGAACTCCTGCATTTGCTAGTAGTTCTTTAGTTTCAATTTTCAATTTAGCAAAATTTATGAATTTAGAATTTCGGCGAGCAGAAATTACGATATCCCAATTATCTTCAATTTGGATTTCCCGTACAATGTGCCTCAATCTTCTCTTGACCTTATTCCTTGTAACTGCTCCACCAATGATTCGACTTACAACAAATCCGAATCGCATGCCACCCAATTTATTTGGTCTTAATCTTAAGACGATAGAACGTGACTTGAAATATTTACCACTTCTGGCAACAATCAAAAAATCTTTGGATTTCTTTAATCGTAAATTTTTTTGAAGCATTCTTTTAAATTATTAATAATATGTGACAATTCTTTAGAATTATACTGATAGTCGTTCGCGACCACGAGTTCGACGTCTACTCAATACAGCTCTTCCCCCACGAGTTGACATTCTGTGTCGAAAACCATGTCGGCGCTGTCTTCTTCTGTTTTTTGGTTGATATGTTCTTTTAGGCATCGTTGAATCCTAATTAATTTACAGTTATTCGTAAAATTAAATTTTCACAATACGCGATTATAACATTCCTATTCAACTAAGTCATCATGTGTATTGATAAATGTTTATATTTATTACTTCAAGGTAATCATTATATGATAAGTTAATTTTTCTGTTATAATAAAACAATTGTTACTTATGGGGCTGTAGCTCAGTTGGGAGAGCACCTGCTTTGCAAGCAGGGGGTCAGGAGTTCGAGCCTCCTCAGCTCCACCACTAAAACTAGGCACCAATAAACTATTTTTTTGGCTATTGAAGGTTTGTAGTTTTGCCTAGTTGTTCATTCTTTAATTTTAGGGTTGAAATCAGGGTTTCGGAAGTATGTCCATTTGTTCTTCAATATCTAATTTTATAAATTGTTCTAATTCAGCAAGAAATTCTTCAGATGAAACACCATAGGCCTTTTTAAATGAACCTTCCCAGCATAAAGAATTCAAATTTGGATAAAATGTTTCAAGTAGATTGGCCTCTACGGTTTTGTTCGCAAGATATGCATGCACCCATGCTCTGAAGAGGGTTCATATTATCATGAACTTCAAATAGGTGAGAATTATTCCAGCAGTTTTACAGCAACCAGAAAACATATGGTTTTAACAATGAACAGATAAACTGCGAATTTAACGAAATAAGAAGTATTTGCCTGCCAAGGAGAAATATCTTACTACAAAATTTATTTTTGTAAGACTTTAGTTGCACTACTACATAGACTCAATTATTATCTCCCGTATCGAGATCATTAAGTAATGAGATTAATCACATGGAGTTTCTATAGAGAGTAAGATTTAGGAGAAGTATATGTCTGAATTACACGAAATTATTTATACTAAAACTGATGAAGCTCCAACTTTGGCTGCATACTCTTTACTTCCGATTCTTCAGGCATTTACAAAAAATTCGGGCATAGATTTAAATGTATGGGATATATCATTAACAGGTAGAATAATTGCCAATTTCCCAGATAAATTGAGTGAAACTCAAAAAATTCCCGATTACCTAACGATGGCAGGGAATCTATGCTTAGATCAAGAAGCAAATATAATCAAACTTCCGAATATTAGTGCATCTATTCCTCAGTTAAAAAATGCTATTAAAGAATTGCAGGAAAAAGGATTTGATATCCCTGATTATCCTGACGACCCAACTAATGATAATGAACGTGAAATTTCTCAACGATATTCCAGAGTATTGGGAAGTGCGGTTAATCCAGTTCTTAGAGAGGGTAATTCTGATCGACGTTCTGCAAGAGCTGTTAAAGAACATGGTAAACGTAATCCACACAGAATGATGCAAAACTGGCCTGAAGTTTCCAAAACTCGTGTTGCTCACATGACAGCTGGAGATTTTTTTGGAAGTGAGCAATCGGTTACAGTTACCAACAACGGATTGGCTTCCATACAATTCATGGATCAAGATGAAACAGTGACTGTTCTCAAAGATAATATTTCTTTGGTGGCGGATGAAATTATAGATTGTTCTGCCATGAGCATTAAATCCTTACGTCAGTTTTATATTAGTGAAATGGAAAAGGCTAAGGCTGAAGGATTATTAGTTTCTTTACACTTGAAGTCAACTATGATGAGAGTTTCAGACCCAATTATTTTTGGTCATTGTGTTTCGGTTTACTATGAAGAAGTTTTGTCTAAACACTCAAGTCTTTTGCAAGAAATAGGTGTGAATCCTGACAATGGAATTGCAGAATTGTATACTAAGATTCAATCATTACCTGAGAACAAGCGCAATGAGATTGAAGAAGATATTCAGAATATTTATCAATCACGTGCAGAACTTGCGATGGTGAATTCAAACAGGGGGATCACAAACCTTCATGTTCCCAGTGATGTGATTATTGATGCATCTATGCCAGTTATAGTTAGAGATGGTGGTCGAACTTGGGGCCCAGATAATGAACTTCATGATACGATTGCAATGATTCCTGATCGATCGTATGCAACGATTTATCAAACTGTTATAGAAGATTGTCAGAAACATGGAGCATTTGATCCTTCGGTCATTGGTAGTGTTGCTAATGTTGGGTTAATGGCTCAACAAGCTGAAGAATATGGCTCCCACAATAAAACTTTCAAGGCTCCAGGAAAAGGAGCTATTCGTGTTGTAAATGAATCAGGTGAAGTTCTTATGGAACAAAAGGTTGAAGAGAATGACATATTTCGAATGTGTCAGACAAAAGATGCAGCTATTCGTGACTGGGTAAAACTTGCGGTTAATCGTGCTAAAACCACTGGCACCCCAGCTATTTTTTGGCTTGATCCGAGTCGAGCTCATGATGCTGAGTTGATAAAAAAAGTGAATACTTTTCTTTTAACACACGATACAGATGGATTAGAAATAGAATCTTTGTCTCCTATCGATGCTATGAATAAAACTCTAGAGCGTAGTCGTGCTGGAAAAGATACTATTTCAGTAACTGGTAATGTATTACGTGATTATTTAACTGACCTTTTTCCAATTCTTGAACTTGGAACCAGTGCAAAGATGCTCTCGATTGTCCCACTTCTGGAAGGTGGAGGATTATTTGAGACGGGAGCAGGAGGATCAGCTCCAAGACATGTAGAGCAATTTCTTGAAGAAGGTCATTTACGCTGGGATTCGCTGGGAGAATTTTGTGCTCTAGTTGCTTCTTTCGAGCATTTTGGTGAAGTTCACAACAATGAAACAGCCAAACTTATAGCCTTAACACTTGATCAAGCTATAGGAGAACATTTAGACAATCAGCGAGAACCCTCCCGAAGGGTTAATGAATTAGATACACGTGGAAGTCATTACTATCTTGCTCTTTATTGGGCACAGGCATTATCTAAACAGACACAAGATTCAGATCTTCAGGCACACTTTACCGATGTAGCAGAAAAATTGAGTGCTAATGAGGAGAAGATATTACAAGAATTTATTGAAGCTCAAGGACGCCCCGTGGATGTTGGAGGATATTACCATCTCAATGATGATCTAGCTGATAAAGCTATGCGCCCAAGTAATACCTTCAATAAAATCCTTGCTGAAATCTAATATTTTTTCAAAAACTTTGTTTCAATATATTGAATATGTGGTCAGTTAGATAATTTTCCCATTTCTTGAATCACTATCCTTTTGATAATAATTTACTACTTGATGAAAGGTGCATCATAGTATATCTTGCGATTATCTGGAAATAACACTAATTGTGATCAGAGGAATAAAAGAAAAATAATATTTAATGGGGGTTGATATGTCAGAAGAGGAAGTTTTATTTAGACTTGAAGATAACGTAGGAATTATAACATTAAATAGACATGATCGAAGAAATGCTCTTACTCCAGGAATAAGGGATGGATTGATCAAATATACAAAATTAGTTGACCAAGATCCTGAAGTTCGAGCTGTTGTTATTACAGGTAATGGAACTGCTTTTTGTTCGGGTGGTGATGTGGGTGGTTTTAGTGTGGGAGAAGAAAATCGAGCTCAACGAGAGAAACGAGCTTCAGAGATAGGGACTAAAGATTTATCAGAAACTCACTATAGCTATATTATTCGAAATTCTAACAAAATTTTTATTGGTGCAATTAATGGTCATGCTGTAGGTGCTGGTTTTGGGTTGGCTCTATCAACGGATATACGGATTGCTTCTGAAGCAGCTAAGTTTGGTGTATTCCAATTACGACGTGGTATTCAACCTGATGGTGGATTGACGTATCTACTTCCTCGTGCTGTTGGAACTCAGAAGGCTTTTGAGTTAGCAGTAAAAGGTTCTCAGGGTTTGACGATTGATGCCCAGGAAGCTTTAGAAATGGGTGTTGTTACTCAAGTTGTTTCAGCAGATCAATTATTAGATGAAGCTCTTGGTCTAGCAAAGATTATTGCTAAAGGATCCCCAATAGGATTTTCACTTGCTAAACGGGGATTTTATAATGGTACACATTGGTCATTTGCCGAAGGGATCAATTCTGAATCTGAAGGAGTCAATTACTGTTTTGGGACAGAAGATGGTGCTGAGGGAGTGAGAGCATTTAAAGAAAAGAGAGATCCTGTATTTATTGGTAGATAAAATTATCGTACATGAGGAGCATATTCCATAGCCACATAGCCCAATTCCTTTAGTGCTTGATATTCATCATAGGATAAATTGAGAAGTTCTTGATATACATAATCATTATCTTCACCTAAAAGTACTGGTGGCTTCCTGACTTGGAAGGGATTTTCAGATAGTTTAAATGCTTGCCCTGGATATAGATGTGTTCCAACATCTTCTTGGGTGATTGGAACAAAAAATCCCCTCTCCTTTAAGTGAGGGTCATTGAATGCATGTTCTTCGTGCATTACTGGTCCGCATACAATTCCTGAATTTTGCAAAGTATGAAATAGTTCTATCGGGTCGAAATTAAATGTCCATTTCCCGATAATGTCGTCGATTTCATCGTGGTGCTCATGGAGGGTTTCCATTGATTTAAATCGCGTATCATTTAATAGTTCTGGTTTATTCATAATTGAGCACAGTGTTTTCCATTCATCGAAAGATCCAAGAGAAATAATTATTTGTTCATCCGTACCCATACATGAGTAGCATCCTTGAATGTACAAGGGGCTCCTATTCCCTGTCGGTTCGCTGATTGTTCCATTCATAGAAAAGTCCATGAAATATTCTCCAAGATGATGAACAAAGTTTTCTCCTTGAGAAAGATCGATAAATGCTCCCTGACCAGTTTTATTACGATTATGTAATGCTGTAACTACTGCGAATGCAATAGCTACTCCTGCTGCAGCATCAGCAGCTACTGACCCAGGAGTGTTTGTGGCATCTAAATCTGGATAACCGGTAACAGATGCATGACCATATAAAGCTTCAAAATGTGAACCGAAACCTCTAAAATGAGACCAGGGACCGGTCTGTCCCATGCCTGTAGAAGATACCATTATGATTTTTGGATTCCAAGATCGGACATTTTCATATGTTAAACCAAGCCGCTCCATCGATCCCAGAGCATTATTTTCTATGAAAACATCACTAATTTCTACCAAACGACGAAAGGCCTCTTTTCCTTTTTCAGTCTTAAGATCTGCTGTCATTGAAAGTTTATTTCTTGCATGACCATTAAAAAGGGCACTTCTGTTCCAAGGTCTTTCACCAGGATCTCTATCGGGGTAAAGGGAAGTTGGGGCTTTTTTCTCAGCTTCCTTACTTGGGTGTGCAAATCTTCCTCTCGTAGCACTAGGAAATATATTTACTGATTCTACTCGAATCACTTCAGCACCCATATCTCCAAGAAACATTGTTGAATATGGTCCTGCCCAAACTACAGTTATATCTAGAACTCGGATTCCATTTAATGGTAAGTTTGCAAACATTAATTTTCCTTACTAATATTTGAAATAACACCTTTTTGTGCTAATTCAAATATTGTTAATGGAGAATAGCCTAATTCGTTTAGAACTTCATTTGTATGTTGTCCTAGAGTTGGTGCGTGATTTCTTATTTTCCACCAGTTTTGTTCAGTGACAAAATGTGGTCCGGGGTATTTAAATGATCCTGCGACTGGGTGATCAATTGTACCGAAATATCCCCTGTAAGCAAATTGAGGATTATTATTCATTACCTCTTTTACATTATTTACAGACCCTGTTGGGATTCCAAATTTCTGGCATTCTTCTACAACTTCGTTCTTTGTTCGAGTAGAGAGCCAAGGGTTCCAAATGCTCGAAAGGAATTCTTCCTTGCTCTCAGGATTTAACTGACCTAAAGGAGGTGCAAATAAGGGATTATCTTTAAGATCGGGCCTTCCAAGCATTTCTGTTACGCGTGGCCAGAATGAACCAGTTCCTTGAATATTTATGAAACCATCTTTACATTCATAAAAACCTGATGGAAATCCACCAGCACCATATACTGCTCGGCTCGATTTTTCACCATTATACTGGTAAGCAACAAGTTGAGAAATTCGTGCATTCATTGATCCCATTTGGGATTCAAAGATAGATATATCTACGTGTTGTCCTTGATTTTTTTGGTATGTGAGACCGTAAAATGCAAACATTGTTGCCATAGCTGCCATATTTCCAGCCTGATACTGAACATGGTTGCCACCCAATTTAACAGAATTTCGTTCAGGTAAACCAGAACTATGCATTCTTCCACCCATGCCAAAAAAGACCAATTCTGAAGCTTTGTAATTTGCGTACGGTCCGGTTTGACCAAAATTTGATATCGATGTCATTATGAGCTTAGGGTAGGATTTCGATAGTGTTGAATAATCCAATTCTAATCTTTCCATCACGCCAGGGCTGAAACTTTCAATAACCATATCTGATTTTGCAATCAGCTTGTGAATGATTGATTTTCCTTCTGAAGATTTGAGATTCAGACCAACACTTCGTTTGTTGTTGTTGAGCAGAAGAAATGTGCCACTTTTTTCTTGGTTACTTATATTTCCAGGAAATGGACCTATTTTTCGACTAAAATCTCCACTTAATGGGTGCTCAATCTTAATAATCTTTGCACCATAATCAGCAAGCATTTTTGTGCAATATGGTCCTGCGATACCATTTGTTAGATCGAGTATTGTTATATCATTTAAAGGCTGATTATCAGAAGTTTTTGTTTGCATAATTTTTTATCATGAATGGTTATATTCAAATTCCAGCATAGTAATTACATATTCTACTATGCTGGAATTTAATTTATATTATCTGCCTTTCCAATTTGGTTCTCGTTTTTCAGCAAATGCTCGTGGTCCTTCTTTTGCGTCATCAGAACTTTGAACAGCACGTGATACCCATGAACCGAGTCGTTGAGATTCTTCCATAGCAAACTGTCTCCAAAATTGAGTCATTGCTTTTGTGCCTTGAACTGCCACGGGTGCATTCCCTGCGATCATCTTGGCTATTTCTACCGCTCGTGGAAGTAGAGCTTCTGGTTCAACTACTTCATGCACAAATCCAATTTTTTGTGCTTGTTCAGCACTAAGTCTGTCAGCTGTCAAGAGTAAATACATTGCTTCTCCGAATGGCATAACTCTTGCAGCGTGATGTATTCCGTAACCAGCCAGGATGCCTCTTTTGACTTCGAACAGACCAAAAAATGCCTCAGTTGATGCAATTCTTATATCACAATCCATAGCTTGTTCGCAGCCACCACCTATAGCCAAGCCGTTGACGGCTGCTATCATTGGCTTTGGACTTGAAGAAAAAGGAAATGTATTACGAAGTCCACCAGCCCGTAAAATACCAGCTTCTGTTAGCTGTCGAGTTCGTTCCTGAGAATCGATTGCCCCTGAGTCAAATTTAGCTTGTATTTCTGAAGAGACAGTGTTCCTATCAGACATTTCCTTAAGATCAGCACCAGCTGAGAAAGCTCGTCCAGATCCAGTTACGATTCCGACCCGCATTTCAACATCATTATTGAAGTCCATTAAAGCATCATTGAGGTCCTTTACAAGGTTACCTCCTAAGGCATTAAGACGCTCTGGCCTGTTAAATGTAAAGACTGCGTAGTGTTCCTCCAAATTCTTTTCATATAATACGTCAGGCATTATCCCCTCCCTGTGTTTATTAATTATTCGGCAGTTTAACAGAAATTTTGTTGAGATGAAAAACTCTTTATTACATATAAATCTGATATTGGGATTTGATGAAGATAATTAAGGTATTAATTTCTTCTTATTGATCACATCTTATCATCACTATATTATGGGTGTTCTGGAGTTTTATGTAGATTAATAAAAAATTTGAAACAATTATACACATTAGGAGGGAAAAAATGATTCGTTCTTTGGGAGGGAAAACGCCAAAAATTCACCCCACTGCTTTTGTAAGTGAAGCTGCGTATGTAGTTGGTGATGTAGAAATTGGTGAAGGATCAAGTATATTGCCAGGTACAATTATTCGGGGAAACCATCATAAAATTACTATTGGTAAGTATGTAAATATACAAGATAATTGTGTTATTCATTCTGATGCGCCAGCATTATTTGGAGATTACGTAACATTAGGGCATCACGTTATTTGTCACTCAACTACGGTTGAAGAATATTGCCTACTTGGGAATGGGGCTGTTGTAAATGGTGATGCGGTAATTAGACACCACTCTGTTGTAGCAGCCGGTTCGGTTGTTCTTGAAAGAGCAGATTTTCCTCCAAATTCCTTCATTGTTGGAGCTCCTGCAGGAGTTAAAAGCCAGACATCTGAAAGACACATTAAGATGATTGAAGGTGTAGCTAATGGCTATCATAAAGTTGGACAGCTATTTAAATCAGACGGTTTAGAAGATGCTGATCGGGATGATTTCAACTCCTAGGGTTAGATTTTTAAATAAACCAGTAGAAATTCCTCGTGGAATTCATTGTTAAGAGGCTGGAGCCGGCGCAGTACCAGTTCCAGCTCCTGGGGTTGGTTTCTTCTGTGATGATCCCTTTCTGGGCTTTCGTATACTCTGGGATCTTGTTTTAGTAGATTTTTTCACAGCTGGTGCCTTTGAATCAAATAATGCTAATAATGCTTCGCCATCTACTGTCTCGTTCGCGATAAGATAATCAGCTATTTGATGCAGTTTTTTATTATTATTTTCTAAGAGTTCGTAGGCAGTATTGTAGCCACCTTGCAGTAATAAATGAACCTCATTGTCAATTTCTTCAGCAATTCTATCACTGTAGTCTTTTTGCTCTGAAATTTCTCTTCCTAAAAACACTAACTCTTCTCGTTTCCCGAATGTTCTGGGTCCTAATTTGCTGCTCATTCCAAATCGAGTAACCATTTGTTTTGCAATTTGAGTTGCTTGCTCTAAATCGTTACTTGCACCAGTTGTGATTTCTCCGAAACGAATTTCTTCAGCTACTCGGCCTCCCATAGCAACTGCAATTCGATCAACAAATTGATCACGTGTCCATAAATGCCTATCTTCTTCAGGAACAAATCTTGTATATCCACCCATAGAGCCTCTAGAAACAATGGAAATTTTTTGTACTGGATCTGAATTAGGTAATAATTTCCCTACTAAAGCATGGCCAGCTTCATGAAAGGCTGTCAATTCTTTTTCATGCACTGATATTACTCTACTTTTTCTTTCAGGTCCTCCAATAACTCGGTCTATTGCTTCGGCAAATTCACTATGACCAAATGTTTTTTTATCTAATCGTGCAGCTAATATTGCAGCTTCATTAACCAAGTTAGCTAAATCAGCACCACTAAATCCCGGGGTAGCTTTTGCTGTTTCATTTAAATCCACTAAAGGATCCATAGGTTTGTTTTTTGTGTGTACTTTTAAGATGTCGAGTCGTCCATTTACATCAGGGAGATCTAATGTAACTCGCCTATCAAAGCGACCTGGTCTTAATAAGGCTGGATCTAAAATATCAGGTCTGTTTGTTGCTGCGAGTATAATAATATTGGTTCCTACTTCAAATCCGTCCATTTCTACCAATATTTGATTAAGTGTTTGCTCTCGCTCATCGTGACCTCCGCCTAGTCCTGCTCCTCTGTGGCGACCGACAGCATCTATTTCATCAACAAAAATGATACATGGGGCACTTCGCTTGGCTTGATCGAATAAATCTCTAACTCGTGATGCCCCAACCCCGACAAACATTTCAACAAATTCTGATCCACTTATTGAGTAAAATGGAACTCCCGCTTCTCCGGCAACAGCACGAGCCAAAAGAGTTTTACCTGTACCTGGAGGGCCTACAAGCAGTACTCCACTTGGAACTCTTGCTCCTAATGCTTCAAATTTTTCAGGTTGTTTGAGAAATCCAACAACCTCTTCTAATTCTTCTTTGGCTTCTTCTTCACCAGCCACGTCTGAGAACGAAACAGGTTTTTGTGTATTTGTAAATGGCTTTGCTTTACTTCTACCAAAATTTAATGTTTGTGATCCAGCTCCTTGAGCCTGTCTCATCATGAAAAGTAATAATCCACCAAAAAATATTAATGGTAAGAAATTGAGAAGTATACCGAAAAAGTTACTTACTCCACTATTTCCTTTTACAGTTATTTCAATACCTTGTTCTGCAGGAGATATGTCAGCTTTTTGAAATATTTCCAAAAGACTTGAACCAGCTTCTTTACGTGACTTGTAAATATCTCCACTGTTTGTGAAAACAATTAGATTGTCATTTTGGACTTGTATACTTGATACTTTTCCTAATTTTGCTAGTTGGACTACATCACTTATAGGTTTTTCCGAAGTAGCATACTTAGGTTGAAATATACTGAATATCATGCCAATTGCTGCTATCGCAATTATGAAGTATACAAAACTATTTTTCATCATTCTTCGGTTCAACTTCCCCTCCAGAGTGGAATCATCGATTTCTTATTATGTTTCAAAACAACTGAACATACAATCTTATTGATTTGGAAATTATTCCTCTTCATCTGATTGTTCTAAAGGCAATTCCCTATAATATAATCCCCACTTTTGCATTGCTTCTTTTACTTGGGGATTGTCAATATGTATAAGTTCTTTTAAAAATCCTGCTAGAGAATGATTGTGTCGTTTTGAATCACTACAAACCCAAGACAATTCACTTGGTACTGCGTAAAGAATTCCTCTTTGATGTTCGCAACCAATCTCTAATCTTGAAAGATCTTTTCCTACCTTAGCAAATAATTTCCCCTCAGACATTGCTTTCTCCTTAGCATTCCAAATGAATGCATTCACAACTGTCTAGTTTATCATAATTTGCAACTCGGACAATGCATGATCGTTATAATTAATGTACATTAGTTTTCTATTGAGAAAAATTGGAAGCCTGAAATGCGTTTAAAAAATATTCAATTACGTAATTTTCGAAACTATGAGGAAACTGATTTACCTTTAAATTCTGGGCTTTCAGTTATGTACGGTAATAATGCTCAGGGGAAAAGTAATTTTCTGGAAGCAATTTATATGTTGTCAATATTGAAATCGAATCGTGCTGAACGTGATCGTGATTTGCTTCTTATGGGTCCAAAAGGGCAGCCTGTTTTTACAAGAGTTGTAGGTGAGGGAATAAAAAGTAATGGTGCCGGTTCACAGGTAAGAATTGATATGGCACTTACTCCTTCACAAAATGGAGATATTTTTCGTAAACAAGTTAGAGAAGATGGTATTCCTAAATCTGCTGCTGATGTCATAGGTGCTATTCCAGTGGTACTTTTTTCAGTTGATGATTTAGAGATTATCCAAGGTTCTCCATCTTCAAGAAGGCGAAATTTAGATATTTTACTTTCTCAAATAAATGCATCATATATCAGAAACCTTAGGGGATATCAGAGAATTGTTAACCAGAGAAATCATCTTCTTAGAAGAATACGAGATCATTCAGGAACAATAGACGAATTACACTTTTGGGATAAGGAAATGGTCGAGAAAGGAGCATCAATAATAAACTCACGGAGTAGGGCAATTGATTTTTTAAATTCGATAGCAACTGATAAATATTCTGAAGTTGCTAATGAAAATGAATCAATGACTATGACATATTTGCCTAGTTTTCCATTTCAAAATGGGGATATTGAAAAGTTGAAAGAGAAATTCATAAAAATGCTAGAAGATTTACGGACAAAGGAATTAACTGTTGGTCAGTCTATTATTGGTCCTCACCGTGATGATATCAAATTTGATATCAATGGTATTGATGCAGGAAGGTTTGGATCTAGAGGGCAAATAAGATGTGTTGCTTTATCACTTCGTTTTGCTGAGGCTCATTTAATGAGTGTGTCATTGAATGAGCCTCCAATAATTTTATTAGATGACATTCTTTCTGAACTGGATGATGTGCGAAGAAATGATGTCCTTTTATCTGTTTCTAAGTATGATCAAGTTATATTAACAACTGCAGTTCCCATTACTGAATATCTAAAGGGTTATGTTTCAGATGTCTATAATATTAAAAATGGACGAATTATCACTCAAAGTGCAATATAGCAAAGTCAAATTTAATTAAGAGAATATATTATGGTTGACGAATTTAAAGATAAAGTTGACGAAGCGGTTTCGATAATAAGAGATTCTAAATATCTTATAGTTTTAGTGGGGGCAGGGCTGTCAAAAGAAAGTGGGATTCCAACTTTCCGAGGTCCAGGTGGCATATGGACGAAATATGGTGAACCTCCTATGAATGGGTTTCAAGAATTTTTAAATGATCCTAATCAATATTGGTTAAACCAAATTGAAAGAGATAACGAAGAAAACGGTCCGAGTGCTGAAATGCGTAAAACGTTAGCAGTTGCTGTTCCTAATCCAGGCCATATCGCTTTAGCCACATTGGAAGAAATTGGAATTCTTAAGTTTACCATTACTCAGAATATTGATAATTTACATTTTCGTGCCGGAAATGTAAAAGTTGTTGAAATTCATGGTAATAGATATAAGCTTCGTTGCATAGAATGTGGGTTAAGGGTAAACAGGGATGATTTTCTTATAGATGATTACCCTCCTCGTTGCCCTGAATGCGGAGGATTGATAAAAGGTGATGGCGTGATGTTTGGCGAGCCAATTCCTGCTCAATGGCTTTCTACGTGTTATGATCAAGTAAATTTATGTGATGCTATGCTCCTGGTTGGTACTTCCGGAACAGTTTTTCCTGCAGCATCATTTCCAGAAATTGCTAAAAGGCAGGGAGCAAAATTAATTGAAGTAAATCCACTTGATACTTCATTGAGCACCTTATGTGATGTAATCATAAGATCTCCTTCCGCTGAAGCACTTCCAATAATTCTTCAAGAACTTAAAATTAGCCTAGATTCTTTGTAGATTAATAGAACATTTATTTTGTACAATTGTTCTAATGGATTAGTGGTATAATTAGTCAGGAGTAATTTATGGATGTAACCTTATACACCAGAACGGGTGACTCAGGTGAAACTGGTCTTTTATATGGTGGACGAGTATCAAAAAACGATCCAAGAGTTGAAGCTTATGGGGCAGTAGATGAAGCCATTTCTGCTATGGGTCTTGCTCGATCGTACACTTCAGATGAATTTGTTAAAACATTAATTATGAAATTACAAAAGGAACTTTTTGTAGTTGGATCTGAGCTTGCAACCTCATCAGAATCATATGAGAAATTTCTAGAACATTTTTCTCCAGTGAATAAAGAAATGGTGATCAATCTTGAAAAAGTATTAGATGAATTAATGGAAATTGTAAAACTCCCACCTAATTTTATAGTTCCAGGATCCTCTCCAACTTCAGCAGCTATTGATTTAGGGCGAAGCATTATCCGGCGATCAGAAAGGTGTGTTGTAACACTAAAACAACAAAATCAAGTTTTTAACGATCAGATTATTATCTATTTGAATCGGTTAGCTGACGTCCTTTTTATTCTTGCAAGATATCAAGATAGGGAATTGGATTTTGAAGTAGTTACGGGAGAAAATTCTTTATGAAACTAAGATCAGGTGCATTTTAATGTTTCGAATCCCTTATTACTTTTTCATCATTGTAAGTTTGTTTGTGTTAATGATTTCTTGTGATTCTCAATCTGAATCAGTTGTTGAGGAAGATTTAGGACCAGATGGAGTAACATTTTCAACCCATGACAATTTTGTGTTGAACGGAAGACTTGTTGGTGAGGGCGAAGTGATAGTAGTTATTACTCCTCCATTAGAGAAGAATCAAGAATCCTCCAATCACTTGGATTTGTTAATTGACGAAATAACTAAAATTGATGTTCGAGTTCTAACTTTTGATTTTAGAAAAATTGAAAATTCAGATGACTCTAGGATAAATGATTATTCCTCTGATATTTTATCTGCATTGGATTATGCTGAGCAAAATTCATCAACTCCCCCTATACTTATTGGTTCAGGACTGGGAGGTGGATTAGCTTTTCAAACGTCATTTGAACGAAACCTATTAGGAGTTGTAATGATTTCACCGTTACTTGAATATTCTGGAGAAACAATTCAAGTAGGAACTTCCAAATTATCTACTCCATCTTTGTTTTTGACTTCTGAGGGAGAAAATAATCTCGAAATAACTGCTGAACTTTTTGATTTGGCACTTTCACCACGAATTTTGGAAGTATATACAGGATCTGATCTTGGGTTAAAAATCTTGGGTGGTCAACATGTTGAACTTGCCAAGTCACGTATTTTAGATTTTATTCAAGGATGTATAGCTGGTTTTTGACGAGATTTATGCATGAATAGTACAAAAATAGCTGTTATTGATTACGGAGCTGGTAATCTCAGAAGTGTGGCAAAGGCCCTAGAATGGGCTGGAGCGGATGTTTTGATTACTAGAGACCCATTAGAGATAGTGCAATCTGATGGAGTTGTACTTCCTGGTCAAGGGGCTTGTGATATGGCTATGCAATCTTTAAAAGATCTCAAGCTGATTCATGTGATCAAAGATGTAGTTGATCGTAATATTCCTTTTTTAGGGGTGTGTTTAGGACTTCAACTTCTTTTCGACTGGACTGAGGAAGGTAATACAAATTGTTTAGGATTATTTCCTGGTAAAGTCAGAAAATTTCCGGCACATGACAAAATTCCACATATGGGGTGGAATACAATTTACAAACAGGGCTCACATTCTTTTTTTGATGGGATTGTTGACCAAAGTTATTTTTACTTTGTACATAGCTACTATGTTGATTTAGAAGGCAAACCTGATGCAGGGTGTTATACAAATTATGGAGTTGAATTTTGTAGTGCATTTGCTTTTAAAAATATAATGGGAACTCAATTTCACCCTGAGAAAAGTGGTGTCTTAGGACTTCAACTTTATAATAACTTTGTTAATTTTGTTAGTTGATTTCCAATAAGTTCCCTTTAATTTTTTATGGAGAAGAGGGTATGAAAATAATACCTGCAATAGATTTAAGAAATGGCAAATGTGTCAGACTCTTCCAAGGTGATTTTGAAAAAGAGGAAATTTTTTCAGATGATCCTGTTCAAGTAGCAATTCAGTGGGAAAACCAAGGAGCTGAAAGGATCCATGTTGTAGATTTAGATGGGGCAGCTACTGGGGATCTAACAAATATTTCGATAATTGAAATGATAACAAAGTATGTCCACATACCTATACAAGTTGGTGGAGGAGTTCGTTCTTCTGAAGCGGCCAGAAAACTTCTAGATGTCGGTGTTAGTAATTTAATTGTTGGGACTGCAGTTGTGGAAAATATTAATGTCGTAGATGAGTTGCTTGAAATGATCGGTTCTGAAGCGTTAATTGTGGGTATTGATGCAAAAGATGGCATTGTTGCAACAAGAGGATGGGTAAACCAATCAAATGTAATTGCATTTGATTTAATAAACGAATTAGCTTCAAAGGGTTTTAGGCAGTTTATATATACCGATATTAGCAAAGATGGGACAATGACCGAACCTAATTTCGAAGCAATTTCAGAACTTGTTGCATTACCAATAAAAATCATAGCTTCTGGTGGGGTGGCAACTATTGATCAATTGCACCAACTTAGAACATTAGGTGCTTACGGTGCTATAGTAGGTAAGGCCCTTTACACTGGAGATATTGATTTGCGAAAAGCAATTTCTGAAATGACTAATTGACAAATGTATCTATCATTAAAAATCTTCTATTTTAGTACTAATTGTTGCTTTTTAAGGGTATACTGAAATTTATCGGTTTGTATGATTTCTTATTCTAGAAAATATATTTTGAGGTTCTTTTTATGGTTAAAAGAAAATTATTATCACCTGATCCCTCCGAAATACTAGATCCACTTAGACTGATGGCTCAATTGCCTTTGCAGCCATATCATGTTCTTGCTGATTTAAGAATTGGATCAGGAGCTTTTACTATTTCTCTTGCAAAGCATAATTATGATGGGCAAATTTTTGCCACTGACGCATCTGCTCAAATGAGGAAGAATTTACAGGAAAAACTTTCTCAAGCTAGACTTGGGAATGTACAGGTGTATGATCCTAAGAGTGAATCAAAAATACTTCCCAATGAAGGTGTTGATGGTGTTTTATTACCGTCTATGCTTGTTGCTGAAGCTGAACCCAGTGCAGTTTTGAGTCGAGCAATTGGTCTTCTCAAGAAAGGAGCTTGGGCAGCAGTCATAGAAAAACATGGTAGTGATTCTGAGGAAGAAACGGATAATCTTCCAGAATCAGAAATTATTGCATTGGCAAAAGAATCCGGATTCCGCTTTAGCGAACGAAGAGATTTAGACGACAACTTTTATATTATCATTCTTAGGAAGTAGCTTTGCTTACAAAAAGGATTATACCTTGTCTCGATGTTAAGGGCGGGCGTGTTGTGAAGGGTATCCAATTTCGTGACCACAGAGATGCTGGAGATCCCGTTGAAATGGCGTCATTCTATGATCGAGAAGGAGCAGACGAACTTGTATTTTATGATATAACAGCGTCTTCGGATGGTAGGGAGATTATGAGAGATGTTGTTTCACGTGTTGCTGAACAAGTCTTTATTCCCTTGACGGTTGGTGGTGGTATCCGATCTGTCTCTGATATGCGCCTGATGCTAAATGCTGGAGCTGACAAGATTTCAATTAATACCGCTGCAGTGGAGAATCCTGAACTTATAAAGGCTGGGGCAGATCATTTTGGAAGTCAATGTATCGTACTAGGCCTTGATGCGATTCGATCCAAAAACTTTTCAACACATGATCCTCATTGGACTGTTCGGATAAGAACTGGCAATGCAGGCGGTATTGAAGCAGGTTTGGATGCAATTGAATGGGCAGTAGAAGCTGTAAAGCTTGGGGTTGGAGAAATAGTGGTCAATAGTATTGATGCTGATGGAACAACAGAAGGATATGATATCGATCTTTTAAAGGCATTGGCTCAAGTTATTACAGTACCTGTGGTTGCAAGTGGAGGTGCTGGAATAAAGGATCATATTCTTGAAGCTTTAACAAATGGAAAAGCAGATGCTGCACTTGCTGCAACAATTTTTCATTATGGAACTTATTCCATAGAGGAAGTAAAAGAATATCTGTTTGAAAACGGATTACCAATTAGAATGAATTTAGATAATGGAAATGGGAAGATAAGATAGTGGCGATAAAAGCGATATTTTTTGATTTGTTTGAAACTCTCGTGGAAAACACCCCGTCAGATTGGCATGTAAGTTTTGAGGCAATATGTAAGGATCAAAACCTATCAATAGAGCCTTCTGTGCTTTTGGAAAATTGGTATGAATACGAACATGGATTTCGTGCTTGGCGATTGGATCGTGAAACTATGGAAATGAGACAGCCATTTTATACATATAGAGAAGCTTGGAACTGGAGTTTTGAACGTGTTTTTGAGGATCTTAACTTGAATGCGAATTCTTCAGATGCAGTTAATCAATGTTTAAGGGATCTTGGCAGGCGTCCTATTTTTCCAGACACGATCAATGTTTTAGCGAGTTTACAAGGTAATTATTTGGTTGGTCTTTTATCTAACGCTGATAGGGACTATATGGAACCAATACTAAAACGATATGATATTTTTAGATATTTTGATTCAGTTGTTTGCTCAGAGGATGCTAAAGCATATAAACCACACCCAGATATTTTTCAATTGTTGTTGAATTCTTTAGGTCTGGATGCTGAAAATGTGATTCACGTGGGTGATAGACAAGAAGAGGATGTTTGGGGAGCGAATCGTTTAGGGATACGCACAGTTTTAATTGATCGTGATCGCTACATTCCTAATCCATTATTGCCAGATCCAGATATAAAAATTGGGAGTTTGTCGGACTTATTAGTGTTACCGGAAATTAAAACACAACTCTCGTGAGATTTGATTTATTCTGATGGGGGGGTAAAGTGTGAGCGATAAAGATAAAATAGCAATAAAACAAGATGAAAACGGGTTACTTCCTGCCATAATTCAAGATTCTAATTCTGGAGAAGTCCTAACACTTGCGTATGTATCTCCTAGATCTCTTAGATTAACTTTGGAACAAGGGGAAGTTTGGTTTTATAGCCGTTCTCGTCAAGAATTATGGCATAAAGGTGAAACCTCGGGTAATTACCTTAAGCTGATATCGATACATGCAGATTGTGATGGAGATTCATTGCTTCTAAAAGTAATTCCGACTGGGCCGACGTGTCATACAGGAGAAACCTCATGTTTTTTTACTGAAATAAAGGAATTTCCTGAGTTTAATCTTGGGGATGCCAACAGTTCGATATTAAATGAATTATTTTCACTTATTAAAGAACGATTTGAGAATCCTATAGATGGAAGTTATACAAATTCACTACTTGAAGGTGGAGCTCCAAAGATAGCGCAGAAGATTGTTGAGGAAGCTGGAGAGACAGCTATTGAGGTTATGCAAGGCAACAAGCAATTGTTGGTTTCAGAAGTTGCTGACCTTTTCTACCATACGATAGTATCCTTAGTTTCTTGTGGAGTTGAAATTAACGATGTATGGGAGGAACTTCGACGTCGAAGGGGATAAGTTTTGCTATTTTATCTTAAAAAATGTTATTAGAGCAGGATGCTAGTATGACTATGAAAATAAAAGTTCCAGCTACTACTGCAAATCTTGGTTCTGGGTTTGATTGTGTGGGCTTTGCTTTAGATCTTTGGAACGAAATCGAAATCGTTTATGGAGAAAGAGGACTTCAAGTTTTGGGATATGGTTCCGAAACACTGAATAATCCTGCAGACAACCTTATGTATACTTCGTTTGAACGTCTTATTAATGAGTCTGGTCAATCTATACCGGATGTAAAATTGATATGCACGAATAAAATTCCTTTAGCGAGAGGTCTTGGAAGCAGTGCAGCTGCAGTTGTTGGAGGTTTATTTGCTGCCAATGTTTTAATTGGAGAACCTCTTACATCTTCTGAATTATTAGATCTTGCTACCAAAATAGAAGGACATCCAGATAATGTTGCTCCTGCACTTTTAGGAGGATGTGTTATATCAATTCTTGATGATGATGTGGTTCATTATTCTCCTGTTGATTTCTCCATAGAAATAAAAGGTGTTTTATTTGTTCCTGATCAAATATTGCCTACTTCAGTAGCTCGATCTGTTTTGCCAACGATGGTTCCATTTAATGATGCTGTTTTTAACTTGGGAAGGGTTGCTCTTTTGATAAATGCATTCTCTACCGGAGATTTTTCAAAATTAAATATAGCTACAAAAGATCGACTTCATCAGCCATACAGGGAAGTATTATTCCCGTCGATGAGTAGAATTATGAAAGCAGCTATGGATGGAGGAGCAGCAGGTGCTTTCTTATCAGGTGCTGGTCCAACTATAATTGCTTTAACCGAAAGCAATGAAATGACAATTGGCTTTGAAATGTCTGAAATTGCTTTAAAAAGTGGAGTTCCAGGGGACATTTTTGTTTACTCATTTACAAAAGCCGGTGCACACCTATCAAGTGAGGTTGCTTCATGAATATAATTGTTCAGAAATATGGTGGCAGTTCACTTGCTGATCCAGAAAAAATTAAACTCGTTTCAGAACGAATCACTTTACTTAGTAGTTCAAACACAGGAGTTGTAGTGGTTTGTTCGGCAATGGGTGATACCACTGATGATCTTCTTGCCCTTTCTCATGAGATAAGCTCAAATCCTTCAAAGAGAGAAATGGATGTATTACTTGCTACTGGGGAAATGGTTTCTTGTTCTTTAGTAGCTATGGCACTTTCTGAGAGGGGATATCCAGCAGTTAGTTTGACGGGCATGCAGGCAGGCATACAGACAGAAACTGCACATGGATCTGCAAGAATTTCAGAATTAAATCCACATCGCATTATAGAAGAGCTTGAAAATGGGCGAATAGCTGTTGTGTGTGGATTTCAAGGTTTTACGGAAGATCATGAATTGACTACTTTGGGTCGTGGTGGTTCAGATACAACTGCTGTTGCCCTCGCTGCTGCACTAGGTGCAACAAGATGTGAAATTTATACTGATGTTGAAGGAATTTATACTGCAGATCCAAGAATTGTTTCGGATGCAAGAAAACTTATTGAAATAGAGTACGAAGAGATGTTAGAACTTGCGGTAAGTGGAGCAAAAATGCATCCTCGCAGTATTGAATTGGGAGCATTATTTGATGTGCCAATACTAGTAGCATCGTCTTTTTCTAATGAGAAAGGCACATTGATTCACAAGGAGGCTAATATGGAGATACAAAATAGAGTTCGAGGTGTTGCTGCTGATAAGAACGTATCTAAAATCACCGTCCGAGGAGTTCCAGATAAACCTGGAATTGCCGCAGCTCTTTTTTCTCCATTGGCTGAAGCAAATGTAAGCGTGGATACAATAGTACAAAATGCAAGTGCTGATGATTTGACCGATATGTCATTTACTGTGTCAAGGAGTGAGCACGAAAGTGCTATAGCTTTGGTAGAATCGATTATTTCTGATCTTGGATTTAAATCAGTAAGTTCTGAGAATAATTTAGCAAAAGTAAGTGTTGTTGGTACAGGAATGCAAAATTCCCCTGGATATGCGGCTCTTATGTTCAAAGCTTTGTCTGAAGCTAAGGTCAATATTCACATGATTACAACATCAGAGATTAGAATTACCTGCATAATTGATGAGGAAGCTGTAAATCGAGCTGTTCAAAGTTTACATAAAGCATTTGAATTGGAAAAGGAATAGTCGGAATACATCATGCTAACAAGAAGCATCTGAGGTGTTGTTTGAAACAAATAGTCGGAATATTTTCAGATAAGATTTCTGCTGAATCCGCCTGTAATTTATTATCTGGAGCAGATTATGAATTAGGGAAATATAATTTTTATTCTCTTGATGATTCATATGCTTTTAAAGAGTCGAAGAATGAAAAAAAGGAAGATGGTAAGAATACCGTAAAATTCCTTGATAATGGGGATGTCACTTTAAAATTGGCTGTTAAAGGGACAATAATTGGAGCAGGTCTTTTTTTTATAGTAAGTTTTTTTTGGGCATGGTTAATGTTTGATGATATTTCAACCCGAGTGCTTATTTCTAGTACTGTCTGGAAATGTGGTGCAGTTATTGGAGCCTTTGTTGGTATTTATTGGGCGTATGAACGAGGTCTTACGCCAGAATACAATTCTTATTATTTGCAGAATCTAAAGCTTGGTAAAATTCTAGTTGCTGTTCAACCGAAACATTCACATGCAAATGTTGTAAGAGGAATACTTATAGAAAGTGGAGCTCAAGAAGTTCGAGACTTAAAGGCCACAATGGAGATCAGCCGTCAGGTTGCAAAATCAAGCTAGATTATTTCTTAGTATGCCTATACCAAATGTGCACCATCCTGCAATTAACATAGAGCCTCCTACAGGCGCTATTATTCCTATAGTCGATAATCCAGATAATGCAATGGTATAAAGACTACCGCAAAATATGACAATTCCGATTATAAAGAGCCATGAGGCAATTTCAAAGATAGCCTTGTTGGATTTTGAGTTAATATAACTTACAAGGATTAGAGCAAACGAATGGTACATTTGGTATTGTGTTCCCATTCTGAAAGTTTCCATTTCGCCACTAGTTAAGGAGTTTTCTAATGCGTGAGTTCCGAAGGCACCAGCTAAGACTGAGATTAAGCCAAAAAAGCATCCTGTTGCTATAAGCTTCTTAGACCTTTTGGTGGTCTGAATTACCACCAAAGTTTGCCTTTTACATCATCTTTAAGAACATTGTACTCTAGCTCCCAAAGGTTGGTGCTTAGATATTTCCATCCACCATCTGCCAAAAGACAAACAATATTATTATGAGTACCTCTTGCAGCAATTTTTAAAGCACATGCTATAACAGAACCTGCTGATACTCCAGCAAAGACACCTTCTTTACTGAGAAGTTCTTTGGCCATATGGAAGGCCTCTTTAGAATCAATCATTATTCTGGAGTTCAAAACTTTTTGGTCGAGTATCGGAGGAATGAATCCATCTTCAAGTCTTCGGAGTCCGCTAATAGAATCGTCAGGATTGGGCACGACTGCGGCCACATGAATTTCGTTGTTATATTCTTTTAGTCTTCGACCTATTCCAGTCAAAGTTCCACCAGTACCTAATCCAGCAATAAATGTATCTATTGTTGGTAATGCTTCTAGAATTTCAACTCCGGTAGTTTCATAGTGAGCCAGAGGGTTTGCTTCATTGCCGTATTGGTAGGGCATGAAATATTTGTCAGGGTTATTGGCATAAATTTCCTTGGCGACGTTAATAGCGTGGTTGGTTCCACCTTCTCCATCGCTAAAAATTATTTCTGCACCATATGCTCTAAGTAGTTGGACCCTTTCTTCGCTTACATTGTCAGGCATTACAACAGTCAAATTGTAGCCCAAAAGTTTACATACAAGTCCAAGTGAAATTCCAGTGTTTCCGCTAGTTGGTTCGAGTACTGTTTTGTTTCCTTCCAGAAATCCTTCACTTTCTGCTTTTTGCATCATATATTTGGCAATTCTATCTTTTACACTTCCAGTGGGATTATTTCCTTCAAGTTTAGCGTAAATATTTACGCCAGTTTCAGAACTTATTGTTGGGAGGAAAACTAGTGGAGTATTACCTATGGTATCAAGTATATTCTGATAGGTTGTGCTTCCTGAAATTTTTTGGCTGTTTGACATTAATGGTCACCATTCCTTGAAGGAAGTCCGCAAAAAATTTCGTAATCAATTAGTTCTGTTACTGTAGGTGTATCACCACATAAAGGACAGGAAGGATTTCTTCGAAGCTTTACCGTTCGGAAATCCATTGCTAGCCCATCAATCAATAGCAATCGTGATACTAAGGAGTCTCCAATTTCTAGTATAAGTTTTAGAGTTTCTACAGCCTGAATGCTTCCTACAAGTCCTGTTAATGCACCAAGGACTCCCGCTTCAGCACAATTCGGTACTGCTCCAGGTGGTGGTGGGGTTGGGAAGAGGCATCGATAACATCCAGAACCCGGGATATAAACTGTAGCCTGTCCATCGAATATCAGTATGCTGCCATCGACAAGAGGTTTTTTTAATAAATAGCAAGCGTCGTTGACCAGATATCGAGCGGGAAAGTTATCTGCTCCATTGATCACGATATCATACTGGCTAATGAGATCAAAAGCATTCTCCGAAGTTATCATTTCTTCATGTACTTGGATATTAATGTCAGGATTGTATGCTTTGATGGCTTCTTGAGCTGAGATTACTTTTCTTTTACCAACATCATCATTGTGGTGAAGGATTTGTCGTTGAAGATTTGAGAGATCAACAACGTCAAAATCGACAATCCCTACGGTTCCTACTCCAGCAAGGGCAAGATAAACTGCAGAAGGTGAGCCTAATCCTCCGGCACCAACAATTAATACCTTTGAATTAATAAGTTTGCGTTGGCCTGTGCTTCCGACCTGTGGCATTATTATGTGTCGGCTATATCTTTCTACTTGTTCTGGTGTAAGTAGAAGCGTTTCGCTTTTATTATCGGCAGTCATTATCCTTCGCCTCCGTGAATCGATTTCAATTATATTATACTACAGCTACAGCATATAACAGAAAAGTTATTCTGAAATATCCGAATGACTATAACCGTGGCAGTCATTTGGTGCAAGCTATTTATAGTGTATCCACAACCAGTTACTCTCTTCGAGGCTGTTTTTTCAATATTAAAGTAGCGTTGTGTAAGGTCTATAGGCTATCATATACTCTTCGGTATTATTGTTTAAAGGGTTACTATACGATAATATTAATAATTTGACTTTAAAAATTAAAGGAGTTCCATGGCTACCGAATCGATTCATCTTGAAATTGAAGAACGAACAGTAATTGGTAAGAAAGTAAAAGCGTTACGAAGAACAGGAGTAACGCCAATGAATTTGTATGGTTCAGGAATGACTTCTGCTGCGATTCAAGCTGATACCAGAGAACTTCAGAAAGTTCTTGCTCAAGCTGGTCGAAGTCGACCTTTACAGATATCAATTCAAAATGGTGATCAACACACAGTTTTTGTTCGCGACATAAATTTTCATCCAGTAAGTGGTGAGATATTGCATGTTGACTTATTTCGCGTCGATGCATCATCTGTTGTTAGAGTTGAGGTTCCTGTGAGGCTTCATGGGGAATCATTAGCTGTTAGAAATGCTGGTGGCCTGCTTGTTCAAAACACCTTAACAGTATTCCTTGAAGCGAAACCTATGGATGTTCCTGATTTTGTTTATGTAGATATTTCTGTCCTTGAAACCTTTGAAGACTCGATACGTGTGAGTGATCTTACTACCGCTGAGGGAATTAAAGTTACTTCGGATCCTGCTTCTATTGTTGCTACGGTTAACAAGCCAAGAGTATCTACTGGGCAAGGCTCATCTGATTTGGAGGAGATAGCTCCATCGTCACCAGAGCCACAACGGATATCTGATGATAACGATTCTGAAGCTGATTCGGATGATTCAGAATAAAAAATCAATGAATTTTGAAACAATTTAATATACTTACATTGAATGATTCCTGATTCCACATAAATATACCAAATAATTAATCAAAATAAGACTTGACTTTTGTATTTGATCCGATAGACTATTCTAGTCTTCGAATATAACTTGGGCATATTGTGCAATCTATGTGTCCAACATGACCAAGTTCGAAGTTAGTTGATAAGTAAATGTATCCATTAGAGAATCTGATGGTTGATGTAGGAAACAATAGGTAATACGGGAGACTTATATACAATGAGGGAAATAACGAGTTCCATACGAAAGCATTATTCGGAATTTTTTCGGATAGGTCTTGCATTAGCAGCTGCGGCTACTATCTTGACCCTTCTGTTCCTTCCAAAGGTTGCATTTGGTGTTACTCTGAGCCATGCTCGAGCCGACAGCCATGCTGCTGACTATAATTTAGGAGCTACAGTTAAAACGACTGCTGAACTTGCTCTTACCAACGGTGAGCAAGTAGCTGTTAGTGCTTTGAGCTACAGCGTGGCAGGACCTCAAGCTGTTCCTGCAATCGGTATCACTCCCGCGATATCCGGAACACAGACCCTTACATCTAGCCTTCCCAAAAATGGTTCAACTCCGTTAGGAACCCTAACGGCTACTGCCGCAGCCACCGATATTTCAAAAGTATATATATCTTACGGCTATGGTTATGGTTATAAGGGACTAAGCAACGTTGCTAAGATTACCTATACTATCAACTATACTCCTCCGATTAATTTGTTCCCTGTTCCTGATCCACTTCCTGGCCCATTCAACAATGCAACTAAGGCGTTTAACCTCCCAGGTGCTGGTGGAGGCGGTGGTGGAACTCAGGACTTTACTAAGAAGTGTGACATTACCGGCGTTCCTATTCCTGGTGCGTTTGGTACATTTGCAAATGAACCTCTTGATATAGCAGCGTACGATGAGTACGGTGATAGTCTTTGGGTGCTTTTGAACGGTCCTGGCAATAATACCGATGTAATTGTAGAAATGGGTATAACTGGTTCCGGTCAAGGATCAGAGTGTAATAAGTATGCTGACTTTGCCGCTGGTGGATCAAACGTTCATTCAATTGCATATGATACTAATAATGATGTTATCTGGACTTTTGGTGAACATGGGGGACAGCACTTCGTCCGAATTTGCAACCATTCGTCATGGCCTGTTGACTGTTCCGATAGTGGTGCTTCAAAGAAAGCACAGATAACTGGAGCTCAACCTGGTGCACAACTCAAGGCTGCAACATATGACTGGATAAATAATAAAGCTTATGTTGCCGAATATAATCCAAACTTCAATGGAATGATTAAGGTTCATACACTAAAGATTGACGGCGGATCAGGTAACATTATATCTGAGGCTGCCATGCAATTTCCTGCAGGTCCAACTGGTGGTGGTTTCCTAGGTCTAGAAAAGAACCTATGGGATAATCCTTTCCCATTCTTTGGTACACAAAATACATCTCTTGGTCAGTTTGACCCCAATACCAAGCAACACATGGGTAATACACCTATGCAAAAGGTAGGCGGTCAGGGTATGCCTGAAATCAAGGGCTACGCTATTATGCGAGATAAAAATGATGTCAATAACAAGAATGCTGCTACATCAATAGTAGCTACTATGGATGGTATATACACATCTTCCGGTATCCCTGGTGCTGGTGCTGTTGTGTCGAACACTGCACGTTCTATTACTGCTCATGGTAGTAACGCTAATGCGTTCGTCTTAATTTCTCCAAATGATATTCACTATGTGAAGACAACAGGTGGTAGTGCTGGTACCTCCATGGGTACCTTTAAGACTCCTGTTAACAGTACTCAGGTAGAAGCTATAACTTATGCTACAGTAGGCAGTGATAACTTTGTTTATGCTATTACGAATGACAATCCAAAACGTAAACTTTGGAAGGCTCAAATAAATTCAGGTGGTGGAGCTTCCATGGTTTCCATGTCTTCCTGGTCTCAAGTCAAGGAATATGGTTTCAACATGCCTGCTATCGGAGGCATGGACGCTTCGACGACTGGCATATATTTAGGTGCACAAAACGAGTCTAAATTCTGGTTGGTTGATTTTAGTGGTAACATTCAAGGATCCAATGGTATGTATAACCCTATGGGTCCATCTCCTATGGGCATGGAAGCATTAACTTTCATACCTGCAGCGAAGAATCCAAACGGTGGTGATTTACTTGTTGTCGGCCGAGGATTTGAATGGTTCCGAGTAAGTCCTGCTAATGGTCAGATTCAGAACTTTGATATGGGTCAACCAGGAAAACCTCCGTATAACTTGATAGGTATGACAACCAAAGCAAGTGGACATGTAATGGCTGTGGACAAAGATACTGGTGAAGCGTTTAATGCTATTATCCCTGGCACACCAGCGTCTGAAGCAACAACCATCGGTGCATATACCGCATCACTGGATGCAACCGTTACTAATACAACGGACCCAAGTGCGGAAACTGCTTCGTTTAATTTGGTGAAAGCTTCGACACTTGGATTGAAACTTACTGAAGTGAACAGTGTTGATGTCAGTGCTGTTGCGAATCCAACTGTTGGTGTAACTTCCGGTAGTGTAACCATTAAGGGTCTTGTTACTGATCCAACTGTTTCTTCTGTGGCGGTTACAGCTGACTTATCTGGTTCAATACTTGTTGGTTTGCCAGATGGGACTGCAGCTTCTGGATTTTCAGCTACTAATGACAAGGCTCAATATACTCCGAATCAGTCAGCTGCTACTCAGTCAAACTACTGGCATATAACGTCAGCTATTTCAGGTGTTGGATTTGTATCTTCCAGCAACCCTGTAGCATACTTTGGACAGGATGATGCTTCTAGTCCAAACTTCTGTAAACCTAGTTGTAATATGCCTGACTTTGCTCAACAGCCAAGCCAAGGCTCATTTAAATCACCATCATTTACTGTAGGTGATGAAACTGTTCTCACCTTTAAGACTTGGTATGATACTGAGGCTGCTATGGAGTTTGACAGGAAAGCTGTTAAATTTGTTGAAGATGGAAATAACAATACAACTGTATTAGGTCAGATAATTGATCCTTACTCAATATTCTTCCCTGGATTTAATCCTAACCAGGCCGCAGTTGGTTCGTTTAAAGATGTTGGCATGAGTCCTCCTGGTGCAATGACTTCTAAATTCTGGATGCTTCCTACTGCATATCAGTCAAGTGGAAGCCCTGCATTAGTTGAACTATCCAGTACACTTCCTACTTCACTTAAAGGTAAAACTGGTAAGATTGTTTTCGCTTTTGACTCACAAGACCCGTTTGGTAACAATGGAACTGGTTGGATTGTTGATGATGTTAAGGTTGTAGGTTCAGGTTCAAAGACTTTGGCACCTGGAACGGTTGCAGCTGATCTTAGCTGGGAGATTCCTTTGTCTAATGTTGCTGATGGCACGAACACGATTAATATTACTGCTGCTCGAACAGCATATGATGCTACAACTCAATCAGTACAACTTACGCTTATTAAGGATATAACGGCTCCTGTAGTTGATACCGTTATAGCCAAAACTGTTGTTGGTAATGATAAGACTGCAATTGCAAACAACACGACAAAGATTCCTTCTGTTGAAATTTCAGGTACCTGTACTGAGGAAGTTCCAAAGCAACTTAATGTTTACCTCAATGGTAAATCCATTAAGAAGATAACAAGCTTTGGTTCTCCAGTAGTGTGTGCGTATACTGCAAATGGTACGTTGTCTACTGCTAATAGTGGAGTGAACTCTATTGCAGTTGTTCTTATGGACCAGGCTGGTTTGTGTAACACAACTCCAGCTACTGATTGTACTGCTGCAAAATCAGATGATAAGATGACTCTTAACTTAGACGTTGTTGCACCATCAATAACAATGGTCAATACTTCCTACCCAACAGGTTACAACTCTGCTCGTGCTGGCTTCGATGACATGGCAGTATGTCAACTGAATGCAACTGACACCAATGGTATCGCTAGTGTTAAAGGACAGTCGGTTGGTTCACAAACATATAATATGAATTTCACAAGTTCAGTTCCTTCTGCTGTAAAGAATCAGTGGGGTGCTACAGCTACGTATCTCTTGCCGATGGTTCCACCGGCTGGTGTGTTCCCTGGCACCATGACTATTCCTGTTCAGGTAACTGACAGAGCTGGTAATCAGTCTACCGATAACTGTACTGTGACTATTACTGCGGGATTAGGTGGTTTCGTTCATAACCTGATGCCTGGTCAGAATATGCTCAGTTTGCCGATTATTCCATCGGCTGCAAATACAACGACTCTAGAGGCTCCAATTAGTACTATGGTTGCTAATGTTCTTGGTGCGGATAGTAATCAGGCCATCAGTTCAATCTTGTACTATGATGCAACAAATGTCGCTGCATCAGCTGCAAATCGCTGGAGTATCTGGACTGCAAGTACTGCTGATACAGATAGCTTGAGCGTTTTCAGAACGGGTAAGGGTTATCTGTTCCAGATGCGCTCAGATGCTTTCGGATCTTCTGCTCCGTTGGCTTCTGGATTGCCACCGAGCCCTTCACCGATTAAGTTCCAGTATGAAGGCACATTCTTATTAACTGGTCAATCAATACCTCCATCATATACTGTTGAAGGTACTGGTGGTGCCTGGAACCTTATTGGTTTCCATGCTGAAGACAAGATGGACGTAAAAGTGTACTTAGGAGCACTTGAAGCTCCACAACGAATATGGGCTTCTGTGCTTGAATACCAGAACTACATTAAATTCCCAATATGTCCATCAGGATGTGGCAACACTGAGGTTGTTCTCGGTGCATACAAGCGACTTCTTGCAGATACTGATATGTTGCTTGGACGTGGTTACTGGATGTTTGCCCTGGATGATGGTCAGATTGTTCCTTAAAGGTTAATAGTTGATATAAATAATGTTTTGGGGGAGTGTGTTATTACGCCTCCCCCAAACATTTTCTCTACTGTCGAGTTTCGAGATAATGATTTTAAAATAATTTATTAAATCACGCGGGGTGATTGATGGCTCCGATAACACGAAAAAGTTTTTATTTGGTGTTGTTACTAACTGCACTTATTCCTTTGATGTGGCTAATTACTTCGGATCAACGTGTTTCTGCTCAGAGTCAAATCCCTAACCCTCCCATGTTCCTTGAAGGATCGGTCACTGTTGTTGGTAGCCCTGTTGTTGACGGAGCTATTGTAAGTGCTCGAACTATCGTAGGTGGTTCTGTAATTACCGGCAGTATAGGTACGTGCGGTACTAAAAACGGTAAATATGGTTCTTATGCATGTACTGATACAGGACTTCAACATTTGCGTGTTGCTTCTGATGATCCAAATACAAGAGCAGTTGATGGTGGTCGGAACGGGGATACAGTACAAATTCTGATTGGTGGTTCAATTGCTGCTACTACAACATTTGCATCAGGTACTGTTGCAGTTGTTAATTTAACTCGCAGTACTGCTTTACCTACTGCAACTCCTACTCCAGGTGCAACTGCAACTCCTGCATCGGGTGGTGGTGGTGGTGGTGGTGCTATTGGCACTGTCCCAACCAGTGATGATTTAAAAGAGAAAACAGCATCTGAAGCAGCTACAGATCTTGAAGGTCTTCCTGCAGATATTGTTACCGATATTCTTAAGGATGTTTTGGTAGATAGTGGTGAATCAAAAGGAGCTGATATTCTTGGAGCTTTGATTAAAACTACTGACAATCAGGAAGTTGTAGCAGATATTTTAGTAAATCTTGCTATCGATACTTCTGGTACTGAGCAAGCTGGTCGTTTGATTGTATCAATGGCTGAAGATGCTGATTCTACTGAAGGTATTGCTAACGCATTAACTTTGATGACTAAAAGCTTGGAAGGTCAGGCACGAGTAGGATCTATGCTTCAGGATGCTTTGGGCACAAGTAGTGCACAGACAAACATAGCAAAAGTTTTTGATCTATTGGCTGAAGATTCAGATGGTCAACAGAAGGTTGCTGAGATCTTTCGTGTGATCGCTGGTTCAGCAGAAGGTGCTAAAGGTGGTGGTGGTGTAATTGGTAATATGGCATCAACAACTGCTGGTGTTGAGCGAGCTGCTGGTGTTCTTGCGGTTTTGGCTGCAGATGATGATGGTGCTAAATTGGCTGGTGCTTTGATCGATGGAACCATTGCTGTTTCTGGAGGAATTTCAAAAGCATCTAATGTTCTCGAATCAATGGATATAAAGGTAGCTTCTAGTGTTATGGAATCAGTGACAGTCAGTTCGAGAATTTCGATAGCTGAAACTATGCCTGTAGCTTCATTAGCTGATCGTCTGCAAGAGGTAGTGCCTGCTGCTTTATTTGCTGATGGAATGAGTACAGTTCTTTTAGAACGTTTGGTTGCTTATCCTGTTGAACAATTAGTTGCTGAAGAACCTCCCACTGTTGATCCTTCTATTCCAGGTCCTGAATCATTAGGTACTGTTGGAAATCTTTCTCAGTACAAAGCAAGTAAAACTAGTAGCACTGATTGGACAAAAGTTGTTGGAAGTCCAGCTCCTATCGATTCAGTACTAGGAAAGTTTAAATCATCTCTTTCCAACGTAAAAATAAACTTGGAAATTTTGAGTCGTGCACCCTCTGGATCGAATTCTCTTCCAGATGATCAAAGTGCATATAAATACTTCAGTATAGGTGTTGATGGTGCAAATGCCAGTGACATTGAAAATGGACACATTACCTTCTACATTCCTGATGACTGGTTTTCTTCTGGTTCATATGTAAAATGGTCGGTATTTCTCTATCGATTGAATGACGATACTGGCGATTGGGTAGCATTTCCTACAAAACGAATTAAGGAAAATGATGGCAATGTATACTACACGGCAACAGTTCCAGGTTTCTCTAGTTTTGCTATAGGGGGAGGCACTTCAGTTCCTTCACCTAAGTTTATTGTTTCTGATCTTAAATTAAATCCCGATAGTCCTGGGTCAAATCAGGAAGTAAGTGTTTCGGCTCGTGTGACCAATACCTCTGGAATCAATGCTTCGTATACTGGAACTATATGGGTTAATAAACAAGCTAATGGTACTGTGTTGGCCTCAGTTGGAGCTGGTGAAAGTAAAGTAATAAACTTCGGTTCTATTTCTAAACCTGAAGGATTGTATGAGGTTCGGGTAGGACGCCAAATTAAAGCATTGAATGTTGGTGGGACTTCTGTTCCATTGCCTTCTGCGACAAAGGCCCCTTCTAAGGCTACACCTATTGTTTCTGTTCCTTCTAAGCCAGAAGAAGTTAAACCTACAGCTGTTCCTGCAGCTCCTGAGCCTACTACTGCTCCTACGGTTCCTGAAGCAACTGCTGTTCCTGCAGCTCCTGAGCCTACAACGGTGCCTGAACCTACAACTGCACCTGAAGCAACGATAGTTCCCGAACAGATAGAAGATGGTGGTTCCAACATGATGGTAATTGTTATTATTGCGATTGTGGCCATTGCTGCTATTGGTGGAGTTGCTGTTTTGGCTACTAGACGTCGTTCATAGTATTTTAATATTGAAAATATTTTGATTAAAATTATTTGAATAATACTATCAATGGAGTAGTTTAAGGTTTTGGTTTTTCCTATAAGATTTAAAATATCGTTGTTCTTTGTATCAGTTTTTTGTATTTCTTTGTTTACTGTTTTCTCCATATCTGCACAAGAAGTCATAATTGGTGATTCTGCTAATATTTCTGTAAAGAATATTGAATATGAAGTTTCGAATGTTCCGGGTGAAGATCCTACGCTTCTGATTATTGTTGAAAATATTGGCAATAAATCAGGGACATATGATATGAATGTTATTGTTGATGAAATTACCATAGGGAAAATCACAGGGGAACTTGTTGGAAGAGCTTTGAGAACACATATGCTTTTCCCGGGTAAACTACATGAAGGTGAACATGTTATTCGTTCAGGAGAAATGATTGAATCAATCATAGTCCCGAGTGACGGTGTTAAATTAAATGATTTGAAGCTAACATCAAATTTTATTGCTCAGGGCGAATCGATTTTTTTGAGTGGGTTTGTAAGTAATAATAGTGTCTTTACCCAAAAATATTCATACCCTGTTTTTTTAAATGGAAAGCAAATTGAAGTTATATCGGGGGAATTACCGATTGGAAAAAGAAGGGGATTTCTTATTGATGTGACTACTAGGGATGAAGGTTTCCATAGTGTATCTTTAGGTTCAGGTTTCACAAGTGTATTTGGGGTATTACCACCAATAATAAATGATAACGTTACGATTCAAGATGATTTTGTTGAAGCAACTGCAAAAGCATTTGATTTTAATGGGAATTCCATTGAAATTAATAACAACTTTTTGGAAATACTTTATGCAAATGATAATTTATTAATTAATTTTCCAATAAACATTCTTCCTGGACAAAAATTATTTTCTTTTACTGAACCTAAAAGAGGAATTCATTATCAAGATAGTGAGATTAGATTACGTTTAACAAGAGAAAGACAAGTTCCAGAAATTTGGATTTTGGCAAAAGAAAATATTGATTTATTAGGTAATGATAATAATCATGTTTTTGACAATTCTTCATTGTTAATCACTCATGCTATGATTCCGCTTTCAACTGCTGAAAACATGCCAGATTTACTCTATGTTGATGTTAATATTCCAACATTAACGGTGATGGAATCTTTTAAAGTTGCAATGAATCCAAAAGTTTCCATGGACCCTTTGTTTAGTGAATTACTTTCTCAATCTCTACAAAACAATAATATTTCTTTTCGATCTTCTGTAATTGGTATAGATATTGATGTTGATGGAATTGACTATTCGTTAAATAGAGAAGTTGAGATAGGAGTAAATATTGATCAGAATTGGATGTCTTCCTTAGGGGGGTATGGTAACTTTCGTTTTGCTGCAAAACACCCTTTGAATAATATTGTTGAATTATTTCCGGTTACTTTTCAGCAGGTTAACGATGATGTCGTACGAGTATCTTCTTCTGTGCCGGCGATATTTGATAGTCTTTGGCTTATTCATGTTAATGAAGGTATTAATGAGAATCCAAATATTCTATCTCTTACGCTTGATTCTACTGTAATTGGAACAGATGAGACTGCTGTTCTTCGAATTGTTATGAAAAACCCAGAAGAAAATACATATAAAGGGATACTTCCTATTTATTTAAATTCAATTCCATTCAAATATATTCCAATTGAATTACAACCTAATCAATCCTATGAATTTTCTACAAATTTAAATATTAACGAAGGAACTCATATTATCAGTGTTTACGAAAATATGGTTGAATTTGCAGTTGCAAACCCCTTATCAGACACATTATTTATTATTGATGACTTGCGATTAGAGGATGTTGCAAATCAACAAAATAAAACCGCCGATATCGTATTTAATATTGTTAATACTGGTGAAATTTCTGGATTAGCATCGAAGATGATAGAAATTAATGGGCAAGCAATTAAAATAATTAATGCAATTATTGGACCAGGAGAAAAGTATGAAATTCGCGAAGAATTTCTTAGCAAAATTCCCGGTGAATATTTAATATCAATTGATGATCAAACTATAACTCATGAAGTAGAAGATTTAGTTATTCCTCCATTATTTTCAATTGAAAATTTGGAGCTTCCAAAGGAAGCAGATCCAGGAAGTTTTATTAAAGTTAAATATCGACTCAATAATGATGGTGGAACGGGTATTTTTCAGGGAACCTTAATGGTTGGAAATACTCCATATGTATTACAATCAGTTCCAATAACATCATTTTCATCAATTCCAATAGTTGATGAGATAGTGATTTCTGAAAGCGGCGAATTAACTGTTCAATTTATGGACCATGAAACAGTCATTGTAATGGCAAATGCTTCCGAGATCGACATGAATATTTCAGATTTGAAAATTTCCCCTTTATCTGGAGAAGTTAATAAACCTCTTATGGTAAGTGCTGCTATATATAATACGGGATCTTTTCTTGGAACAGATTCGATTGTTTTAAAAGTAAATGGGTTAGTTGTAGATCAGGAGCGAATTTGGGTTGCTGCTGGATCGAAAAAAAATATAAGTTTTGAATATATTCCTACTGAATCAGGCTGGGTTCAAATAGATATTAACGGCGTATCAATATCTGTTGAAATAGTTTCAAATATCCCTAGATATATTGTGCTCTTCGCAGTAGTCGGTTTTATTCTTTTCATTGTGACTACGTATTTTGCTCTCTATTCATATAAATCAAAAAGAATTGCTGCAGGCTAGCGGGTGTATAATAGAATTTGTATAATCTATTCTTGGTCCCAGTAGCTCAGGGGACAGAGCAGCTGCCTTCTAAGCAGCGGGTCGGGGGTTCGAATCCCTCCTGGGACGCATTAAAATTTGGAAAATAATTGGAGGTGGATGAAATGAATGGTGCAGAATTTGTTCAAAGTGCTTTCAGAGAACTCAGAAGAGCATATGAAACAGATATGGAAGGACTTACCAAAGAACAGTTAGCATGGAATCCTAGTGAAGAAGCAAATGCTATCGGTGCGATTTATTGGCATTGCATGAGGGTTATTGATGGTCAAATTCATCGAATGACGGGTACTCAAAATATTTTTGAGCGCGATAATTGGAAAGAAAGAGTGAATTTAGATAACGCAGCAGCAGGTGCTTTATTAAGCGATGATACTAAAAATGTAACAAAACATCTTTCTTCCGAGGATACTTATGAATATGGCAAACAGGTTTGGGATGAATTAACTGAATATGTTTCTGGATTAACTGATGATGAATTAGATAGACCAGTAGATCCTGATAATCCAAGAAGAACAGTTGGTGCTAGCTTAAGGAGTTTTTCACTTGGTCACGGTTGGTGGCACTTGGGAGAAATAAAATATATCAAAGGACTACAAGGCATAGGTACTTATTAATTCATTTGCAAATTCCCCAAACGCCTAAATTATTTTCTATTGCCGAATTTTCTGCTAGAGAAAGACGCTCTTTATATTTCATTTCTACCATCTCGGGGTCTATTCTTACAAAACCTTCTTGTAAAAGTTGTTCATTAAGCATGGTTCCATCAGGAAGCCAGAGGTAGCGTGAAATAATTCCTGAACCAGTATCTGTATTTGCTACTGATTCAAGAGCAACTTTTTTTCCTAATATTAGCGATTCAATTCGTTCAATTTTTTCTTTTTTGATGCATTCAGGAGTTGGAATTTCAATTCCTGATAAAACTAGCTGAAAATCCTTTCCAGTAGTATGAACTTTAATTGATTCACTATCTAGTATTTCTGTGACAGTAAAAACGAAAAGTTCTTCATGAAGGGTAGGCTGAATAACTTCTTCGTTTTCATAAGCATTATATAATCTTGAACATCCATGTGAAAAAATCAGAGAAGTTATTAATAGAGAGTAAAAAAATATGTATCTCATGATAGATTCCTTCTTGGTGATTGTGAAAACAACATCAGAAAAATTGCAACAAGCCAACATGCTGCATAGAATATAAATGCCTGATCATATGATCCATATTTGTCTGCTAAACCACCACCTACTAGTGGTCCTACTACACCTGCTATGATTCCTACAGGAGCAAAAAAACCACGGATTGCTCCCAGATATTTTCTTCCGAAATAATCAGCCCATAAAATATTCATGAGTACAACAAAACTGCCAAAATTAAGTCCATATATGGCTCCTGCTATTAATATTCCTTGCAATTTGGAAGTTCCCAATAAAATGGCAAGGCCTGTTGAAGCACCTGCAAATGCTGAAATAGCAAGATATTTTGGTGATATACGCTCTGCAAAGTACCCATAGAAAGGTTTCCCCACCATGCTGAAACCAGCAAATACGGTAACGTAAAGAGCAGTAATTTCTGTTTGAAATCCCTTACTGAGAAGATATGGAATTTGATGTAATAATACTGATGTTGCTGAAAGTGAAACCAACATTTGAACACCTGCAAGAATCCATGGAGCTGGAATTTTAATAATCTCTCGAAGTTGATATGAAATTTCCATAGCAGCTGAAGGTGTTGACTCATTATAATTTGTTGTTATTTTTCCGTCTGGTAGTAGCCCCAAATCTTCAGGTTGGCGTCGGATAAATAATGCGGTCAAAGGTGTTAATGTACTGATCATAAATATTCCTAAGATAACCCATGCTTGTCGCCAACCATATGAATCAACCAACCATTGACTTATAGGTGTCATAACAAGGCATCCCATAGAAATCCCCATTGCTGCTATAGCCATGGCTCGTCCCCTCTTTTCAACAAACCATTTTGCTACAATAACTGGAGTTATAACTTGTCCACCTAAGAATGCTTGTGCCAATCCAAAGAAAAAACCTAAAGCCATAAACATTTGCCAAGGATTTTCAGCCTTAAACATTGCTATAAGTGAAAGTCCCCCTATTAGAGACCCTAACGACATTGAAAATCTTGCCCCACCATTCCGATCTGCTAATGGTCCTGCCAGAGGTGCTATTATTGCCATAGTGAAAGTACGAAAACTAGCTACAGCAGACATGGTTAATGAATTTAACCCTAGTGAAAGGCGCATGGGTTCAAAAAAGACACTTTGGACACACGACCCTATACCGCCAGTAGCAGTTGAAGAGATAAATATAACTCCTATTATTACCCAACCGTAATAGAAAGAAGATTGATTAAGCTTATTTGATTTTTTTTGCATTGTAGAGGAATTATATTGTTAATTGATTAAGATTCAAACTTAAAAAATTATCACAGATAGTTATGATTTTTTGACATAGCAATGATAGTAATATATTCTCCTGATCTCAAGTAGTTCTAGTAGTAGGAGATTGGTATTATGATAACTGGAAAAGATGTTTTATTAACTGAGAAGCGCGGTAAAACTTATATCATGACAATTAATCGTGAGGAGCGACGAAATGCCATGAGTAATGAATTAAGTGATCGTATGGCTGAGGAATGGGAACGATTTAATGAAGATGATGATCTTTATGTTGCCATTTTAACAGGTGCTGGTGATGTGGCTTTTTCCTCTGGACATGATCTTAAAGAGGATGTTGAAG
>CAJWQJ010000003.1 GCA_913045315.1 uncultured Chloroflexota bacterium | reverse complement strand
AAATTTGTGAGAAATTAATATGATGAAACCACTAAGCATCCTAGTATTGTTAGTTTTGTTATTAATTGCATGCGATGAAAAATCCGAAACAATCTCAATTACTGATACATATAGAACAGTATCTACTCCTTCTCTTGATCTACTGACTGCAATCGACAAGAAAAATTTGAACATCATAAAACAGCATATTGCTGCAGGAACAAACATAAATGATTATGCGGTTCCTCAAGGACAGCCATGGGAAGGGGCTCAGCCCATGCATATTGCAGTTTTAAAAAATAATGCAGAAATCATAAAGATTTTGCTCGAAAATGGTGCAAACATAAACATTAAAGCTAAAAATAAAGAACAGGCTACTCCATTACATTGGGCTGTATTTTTCCAATTAGAAGAAATGGTATCGCTTTTAATTAAATCTGGAGCAAACATTAATGCCAAGGAAGCAAATGGATTTACTCCAGTAGATACTGGCATTTTGGTAAAATTATCAGTACTTAAAAAACCAAAAGAACTAGAAAAGATAACAACCATTTTGATGATTTTGTCTAAAAACGGTGGTTTAAGTGCTGATGAACTATAACGCCTCAAACAATATGGGGAAAGAAGATCTCAATAAACATACGCAACTGATCAAAAGCTAACTTTTATTAATATAATGTTCCTTGCCAGGTGGGCGATTCCAAGGCTCAAGAAGCATTCCAAGGCAAGCTCTGGGATGAAACCAACCAACAATCGTTTCCGAACTACCTTCTGGTGGAATTGTACCAATCTGCTCCATTCCAGCATTTATAGCCTGATCAACAAAACGATGAACATTTCTCGTGAATGGGGCAGTATGATGAAATACTGATCCCAATGGAGCTCTTGAAGCTACTAATCGAGCGGTTCCACTATCATTTGTAGTAGGGTGACTTATTTCTATTACTGTACTTCCTAATGGGTATTCCAGAACATAAACAGGATCATCAGCAGCTTCGCGTGACTCACTAGTAACACGTCCATCTTCTTCAATTCTTTCATCCCAATCCTTTGAATCACTTCTCATTGTCTTATCTTCTCGTAATCCAAGAATATCACCCCAAAAACTTTTAGATTCATTCGGATCTCTTGCCGCAATACCAATATGTGCCATACCAGTACATATACCATTTCCTTTATAGTATGGATGTACAAAATAATTATCTTCAGGAGCAATCTGTATCTTCAATCCCAAACAGGTATTCGGATCAAGGAATACTGGGCCAATCCCGTCCCATTCACCACTCAACTTTCCTCCACGACGAAGTATTGCGTGAATATCATTAGCAATATCGTTACTTGCTAATGATAGATAATAAATACCACCTTTCTGTTTGGTGGAATCCAAGAATTGTGCGGAATCACTTACAGAATCATTGGGTTTGGCTACTTCGTAGTACATATCCCCTATTGGAAACTCTAAAATTGTTGTGTTGTCGTATCCTAATTTTCCAGCAGGATACGGAGTCCGGTGTTCATCAACAGAAAGCCCAAAACCATTGACAAGAATATGTCGAGAATGTTCTAGATCTCCATTTACCAATCCCACATGGTGAACCCTTGTAATAGTCATATAACCTCAATACATGATACAAATTCAAATAACATTATATACTTCAATATCACCTATGAGTAGACTCATTGGCTATGATAATGAAATTACTTAAATATTTTCTTGCATACCATAATTTAGGTATAGAGAAATGCCAAATCGTTAAAGATAAGGTATCATTCCAAAAAGTTATTTTTGATTTCATCTGTATAACCAACTTAAAAATGAAAAAGTAGGGGGTAATTCTATGGATGATGATGCAAAAGTTGAAATGCAACTACTTGAAAGCAAGGTAATCGCAGTAGTTGGTCTTTCTCCTGATCCAGAAAGACCAAGCCACTATGTTTCAAAGTATCTTCAAGAAGTAGGTTATAGAATAATACCGGTAAATCCCAATCTTACTTCTGTTCTGGGGGAAACCTGTTATCCTGATTTAAAATCAATTCCTATTAAAGTAGATATGGTAGATGTATTCAGACGTCCTGAATATACGCCAGATATCGTTAACGATGCTGTTGAAATAGGTGTCAAATTCGTTTGGCTACAAGATAAAGTTATCAACAACGAAGCAGAATCCATAGCTGAATCAAACGGAATCCCTATAGTAATGGACAATTGAACACTCCGAGAACACCGCCGTAGGTACGGTGGCAAAAATAAAACCGATTAAACATTCTCTTAAGTATTTATTAAAGAATTCTACTTTCAGGCATGTTAACCCATGAGCTCATTTCATGTGCCTGAGTCACTGCGTCAGTCTTCGTAATAAAATTCGCAGAAACTTCTGATAGTGAGCTCACTCCTAATAATCCCATTGAAACTATAAGTTCATCTTCCAGGATTTCTAAGGTTCGCACCAGACCTTCGGATCCTGCTGCCGCTAGTCCCCAAGATTGAAGTTTCCCAATTGCAGTAACATTTGCACCAAGAGCGATAGCTTTAAGCACATCACTTCCACGCTGAATACCCCCATCGAGAACAATTTCTGCCTTTCCGTTAATTGCATTCACAATTTCTTCTAAAATATCCATAGTGCCTAATCCGTGATCAAGTTGTCGACCACCATGATTAGAAACCCAAATAACATCGACCCCATGTTCAACTGCTAAAATTGCATCACTGGCAGTAGCTATACCTTTAAGCATAAAGGGTAGATCAGCTCGTTCCTTAATGCGATCTACAGTATCCCATGTTACTTTCGCGCCATTGTGGGCTGTTGGAGATACCTTATGGGGAGCTTGGGAGTTAGAGGAAAGAAAGTTTGCTCTAGGAGTCCACCGAGCAAGCATAGTTCTATCTCTTCGACTTGGAAGTGCAGTATCTACTGTTATACACAAGGCTTCATAACCAGCATGTTTAATTCTATCAATCATTTCCTCTGTCCAAGCCCAATCACCAGAAAGATAGAGTTGAAATACTTTAGGGTTATCTGCAGCAGAAGCAATCTCTTCCAAGCTTGGTTCAGTAACCGAACTTACTACATCTATTATTCCAAATTCATCTGCTGCTTTCGTAGCCGCAGCACCCCCCTCAGGTGTAAATACCTGCTGAGAACCAATAGGTGCTAATATAACCGGAATTCTCATTTTACGACCAAGAAATGTACTAGTAGCATCTATCTCCGAGACATCAACTAAAACGCGTGGACGAAATGCTAAACGATCAAAAGCAAGTCTATTTCTTCTGAGAGTCGTTTCTGATTCTGATCCTCCTGACAGGTAACTCCATGCTCCATTGCTTAAATTGCGCCGAGCAGCTTGAACTACTTCTTGATTCGTAACAAAATCCGGCATTCCCCACTCCTTATCACTTCATAATAAAGTAAACATATAAACCGTGTATGAAAAAGATATATACTCCAAAACAAATATTTATACAACTTGATATTACTGTAATTGATCACAATCCTTGACTAAATATTTTTTAACTATTAGCGTTCGTAAAATACGCTAATACCTATAAAACAGTAAGAATCCACAAATCAATTGGAGATGATAATGGCAAAACGAAATTCTAATACCATTAAAGATTTAGTTAAAGAACATTATAGCGAGAAGGCTGTCAGTGCTCTTGCAATACATAATGAAAAGAGCGGAAAATCTCCCATAACTTCTTCTCTTCCTCTCTACAACCAAGTCGATACTTCCAACCTTTCCCCACAAGTTCTAGGTGCATCAGCGGGTTGTGGAAACCCTGTAGCACTCGCAGATATCAAGTCTGGAGAAACAATTGTTGATCTTGGTAGCGGAGGAGGAATCGATTGTTTTCTTGCGGCTGAAGCAGTAGGACCAAATGGAAAAGTTATTGGAGTAGATATGACTCCAAAGATGCTAGAAGTCGCACGAAAAGCTGCTAAACAGTTAAAAGCTCATAACGTTGAATTCAGAGAAGGTGAAATTGAAGATCTGCCAATTGAGTCCGAAACGGTCGATCTTGTGATTTCGAACTGTGTGATCTGTTTGTCTGTTGATAAGGATTCAGTAGTCAACGAAGCCTTCCGTATACTCAGATCTGGTGGAAGATTTCACGTATCGGATATGCTCTTACGCGGAGAGCTACCTGATGAAATAAAAACCAGTACCGAATCTTGGGTCAAATGCGTAGCAGGTGCTGATAATATTGATATCTATATCAACAGACTAGAAAAAGCTGGTTTCTCTTCAGTTACGATTGAAGAAGAGAAATTGTATAGTAATGAACCCGGCATGGAAAATCTTCGTAGTATGTTGATTCGAGCTTTAAAAAATTAATAACTCCAAATAACCTAAAATAACAAAGGATTTCATTGCCTAATGAAAAACAAACCTTTCTTCGGATGGTATATCGTGTTTGGTGGCATGGTTATACAACTTTGGTTTGCATTTTCATGGTTTTATGGTATTCAAATCTTTTTTACTCCTATTGTTAATACCTTTGGTTGGAGCAGGGCTGTCATATCAGGTGCATTTTCCCTGCAACGATTAGAGGGTTCCATCTTATCACCAATAGAAGGCTTTCTTGTTGACCGTATTGGGCCACGTAAGATCATGTTGCCTGGAATTATTATTGCAGGTTTGGGATTGATAGGCATGAGCTATCTCCAATCAATGTGGATGTTTTACTTTTTAGTTTTATTTATCTCAGCTGGGTTTGGCGCAGCTATGGGTGTTCCGAGAACATGGACTGTTGTGCAATGGTTTAGGAAAAAACGCGGCCGTGCATTAGGGATTATGTCAAGTGGAGCAGCAATTGCTGGTCCAATGGTTTTCATAATTGTGTGGTTAGTTGAAGAAGCGGGATGGAGAGGTGCATTTACCATTCTTGGTATCGCAACATGGATAGTTTGTATTCCTTTAGTTCTCTTATTTCGTGCAAAACCTGAACAATACGGTCAGCTCCCAGACGGCGAAGATATACCAGAATCCAGTTCTCTCTTAGAAGCAACCAGTGATGAAGAAGAAAGCCTGTCAGTGATGGAAGCTCTTCAAACACGATCTTTCTGGATGCTTACACTATTATGGGCGGCACAAACAATGGGAACTAATGGTATGGCAATACATCAAATTCCGTACTTTGAAAGTATCGGATTTTCAAAAAATGAAGCTGCTTCCGTTCTAGCATTATTTACAGGATTAAGTGTATTCGGTCGATTAGGCGGGGGTTGGGCAATGGACCGTTTTAATCCCCGAATAGTTCTTGCAGGATTAATGGCTTGTCAAGCATTGGCATTTCTAATATTGGCAAATATCACTTCATACTGGCAAATTTTTCCATATGCACTCCTTTTTGGAACAGCTTTTGGTGGCATGATGCCTGCAAGAGGGGTCATCATCAGTACATTTTTTGGAACTAAAAATTTTGGTGCATTGCAAGGTCTTTCACAAACCGGAACTGTTATCGGAGGTGTAATCGCTCCAGTTCTTATGGGTTTCGTTTATGACCAAACAGAATCTTATGTTATTTCAATTTATATATTAATGCTTGCCGCTGCTATAGCAATTCCACTACCATTATTCGCACAACCTCCAAAACGAAACGCTCTAAATAATTAAATATGGGAACTCAAAAACAAATATTTATAATTCAAAATATCCTTTTGGGAATCAGCGTTCTTGGAAGTTATTTACTATGCCTTAGTTTATATCCAGAAGAAAGTGACAATCTTTGGGGTGGAATCACCAACGAATTCGCAAACATTTTTATAATGTCAATGTTCATTTCCACCATAGGATATTTATCGTTTCTTTATGTTATAACATTTAAATTAAAGCTATTTGAATCAGGTATTTCCAACATTGTAATTTCAAAATTAATTTATTCATGCGGAATTTTTCTGGGCTCAGCAGCTACTTGGATGCCATTAACAATCACCTACCTGAAAACAGATCAAGTTTTATGGTGGATATTTACGATAATTTCATTGTGGATAGTTGCTCTTGCACTCAGTAATATGGTTCGACTGCTAATAAGTATACAGGTGGAAAATTATTTGACATCTTTCAAAAAATTTGCTGTCATCGGATTATCATATATCACATTTCATTGTTTGGTATTTGATGCAATATTATGGGTATTGATGTTTCACAGTTAACACCTCACAGACTATCAATGCCCTGCTTCTTGCCAAGTACTGGGTTCTTCCCAATCTACAATCAATTTGTACTTAAGTTCATTTATTTCCTCTTCGGAATACCCAAGTTCAACAAGGATGGATCGGGTATGTTCTCCTCGTAAAGGGCCTGAACCTACGCGTGTAGGAGTTAAAGACATTTCAACTACCGGGCTATATCTCCAATATGATCCGATCCTTAATGTCTCTGCAGGTCTAATAAAATTATTTGCTTCGACGTGAGGGTCCTGTGAATAAAAATTAAACATTCCGCTCTCTTCCACTTCTACGCATGCAACATCCAATGGAATTAATTTATTTTCCCATTCATTTGCATTAAGTGTAACAAATATATCTTTCAGAATTTCTGCTAAATCTTTATCATGTTCGTTTCGTTTTTCTGGAGTTTCAAATCTAGTATCATGAATAAGATCATCTCTCCCTATCGATTTACAAAATAATTGCCATTCTTCCTCGAATATACATGCAAGAAAAATCCATCCTTGCTTTGCTTCGTATAAACGATAAAGAGCATGAATTCCATATCCATTGCTATCAGGAATACTTCGTTGCGGTTTTCCTTCATATGTAAAAAAGTCATCGGCATTTGCGTATGCGTTAGCTCCCAGCATTGTCGAAAGAATGTATTGGGATTGTCCAAAACGTTCTCTGGCAAGTAAACCTAATAATGACCCTGTAGAAATAACCATTGAGGAATTTGGATCAGGATTAGTTTCATTTGCACGACCAAGCCTTCTAGCAACTTCTTTAATCTCATCGACAGTCATTGATATATCTTTATCAGGTAAAAAATCATTGCCAAGTTGACTTATGGCTCCGCCAATTACAGCTCCACCAATAGGATGCATTGCAGGTCTATGAGAATGAGGACCTGAGTCTCCATACCCACCTGCATAAAGATAAATTATGCTCGGGTTAACTTCTCGAACCTGTTCGTAACCTATACCCAATCTTTCTGGAGCTCCAGGTCTCATGTTATGTACTAATATATCCGCCTTTGATACCAATTTCATAAAAATTTTATGCCCTTCAGGATTTTTAAGGTCAATAGATATGTTTTCAGCTCCTGCTTGTGTCCTGTTAGCTCCCAATCCGTCAAAATTCCTGCGCATTGTATCGCCTTCAACTGTTTCTATTCTGATAACTCGAATTCCTAACTCGAAATTCAATGAAGTGGATAAGGGACCAGCAATTACTGTTGAAAGATCCAAAATTGTAAACCCAGATAAGGGATGAGCAGGCAATTCTTCAAATTTATGTTTTTCAACATTTGAATTTCTTCTAATATCTTTATTTATGATCTCATTTGTGTGCTCACCTAAATATGGTGCTGGTCCTTTAATATCACCTGGGGTTTTACTCATTTTTACCAAAACACCAAGCTGCTTCATATCACCAACAATCGGATCATATACGTCCTCAATATGCTTATTATATGTTACCTGGGGATGATGAATTCCTTGTTGTGTTGTCATAAATGGTTCAGCTGCAACATCTGAAGTTCCATTTACAAATATATTCATCCATTCATTGAGGGTTTTTTCCTGACCCTTTTTAATAATCATATCTCGTAATTCTTCACGATCATCAGGCATGAGTAACGGAGCTTTTTCAAATCGCGAATCTTTGAGAATATACCCTAAATCCATCGATTCAAGGGATGAACGAAATAGACGAGCAATTAAGTTTGCCATCTGAATCCACTCACCATCCTTTGTTCTTATGGGTTGATAACCGACCCCAGGTTGTCTATTAGGGTCAGATTGAGGATCATCCTGAAATCGTTCAGGAAACTTAAGCATCATTTGCCACATTAGCCAATTATTGACATCAAAAGGAGTAATCCCTTGCATAAGACTTGTTTCAACTCTTTGCCCTTTACCAGTACGAAGCTTCACAATAAGAGCAGAAATAATTCCTCTTACAGCTGCCATTGCCGTCCCATGACTTGCAACCTGAACAACCCCAAAATGTGGACCAGTTCTAGGAGTCTGACCAGTAAATACTGTATATCTACCTACCTTAGCTGCGATAATACCTTCATATGGTTTGTAATGAGAATATGGACCCTTAGGACCAAAAGCTGTTATCGAACAATAAATTAATTGTTCATTTCTAGTTTTTGCATCATCATAATTAATTCCAAAACCATCCGTTTCACCAGGGCGAAAACTTTCGATAAGTACATCTGCCTGTTCAATAAGTTTTAAGGCATGATTTTTACCAGAAAGAGTATTCAAATCTACTACAACACTCTTTTTTCCTCTATTCCATAAATGAAATTGAGGAAATTCCCTGTAAGGATCTCCATTTGGTGGTTCAATTTTAATAACTTTTGCACCAAAGTCAGACATGATCATCGAGGCGATAGATCCTGGCCATCCGGACGAAAAATCTACTACAACAATATCATCAAATGGCTGTGGCATTACGTGTTCCTCCAAAAAGCTACAAACACAGTTTATTCTTAATGCGGGCAGAATGGTATCGGTGACACCGTAGATATGTCAATATTAGAAACAATTCATTGACCCTTCACATACAATGATTTATAAGTTAACAAAATACCAATCTAGGAGTTTTTCGTTATGGATTTAGAATTAAATGGTAAAATTGCCATTATTACCGGAGGTAGTAAAGGCATAGGGAAAGCAATTGCACAAGAATTAGGACAAGAAGGTGTAAGGCTTGTAATAGCAGCACGATCGAAAGATGTACTGGAACAATCAGCAAAGGATTTAGAATCCTCAACGGGACAAAGTGTACTTACCGTGCAAGCTGATACAACCAAATGGTCAGATGTGCAAAATATAGCGGATCAGGCAATAAATACATTTGGAAAAATTGATATTCTAATTAATAGCGCAGCAATGGTTGGAGGACAAGTTCGAGGTAATATTGATGAAGCACAGGAAACCGATTTAATCGAAGATCTTGATACCAAAGTTGTAGGTTACTTCAGAGCAATTAAAGCAGTCGTCCCGCATATGAGAAAACAAAAGTGGGGTCGCATCATTAGTATTGGGGGCGTTTCAGCACGACAATCATCCATTTATGGCCTCAGAAATGCTGCTGTTATGCATATGACAAAGACACTCTCAGATCAGCTTGGACCTGATGGAATAACTCTAAACGTAATTCACCCTGGATCTACTCGGACTGAATTGATTCAAGAACGTTTACAAGAAAGAGCGAAAGCTCAAGGAATATCAATTGAAGACCTAATTAAACAAAACTCACAAAACGTCGCTATTCGAAGGATTATTGATGCAAAAGAATTAGGATACCTAACAGCGTTCTTATGTTCTCCTAAAGCTGAATGCGTTACTGGCGAATCAATTTCTGCAAGTGGAGGCTCAATAGGTTCAGTTTTTCAATAAGATTATCTTCGTCCATTAAGAACCCACCCTATTGGAGTATATCGAATAAATCCATGATATGTTGCGACACTTAATATTGTACTAATGACAATATTTGAAAAAAACGCTATGAGTGGTTGAAGTCCTGTACTTAAGAAAATTATTCCCAACATCATAACTGGAAGGAGATGAAATAAATAAATCCAGTATGACGCATCAACAATATATTTTACCCAATTACGACCTTCAGGACATACATAATGAAAGAATCCTATTAATCCTATAGAGAAAAACCAGGTAGATAATGACGCAGGAATAAATAGGAAAAAAGGGTTGAAAGAATAAGAAAGAAATCCAAGATATGATATTAATGAAGCTATCCCAATCAAAATATTTATAATCCAAGTTTTTTTAAAACTCAATATATTTATAAAATTCGGGTTGCGGTTTAATATCCATCCAATCAAGAAAAATAACGTACAATATGCAAAAAATGGAAATTGAAAATCAAAAATATTGTTAGGTTGCTGCTGAAACATTCCAAGGTCGTGAGAAAAATACTTTGATAGCATTAATGCCAATATGAAAAACATAAAATATATTAGCGAGTTAAAAAAAAGATCTACAATCGAAGAAAAGAAATTACTAATTCGAGTAAATATAGGAAATTTATTCATTAAATAGACAAAACTTATAACGAATATATAGAGATAAACAAGATAATAAAGAAACCATAAATGATGTAAATTATTCCAAGAACCCCACAAAAAAATGAAATTATATATTGATGAAACGAAAATCAATGGAAGTACAATGCGAATAAAACGATTTCTTGTAAAATGAAATGAACCACGGCGATAAAATAGTAGACGAGCAAAAAATCCAGCCAATAAAAAGAATATTGGCATTCGCCAAGTGTGAATAAATATAAATATTACAGAAATAATAGAATTATGCTCAGGAACACCAGATTGGGAATAAGCATTCCAATCATCACTACCAAGATAAAACATACCTGAATGGAGAACAATTCCCAAAATCATAGCAAATGCACGAAGAGCATCCAATCCATGATAACGATCAACATTATTTTGAAAATACATTCATTTATTCCTAGCTATAATTATATATCCATCAGCATTAATTCAACACTAGTCAAATCGAGATTATAAAAATATTTGCATTTAATTATAAGTTAGCTAAAGACTAACTTATAATTAAATTTCGTTAATATATATTACATACATAATAGACAATATCTTTCATGATTGCCTTTTACTATAGACGTATACAATTGCTTGAAATCTACACTCATATAATATATTGTCATTTTAATATAAGTGCTTAAAGGCTAATAATAGTTACTAGCCTAATTTATGAACAACAATATAATTTCAAAATTGAAGGAGAACTAAAGATGGCAAGTAATGGGATAAATAAAGCTGAGCAAATTCAAAGCTTAGAGCAAAAATGGGCAAATGATCCTAAATCTAAAGGAATATTACGTAATTATTCTGCAGAAGATGTCGTGAACTTACGAAATTCCTTAAAGATAGAATACACTTTAGCCAAAGCAGGAGCCGAACGTCTTTGGCATTTATTAGATACTGAAGAATATGTATCCACTTTTGGAGCCATGACAGGAGCACAAGCAGTAAACATGGTAAAGGCAGGATTAAAAGCTATCTATCTAAGTGGATGGCAAGTAGCTGGAGATGCAAACCAAGCTTCGCAAACATACCCCGATCAAAGTCTTTACCCTTCTAATAGTGTTCCTACGGTAGTCAAAAGAATTAACAATGCATTTCTCCGTGCAGATCAAATAGATGTGGTTGATAGTGTTAATGGAACTTACTGGTTCGCACCAATTGTTGCAGACGCAGAAGCCGGTTTTGGTGGACCCATCCATGCATTTGAACTCATGAAAAACATGATCGAAGCAGGAGCAGCAGGTGTCCACTTTGAAGATCAACTAGCAGCTGAAAAAAAATGCGGGCATATGGGAGGAAAAGTTCTTATCCCTACTTCACAATTTGTCACCACCCTTAATGCTGCGCGACTTGCAGCAGACGTTCTTGACGTTCCAACCTTACTTATGGCGAGAACAGATTCTCTTGATGCAACTCTACTAACGAACGATATTGACGCAAGAGACCATGAATTTATTACAGGAGAGCGAACTGCAGAAGGTTATCATGTTTGGAAAGGCGGATTGGACTCCGCAATAATGCGAGGGCTTAGCTTTGCTCCTTACGCAGATATGTTATGGTTTGAAACATCAAATCCTTCATTGGACCAGGCACGTGAATTCGCCGAAGCAATTCATGCTGAGTTTCCGGATAAAATACTTTCTTATAATTGTTCTCCATCATTTAACTGGAAAGCAAATATTTCAGATGAGGAAATTGCAAAATTCAGAACTGAACTTGCTTCCATGGGATACAGATTTCAATTTATTACACTTGCAGGTTGGCACATGGTCAATCTCAATGCATTTGAACTTGCTCAATCTTTCATGAAAGAAGGAATGCCTGCTTACGTTGAATTGCAAGAAAGAGAATTTGCAAAAGAAGCAGATGGATACACTGCATCAAAGCATCAGCATGAAGTAGGTGCAGGTTATTTCGATCAGATTCTTCTGACTGCTTCTGGAGGAAAAGCAGCAACAGCAGCCCTCACAGGTTCAACAGAGGAAGGTCAGTTTTCAACTGCAAATCACTAAATATCTATAGCACATAAAGAATTATGCAGTTGGATCTGCATAATTCTTTATGTGCTATATTTCTACTCATTATTTTGGAAAGTTCATTACTTAGATGCAAGAACAAATTAAAAAAATTGATATCGTTGATGTTCCTGATGGCAATCAGGTTTTTACTAAAGAGTTTAATGATTTACTGATCGAACTCCATAATCAATTCTCAGAAAGAATTCATGACCTATTAAATAAAAGAAGAACAGTTCTTGATAAGGCTCATACAAGTAATATATTGCCAACATTAAATCCTGAGTCGATTGCTTGTGCTACTAACTGGTCTGTATTGGAAGTGCCAAAAGAACTACGGACCCCTGGAATTGAGATTTCTGGACCTGCATCACAAACATCTATGTTTATTAACGCTTTAAACCCTGGGCCAGATGGAGATAGAGCCGAAGGTGATCTTGATGATGATGAAGATTCTGCAGGCCACACTTTAGAATCTACAGTAAGAGCTGCCATAAATAGACGTGATGCTGCTAAAGGTGTGCTTTCGTTCGTAAATGAGCAACGCCAAAGAACCTATACATTGCAAGAAGGCAACATACCATTCTTTATGCACCGTGAAAGAGGCATTCATCTATTTGAACGGCAAGTTCAAATAGATGGTGAACCTATTTCTGCTGCTCTCCTTGGAACCGCTTTAACATTGAGTTATTGTGGTGAAGAACAAGCATCAAAAGGGCAAGGGATCTATTTTTATCTACCCAAATTAGAGTCTGCATCTGAAGCCGCACTTTGGAAAGATGTATTTGATTTTATGAAATTGAAACTTCCCTTTCTTCAATCTACCCCTATCAAGGCGATCCCTTTAATAGAATCACTTCCAGCAGTATTTGAAATGGAAGAAATCTTGTACTCACTTGGTGAATATGCCGCAGGACTCAATGCTGCACGTTGGGATCTTAAAGCAAGCATACTTGAATATGTTATGACTGATCCTTCACAAGTGTGGCCTGATCGATTTGATGTCGATATTAAAACTACTCCTTTTCTAGCAAATATTTTTCGTCGCCTTGTAGCTATATGTTTAAAACATAATGCTGTAGCTATTGGTGGAATGGCAACAGCTTTGCCTAGCAACAATGAAGAAATCAATGATTTAGCCACCAAATCGATAACTGCGGATAAAGAATGGGAAGCGAATCAAGGATTTATACGTGCATGGGTAGCACATATTTTTCACATGAAAACTGCTGCCGCTCCATTTAAAAATCTACATCATTCTAACTGGATCCCTAGTGAAGACATGCATGAGCCTCAAAACTATCCTATATCGATTGAAGTTCCTGAAGGAAACATCACATCCGAAGGCACAAGAAGAAATTGTAGAATGTTAATCGAATACATTGAGGGTTGGTTAGATGGAAAAGGCGCAAAAGGAATTGATAGCCTTCAAGGCAAGCCTGGTATACGTCCTGCGCTTATGGAAGATTTGGCTACTGGAAGGATATCAGTAGCTCAAATTGCTCAAAGAATTATACATCAATCAATTGATACAGAAACAGAATTTGTCCATACTACTGAAAGCGTTAAAACGGTTTTACAATCTGAATTAACAAGTATACTTAAAGAATCAGAACCCACTGACGATGCAACTAAAACACGATACAAAACAGCTTATAAAGTTGCTCTTCGATGGATAAGAAATTACATAGAGCTAGATTTTCGGAGCCTAGGTTCATATAGTGTTGCAGAATTAATAAATCTTGGCCATGAAGACGATGCGCTGTAAAACATCCATAAAAATCTAAAGCCATTTTGTTTCTCGTGTAGTATAATTTCGGCCATGAATGAAACTAATACGGAAAAAATTTCCTGGAACTTCATGTTTGGCCTTGCCGCTGGTCATGCTGTCAAACACTTTTACCAACAAGCTTTTCTTTTATTAATACCCTCCTTTAAAGAAACAATGGGATTAAACGATGTTCAAGTAGGTCTTTTTGGAACAGCCAGAACAATTTTCAGCTCTACTATGAATATCCCTGCTGGAGTTATGGCGGATTTATGGAGAAATAAAGTAGGTTTTCTTTTAGCAGGAAGTTTATTATGTCTTGCTTTAGGATACCTGCTTATTGGTCTCACTTCATGGTATTGGCTCGTGCTTTTCGGAGTAGCAATCACAGGAATAGGAACCTCACTGTGGCACGCTCCAGCATTTGGAACACTTGGAGCAATGTATCCAAATAAAAGAGCAACTGCACTCTCAACTCACCGATTTGGCGGGTCAATTGGTGATAGCATATCACCAATAATTATGGGAATCATTCTAAGCGGAATTATCATAGGAAATTTTGAATGGCAAGGCATCTCATGGAGAAATGCAGCTTTAATTCTAGTAATTCCAGCATCCATTAGTGCCTTATTGGTTTTATACTTCTATGGCAAAGCAACAGGAGTCGAAGGGCAAAAAGAAAATATAGCTTTATCAGAATACTTAACCTCAGCTAAATCGCTATTTAAGAACACTACTATTTTAAGCATGGTTTCATTAAGTTCAGTACGAGCTATGGCGCACAACGGACTAAATATCTTTTTGGTTCTACATATGTCTGAAACATTAAATTTTAATGAGTTCAAGATTGGTTATCATATGGCTCTGCTTACAGCTTTTGGAATAGTATCTGGACCTCTTCTTGGATTGCTTTCAGACAAAATTGGACGAAGAATAATTATTTCGACTGGACTAAGTTCTATTTCAATAATGGTATTTTTACTTCTAATTTTTAATGAAGGAATAGAATTCGCTGCAATACTGGCATGTTTAGGAATATTCCTCTATTCAATAAATCCAATAATGCTAGCAACATCTCTTGATGCTACTCCCGTAGGAGCAGAAGCGTCCACCACAGCTATAATGTTCACTGGCCCTGCTATTTTTGGAGCATTATCCCCTGTTATAGCTGGGTATATCAGAGAAACCTACGGAATGGACTCGGTATTTATCTATATTGGAATTATCGTTGCAGTTGTGGCAGTGGTTTCCCTTATCGTTCCAATAAGAAAAACCAATTAATAATATCTACTATCAGTTTTCTTCTGAATTAACAACGCATGCTTCACATACAGATTCAGGAATTATTCCAAATTTCATAAGATATCCAAAAACAAAACATCCAGCACAGAAAGGAATAACTGCCTCTAGAAATGCAAACGAAATAAGAACACCTAAAAGTACTCTAGAATATGTAAGAAAAGCTTCTGATTGATTATTTTGAAAAACTATAATGCACAATAAAATACTTATAGAAAATACGAGGCCTATAAATTGGGCAAATCTCTTTGGAGGTCCTGGCACAAATTTCGTTTTCTTTAAAATTTTAGGAACAATAATTCGTGTGGCTAATTGACCCATTGGACTTAATGTTGGCCCTGTCAGCACTCTGGCAATAAATCCGTATGCTAGAAAACCAGCAAGCCAAACTGAATTTAAAATTAACGTAGCTGTAGCCAATATCACAACCATTGTTGCAACACTTCTAGCTGCATATTCATTTACAGGATTTGGGAATGAAAATATTCCATTCATATTGCCTATCTCCTAATAATATCTTCATGAACTAATGACAATCCTACATTGATTCTCGATTTTCTGCCATATTTTAAATATAGTAAACCTATCATGTTATTGGATATATACAGTGTCTTTGGAAAATGAATCAATATTAGAAATGATTGAGAAAACAATTCAATCATGGAAAGAAGCTGGGAGCCATCCTGGTGAAATGGTTTATGAATTTACTAATCTTTTACAACTACTTGAGCATTTTGATATGGATAAAATTGAAGTCAGTAATTGGGTTAAAAATTTATCATCTACTATCGATTTACCTTTGATTTTTTCAATTCCATCAAATGATCCCACAAGGGCATTACTCATGCTATATAAACCTCTTACTTGGAGCTCAGATTCAATAATTGAGTGGGAAATTTGCGTAGAAGAATATTACGGAGAAAGGTATGGACAACACATAGACTGGATTGATTAATTTACTCTTCCACACTTGTTCGCCATATCATGTAGCCTGCCCCTCTACATCTAGGGCATGCCCATCGGCCAGGATCACCACGACTCCATTGCCAACCTTCTCCAGCACATGTATCACAGGGTTTAATACGTCCACTTCGAAGAAGAGATGCTTCTTCTTCATTAATACTGTCTAGTGGATATGGAGTCCAAGGCATATTAACCTCTAATTATTAATGGATAGTGACGAATTAATTGATTATAATCATAAAAGATTATAGCCCTTGTATAAGAAAACAACCATGTTATTTTTCGGAGATTAGTTCAGTGAATGAAGAAGAAAAGTTAAAAACTATTGTAAATATACTTTTGGAACCCATGATGTGCGATATAGATGGAACCCGCATTAGATTTGGAGATCTTGAATGTCCTAGATGCGGTTCTGATATTGATCACTTACTTCAAGGAGTAGGAGAAAATATTTTATCCACACTCAAGCAAAGTAATTAATATCAATACGTATAAAACCCTTGCTTTGATTTTCTACCAAGATTTCCAGAAGAAACTAGTCTCCTCAGCATTGTTGGAGGGCTAAATCGAGGTTCACCCAACTCTCGATGTAAACTTTCTGCTATCATCATCACTACATCCAAACCTATAAGATCTGCAAGAGATAAAGGACCCATAGGATGATTTAATCCAAGTGTTATGCCTTGATCAATATCCTCTCTTGATGCAACACCCGACTCATAAACCCTAATAGCATCCAGAATGTATGGTATTAATAGTCTATTCACAATAAATCCCGGAGTATCTTTAACCTTTACAGCAGTTTTATTAAGAGATGCAATTAAGGCCTCAGCTGCATTAAAGCATTCTTCAGAAGTATCTAAGGAGCCAATCAATTCAACCAACTCCATTACAGGTACAGGATTAAAGAAATGAATCCCCAAGATCCTATCCTTCCTCTTAGAAGTTGACGCAATATCTGAGATTGCCAATGAAGAAGTATTTGAAGCAATTATCTTCGCATCAAGACATATTTCATCTAACATCGAAAATATGTTTTTCTTTATCTCAAGGTCTTCATACACAGCTTCTATAACAAAGTCAGAATCAGCAAGAAATGAAATGTCCGTATCGCCAACTATTCTATGAAAAATAGCCTCACCCTCAGATTGTGATATCCTTTCCCGATCAACACTACGTTTGATTTGAGATTGAATGTTTGCAAGGCCTTCGTTAACCATATCCAGATTCGTATCAACTATTTTGACTGAATATCCTGAGCTCGCAAAAGCTAGGCAAATGCCTGTGCCCATTGTTCCGCAACCTACCAAACCAACCTTATCCATGAATTCCTCCGAATGTTAATTATCGTCCATGGAACTCAGGTCTTCGTTTCTCAGCAAATGCCTTAGGTCCCTCAGTAAAATCTTCAGTGTAACGGAGACCATCAAACATTGACTGTTCTAAACGAAGACCATCATCCATGGACATTGACATGCCTCTAATCATTGCTTCCTTTGCTGCTCGAACACCAAGTGGTCCTTGGTCACAGATTCTTTGAGCATATTGATGAGCAGTATCCATTAAATCCTCTGCTTTAGTAACTTTATTTACTAGGCCAATACGATAAGCTTCTGCTGCATCAATTGTGTTTCCAGTGAGAATCAATTCAGAAGCATATGCATAGGGTATAATACGAGGAAGGCGTTGACTTCCACCCCATCCCGGCATAAGACCCCAACCAACCTCAGGCTGACCAAAAGTAGCATTTTCACTCGCTATACGAAGATCACAAGCCAAAGCTATTTCACAGCCTCCCCCAAGAGCAAGTCCATTTACAGCAGCAATTAAAGGCTTCCAGACTTCTATTCCTCGCATAATTGAAGGTGGTGGTTGCCAAGGAGGTTTCACTGAGCTATCACCATAGAGAGGAATTGTTTTTCTCAAGTCTGCTCCAGCAGAAAAAGATTTCTCACCTGAACCAGTGATTATAGAGACCCAAATATTATCATCATTCTTAAACTGAACTATAGCATCATGAAATTCGTCTAGCATCTGCGGATCCATTGAATTTAATGAGTCAGGTCTATCCAGTGTTATTGTAACAATATGATTGTCTACAACATATTCTACCGGCATGCTTCACCTCTAAAAATTTAAACTAGTTGATTTACCTGCGTCAGCCTAGCATCGAGAACAAGTATGGTCAATTTGAAAATTATTAACAATAAGATTATTGACATTAATATGGAATCAATGGCATATTCAAAATGTCGCAACAGATAAGGAGAGGTGCTGGAGTGGACGAACAGGCACGCCTGGAAAGCGTGTAGGGATGCAAGTCTCTCGTGGGTTCGAATCCCACTCTCTCCGCCAAAATTTAAATAGTAAAATTAATAAATTGATAAAGGATTCAAAACCCTGTATGCCAAAAAAATTAGTTATAGTGGAATCACCAGCCAAGGCTAAAACAATAGGGAGATATCTCGGTAAAGACTATGAAGTAAGAGCTTCAGTTGGACATATTCGAGATTTACCCGCTAAAACAATGGCCGTAGATATCCAGAATGATTTTAAACCAGAGTATGAAATAATGCGTGGAAAAAAAACAACCATTCAGGATCTTAAAAAATTAGCCAATAATTCAGAAGTCGTTTATCTAGCTACTGATTCTGACAGAGAAGGAGAAGCGATTTCGTGGCATATTTTAGAGTCAATTTCAACCAAGACGGAAGCAAAAAGAGTTATCTTTCACGAAATTACTGAGCAAGGCATCAAGGAAGCTTTTGAACACCCTACAAGCCTTAACATGGAATTAGTTAATGCATATCAAGCTCGAAGGATTTTAGACAGAGTCGTTGGTTATGAATTAAGCCCTTTGCTTTGGAAGAAATTTACAAATGGAAGTAAACTTGGACTTTCTGCTGGAAGAGTTCAATCTATAGCACTTAAATTAGTTGTTGAGCGAGAACGTGAAATTAATAATTTCCAATCTAAAGAATTTTGGGACTTATCTGTAAAATTAAACAAAAAAGAGACCTCTGACTCAGATTTTGTAGCTAAAATCAGTGGAAATAAGAAATATGAAAAAGATGAAGCAAAATTCATTGAAAATGCATTGAGGGAAAGTAGTTTTAGTGTAGCTCAAATAAATATCAAATCATCCAAATCAAAGCCACCTGCCCCATATACAACTAGTACACTTCAACAAGAAGCATCAAGAAAATTACGCGGATTCTCAGTTTCAAGAACTATGCGTATTGCACAACAATTATATGAAGGTTTACCTCTAGGTTCTGAAGGGGAAACAGGCATCATAACTTATATGCGAACCGACTCAACTACTTTATCTACAACTGCAATTTCAGAAATAACAGAATTTATAAAAGAGAAGTTTGGAAATGAGTATATTGGGACTAGTGTTCGAAGCAGCAGAAGAAAAACGGCTGTAGCTGCACAAGAAGCGCATGAAGCGATTCGACCTACATCCATTCTCCGCACTCCTGAAATTCTCCAACCATATCTTTCACCAGAACAATTATCACTATATACACTTATATGGAAAAGAACATTAGCTAGTAGAATGGCTGAAAGCATCAATAAAATTACAACTATAACAATCAAAGCTGATGGTAAAGAAGAAAAATCTTATAACTTCTTTTGCTCGGGCTCACAACCTGAATTTGATGGATATATGAGTCTATATAAAACAGAACCTGTTGACCAGGAAAATGACAATGACGATGACGACCCCATTGAAAACATTCAAGAAAACTTTCAATTACCTTCTTTTATAAAGGGTGAACAATTAAACTTAGTTGATGTAAATAATGTCCAAAAGTTTACCAGGCCAGCTCCTCGTTATACTCAGGCAACTTTTGTCAAAAAACTTGAGGAATCAGGAATAGGTCGCCCAAGTACCTATGCAGAGATTATGACAACGCTTGAAAAACGCAACTATTGTGTTAGAGAGAATGGGCGATACAAGGCTGAGCCTCTTGGTGAAGCTATTGTCGATCAATTAGATCCCTTTTTTCCTAACATAATGGATATTCAATTCACAGCAAATTTTGAGACGAGCTTGGATGACATTGCAAATGGTAATAAAAATTGGATAACCGTTCTGAAAGAATTTTATGAACCATATAGAGAAATGTACGTCGAAGCTGAATCATCAATGCCCAAAATTACACTTCATACACCTACAGAAGAATCATGTCCTGAGTGTGAAAGACCATTAGTTGAAAAAATTGGAAGAAACGGTAAATTTATTGCTTGTACAGGATTTCCAGAGTGTCGTTATACCAAACCCATACTACAAACAATAGGAGTTAAATGCCCTCAATGTTCCAATGAATTAGTTGAAAGAAAAAATAGACGTGGTCGATTATTTTATGGATGTTCCGGATATCCAAATTGTAATTTCTTACAAAATAATAGACCCTTAATTTCTCCATGTCCGGAATGTTCAGGACTGATGACTCAACTTAATCGTAATGAAGGACAGTGCATCAATTGCGAGTATACCGAATCATTAGATACTTTAAACATCACGATTTAAACTAATGTTTATAGAACGACTTGGATTTGACACTTATGACGGAAACATACTTTTCATCAATTAAAAATACATTCGATCAATATCTAAGGTTTAATCGAAATTTAAACCAAAACACCATTAGAAATTATCTAAACGATACTGAAACTTTTATTAAATACCTTGAACTGGCCGAATTTACCAATTTTAAAGAAATAAATAGAAATACAATACGAAATTATCTTCATTGGCTAATTACAGAAGCAAGTCCAAAAAATATCAAAGGAAAAAAAGGTTATGCTCATCAAAGCATCGCAAGAAAATTAAGTAGCCTTAGAGCTTTATTTTCCTTTCTTCTTAAGTCAAATTTCATTGAGGAGGACCCCAGTAAGCAAATAGAAAGAGCTAAACTAGAAAAGAATCTACCTGAAGTATTAAATGTAGAAGACATAAATTCAATTATTGAATCCACTGACTCTTCTAAAAGCGGATTAAGAGACAGAGTAATTTTAGAATTATTATATTCCTGTGGTCTTAGAGTAAGTGAATTAACAGCAATAAATATACATGATATCGACTTTGATGCTAAACAAATACGAGTCACTGGGAAAGGTTCTAAACAAAGAATTGTATTATTTGGTACTCCCGGATACGATTCCTTAAAGAACTATCTGTCATCTTCACGACCATTCCTTCAATCAAGAAAAAATGATCCCGCTTTATTGCTAAACAAGTATGGGGAAAGAATTTCTCAACGATCAATACAAAAAATCGTAAAAACCTATGCGGGAAAAGCTAATTTGTTATCTGTTAATCCAAAACCTCATACATTTAGACACTCATATGCCACTCACTTATTAGACGGTGGGGCAGATATAAGAATAGTACAAGAATTACTAGGGCATTCGAGCCCAGTAACAACACAAATTTACACTCATATAAGCCAATCTTCTGCAAAAGAAACATATATAGCAAGTCATCCCAGAAGTAAACTAAAGAAAAAACCTCCTCCTATAAACAACTCTAAGTGAAAATAATACATACACTGAGGTATAAATTGTTGCCAAGATCAAACTCAAAGATGCAAGATTCTCAAATATATGTAGCAATTGACTTAGAAACAACAGGCCTTAATTCATCTACTGATGAAATCATCGACATTGGAGCAGTGAAGTTTAACGAAAATGGAACAATTGATACCTACTCAAGTTTAATTAAACCGAATCAACTTATAAGTAAATTCATCACACAGCTTACTAAAATTTCGAACCATGATGTTCTCAATGCACCAAAAATTGAAGATGTTAAGGACGAATTCATTGATTTTTTAGAGAATTTTCCAATTATCGGACACAATGTCTCATTTGACGTTGGCTTCCTTGAAAGTAACGGTATCCCCATTACTCAACCACTAATTGACACGTATCAATTAGCAGCCTGTATTCTGCCAAAAGACACATATTCTTTAGCAAATCTCGCCAGAGTTTTCAACATTGACTCTTGGGATATGCATAGGGCTCTCCCAGATGCGGAAACTACAAAAACTTTATTTACTAAATTAACTGAACATGCAATGGAATTAGATCCTGATTTAATATTACAGTTAAAAAAATTTTCGAGGAATTCTCAATCACCACTAGAAATGATATTTGAAAAAATATCACTCGATCAATCCAAAAAGAATATCTATGGAACGCTTGGATCTCTAGGTTACAATCGTCAATATCTTGAAAAAAGAGCTAAATCAATCAAATCAAACAATCAGAACTTTACAAACATAATAAATAACTTATTAGTAAGCGAAGTTTTTTCATCTGCAGGAACATTATCTAAAATAATTGATAACTTTGAATATCGTAACGAGCAAGAAGAAATCGCTTATTCAATTTGGGAATGTCTGAATGAAAATAAAAATTTGCTTTTAGAAGGTGGAACTGGAATTGGCAAAACACTATCTTACTTAATTCCCTCAACTTTATTTTCTATTGAAAACAATTCCACGATTGTTATATCCACAAATACTATAAATTTACAGGAACAATTATTACAAAAAGACATCCCTTCAATGAAGAAAGTTATAGTGGAATCTACAGGGATTCCTTCTGAATCAATCAGTATAATAAATCTTAAAGGGAGAAATAATTATTTATGCTTAGATAAATGGGAAACACAACAATCATTTTCTGCAATTTCCTATAATCAAGCACGGGTTTTTGGGAAAATTAATACATGGTTAAATACAACGATTACAGGTGACAAAAGCGAAATTAATATAGAACGAAGGGATGGTGAAATATGGGATTCATTATCATCTGAAAATTGCTATGAGTGCCTAAAACGTTCTTCATTTTGTTTTTTAAAATCTTTGAGAAAAAAATCAGAGGAATCACAGATAGTTATAACAAACCATTCACTACTATTAAGAGATATGGTCCAAGGCGGTGGATTACTTCCAGAATACAAATATCTAATAGTTGATGAGGCACATCACTTAGAAAACGAAGCAACTAGTCAATTTTCAAACCTTTTCTCAAGTGACAAAATCGAAAGCTTACTTAATGCTATTAACAGTGAAAGAGGTTTAATAAATATTAAATCTTTCGTAAAACTTCCAAGCGTGAAATCCAGAAAATATCTGCAGGAGCTATCTGGAACAGCAGAGAAATTAGACCAGTTAGTTTCAAAAATACGATTAGAAAATCAAAATTTATTTAAAAAAACTGCAAATTTATTTCATGGAAATATTAACAATAATCCATACGACAACAATAACCATCTGCTATTTTCAGAGATAAATAACGAATCATGGCCAAGTATAGTTAAAACTTGGAAATCATTAGCCGTTTTTCTAATTGAATTAATGAATCTTGTTTTAGAATACAAAAAATCATTTAGTGCATTGGAAAAATTATCAACAAATGGAACGAAATCTATGGTTCAGTCATCTTTTACTGACATAGAAAACTCTATTGAACTGGTGCAACAAATAGGTCTTCACTTCTTCATTGAAGATAACAAGAACACTATTTATTGGGTAAATCAAAAACAAGACGAATTACCAACTTACAATTCCGCACCATTAAACGTTGGTGAAATACTTAGAAACAAACTTGAAGAGAAAAATTCAGTAATTTTAACCAGTGCTACTTTAGCAGTTAGAGAAAATTTCAGTGCTATTGAAAAACAGGTAGGTTTAAATGACTCCGACAAGCTTATTATACCATCACCATTTAACTACGCTGAATCTGTTTTAATGTGCTTGCCAACTGACATGCCGAGTCCAACTGAAAAAAATTACACGAAAAAACTCTCTGAAACAATAAGTGAGATAACTAAATCACTCAAGGGACACACGCTGGTTCTTTTTACTTCCCATAAATCTCTTCGAGACTCATGGAAATATTTAACCGAATATCTTGAAGGGTCTACTATTCAAATAATTGCTCAAGGAATCAATGGATCTCCCAATCGAATCATGAACTCCTTTATGGACAATAATGAATCGGTAATTCTTGGTGCATCAAGTTTCTGGGAAGGAGTTGATTTTCCTAAAGAATCGTTAAAGGCAATCATCGTTGCTCGACTACCATTTGAACCTCCAAACGATCCAATATTTAGAGCTCGTTCTCAACTTTTTGACAATCCATTTTTAGAATATGCACTTCCAAATGCTGTTTTACGATTCCGACAAGGATTTGGAAGATTGATTAGACGAGCAACTGATAAAGGAGCATTTATTACACTTGATAATCGAATATCTACAAAAAGATACGGGAGATATTTTATTCAAGCACTACCTGAGATAGAACGTAAATACGCATCAACTAACCAAATACCATCAATAATAGCTGATTGGTTACATAAAAATGAATGAAACCATACATCTAAATCAACCAATCAATTTAAAGATCACACTAAATAGCGGCCAAGTTTTCCGATGGAAAATATATAAAGATGGCTGGAACGGATTCATAGATAATCATTTAATAGTAATTCATCAAAAAAATTCAATACTAACAATAAATTTCTCTCCAAACATTGCCTCGAAAATAAAACACCTAGTAAGTAATTTTTTAAGACTTGATGACAATATTGTTGAAATTTATAAATCTTTGGAAAAATATCCAAGAATGAATAGCTTACTAAGTAAATTTCATGGACTACGCTTAATTAGACAAAATCCATGGGAATGTTTGATATCTTTTATTTGCTCAACAAACATGAATATTGTCAGAAACACTGGAATCCAAGAAGCATTAGCAAAAAATTTTGGGCATCAAACAGAACTAATGAACATCAAACGAAACACATTTCCAAGCCCAGAAGCAATATATGATGCCGGTATTTCAAAATTGCAGCAAATAGGCTTAGGATATCGGGCGAAATATGTTTGGGAGGCTTCTAAAATGGTTAGGAATGGTATCTTGCCATTAGAATCACTAAAAAATACTACGTATGAAAATGCACGAAGAGAATTACTGAGTGTACCTGGGGTTGGAAATAAAGTTGCAGACTGTGTTTTATTATTCTCACTCGATAAGATCGAAAGTTTCCCTATAGATAGATGGATTAGCAAAGAACTTGGAAATCACAAAACACACCTTTCAGATAAGCATTATGATTTCCTTGCCTCTAATGCTAGAAAAAAATATGGGGGGATCGCAGGATATGCGCAACAATTTCTATTTCTTTCACAAAGATCTTTATGAAAACAAATTTTTTTTGTTCAATTCTTCTCTCAATGAATTTTCGTTTATACCAGCAAAAATAACTCCATCAAAAACAATTATGGGTCGTTTAATTAAACGTGGTTCTTCACTCATTAATTTGATCTTTTCTGTATCATTTAAAGAATCAGATATAAGCCCCAATTTCTTCAAGCTAGGACTTCTGGAGGAAAATATCTTGCTTACATTTTCATCACCAAAAACTGCTGATATTTCATCAGCATTAAGGGGATTTATAAATATATCCCTTTCTTCAAAATTCACTTTCTCTTGCAAGAGCAACTCTCTCACTGAACGACACTTATTTCATTTTGACCAATAGTATAACTTTAATGAATTCATGATTTCATCTCCATAATTAGTTAAACATTTACTAATTAAAAATTATTAACATCAACAACAGTTCTTCCTTTTACTTTCCCTTCAAGAATTTGCTCTGCAATATTGAAAACTTCTGAAATGCCAACGATATTTGTTACTTCATTTAATTTAGATTTTGATAAACTCTTTGCCAATCTATCCCATGCAATTTTTCGATTCTCAATTGATGCATAAACTGATTCTACACCTTGAAGTTTAATTCCTCTCAATATAAATGGAAGAACATTACTAGAAAAGTTAATTCCACCTGCATTCCCGCATGAAGCAATACAACCCCAATATTTTACAGAAGGTATTAAAGCCCCTAAAACATTTCCTCCAACGGTATCAATAACCCCACCCCAGAGTTCTGGCATCAGCGGCCGAGAAACAGAATCGAATGTCTCTGAATCAATGATTGATGAAGCACCCAATTCCTGTAGATAATCATGAATTTCTGAACGCCTAGTCGAGGCAACAACTTCAAATCCCAAATGGCTCAATATTGAAACAGCTATGCTTCCTACGCCACCACCTGCACCAGTTACAAGTATTTGGTCATTAGAAGGTTTCACACCATTGGATTCCAATTCCATAACGCATAGCATTGCAGTAAATCCGGCAGTCCCAATCGACATCGCATCTTTAAGGCTCAATTCTTTTGGGAGTTTAACCAACCAATCACCATTTACTCTAGCTTTTTGAGATAATCCACCCGTATGACTTTCTCCTAATCCCCAACCAGTCAAGATTACTTCATCACCAATGTTAAAATCATTATGTTCAGAACGAACAACTTTTCCGGAAAAATCAATACCAGGAATCATAGGGATTGTACGCATCACACGCCCTTGATTGCCAAGAAGTGCCAATCCATCCTTGTAGTTTATTGTGGAATAACTTATGTCAACTGTAACATTACCCTCAGATAATGATTCCTCGCCAATATCGCGTAGATCTATATCTAAGTCATCTTGAATCTGGATTGCTTGGATTGCTTTAAATGTTTTGGTCATTCAAACCTCCTCTAAAATGATGTGATTATTTTGATCAATTATATTCATGGTTTACTTGAACTAGGTTCAACACCTAGTATTTTAAGTTTTTCTTTTACTATCTTTTCCTCATCAAATATATTGCTAATTTTCCCGTCAAGCCTTTGATGTTTTAACTCTAAAAGAATTTTACCAACATGTTCACCTTTAGGAACACCTAATTCTATAAGCTTTGAGCCATCAAATGATATTTCTGCATCCTTTTTAAATTCATCAAAATTGCATAGTATTTCACAAATTCGCTCATTGTTTTGCATAGAACCATATGATAAGAGATTTAAATCATTAATCTCAAGAAGCGAATCATATATAAAACTTCTCAAAGCTGATCTTTGCATTAAATCTGGAATAAGACTATTTAATGAAACATCATCAGAAATCACATCCGACCATAACCCATTAGCATTAATTCTGTTTTTTAAAGTTTCGGCATCTTTCGTATTTATTCCACGAATTAAAAGAGCAAACAAAACAAATTTTTTTAATTCTTTATTATTGCTCTGGAGAAACTTGTAATTCTTACTCTTACTTTCATTCCATACAAAAGCAGGATGAATCAATGACAGCAATCCACTATCATATATTAATTTCAAAATTTCAGATGCTTTAACCTCTTCAAAAATCCGAATTAATTCGCTTTTAATACGGTCACCACTAATCTCATTGATATAATCCAAATCATTGTAAATAATTTTTTCTGTAAAATCAGAAAATTTAAAATTAAGACGAGACAAATACCTAAACCCCCGTAAAATCCTGGTTGCATCATCTTGAAAGCTATTTCTATGATGGACATGTAACAATTTCATTCTCAAATGATCCAACCCGTTAAAAGGGTCAAAAACATTCCCAAAAGAACTTGGCGAGATACTTACCGCCATTGAATTAATTGTAAAGTCACGACGTTTTAAATCATCATATAATGAATTTGGGACAACAACTGGCAAACTTCCTGGAGATGGATAGGTTTCACTTCTGGAAGTGGCAACATCAACGTCAAATTCTTTAATTTTAATTTTAGCTGTACCAAATTTAGATACAGATGACACTTCCGAAGAAAAATTTTGAGCAAAAACATTTGCTAGATATGGACCCGAACTTAATGAAATATTATTTCCCTCAGAAGGCTCTACAACAAAATCAAGATCAGTAATTGGCAAGTTAAGGAAGAAATCTCTGACAGCCCCACCGACAAGATACAAATTAAACCCTTGTTCAGATGCAATTACACCTAAGGTTTCAAATGTAGTATACAGGGATGCATCTAATTTTGTATGCCATATTTTTGAAACATTCTCAGTCATTTACTCTTACCAATCTCATAGATAAGCAAATAATATCAAAACAATAATACAGCAAAATTAAATTATTTTATAAAAATAAATGATCAATAAAAATAATTAGCTATAAAAGATTAACAGTCTTGACATGAAGAGATGGTTTTTCTAGCATTTACATCACATGGGTATGCATACTCACAGAGTACTAATAACAAATAGATTTCGACCACCAACTCATATATGCAAATATATATGAGTTGGTGGTCGAATTGTTTTTTCATGGAGAATAAAACATGAATAATTGGGTTGGTGTAATCCTAGCAGCAGGTACCAGTAGCAGAATGAAGTCAAAAACTTCAAAAGTTTTGCATGAAATAGGTGGAAAAGCCATGTTAGTTCATATTATTGAATCTTTGAAAAAAGCATCAATAAAGGACATCATTGTAGTCACCCCTGAAAACAACGAATCTATCATAAATATTATTGGTGAAGATGTATTATATGCCATACAGAAGGACCCAAATGGAACTGGGGATGCAATGAATAGTTGTTTGGATTTAATAAAAGGAAAATATGATCAAATTCTACTTATGAATGGTGACACTCCCCTCTTGGAAGCCAAAACATTAACATCATTAATGGAATTTCATTCTCAAGAAAGTTCAGATATGACATTTCTCTCTGGTGAAATTGCAAACATAAAGGGACTTGGTAGGATTATCCGGAACGAGAATGGAAAAATCATAAAAATAGTTGAAGAACATGAAGCAACACCAAAAGAACTTGAATCTAAAGAATTTAACTCGGGAGTTTATTGCATAAATAATATGAATCTTTGGGAAGATATCAGTTCAATTACAATTTCAAATAAAGGTGAATATTACATTACTGACCTTGCAGAAATATATTCAAACAAAGGCAAAAATATTCAAAGTATGGTCATACAAGATACTGATGAATTAATTGGCGTGAACGACAGATATGATCTATCAATAGTAGAAGAAAAAATACGAAGTAGAATTTTAAAGGAATTAATGCTTAATGGGGTTACAATTAGAGACCCTAGAAGTACATTTATTGAAAGTACAGTTTCTATCGAACAAGATACTACCATTGAGCCAAATACATATATATATGGTAAAACAATTATTGGTAAAGAATGTACTATTGGACCTAATACCTTAATCACTAATTCTCACATAGAATCAAGATGTTCAATTATCAATTCATACATAGAAGACGCAATTATCGAATCAGAAGTGGATATTGGTCCTTTTTCCCATCTGAGAAAAGATACAATTATACGATCACAAACACATATTGGAAATTTTGTAGAAATTAAAAAAAGTGAAATAGGTTCAAATTCAAAAATCGGTCACTTTGCATATATTGGAGATGCTGAATTAGGTAATGAAGTAAATATCGGAGCTGGAACTGTTACGTGTAATTTTGATGGGGTCAATAAAAACAAAACGATAATAGGCAAAAAATCATTTATAGGATGCGATACAATGCTTGTTGCCCCAATAAGTATTGGTGATGAGGCCATTACCGGAGCCGGAGCTGTGGTAACAAATGATGTTCAATCAAAAACATTAGTTGTAGGAATACCTGCAAAAGTAAAAAAGAATTTTTCCACCAAAGAAACTTAATCTCAGGAGAATGAGTTGAATTTTAATGAAATAACTCCTTTAGTATATATAATACTATCTATTCTTATATCAACCTGCATATCCATTGTGGATAAATCACTATTTTCTACCGATATAAGAATAATTAATGATGAAGCAAAATCAGGAAATTTTTTCTCTGGTATTATTGCAGGATTATTATCAAGATTTAATGATACAGCCATGTCTCTGAATATTTGGCGTTTAATAGTGAACGGTATTGCTATATGGATACTACTTGTTTACAACGAAAACAATTCAGTACCCTTATCAATTTCAACGTTATCATTATTATCATTGTTAATAATCCAACTTTTGATTTCAAGATTAATAAATAACTTTAAAAATAAAATCTCAATACGAATAGCAAAGACGGCAAGTCCAATATTATGGATATTAACAACAATATTACTTCCCATAACTACTCTATTGAGAAAAATTGAAAATAAATATCTCCTTAAACAAATGACTGAATCATCCAACATAGACAATCAAATTCCTCCAACACTAATTACAATTGATGAGCCAGTAAATCCACCAGACGAACAAGAGCTTTCAATGATTCGTGGAATTTTAACAATGGAAGAAAGTATTGTAAGGGAGGTAATGGTCCCAAAACCTGACTTAATAGCTATAGATTGCGACGCTTCTATCGAAGAAGCAGTCACAATAATGAATCAGTCAGGACATAGTAGAATATTGGTATATGAAGATTCAATCGATAAGGTGATTGGAACATTGCATGCTAGAGACATGCTCCTTTTATTTAATGCAAAACAACATCAGGTAATCATAAGACATCTAGTTCGCCCTGTCCTTTACGCTCCAGATTCAAAAAAAGTTGATGATCTTTTACGAGACTTCCAGCAAGAAAGAATACATATGGCAGTTGTAGTAGACGAATATGGCTCAACAGCTGGATTAGTAACATTAGAAGACATTATTGAAGAGATTATTGGTGAACTCTCAGACGAGTTTGAGAAAGCAGAATCCGAGATAGATATAGTAGATGAAAATGAAATCATAGTGGATGCAGGAATCCATGTCGAAACTTTATTGGAACAATTTTCCGTAGAAGTTGAAACAGACGGTTTCGACACAATTGGTGGCTTGATATATTCAAATCTGGGTAAAATGGCAAATCCTGGAGATGAAGTTATTTATAAAAATGTAAAACTTCATGTACTCAGCGTAGTAGGTAGAAGAATCAAAAGAGTTAAAATTACAAAAATAAATTCATCTTAAAAAATCTATAAAAAAAGAACACCGCCAATTAAATAGCAGTGTTCTTTTTTTATTCTCTAACTGATTTACTTAGCTTCGCTCACCATCTTAATATAAGATGCTGCCTTAGTACCATCAACTCCCTCAGCATGTACAGAATATATACCTGGTTCAGTTGACGAAATGAAACGGAATTTCGAAGAAGTCTTCTCAAAAGCACCGTAAGCATTAGCATCAGCAGTCATAAGTATCTCAAATCGGGCATTAGTAGTAGTGGAAATAATGATATTTTCATTTGGCTGGAATCCCCAACCAGTGATGGTCAAAGGCCCACTTACACTTTTACCTGTTCCACCTTCAAGATTGTAGGTGTTGTCAGCAAAACTAATACCAGCAACAATTTGAGGTCCTGGTTCACCAGCAGGTCCTTGTTTTCCTGTCTTACCAGCAGGTCCATCAACACCTGTAGGTCCAACAGAACCATCGGAACCAGCAGCACCAGCAGGTCCAGCAGGTCCTTGGGCACCAGCAGGTCCAGTTTCACCAGTACAAGCGGTAGCTAGTAATGCAAATACAAGACCAGCAATCAACATAAGGCTCAGTCTACTCGTAATCTTCATGCAGCTCCTCCACAGAATTTAGATCTTTTTATGAGCAGAAAGAACCCTAATATTAACATAGGTGATTCTGCTCGAGATACCAATAATGGGGGTATGGTAAGACTGAAATCAGCCAAATGTCAAGCTTTAATTGAATATTAATATATATCAACATCAAGGTTAATCTGTGTATAGCAATAATTATCTGTTCGATAAGTATTGTAAAGTGGCTCGTTTTAATAATGAATAATGGGTTTGTATGTCTTCAATACAATGTTACAATTATATAGTTAATGATCTTCTAAATTCAAAAACTGCTGGGGAAATTCAATTGGAAAGCGAAATTACTGAACATATAACCGAAATTATGGTGCAACTTTCTGTAGTTATACTTTCAGCAAAACTTTGTGGTGAACTCTGTGAACGGTTTATTAAAATCCCTCCTGTCTTAGGTGAACTTTTTGCAGGAATCTTAATTGGACCTTACGCTTTGGGGAATATGAGCATTGGTTCATTTGGACCATTATTCGAATTACATACAAACAATTTAAACCCCGTAAGTGTAATTCCTTTTGAATTATACGTAATTGCACAGATTGCCTCAATAATACTACTTTTTACAGCTGGACTGGAAACAGATTTAAAACAATTCCTAAGGTATACAGGACCTGCAACAGCTGCTGCCATAGGAGGAGTCGTTTTACCTTTTAGCTTTGGAATAATTTGCGCACTTATGTTCAATCAAGCAGAATCAATATTTGACCCAGTAGCTCTTTTTTTGGGAGCTATTCTTACTGCCACATCAGTTGGAATCACAGCAAGAGTGTTATCTGATTTAGGAGCTATGACAAGCCCTGAAGGTGTAACCATTCTTGGGGCTGCGGTAATAGATGATATTTTGGTAATACTAGTTTTAACGATAGTAGTTGCTATAAGTGCTACTGGAGAAATATCACTTGGCGAACTAGGTTTTATTGCATTTAAAGGTATTGGGTTCTGGCTTCTTTTTACAGGATTATTAGTATTACTCTCAAATAGGATTTCTCGAGCTTTTACAAGCTTAAATGTAACTGGAGCAGCTTTGTGTTTATCATTATCATTAGCAATTTTTGGTGCTGCGCTAGCTGAACATTTTGGATTAGCAATGATTATAGGGGCTTATTCCGCTGGCTTGGCCTTATCTGGAACTAATCTTAAACGAGTAATTTGGGAACAACTCGAAGGAGTTCACGACTTTCTAGTTCCTGTATTCTTTGTTGTAATGGGAATGTTGGTTGATATAAATGGAATGCTTAGTGCAATTCAATTTAGTATTGTAATGACAATTTTAGCTATAATTAGCAAGATCGCTGGTTCTGGAATACCATCTCTATTTACAGGATTTAATAAAACTGGTGCTTATAGAATTGGACTAGGAATGCTCCCCCGTGGAGAAGTTGCATTAATTGTTGCCGGTGTGGGTTTGTCCAGAGGAGTAATAAACCAAGAACAATTTGGTGTAGCTATTCTAATGACAGTAATTACTACAGTTTTGGCTCCAATTCTTCTTGTTCCATCAATTAAGAACGGTAAACCAGGAACTAAAATTAAATAACGTGATCAGGGAAGTGCGTTTTGCTATAAGCAATTTTTGGAGTTTTTTGATTAATAACGCAGATGAGTTCGCTAGAAAGACAGCTGAAATAGCATCAGAACATCAAGGTGTAGAAATACTGCTTCTAGATATAACATCAATTGCTGATTTTGCAGATTATTTTGTAATAATGACTGGAGAAAACAAAAGGCATATTGAAGCTTTAAGTGATGCGATAACAACAGCAATGAAAAACACTGAATTTAAACTTACTAGCAAAGAAGGTAATTCAGATTCAGGTTGGATTCTTCTAGATTATGGAGACATCATAATACATATATTTGGATCAGAACAAAGAGCGTATTTTCAGCTTGAAGAACTTTGGGAAGATGCTACAGCTCTGATTAGGATTCAATGATCCAATTAGCTTGATTGTTCTTCCAATCCAATAATTCTGAATCCTCAAAAAACAGACTTATCTCTCTAATTGCAGAATCAGGCGAGTCTGATCCATGAACAAGATTCCTGCCCACTTCAACCCCAAAATCAGCCCTAATAGTTCCAGGTAATGCTTCAAGTGGATTTGTCTTGCCCATCATATTTCTTGTTAGTTCTATAGAATTAGGACCTTGCAAGACCATCGCTACTATTGGACTTGAGGTAATAAAAGAAACTAAATTATCAAAAAAAGGTTTGCCAACATGTTCCTCATAATGCTTTTTAGCAAGATCTCCAGATACTATCATCATTTTTAATCCTACAATTTGAAGCCCTTTTTTTTCTATCCTTTCTATAATAACTGAGACTAATCCACGCTGAACTCCATCAGGTTTAATAAGAAACAAAGTTCTTTCACCACTAGACATTGATCACCCCTTATAAATTTCATTTTTTTGACACATGGATGCTTGGGTTTCGAAGATAATTTGGTTCCAAAGTAGTCAAATCACTATGAAAACCCTGCAGTTTCATTTCAAATCCAATTTTTATCAAATCACGTACAAATCGTGTATTCATATTTCTATTAACAATAAACCTACGATAATTTTTAAAAGTAGCCGAAGTAGATTCTATTTCTTTTATGCCTTCACCACAGAAAATAAAGTCAGAACTACAATATTTAACGATTTCATCTAAGGAATTGATTTTTACTTCTGAACCTTTTTTATTCAATGGATCATATATGGACCATGCAATTTGATCTCGACCTACTTGTAATAATGAACATATTGGCACATTTAAAGAAAAAAATGGATATGCTTGAATAGCTAAGGTGCTTACAGCATAAATATGAGCACCACTTGCTTCTGCAAACCCTTTAGCAAAAGATAGTCCTGTTCGCAAAGAACTATAACCACCTGGGCCAATCGCTAAAAAAATACTGTCAATATCATTTGGTTTCAGAAGTTTTGACTTTAATAGCTTCCGTATTTTGGCACCTATTTCGACAGTATGATTCCAGCCAGATAACCACTGGTTCTCTGCTACCATCTTTCCATTGAATGATAATCCCAAGCTTGCATATTTCGTTGATGTGTCTATAGCTAATTCCATATTTTATACTCTATCAGAAAAATGAATTAACAATTGCTCATATCGTCGCCCTTTTGGATATAATCGTATTTTCCTATGGTCATATTCAATAACCTCAAAATGAACCCATAAATGATCCTCTTGAAAATTATTAAAAGCTTTTTCTGCCCACTCAACAATAGTTACCCCATTTGAATGCATAACTTCATCTAAGCCAATATCAAAAACTTCAGGATATCCATTATCTAATCTATACAAATCAGCATGATATATATCCATACGACCTTTATATTTTGCTAGTAAAACAAAAGTAGGGCTACGAGGTTCCTGTTCGCTCATAAGTCCTCTAGCTATACCCTTAGTGAATTGGGTTTTTCCAGAACCCAATTCTCCTGAAAGTAATATTATATCCCCAGATTCAAGCATCTCGCCCAAATAAAATCCTAGATTTTGAGTCATTGATACTTCATTAGTAAATAATTCAATCATAACTAAATCTCATTATTGAAAATGATCCCATCCAAAATTTAATAATTCAACAGGAATGCCAAATGAATCTACCAATTTTACTCCTGAACCATTAACTATTTTTCCAATTATCGCACTATCCGGACTTAATTTCTTTAATGTTTCATTAACTAAATCTACAGGTCCGCAAAATAATAATTCATAGTCTTCTCCACCATTAAGAGCCATTTCTTGTGCATCGTCTGGAAAATACTTTTTTGCAAGATGATTTACTGGAACAGAATCCGAGTAAATGACTGCACCTACTCCACTTGATTGAATTACTCTAAGCAAGTCAACAAAAAGACCATCACTTAGATCCGTGACACACTTAATCCCATTTTGCTTAATAATTTTTGCATCTGCAATTCTTGGATTCGGTTGTTGATGTAGTATGACCAATTCTTTATTATCATTCGATGCAGTTTCGGAAAGTAGTAATTTCAAACCAGCTGCAGAACCACCAAGCGAACCAGTAACGCAAATAACATCTCCCTCATTAGCAGATGACATAAGGAGTAATTGTTTATTAGTAATACCTATCATAGAAACTGTGATTACTACTAATTGCGATTTTACTACGTCTCCTCCGACAATTTTTCCTCCATATTTCCTACTTAAATCGATTGCTCCTCTATAAAAACTGTGTACATCCTCTACATTTATATCACCTGGAAGTGCTAAACTTACAGTTGCATACTGAGGGTCTCCACCCATAGCTGCAATATCACTCATATTAACTGCAAGCGACTTCCATCCTAATGAGTACCAATTCATTGTTTCGAAATTAAAGTGAACATCTTCTACTAAAGTATCTGTAGTTAATAAAGTCATTTGACTTGAGCTTTCCCATGCTGCAGCGTCGTCGCCTAGTCCTACAAAAAGTGGTAAGCTACTAAAATCCGAATCATGATCTAACTCAGTAAGCCATGAGTTTATTTGTTGTATAAGACCATTTTCACCAATTTCGGAAATTAACATTCTTGTATTATAGTATTCCTAAATATCAACCTCAATAATAAAGGGCAGAATTGTAAACTAGTGAAGAATTTAGTAATAGCTGATATTCAAGGAAACCTAAAAGCATTTGAAGCTGTACTTGAAGATGCAATGATCAAAAGCGGTTTTGATATGATATGGTTTCTTGGAGACATAACGGGTTGTGGTTCAGAGCCTGAAAATTGTATTGACTTATTACTAGCACATAATCATATAGCCGTAGCAGGCGACCAAGATTTAGCAGTGACTGAAAAAATTGAAACTGATGGATATGGTCAACCTGCAATAGATATTTTTGACTGGACAAAAACTCAAATTACTAACTCACAAAAAAACTATCTAGAAAATTTACCATTAACACTTGAACATAATTCTTTTACTCTGACCCATGGAACACCTCGTCAACCAATAAAAGAAGTTTTCCACCCAATGTATATGCCTATTGAAGCTTTACATGATACCTTCCTTTATTTCAGAACACCCTATTGTGCTGTTGGAGCATCCAGAACGCCATTAATTTGTACAGAATCAGGCCCTACCTTTATTAAATTTCCTGAGGAAGAATTATACAATTTAACAAAAAAAACACGCATTGTTCTGAATCCAGGTAGTGTTGGACAACCAAGAGATGGAGACCCTAGAGCGAGCTATATGATATATGACGATGTTGATGAAACCGTGACAAGACGACGGACAAACTATGACATTGAAGCTACACAAAGAAAAATGCGAAATGCAGGGGTTGATGAAATTTTAGTAGCTCGCTTAGAGTATGGAAGATAATTATCCCTTTGTATTCTGAAATTATTTTTTAAAAAGGATCATCTAACAAAAAACTACTATCTATAATGTGATAAAATGGTTACAGATAAGACATACCACTTGATAAAAAGAAGGAAAAAATGAGTAAATTGATACGGCGAATAGAACAACTTGGGAAAAATGAAGGTCCAAGGATTGGTTTTGGTCTTAGACAATCAAGCTCAAATCCTCCATCAATGGTTTTGATAGCAACAACAAAAACAGAATCAATAAAAAAAATCGACTTAAGCAATTATCCTGTGGATGCTGTAGTATTGATACAGAATTCAAATAAAAAAAATACTCCCTTTGAAATAGCATCTGATTCAATTGTTATTGGTTTGCAAACAGAAAATATCGATATCAATTCTATCAAAAACAATATCGATTTTATTTTGATAAATGACCATACTATTGAATTAGAACAACTCAACAAAGAAGATCTAGGAAAAATTTTAGTTATTTCCGAAAAATTTCTAAAGGACCAAGTTTCAGGTCTAGAAACTTTACCCGTTGATGCTATTCTCCTTTCAGAAAGCCTTACAACTCCAATAACTTTAGAAAAATTACTTAATATTTCTGCTTTGAGAAGCGATATTAACCTTCCCTTTCTCGTCAAACTCGAAAGAAAACCTTCAAAATGGGAACTTGATTGCCTTAATGAAATTGGAGTACAGGGAATTGTTGCAGATATTTCAAATATTACCCAAGAAGAATTCACTGAAATCAGTAATAACTTGAAAATTTCAAAAAAACGAAAACCTCATAAGCAAAATTCAAATAGTCCTTTATTACCCTCGTCCACATCATCAGAAGAATCTAACGATGACTATGACGATGACGACAATGAATATGAAGATATTATTTAGATCCACTCGATATGATCGGAATAAACATTGCTTCTTGCTAACCTCGATTATTTAATTAATAACCCATGGTTTGCTCTTTGGGAAATATTGGGCATCTTAGCATCCCTAGTAATAGGAATAACAATACATGAATTTAGCCATGCTATCCTCGCATACAAATTTGGGGATGATACTGCTAAGTTAGAAGGACGATTAACAATAAACCCCATGAAACATCTTGACCCATTGGGGAGCATTATGCTTTTGGTTGCTGGATTTGGATGGGGGAAACCTGTCCCTGTAAACCCATTTAAAGTAGGAAATAAACGTTCTCGCAACTTGGCAATAATTTCCCTTGCAGGTCCAATTTCAAACCTCATTCTAGGAGCAATACTTGGAACAATTTTTAGAATGGGTTTATTTTCAAACGACTATTCAATAAATTCTTTCCCAATAGTAGTTATCTTGGATTTAATGATAACGCTTATTTATGTAAATGTAATATTGGCTATATTTAACTTAATTCCAATTTCACCCTTAGATGGCTCAAAAATTTTAGCTGCTATTTTACCCTCAAAATACACTCCATACTTAATTCAATTAGATAGATGGGGGCCACCTATATTGCTCTCAGTAATAGTAGTAGATATTTTTTTAAATATTGGGATATTATCTACCATAATTAGCCCAATAGTACTGGCAATCGTGAAATTATTTATAGGGACTTAATAATCAATAAATCATGTTGATTCCTAAGGAATCAACATGATTTATACATAACACTACAAAAAAAATTTCCTACGTTATAATAAGTTAATAAAGTATAAAAAAATTATAAAGCTAGATGGAGGAATTTATATTTTGGAAAAAATAACAATTATCGGACTAGGACTTATTGGAACATCCTTAGGTCTAGCAATAAAAAAATCTAATGCCTTAACTTCTACACAAATTGTTGGTCACGATCTGAGTAAAAAACATCGTTCAACAGCAAAAAAAATGGGAGCAATCGATAAAGACGAAGGGGATTACAAAAAAGCAGTACAAGATTCTAAATTAGTTATAATTTGCACTCCGGTATTATCTATTCGCGAAGTTTTTGAAAATATTGCTCCACACCTTAATGAAGGAACAGTGGTAACTGATACTGGTAGCACAAAAGGACAAATTCACGAATGGGCTAAAGAGCTACTTCCTCCCAACATCAATTTTATTGGTGGACACCCAATGGCTGGAAGAGAACAATCAGGCCCTGAAGCCGCAACTGCAGATTTATTTCAAAATTGCACATATGCAATATGTACAAGTGTAAGTGCATCTCCTGAAGCAATAGATGCCATTTTAGGGTTAGTAAATATCATTGGAAGTAATCATTATTTTGTTGACCCTGAAGAACACGATAGTTATGTTGCAGCAATTAGTCATCTCCCGTTTCTTCTTGCAACAACTTTAATGTCTATGAATTCAAAAAGTAGAGGATGGAGAGAAATATCTAAACTTGCAGGTTCAGGATTCAGAGACATGTCACGGTTAGCTTCTGGTGATCCTTTAATGCACAGAGATATTTGTTTGACTAATGTCAACGGTATTTCTTATTGGATTGATGAATTCATCACCGAATTAGAGGAAATAAAAAAAATAATGTCGGGTACATCAAAAGAAATTGAGGATTTATTTATTGATGCTTGGGAATCGAGAGCCAAATGGTTGAAAGGAGAGGTTGGAAATGAAAAATCCCTCACTGATGACCTTCCTAAAACTGGAGAGGCCATGATGAGTTTGCTTATGGGAGACAGCTTAGCAAAACGTGCTGGTGAAAAGATTGGGCAATCTGATGACAGTCAAACTAAATATCCTAGAAGATAACTATGCTTAAAACCATTGAACCTAAAAAAATGTTGCGTGGAATAATCACTCTTCCTGGAGATAAATCAATTTCTCATCGATCAGCTATATTTAACGCAATCTCTAAAGGATATTCTAAAGTAACTAATTTCTCTCAAGGAGAAGATTGCCTCTCAACTGTAAATTGTTTAAATCAATTAGGTGCCAAAATTTATAGAGATGAAATGAACCCAACAACGATAGAAATTGAAGGTTCAAATAGCACTTTCGTTAAGCCTTCCCAAAATTTAGATGCAGGAAATAGTGGCACAACTTTAAGATTAATAAGTGGAATTCTTGCTGCACAACCATTTTACTCCTCCATAAGTGGCGACTATTCATTAAATAGAAGGCCAATGGAAAGAATAATTAAACCTCTTACCCTTATGGGGGCTAAAGTAAAAAGCAAGTTAGAAAATGGTTGCCCTCCACTTGAATTTCATTCAGGAAATCTTAATGGAATAGAATACAGAATGCCTGTTGCCAGTGCACAAGTAAAATCATGCCTCATGATTGCTGGTTTGTTTGCCAGAGAAAAAACAATTATAACAGAACTTACTCCAACAAGAGACCACTCGGAACGTATGATGATAAATATGGGAGGTGAAGTTGTAGTTAACGATCAAACCATTGAAATAACTCCTGGAAAATTAACTAGTCTTAGCCTTGATATTCCTGGTGACATGAGTGCAGCTGCTTTCTGGCTTGTAGCTGGAGCCATTCATAGAGATGCTGCAATCACCGTGCAAAATGTTGGAATGAACCCTTCCAGAACTGCAATAGTAAACTTGCTAAAAGAAATGGGTGCTAAAATAATTATTACTAACTTAAAAGAAGTTGGAGGAGAACCAGTTGCAGACTTAGCTGTAGAAACTAGTGAACTCCATGGTCTCGAAATCAAAGGAAACATGATTCCAGGATTGATAGATGAATTACCTATAATTGCAGTAGCTGCATGCTTTGCAAAAGGCAAAACAATAATAGACGACGCACAAGAACTTCGAGCCAAAGAATCAGACAGAATTACATCAATCGTTCAAGAACTCGGACGATTGAATGCCAAAATAGAGGAAACTACTAATGGCATGATAATTGAGGGTGGGAATAAACTTGCTGGTGCTTCTTGCAATAGTCATGGCGACCACAGAATAGCTATGGCAATTGCAATCGCTGCCTTAAACTCAGATGGCAACACCAATATATCTAATGCAGAATGTGTTTCAATTTCATATCCCAAGTTTTGGGAAACACTAGATAGTTTCAATAATGAAAAAACAAAAAACAGATAATCCCTATTCAATCGAAAACATCAAAAAAAACAATAAACTATTATTGGTTATATCAGGCCCTTCAGGTGTTGGCAAAGACGCAATAGTAAATAGACTAACAAGCATTGATTTATCAATAACAACAATCGTAACTGCAACAACCAGGAAAAGAAGACCTTATGAACAGGAAGGAAAACATTACATATTTCTTAAAGACAATGAATTCGAAAAAAAAGTTCAAAATAATGAATTTCTTGAATGGGCTCAAGTATATCAGCATAAATATGGAGTTCTAATCAAAGAAGTTAATAAAGGATTTGAAAGAAGCGATTTAATTGTGATTAAAACTGACATACAAGGTGCAAAAACAATAAAACAAAAATTACCGGAAAGCGTATTAATATTCCTAAACCCAACATCTTTTAGGAATCTAGAAAGCCATCTTTTAAAACGAGAAACTGAATCAAGAGTTAATATAGCACAAAGATTAAAAGAAGCTAAAAAAGAATTAGAGGGATCATCAATTTTTGATTACAAAATCGAAAATAAAGAAGGTATGCTTAATGAAACATTATTGCAATTAGAAGCTATAATTTCCATTGAAAGAAATAAATCTAACCTAAAAAATCTAGTTAATAAATGATATATTGTTGACACAACGCTTGTGGACTGGGAAAATTTATTTCAGATAAGCGAAATACTTTTTATATCCTAAAGAAAGCAATTCAATCTACCTATGTCAGAACTTAATGAAGCGATTCAAATAACAATAACCGGAGTAAGTCTTGTTTTTTGCTCATTAATTGCTCTGGCAATAATGATCAATCTGCTAACTTTTGTTGCTCGAAAATTTGTTCAAACTGAAATAATCTCAGATAAGGCAATAGTTATAACTGAACCAAAAATCGCATCTACCCCAATTGAAACAATTGCAATAGCTGCTTTAGCAGCTGCATCAGATTTTGATAACTCTTCAGCAATTCCAAGAACAAAATATTCTAATTCAAATCAATGGCGAGATCAGGGAAGACGATTACAAATCCAAAGTGATAACCGAGGTCTCAGATCGTGGCGATAAAATTATCAAAATCAAAAAATCTATTGGAATTGAGTAGCTTATCATGCTAACTGAGATTGGTATTAATTCCCAATTTTTTGCTGAGTTTGCAAGCTTTTGGGGTAATGGAGTAATGTTCATTATCGCTGGGGTGTTCATCTACTTAGCTATCTCCAAGAATTTCGAACCTCTTCTTTTAATACCTATTGGCTTAGGAATGATACTTGCTAACATTCCTTTTTCCGGGATAGCTGAAGAGGGTGGATTTCTAGTAACTCTGAAAAATTTTGGATTAAAAACAGAACTTTTCCCATTGCTAATGTTCCTTGGAGTTGGAGCTTTAACTGACTTCAGTGCTTTGATTCAGAGGCCAACTACAGCTCTACTTGGAGCTGCAGCTCAGGTAGGAATATTTGGGACTTTAATTGCAGCAGTCATGCTTCCTTCGTTTTCACTCCAAGAAGCTGGTGCAATTAGCATAATAGGTGGTGCAGATGGTCCGACTGCTATATACATAGCGAATAGTTTGGCTGGTGATAATTTATTGGGGCCTATTGCTGTTTCAGCTTATTCATACATGGCACTTGTTCCTATTATTCAACCACCAATAATGAGATTCCTTACTACAAAAAAAGAACGTGAAACTGTAATGTCATACACTGATCAACAAATACCGCAAATTGTTCGAATTATATTTCCTTTCCTGATAATACTTCTTACAGCTATGGTTGCACCTAAAGCAGCTCCATTATTAGGGATGCTTGCATTTGGAAATTTACTAAGAGAAAGTGGTGTCGTGGAGAGACTTTCTCAAGCTGCACAAAACGAAATTATAAATATAACAACAATTTTATTAGGAATAACTGTAGGTGGAACAATGACATCTGATAGCTTCCTAAATCTTGAAACAATCTCTATTTTTGTTCTAGGATTACTTGCATTCACTATTGCCACCAGTAGCGGAGTTTTATTTGGTAAAATTATGTACTATGTTACAAGAGGAAAAATTAATCCTTTAATTGGTGCTGCAGGAGTTTCTGCTGTTCCAATGGCTGCCAGAGTTGTTCACAGAGTTGGGCAAGAAACAAATCCAAATAATTTCCTTTTGATGCATGCCATGGGCCCTAACGTTGCAGGTGTATTGGGGTCAGCTATAGCAGCTGGAGTTCTATTACAGTACCTTGGCTAAGCTTGAACAAATTAGAAGCGAAAAATATCAGAGATATTTTAACATCCATTGTGTAATTAGCTGAATCGCTTCATCCCGATGAGATGAATTTGTTAAAGAATGATCAGCTCCTTCAATTATATGTAATTCTCTCGGGGCATTTATGGAATCATATAACTTATAAGCGTGTGCAACTGGTACAACTTCATCTTTAGAACCGTGAATAATTATTGTAGGAATATTATACTGTTGTAATTTTTCCCCTATATCATATAAAACGATATCTTTTAAAAATTCTCCACTAAGAAATTCCCCTGATTCTAATTCCAACGTACCCGAAGGAACATCTTCCCCTAAATCAAAATCCAGGGAAAAAGGTGTTGCAACCAAAGCAATTGCCTTAAGTTTTGGATTAGCAGATGCAGCTATTACCATACCCCCAAAACTTGAACCAATAGCACCTAATTGAAAATTATCCAAACCAAAATCTGATAACGAATTCAAAACTAATTCATAATCAAACACACGACTTGAAAGAGTTGTATCAAAAAAGTCACCATCACTAGGTTGCTCAGTACTTTTTCCGCATCCTCTATAATTGAATCGTAATACATTGAAACCTTTAGTAGGTAAAAAATTGGACCATTCCATCCACTTTGAACCGTCCTTGTCCCCTTCCAATCCATGAGAAAAGATAATAGACGAATCATTATCAGTGGAAAAATGTTTAGATGCTCCCAATTTGTAGTTTGGGCCTACTATTTCAAAGTTAGAATCATATATCATTAAAAAACCTTATCCAAGCCTCAGGGAATTAAAAGACCTGTTTCTCGTAAAAACGGATCTCCTTGTTCAAAATTTAATAAACCATTCTTCAATCTAGATATTGCAAATGACTCAAGAGTATTCGACAATGTATTAAGATCAGAGATAAATAATCGTGATCTCACTTCAGATTCTTCAATGTCCAATTCAATAAGGTAATCAAACATAAACTTTTGATTATTCAAATCTAATTTTAGATTATTAAAAAGATTTGTTCTTTGCAAGCGTAAACTAGGATCATTGAGCAACAAATCCCATGCCAATAATTTTCCATGAGCATGTGATGTTTCTACTTTTTCCTTCATCGACATTATTTCATTTCTTACATATTGCTCGTATGCTCTTGTAGCAGGGTATGTCATTAATTCAAAACCAAGTTTATCTTCTAAAGCTTTTATCAAAAGACTTTGATGAACATATGCTTGGGTTTCCTTCAGGGCAATAATTTCAGGATCATAAGTTTTATCCAACTCATTTCTTTTGGTACTCTGATAGTAATGTCCGAGCTCATGACTAATAACAGCCAAGAATTCTAATGGACGTAAATCCCACTTGACTACAATACGATTATATCCATGCCAATTAGTATAGTATCCATCTGAATGTTCACCTTTTTGACAATTATCAAAATAAAAAACACGAATGTCAGGAGATAAATTCATCGATTTATCTCTACATTCTGATTCAATCCATCTATAATATTCCTTAGGATTTAAGATATGAAATAAAAGATTCTCTCCTATAGTTTCTCCATGAACCTCTTCATATAGAACACTCATCCAAGTTATTAATTCTTCTGTAGTTATTTGATCATCTGGGAAATTTAATCCTTGATGTCTTGTCCAGTAATCCCCAAAATTGGTTAGGAAATTTACACTCTCGATCCTTGAAAAATTTGGCTGGTAATCCTTTTCCCAATAAAAACGATCTTCGTATATATTGATAATTTCTCCAGATGCAGTAATAACTCTAAGCAGCACATTATGGAATCCACTATCAATAATAAAATCCATCGAATAGTCCAAAATCATATCGATAGATCCCACAGGAAGACTAGGACGATCCCATTTTTTTAAAATCTTTCCATCTACAAATAATTCAACTTCAAATTCAGTTTCAGAATATCCATTATTCTCTAGTGCCCAGCTAACAAATAAGGGATTTTTGCTATGAATAAGTTGATCATTATCATACACACCTGGTTCGTTAGAAAGACTTAAGGAAGCAGACCAATTATTAAATTTGTATCCATGCACATTAGTTAATCCTTTGGGGGCCTCATTATCATTAGAAACATTTTGCTGTTGAATCTCAATACCATCTTGAGACCAAATAAATTCAACAGTAATTTGATTATCACTCTCATTTGATTCCATTACCATTAAAGTAGGATCTAGAACCACCTTTAGTTCATGTTTCCCATATTCAAGATCTAGATCAGAAATCAGGTTGTAAATGGGTGTACTAATTACATATTCTCCAGGTAAAGAACCCCACCTGCTAAATTTTGAAGCAAAAACATCATTTACATAAACATGCACTTGGTAATATTCATCAACTGTTGTTAAACCACCATTAAAATAGGCGAACTGAACTGATATACCCGTTGTGTCGATGGGAGTTGATAAAACACCAGGAGGTAAATCTTTCTCTAAATTAACCCTTATAGGATTTCTCCAACCATCAGGCACAAAAAATTCTAAATTTGGAAATCTTGCATTCAAAGGGTTGGTGTTTTTCGAAACATTTATATCTTGATATTGATTCAATGTAAATTGAATTGAAAACTTTTTATTAAGAGAATTCGTAGCATCGATTAAATTCGTGGAATCAATCACAATTGATAATTGGTGAATTCCATTAGATAAATTTGCTTTCTCAGCAAGTTCAGACCAATCAGTTATAGAATAAGATTCACCAGGTGAAATCCCTGAAAATTTCCACCGTTCTATAGGAATCCCATCAAGTAATAAATCTACAAAAAAAACCTTGTTAACATTACTTGTAGATTCATTAATAATTGACCAACTAATAAAAATCTCCTCACTTTCTAACAAAAAATTTAAATTTCGATCACCGTTTTCACCATTAATAATTAACGGGGAATTCCAGCCTTGAGGTGTATATGCCTTCAATGGAAATTGATTGTCCATTAACACAACATCAGATTGAGTAGCAATTTGATTATTAAAATCTTCTTCATTTGATTGAAAAATATTATTCAATTCAATTTGTGAATCTAGGTTTGAATTGAAATTAATCTCATTTTCAGAAGAAGAACAATTTGAAATGATAATAATTAGTAAAATTATAAACAACAGAATAGAGGCAACAAGTAAAGTTAATTTTTTTTGGAATACCTTATTACTGAACTTCATTACTGCCATCAGGCAAAATACCCCCAAGCAGAATTAAACCATCAATCCAGAGAAAAATCATTCTCAAGGGTGATATTATCTACCACCCCCTGAGAATGTCCATTAATATGCATATAACTATAAATTTTTTATCTAGATAAATAGAGGTGCGAAAACAAGTGCTACTACTGACATCAGTTTAAGCAATATATTGAGAGAAGGTCCTGAAGTATCTTTAAATGGATCCCCAACTGTATCACCTACCACTGCAGCGTGATGGGATTCACTGCCTTTGCCTCCATGCTGTCCTTGTTCAATATATTTCTTTGCATTATCCCAAGCACCACCTGCATTTGCCATTGCAACTGCAAGCATAAAGCCTGATGCAATAGAACCAATAAGCATTCCTGCCAAAGCTTCTTTACCTAAAACAACCCCAATAATTACTGGAGCAGCAACTGCCAAAACACCTGGTAAAATCATTTCCCTAAGAGCACCTCTAGTACTCATATCAACACATTTATCATACTCAGGTTCAGCCGTTCCCTCCATAATTCCGGGTATTTCACGAAATTGCCGTCTCACTTCATTCACCAAAGAAAAGGCCGCTCTTCCAACCGCATTCATTGTCATAGCTGAAAAAACGTAGGGAAGCATAGAACCTATCATTAGTCCTACAACTGTTTTGTGATTTAATAAATCTGCAGATTCAATTTCGGTGGCTTGAGCAAATGCAGCCATTAGAGCCAAAGCAGTTAGAGCAGCTGAACCTATAGCAAAACCTTTTCCAGTTGCTGCTGTAGTATTTCCTAAAGAGTCCAAAGCATCAGTTCTTTCTCTTACTTCAGGTTCTTGTTTAGATTGTTCAGCAATTCCACCAGCATTATCAGCAACAGGACCATAGGCATCAGTGGCCAAGGTAATTCCAAGCGTTGAAAGCATGCCTACAGCAGCAATAGCTACTCCGTAAAATCCTGCTAATTCAAACGAAATAAAAACACCCATGGCAACTACAAGAACAGGGATAAGTGTACTCTGCATACCTAATGCAAAGCCAGCAATAATTACAGTAGCAGGTCCAGTTTGAGAATTTTCAGAAACAATTTGGGTAGGTTTATAATCATACGAAGTATAATATTCTGTTATAAAACCTATAATTACACCGCCTCCCAAACCAGTTACTACGCAATAGAAAAGATCGATGTCTAAACTTAACCAGTCAGTAATGAAATAGCTAATAATTACCACTAGTACACCAGCAATAAGTATGCCTCTTCGAATTGCCCATAAAAGGCTACTGAAATTTGCATCTTCCTTAGCCCTAACAAAAAAAGTTCCAATAATTGAAGCTGCAATTCCGCCAGCTGCAATTAACATTGGGAAAAACAGGTACTCAGATGCAAGATCTTTCGCAGCTAAACCTGCAAAAACAGCAATGGCCATTGCTGCTATGATTGATCCAACATACGATTCAAAAAGATCTGCACCCATACCAGCAACATCACCAACATTGTCCCCAACATTGTCAGCAATTACTGCAGGGTTTCTCGGATCATCTTCAGGAATACCTTGCTCAACTTTTCCAACCAAATCGGCACCTACATCAGCCGCTTTGGTGAAAATACCTCCACCAACACGAGCAAACAATGCTATCGTTGAGGCTCCAAAGGAGAATCCTGTAATCCAACTAATCACATCATCTGCGTTATCGGAAATATTTCCAAACACAGTAAATAATACGGTAAGACCAATCAATCCTAATCCAACTACAGTTAGACCCATTACTCCACCACTTGAAAAAGCAACACGTAATGCGGGATTAAGTCCTTTAGTTGCTGCTGCAGTTGTCCTTACATTTGCACGAGTTGCAATTATCATTCCTAAGAATCCAGTAGCAGCAGATATAACAGCTCCTAACACATATGCTATCGCAGTTTCAGGTTCAATCAATACTGCTATAAGAATAGCAACCACAACCACAAAAATTGAAAGATAGGTATATTCCCTTCTCAGAAATGCCATTGCACCAATTTGTATGCTTCGTGCGATGGCTTGCATATCATCATTGCCCTGAGGCTCTCGCATAACTTTTGCAACTAAAAATCCTGCAAAAATCAATGCTAATACCCCGGCGCCAAAAGCGACTGCGACTTCTTGTGCCACAGCTAGTACCTCCTTAATATAGGGTTACATATCAACTTCCATTCTATCATGCTATAGCAATACAAGTAAATTCCATAACACTATCTATTGAAGCTGACGCATACGAGGGCTTACAAAATAAACAATAATAGTAGCTATTATCAAAGCAATAGCCATCCCACCAATCGACCACTCAACACCAATCATATCTGCAAGAAGACTAGCACCAAAAACACCAAAGCTTGTTAGACCAAATTCCATCATATACAAAGCCATAATTCGGCCACGGAACTCTTCCTGAACATAGTACTGCAATAAAGCATTCCCAAGAGTCATTCTTACTGTTTGCCCGAGTCCAACAAAAAAAATAAAAATAACTGCACCAATCCACACGGTTGAAAATGCAAAACCGGTTAGGGAAATTCCTGAAACAAGCGAACCAATCAACAATATATGACCTCGATGCTTATCAGGAAGGGAAGCAAGAACCAAAGAACCCAACATAGCACCAATACCAGAAATGCTTATCAAAACTCCTAATCCGCTTGCCCCAACATCAAGAACATCTTCAGTAAATACAGGTAATAAGAACATGTATGGCATAGACAACAACACTGTTAAGAAAGTTATGACAAGAATAATACGAATAATTGGCTCATATCTTGCATACTTGATTCCAGCGACAATATCACCTAATGCACCCTTACCTTTTAGAGACACAACACCTGTATGGGGCATTAAAAGCACAAAAATGACTGCTACTAAATACATTGCTGTCATAAAATAATATACAGCATCAAATCCTACTAATCCTTCCTTATCACCTCCAAAGAAGTAAATAAGAAACCCTGATAACGCGGGAGCAGTCAATCTTAAACCATTCATTCCGAATGTATTTAATGCAACAGCATTCATAAGTTGGTCACGTCTAACAATATCTGCAATCATTGCCTGACGGGCTGGCATCATTAATCCCATAATTATTCCTTGACCCAAAGATGCTAAGATCAAGATCCACCAAGTTTGACTTGTCATCCATCCATATGTAAGACAAATAGCAACAATTAAAGTAAGAATACCTGATGCTGCTTGCCCAACAAGTAAAACATATTTCTTTTGGATACGTTCAGCTATAACTCCACCAAATAAGGAAAATACTAACATTGGTAGTGACTGAGCCAATGCCAAATAACCTAAATGAAGTGCGGAATCGGTAAGTCGATAAATCAAGAGTGATCGAATCATCATCTGCATATTCATGGCTGCCATTTGTCCTAACATGGCTCCATAATAGAGCCTAAAAACACCATTTTTAAGAGAAGAAAATGTTTGCAGATTTTTCAAACTAAGTTTTTGAGCAGGAGGAAAACTTGACGCTCCACCAGTTGCAAAAGAATTGGTAAAATTATTATTTATTTGGCTCGAAGGTTCATTTACTACAGAATCTCTGTTATTTAAATCACCTTCGGGTAAATTTTTCTCTTCAGACACAATCAACCTTGCTTATTTTTTCAACATATATTGAAAATGTTTTTATCAAAGGAATTCAAGAGGGCCAAAAAACAACTCTAACAGATATCAGTTCCAACGTATAGCTTTAAATCTATAATTCTCAATCTAACAACCTGAACACCTTGATATGAAGATTTTTCAACATTGTATACAACATCTACGTTAAGTGGATTATTTTTATTAGGTTCAAAAGGAAATTTCTCAACAATTTTTGCACTAGAAAATCCATCCCAAGTTACATTATCTTGAACCATTTTGAGTAATACAAAATTCCTACGAATACCCAAAAATCTAATTTCTTTAATTTGAACATTTTGCGACATAAAAATGGGATCAGGATTGCCAATTCCAAATGGCTCCATAGACGAAATTAGAGAAAAGGTTTCACCTACTAAATCTTTGAGCAATACCACAGAATCAATTTTTATAGATTTTTTAATTTCTTCTATGTTTGAATTGTTGCGAGCTATTGATTTTAATTTTGCTTTAATTTCCTCAAAATTTTCCTTCTCAGCAGTAAATCCTCCCGCAGCCTTGTGTCCACCATGTTTTAGAAAAAGTGAAGAACATTTCTCAAATGCACTTACAATATCAAACCAATCTACACTTCTCCCACTTCCTCTAAGCAAACCATCTTCTTGGGTAACAACAAAAGCCGGACGATTATATTTTTCTGATATTCGACCTGCTATTAAGCCTAATAATCCAAGGTTGTAATTCTCTCCAAATAAGACAATCATGGATTCCGTTTTGGATTGCTGATCAGCTTCTTCCATTGCTATTTCTAAGGACTCTTGGGTTAATCTTTTTCTCTGATTATTAAGATTTTCTATCTCTTTTGCTAATAACTCGGCCTGATCAATATTTTTTTCTGTAAGGAATTTAAAACTTAGATCAGGAGACCCCAATCTTCCTGGAGCGTTAATTCTTGGAGACAAAATGAAAGGAATTGTAGAATGATCCAAGTATTCCTTATCAAGCTTTAACAACCGGAACAATTGGTTAAATCCTGGGCGATTAGTTTGCTTAAGAGATTTTAATCCCTCAATTGCGATTACTCGATTCTCACCTAACAATGGAGCCATATCAGCTATCGTTCCAATAGCTGCCATCTCCAAGGATTTATTTAAAATAGATAATGATAGTTGATCATCCAATGCTTGCACTAACTTAAATGCCAAACCGGCACCTGTAAGATGTTGAAAAGGATATAGGAATTTTTCGGTAATAGTAGAAAGTGAATCACAACTTAATATTGCAAGTGCTTTTGGGGCAATTTCATTAGGGACATGGTGATCAGTAATAATAGTATCAATATTTCTATCATTAGCATACGAGACTTCCTCAATAGCTGTTATACCCGTATCAACAGTGATTATTAACGAAACACCACTTTTTTCTAAGTAATCTATAGCCAATTTATTAAGACCATGTCCTTCTTCGGATCTATTTGGTATATAAGTTAAGACTTTACAACCGATTCTTAATAATTCTTCGTATAGAAGTACTGTTGCACTGATACCATCCGTATCGAAATCTCCAAAAACTGAAATCAATTCATTATGATCTCGTGCCTTAATAATCCGTTGAACTGCAGTATCCATATTTTGTATGAGAAAGGGGTCATGTAGTTGAGAAAGTTCTGGATAAAGATAAGAATTGACATCATCTTTTGTTATAATTCCTCTAGTATAAAAAAGTTGAAGAAGTAGAGCAGGAATTTCGGGAATTATATTATGGCTGTTAGGAATTGGTTCCGATAAAATCCAATCAAAACCTTCGAGACTTAATGAAGAAGTCATACCACTACCAATTTTATAACAAAAAACGAACCATAGATTTAATTATTGAGTAAACCTTTTGAAAGCAAGAACAGCATTATGGCCTCCAAATCCTAATGAATTCGACAAGGCAACATTAACCTCATATTCTCTAGGTTGATTTGGCACATAATCAAGATCACATTCTTCGTCAGAATTTTCTAAATTAATTGTAGGTGGGATAATATTGTTTTTGATAGCCATAATAGCAAAAACTGCTTCAATAGCTCCTGCTGCACCTAGTAAATGACCAGTCATTGATTTTGTAGAACTGATGGGAATTTTATACGATCTGTCACCAAAAACTGATTTTATTCCCTCAGTTTCAAATTTGTCATTCATTGGTGTAGAAGTGCCATGTGCATTTATGTAATCGACATCCTTTACATCGATCCCCCCCATATCCATGGCTATTTTCATTGCACGTGCACCACCTTCGCCAAATGGAGCTGGCTGAGTGATATGAGCTGCATCTGAAGTTGCGCCATAGCCTACAAGTTCAACTATGGGTTCAGCATTTCGTGATAAAGCATGATCAAGCCTTTCAAGTACAAGGACTCCAGCTCCTTCTCCTATCACAAAACCATCACGATTAGCATCAAACGGCCGTGAAGCTTTTTGAGGATTTTCATTATATACTGATAGAGCATTGCATGCATTGAAACCACCAATAGCTATGGGACAAATTGGTGCCTCAGTACCACCAGCAATTACTACATCAGCAATACCAGCTTTGAGTAATTCGGAGGCATGCCCAATCGAGTCTCCGCCAGTTGCACATGCAGTCACTGTGCAATAATTCGGACCTTTAGCTCCAAGGGCAATAGAAACTTGTCCCCCAGCCATATCAACTAACATCATAGGGACCAAAAAAGGACTAATTCGAGAAGGACCCCGATTTGAAAGGACATCATATTGCTCAGAAAGAGTTATAATTCCTCCTACGCCACTACCTATGGCAACAGCTGTTTTTTCTCCCAAAGGACCACTTAAATCAATTCTTGCTTGACTTAGAGCCTCAAGGGAAGCTGCAACAGCAAACTGGGAAAATCTATCCATTCGTCTGGATTCTTTTTTTTCCATATAATCGACGGGGTCAAATCCAGTTACTTCAGCAGCAATCTGCGAACGGAATTCAGAGGCGTCAAAGGCTGTTATTGGTGCAATACCAGATGATCCAGAAAGCAAACCAGCCCATGTAGTTTTTAAATCTAAACCTAGAGGTGTTATAACACCCATTCCAGTAACTACTATACGATCATTACTCACGAATAGCCCCCTTTTTCCAAGAAAAACACTTAATTAGAGAACGAGCTCGGAGCCAAAAACGAACAAGGAATCCATCCTCACTCAAACATTGTCTGATTATATCAAAAAAGATAGATTTTGTAATTTACTAGGTTTACATTATTCTTCTTAAAACGGTCATTACTACAAACAAAATCATAATTGCAGCCATAGGACTTAAATCAACTGGTCCTGTTCTGGGAAGAGCATTTCTTATTGGATTCAGAATCGGTTCAGTAACTTGCTCGACAATTAGCTTGATTGGATTCTCAGAACTTATTGGGAACCACGACAATATAGCACGAATAAGAATAGCAAACCAAAAGATTTGAAGCACCATATATATAATTGCAAGTATTACACTCACTTCGAGCCTCCAAGTGATTTTGATTTTTCATAGGCTGCAATAACTCCACTTGCAAGTGCCCACCTTAAACCTGACTCTTCCAAAGCCATCAATCCTTCAGCCGTAGTTCCTCCAGGAGATGTAACCATATTACGTAATGTACTCAAATGATTATCTGACTCACGCGCAAGAGTTGCTGAGCCCAAAAATGTTTCAATTACAAGCTCTTCCGCAATGATCCTTGAAAGACCAAGGTTAACTCCTGCATCAATAAAAGCTTCCATTATCAGAAATACATATCCTGGACCACTACCACTTATAGCTGTGGCCATATCAAGATATTTTTCCTCTGAAACATATATCTCTTTACCAATAGAACCCAGGATTGATTGTGTTATTTCCATGTCATCTTTAGAAACATTAGAAGATGTAGTCCAAACTGTAATTCCTGCACCTATCTGAGCAGGAGTATTAGGCATTGCACGAACAATTCTATTATGAGTCAACCCATTCTCAAGAGAATTCAACGTAACTCCAGCTGCAATTGATAAAATAACTTGATCATCTTGCAGGTAACTTCTTAGGCTATCCGCAACAGCACCTAAATCTTGAGGTTTCATAGCTAGCACAATTAAATTTGCGTTCTGAATTGCCTTATGATTTTCAGACACAGTGTTAACTGAGTATTTTCCTATCAAATGCGATCTACGAGATTCTAAAGGATCGCTTACCATTATTTCTGTTGGTTGTAATACCAACTTATCTATGGCTGACGCAATAATCGCTTCAGCCATTACCCCACCACCTATAAAAGAAACTTTCATAAAATCCTCAAAAATTCCTATTTAATTCAAATTGGATTATAGCACGGAATTTAAAGAATGAGTCACAAAATTCCTTGTCCTTTAACAAGCATACATGCTTCTTTTAATGCATTTTTCATACTTAAGTGATTTGCAATCCCTTTTCCTGCAATGTCAAACGCTGTCCCATGATCCACAGAAGTTCTCACAAAAGGAAGACCAAGATTTATACTAATACTTTCTTCAAAACCATAAACTTTAATAGGAATATGACCTTGATCATGATACATAGCAAGAACTACATCGTATTTTCCCTGAATGGCATCATGGAAAACTACATCAGCCGGTATCGGACCATAAGCTAAAATCCCTTGATTAAATGCAACTTCAATAGCTGGGGCTATTTCCATCGATTCTTCATTCCCTAGTAATCCAGAATCAGACGCATGTGGATTAAGTGCAGCAACCCCGATTCGCGGTTCAGGAAAACCCCAGGCAAGAAACTGTTCATTAGTGACATTAATCATTTTAAGGATATTTTCTTTAGTTACTGCATCTGCAACACGTGCAATGGATCTGTGTGTAGTTAGATGAACAACTCTAAGTCCTCTTGTGGATAGCATTGTGTAAACTGATGGCGAATTTGAAAGTCTTTGCAAAACTTCCATGTGGCCAATGTCTTCATATCCAGCTAAATTGCAAGATTCCTTATTAATTGGACCTGTAACCATTCCATCTACTTCACCATTCAAACACATCTCTCCAGCACGAAAAACCCATTCCATACTTGCTCGTCCAGCTTCAGCTGAAACATTTCCAAACGAAATTGATGAAACATCAAAGTTATCAATATCAAAAACATAAACAGAGTCATTTTTAGTTTCTTTTAAGTCACGGAATGCTGAAATCGATTCAATAACTTCAATAGTAATTTTCATATTAAGGATTGAGACTATTTTTGAAATAACTTTAACACTGCCAATGATTATGGTTTTAGCATTACCATCTAAGGAATTCTCAACAAGAGTCTTAACTGTCACCTCAGGGCCAATCCCAAGGGGATCCCCAGGAGTCACAGCTAATATAGGTATAATATCCTTTGAAGAAAACTTATTATTCATTTTTGTTTCTACCTATGAAATTATCACTTTCAATTTTCAATACCTTTTCTAATCTTCGTTTATGTCTTTCTTCACCTGAAAATTCAGCTCTTAAAAAAGCGTTAAGTATTTCCTTAGCTAATTGAGTAGATACAACTTTTTCACCAAGGCATAATATATTAATGTCGTCGTGTTCCACTCCTTGACTAGCAGAATATAAGTCATGACAAATAGATGCTCTAGCACCTACAACCTTATTAGCCGCTACAGATGCACCCACTCCACTTCCACAAACTATAATTCCTCTATCAACATCTCCTTTGGCTACAGAGGAAGCAACATCATATGCAGCATCAGGATAGTCATCATTAGGATCAATAATTTCGCCTCCAAAATCTGAAACATAATAATTTAAAGAAATCATATAATCTAATAGCTCTTTTTTGAGATTAAACCCTGCATGATCAGAACTTATTGCAACTCTCATATATACCCTCATCAATCACTAAGTTATAACTTCACCTTTGTGATACTTCTGATATTATCTAGTATACTAAATAATCCTATTATGAATAATCCAATAGTTATCTACTAATTACTTGCTTAATATTTACATCATATCTTCTCCAATGGAAAGTATTACAAAATGTTTAATAACGAATCAAATCTAGAAGATTATAGAGCTATCGATTGGACAGATAATAAAATAATTATACTTGACCAGACCCTTTTACCTAACAAAGAAATATATTTATCCATAGAACACTGGGAAAACATGATCGAAGCAATTAAATCATTGCGAGTTCGAGGAGCACCTGCACTTGGTCTAGCAGGTGCATTTTCTATAGCCTTAGCTGCTTATGAATTTAGTAATATGCCCCCTAAGATATTTATTAGGGAATTAGAAAATGCAGCAAGAAATATTTCAAATTCTAGGCCAACAGCTGTAAATTTAAGTTGGGCAATTAAACGGTGTATGAATTCAATTGCAAATATCTCAAATCCTAAAGAAATTTACGCAAAATTATTGAATGAAGCAAAAATGATCCAAGCTGAAGATATTGCAGCAAATATTGCCATAGGAAATTTTGGTGCTAGTTTGTTTGAACATAAAACAACAATCCTCACACATTGTAATGCAGGTGCATTAGCAACGGCAGGATTTGGTACCGCATTAGGAGTTATTCGATCAGCATGGAAACAGGGAAAAATAAATGAAGTTTATGCCACAGAAACACGCCCTCTTCTCCAAGGGTCAAGGTTAACCGCATGGGAATTAGAGAAATCTGGAATACCTGTAACGGTAATTATCGACAATATGGCTGGAGTAATGATGAGTAATAAAATGATATCCGGTGTAATAGTTGGTGCTGACAGGATTACAGCAAATGGAGATGTGGCAAACAAAATTGGAACGTACACTGTTGCTATCCTGGCTAAAGAACACTCTATTCCTTTTTACGTTGCTGCACCAGCTAGCACAATTGATTTCGAAATCGAATCGGGAAAAGATATAATCATTGAAAAAAGAGATGGGGAAGAAATAGGGAGCCTGTTCGGTACCAATATCATTAATAAAAAAACATCCACTCTAAACTACGCTTTTGACGTAACTCCTAATCATTATATTGATGCGATAATTACCGAAAACGGAATTGCTTACCAGCCATATTCCATAACTTTAGAAAGGATATCAAGATGAAAACAGCATCTATTGGAATAATTGGGGGAAGTGGACTATATCATATTGACAACCTTACAGAATTAGATCAGATTCAAGTCAAAACTCCATTTGGAGATCCTAGCGATACAATTACCATCGGGAGAATAGGATCTGAAAATGTTGCTTTCTTACCTAGACATGGTAAAGGTCATACAATTAACCCTAGCGAATTACCTTCCCGAGCAAACATTTATGCATTAAAGTCCATTGGCGTAAAACAAATCATATCAATAAGCGCAGTTGGAAGCTTGGATATAAATATCAAACCTCAAGATATGATAGTTCCAAATCAATTAATAGATCGAACAAAGGCACGGGAATCAACATTTTTTGAAAAGGGAATCGTAGCTCACGTAGGATTAGCTGAACCTTTCTGCCCAACATTGAGGAAAATATTAATTGAAGGAGCAGAAAATAATGGTACAAAAGTACATACGAATGGCACTTATGTTGTTATGGAAGGACCTGCTTTTTCGACAAAAGCTGAGTCGGAATTATATAGATCATGGAACGCAAGTATAATTGGAATGACTGCGTTACCAGAAGCAAAATTAGCTCGAGAAGCAGAAATTTGCTATGCCACACTTGCATGTGTTACTGACTACGATGTATGGCATGACGATTTTGAAAATGTTACAGTAGAAATGGTAATAAAGAATTTGCAAAGTAACGTTGCAAATTCTAGAAAAATATTAGCGTCAATATTACCAAATCTTCCCGACCAAATAAAATGTAAATGTAATAATTCTCTAAAAGACGCTATAATTAGTGATTTGAATAATTTGGATCCAAAGATAGTAGAACGACTTAATCCAATAATTCATAAATATATTTAGTTTGAATAATCTGATAAGAAGGTGATGAATGACCAAACGTCAAGAAGGTGAACCATTTGCAAGAATAACTTCACTTGAGGCACAGGAAATTATTGAGCAAGACCCTAATTCAGTTCAAGTTGTAGATGTAAGAAATCCAGATGAATACGAATCAGGGCATGTGGCAAATTCTATTAACATACCAGTAAATGACGTTTTATCAAGATTTTCAGAATTACCTACTGAAAAAACTCTTCTTTTTATCTGTCAAATGGGTGGTCGAAGTGGTCTGGCATGCGAAATGGTAGCAGCAATGGGTGTGGACCCTGATTTGATATATAACATTGAAGATGGAACACCAGTATGGATTGAAAATAACTTACCTACTAATCAAGGTTCTAATCCATAAAATTAGAACATTAGAAAGGAAACAATAGCGATGAATTCTAAGGGTAAAGTTGTTGGGCTCAAGCATAGAGCATCCAAACAAAAAAGACGTACTCAGAGAGTGCTTGCACGACAATTATTAAAAGGAGACATAACAATTGATCAAGCAAAATCACTTGTCGGAGACGGTTACGTAGGTGTCTTAAAAACAGCTGACTACTTAGTTAATAAAGAAGGCTCTACAATATCTCCAAATTTAGCCTCGGATATTGCTTCAATAGTTTCTCCAGCCACAAACAATTTCTGGAAAAACACTACTACAAAAGTCTCCCGGAATTCAGTAAGAACACCTAAAAAAACTTTATCAACAACAGGTACAATAACAATTCCAGTTGACGATGAGGTTATTGATTCTGAACAGGAAAACTCAGTGCCTGAAAAACCTAAAACAACTAGAACCAAAAAACCTACTGCAGTTTCAAAAACAAAAAAAGAAACATCTGAGAAAGATACTGCTGCTGAAGAAAAACCCAAACGAAAAGCTTCTGCAAAGAAAAAGACAACCAGCACAAAGTCTAAAAAGAAAACCGAATAAATATTATAAGCTTAGTATACATAGTGGAGGATACCCTAGAATGACAACCAGCAAAGAGGGAGCAATAAAAGACCCATCTTTATCAGAAAAAGGTCAATTGAGAATTGAATGGGCAGCAAGAGAAATGCCAGTTTTAAATATTCTCAAGGAACGTTTTGAAAAAGAATTACCTCTAGCTGGATTAAGAATATCAGGCTGCCTTCATATCACTACAGAGACTGCAAATCTAGCCATACTTTTAAAAGCTGGTGGAGCAGAGGTTGCAATGTGCGCAAGCAATCCACTAAGCACTCAAGATGACGTTGCTGCAGCCTTGGTGGAACACTTTGAAATCCCAACATACGCTATCAACGGTGAGGATACACAATCCTATTATGATCATATTCACAAAGTACTAGATAGAAAACCTCATATTACTTTGGATGATGGTGCTGATTTAGTAAGCACTCTCCATAAAGAACGAAATGAATTGCTAAAAAATATAATAGGTGGAACAGAGGAAACAACGACCGGTGTTATTCGTCTGAACAGCATGGCCCAAACTGGTGCATTGAAATACCCCATAATCGCAGTGAACGAAGCTGACACCAAACACTTATTTGACAATAGGTATGGTACCGGCCAAAGCACTTTGGATGGAATAACTAGAGCTACAAATGTTTTATGGGCAGGAAAAAAAGTAGTCGTTATCGGATATGGCTGGTGTGGAAGAGGCGTAGCAAGCAGAGCTAAAGGAATGGGTTCTCAAGTTATTGTAACTGAAATCGATGCAGTAAGAGCTCTTGAAGCTGCTATGGATGGATTTCAAGTGATGCCTCTATCTGAGGCAATTATTGATGGTGATATATTTATTTCAGTTACCGGAAACGCTCATGTGATAGACGGAATTCATATGGCAGGAATGAAAAATGGGGCAATAATTGCTAATAGTGGACATTTTAATGTTGAAATTAATCTAGAGAAACTCCAGTTAATTACTACTTCTCAGCGAACTGTTCGTCCATTAGTTGAAGAACATATGTTAAATAATGGACGAACAATATACGTACTCGGCGAAGGACGACTAATCAATCTTGCTGCTGCAGAAGGACATCCATCCAATGTTATGGATATGAGTTTTGCAAATCAGGCACTAAGTGCAGAATATATAGCAAAAGAAGGAAAAAATCTTGAGCCTAATGTATATGTCGTACCTAAAGATATTGACCAATCAGTGGGAAGGCTCAAACTCGATTCAATGGGAATTAAGATAGATCAATTAACATTAGAACAAGAAAAATATCTATCAAGTTGGGAAGTTGGAACTTAATTCCAATAATATTGAGAATACTAATTTACAGGAGAATATATGACAACCTATGGTCTCAGTTTCAAAGAATCACCGTTATATTTGTTCACATCAGAGTCAGTTACTGAGGGTCATCCTGATAAAGTATGTGATCAAATATCAGATGCTGTCCTAGATGCATATCTTGCACAGGATCCTTATAGCAGGGTTGCTTGTGAAACTTGCGCAAGCGTCGAACATGTTTTAGTAATGGGGGAAATATCTTCTAGAGGAACAGTAGATATAGAATCTATAGTTCGTAAAACTCTTCGAGATATAGGCTATGTATCTCCTGAAAAAGGGATAGGAGCAGATAGTTGTGTTGTCCAACTTGCTGTCCAAAAACAATCTGAGGAAATAGCAAATGCAGTAAACCCGGAAGCAAACCCAGCTTCAGTAGGAGCCGGTGATCAAGGAATGATGGTTGGTTTTGCTTGTAAAGAGAAGATTGGAAATGAAATAATTGAAACCCAATTAATGCCTCTTTCCTTATTCCTTTCTCAGCGATTAACAATGCAAATGGCAAAGGTACGTAAGGAAGGAGTTGTTTCCTATCTAAGACCTGATGGGAAATCTCAAGTGACAATCGAATATTCGTATGGATCCCCTCAATCGGTACATACAGTTGTTGTAAGTCCTCAAACAGACCCTGGAATTGAACCAGATCAACTTCACAAAGACATGATGGAAAATGTCATCAAACCTGTAATTCCTGAACTTCTTTTAAACGAAAATACTCGTTATTTCGTAAACCCATCAGGAAGCTTCGTGCTCGGAGGACCAGCGGCAGATAGTGGTTTGACAGGTAGAAAAATATTAGTTGACACTTATGGTGCAATAGCAAGACATGGTGGAGGGGCATTTTCTGGAAAAGATCCTACTAAAGTCGATCGATCTGGAGCCTATGCTGCTAGGTACGTAGCAAAAAATCTTGTTGCTGCTGGGGTGGCAGATCGGGTTGAAGTTCAAATCTCTTATGCAATTGGTGTAGCAGAACCTATATCGATCGCTGTTGAATCATTTGGCACAAGTAAGGTTCCACATGAAAATCTTGATCAATTAGTCAGAAAATATTTTGATCTTCGTCCAGGTGCAATAATTAAAGATCTCAACTTACGCAGGCCAATATTTCAAAAAAGTGCTAGTTATGGACATTTCGGAAGAGATGACGTTCAATTTCCATGGGAAGAAACAAATAGAGCAGCAAATATAGCAAACGATCCTCTAGCAACAACAAACTAAACTCAAATTATTATTTATTAGCTCTCTAAAGTAATTCAATGAAAGAAAATATTCTATTTGGGACCGATGGCTGGCGAGGAATCATTGCCAAGGATTTTACATTCTCAGGTGTGGAATCCTGTGCAGAAGGTGTCGCTAGATATCATATAGCCCAAAATCTACATAACCAACCTTTAGTAATTGGTTATGATACCAGATTTGCTTCAAAAGAATTTGCAGAACATGCAGCAAATACTATAGCTAGAAATAATATCAAAGTTTTATTATGCGAAAATACTACCCCAACCCCAGTTGTAAGTAATGCCATTGTTGATTTCAAAGCGTCCGGAGGAATAATAATCACAGCAAGCCATAACCCTTATAATTGGAATGGGTTTAAATACCGTACAAGTTATGGAGGTAGTCCTGATAATAATGAGATACGTACGATTGAAAATTTTATAAATTCAGAATCTTTTTCAAACAATTTAGAGAACCATTCTGATACAAATGGAAATCTACAAAAACAAATAGAACATATTAACCCTTTTACACCATATTTCAAGAAAATAAACGCGCTGCTAAAAATTGAAGATATTAAAAATACCAAGATGAATATTTCGGTAGATTCAATGCATGGAGCTGGCTCAGGCTACATTAAAAAAATACTTAAAGGGGGAAGTATAAAGATAAACGAAATTCGTTCTTTGCTAAATCCAAACTTCCCCAACATGTATAACCCTGAACCAATTAATCATAATTTAATTCCTCTCAAAAAATCTATTTCTAAGCATAAATCTTCGGTTGGATTAGCTTTTGATGGAGACGCTGACAGATTAGGAATAATTGACTCAAATAATAACTACGTTACCACACTCCAAACTTTTGCTTTACTCGCCTACTATCTTTTGGAAATTCGGCAACTCAAAGGCCCTATTGTTAAATCTTTAACTACAAGCAACATGATGTGGAAACTTGGAGAAAAATATGGTGTAGACGTTATTGAAACTCCAGTAGGTTTCAAAAATATCGTACCTGAAATGATACAACATGACGCTCTTATCGGTGGAGAAGAAAGTGGTGGATTTGCTTTTAAAGGACACATACCTGAAAGAGACGGAATTATCAGTGGACTTTTTATTTTAGACCTAATGATAAAAACAAAAAAATCAATTCCAGAATTGATAGAAAATCTATTCAGCATTGTAGGTCCTCATTATTTCGACAGATGGGATATCCCTATAAGCAAAAAAGATCAATCAAAAACTATCGAAATTGCTAAAAATTTAAACCCTAAACGTCTTATTGGAAAAAATGTCATTAAGATAGATCACTTAGATGGAGTACGATTTACACTCGAAGATGGCTCATGGGTTGCAATGCGATTTTCAGGAACTGAACCACTGATAAGAATCTATTCAGAAACAACAAATCAGAATAATTTAACAATGCTCCTTTATGAATGTGCAAAATTACTTGAAATAGTAGATTAATCGTATTCGGCATTGACACTAATAAAAATATATTGCTAGATTAAACAATAATCACAAACTAAGGCAAGGTAGCTCAGCGGCAGAGCGGGCGCTTCATAAGCGCTAGGTCACAGGTTCGAATCCTGTCCTTGCCACACTTGAAAAAATCGTCATCAAAACTTAAGACAGATTGTGATTAAAGGCATCATTATGATAATAAATGAAAATGTTTACATTCCTATGCGTGACACAACACACCTTGCAGCAGATATTTACTTACCTAATAATAACGAAAAATTTCCATCCATCTTAATAAGATCACCTTACGGGAAAGATCGTGAAGGAACTTTACAGGGTGCCTCAAGATGGGTAAAAAGAGGATATGTAGTTGTTGTCCAAGATTGCCGCGGAACTGGTAATTCTGAAGGAGACTACCACTACTATCTTGATGATGCAGATGATGGGCATGATTCTGTGGAATGGATCTCCAAAACACATTGGTCTAATGGAAAAGTTGGTATAGTAGGAACATCGTATAGTGCCAATGCAGGATATTTACTTGCTCCAACTCAACCAAATGGACTAACAGCAATGATATGTGCTCTAGGCACCTCAAACAATTATCTTGATGGGAGGTGGAGAGGAGGTGTTTGGCACGTTGCTCACGCAGCACATTGGGCACAACTAGTTGAAGTTAACACTGGCCCAAAACCATTGCCAAAAAATTCAAATTTATCATCCGAAACTATAGATAGAATAAAAAAAATTACCATTGAAAGAGCAAGAAAAACCGTTAAGAGAATGCAATTAGGTCAAGGAAACCCTCTCGCTACAGATTTTCTTATGGAATCCTATCATCATTCAAAATTTGATGACTACTGGAAAGCCCAATCAATAGATGACAAGTATGCACATACTGTAGTGCCCACTCTCCACATAGCTGGTTGGTATGACCAGTTTCAACGTGGAAACCTAGAAAATTATAAAGGAATGAAAAATAATCCGAATGCAGGTCCTCAAATGTTAATTATTGGACCATGGTTTCATGGAAAAATCGACACCCCATTCATATCCCAAATAGAAGAACAATGGTTAGACTATTGGATGAAAGATGAAAATAACTCTCATCTATTAGAATTCCCAGTAAAAATATTTGTGGTTGGTGCAAATCCTGATAGTTCAGGACCACAGGAAGGAATTTGGCGATTTGAAAAGGAATGGCCACTTAAAAGGACTGAATTCAAGAAATTCTATCTCAATGAAGAAAAAAGTGGTTCAGTTCAATCATTGAATGATGGATCTTTAAAGATTGAAATACCAAACTCTTCTGAGAAAATAGATGTCATCGATTACAATCCTGTCAATGAGAATTTGCCTGGAAACATCGGTTTTAGAAGCTTGGCGATTGGAGCAAATAATCCTGGAAGCAACCAATTAGATGACGAAGTATCGGGTCAAGTGCTTACTTATTCTACAAGTATATTGGAAGAGGATTTAGAAATAACGGGTGAAGTACTGGTTGAATTATATATTTCTAGCACAGCAGTAGATCAAGTATGGGCTGTGAACCTCACAAACGTATACCCGGATGGAACTTCTTGGCTTTGTAGTGACGGAATACTAAAGGCAAGCCATAATAACTCACATTCAAACCCAACTAAACTAGAACCCAATCAAATACATAAGCTAGAGATAGAAATATGGCCAATGAGCCAAGTTTTTAAAAAAGGAAATCGTATTCGTATCGACATTATGAATGCCAATTTTCCTAAAACAGAACCTTGCCCTTATCCATCATTAAATTCAATTTATCATTCAAAGGATTATCCTTCCTCAATCATACTTCCTGTTATTCCAGCAAATAGTGGGGGAAAATGGTTTCAAGAAGATTCCGATGAACCTTTCAAGGGATCTTTAAATTATCTATAAATTTTTTTTCAGGTTTTCGAAAGAAAAACACTGATGTATACTCGTTAGAAAATTTGGGGGATTATAGAATGCAAGTCACTGATCATGTTTGGGTTATGCACTACGATGATGGGGCAACAGCGCATCCAGGTGGAAGTAATAACTGTTTCGTAGGAAACCCAAAAAAAGAAATGATTCTTATCGATACTGGAGACCATGAAAAAGAATGGTTAAAAAGAATTCTTGATTTTCACAAAGAATTGGGTAGCCCACAAATTACTTCAATCCTGATCACTCATGGTCATTTTGACCACATAGGTGGATTAGATAGACTACACGAAGAATTTCAGTGCCCAGTTAGATGTCATCCAAAATTAGTAAAAAAGCTTCAAAAAATAGTTGGTGAGGAAAATGTAATCCCTCTTAAATCCCGCGAATTACTCCATATCGATGATGTTACTTTACGAGCATTATTTACTCCCGGCCATGAAGTAGATCATGTATGTTACTATCTTAGAAAAGATAAAGTTATGTTTACTGGTGATTCTATTTTGGGTTCTTCTTCTTCAACAGTTCAAGACTTATATAATTATATGAAATCATTGCGATTACTTTCTAAATTTAAACATACAACCATATGCCCTGCACATGGAAAAATAGTATCTCCACCAAGAGGAGGACAATTGGTATCATGGTACATAAACCATAGAGAGCAAAGGGAAAAAGAGGTTATGGAATCTCTAAAAAAAGGAATCACGAACACTAAAGAAATTGTAAGTGATATCTATCCCAGAAACCTAAAAAAAGGTTTGCGCGATGCAGCGGAAAGAAATGTCAGGACTCACTTGGCAAAATTAATCAAAGACGGTTTAGTTACTGAAGAACCTGCATCGTTTAAACTGAACTAAGTAAACTAAGGAATATTTGTTGACCCTTTACGAATGCCCAAATTATAATTACTATTCCGACCGGAAGTAGTTCAGTGGTAGAACGCCTCCTTGCCAAGGAGGAGGCCGGGGGTTCGAATCCCCTCTTCCGGTCCATATCTTTTATACTTATCAATAAATCTTGCAGAAACAAAAAAGTGTGATCAGCATTGAATAATCAATATCCATGGGAAGAAATTGAACCTTCTGAAAAAGATTGGTTAGACGCGATTAGTAATTCAAATCAAGAACAACGTCTATATCAAACCTTATCAGGACTTCCTATGGAAAATTTATACACACCTAAAAGCATAGATGTCTCTAAGTATCTTGAACAAATCGGTTTTCCAGGAGAATTTCCTTTCACAAGAGGCGTACACGCTTCAGGATATCGAGGTAAAACCTGGACGATGAGAATGTTTGCAGGATTTGGAACTCCGAAAGACACAAATGAAAGATTTAAATTCTTATTAGCTAATGGTGAATCTGGGTTAAGTACTGCATTTGATATGCCAACATTATACGGCTACGATACTGATGATGAACGTGCCGCTGGAGAGTTTGGTAAATGTGGTGTCGCAGTATCTTCACTATGGGATATGCAAGAATTATTCGAAGGTATCCCCCTTGAATCCATCACAACATCCATGACAATTAACAGTCCAGCAGCAATTATATGGGCAATGTATATAGTTGCAGCTCAAAAACAAGGAATTAATATAGCTAACCTTGGAGGAACTCTCCAAAATGACATTCTTAAAGAATATCACGCACAGAATGAGTATATTTTTCCTCCCAATCCTTCGATGAGACTAGTTACAGATACAATCGAATTTGCAACAAAAGAAATGCCAAAATGGAACCCTATAAGTGTAAGTGGTTATCACATGAGAGAAGCTGGTTCGACAGCAGTTCAAGAGTTAGCTTTTACATTAGCTGATGGTTTTGAATATATTGAATGGGCCATTGAAAGAGGTCTTAAAATTGATGAATTCGGACCACGAATCAGCTTTTTTTGGAATGTCGAGATGGATTTCTTTGAGGAAATAGCAAAAATGAGAGCAGCTCGAAGAATTTGGGCCAAAACATTAAAAGAAAAATATCACGCAACAGATCCAAGAACATTACGTCTTAGATGCCATGCCCAAACTGCTGGAGCATCCCTCACTGCTCAGCAACCAAATCTAAACGTTGCAAGAGTAGCCATTCAAGCACTTGCAGCAGTATTAGCTGGAACTCAATCCTTACATACAAATTCATTAGATGAAGCTTGGGCATTGCCATCAGAAGAAGCTGTTCTTACTGCACTAAGAACTCAACAAGTAATTGCCGAAGAAACAGGTGTTGCGAATACTGTTGACCCTTTAGGTGGTAGTTATTTCATTGAAAATCTCACTAACAAAATGGAAGAGAATTCCATAGAGTATTTTAAAAAAATAGATGCCCATGGTGGAATTATTGCCTGTATAAACAATAACTACATTGTACAAGAAATTGCAGAATCATCATATCAATTGCAACGACAACTTGAATCCAGAGAACGTGTTATAGTCGGAGTAAACAAATATACCACTGACGATATGATTGAAATACCTCTACTGAAAGTCGATGAGGAAGGTAAAAATGAACAAATCCATCGACTTAATGAACTAAAACGCACACGGGACAATAAAGCAGTCTCCCGAGCCTTAAATGATCTAGAAAAAGTAGCAAAATCTCAAAAAAATGTTATGCCAGCTTTAATTCAATCTGTAGAAGCATTAGCTACTCTTGGTGAAATGATGGATTCTTTAAGAACTGTATTTGGCGAATACTAAAATAAATATTCTAATTAGACTTAGGCAAAATACAGGCTCGAAAAACCGCTAATAAAGGTAATATTTTCGATCCTTTTGAACCGATTGCCAAATACATAGGTTGCCAGTGAGGATTAAATTTTTCTTTGAAATTCCACAACCTTTTAAATGGGTAAACAATATTACAATATTCAAAAATAATATCCATGAATTTTCGAGTAATTCCCTGATTTTCTGAATTCCAATTCGAAAGAGGAACTCCTCCTAAACTAGCAATAGAACAACCTGATTTTTGAAAAAATAACAGCGACTTAGTAAGTAAAAAATCATTTAATCCATTCATTACATTATCTTTACTTCTCATAAGATCCAACATCCAGCCTTGCGAACCAGGAATAGGGTTCCATGTAGCAAACCCACAAATGGTACCATCAGATTCACGAGCTATTGCTAGTAAATCTGACTTGCGAGCATCCTGAAAAGTTCCCATAACAAATCCAAGTTCAGGTAGTGAACGTTTTTGCAACCATTCGTCAGAAATTTTGCATATTTCATTTATAATTGCATTACGCTTGTTAGACTTTACCCATTGGAATGTTAATTTATTTTTTTTTGCTCTATTTAAAGCAGATCGAGAGGATCTCCATTGTCTTCCTTTTAAATCCATTGAAGGCAAATCTATAATAGCTTCATCACCCAATTTTAATATCTGATAATTCCGTTTATCAAAAAAATTCTTGCTTATAGAATTGATACCACAGAAAACTGGTATCAATTTAGATTTATTACAAAATTGCTCAAAATTAGTAATAAATTCACCAGAAACATTCCATGGAGATCCAAGCACAATAGCAAAATTCCCAATCTGTTTGTAATTTAATGACATGCCAAATATTTCAAATGATTCTGACCAACTTTTTTGTTGGTGAAAAACCATACCATTTCCACTATTTACAAACAAATCATTTCTATTCATAAATACCTTTACTCAAGAACCTTTAGTTTTGCTACAGAAGAAAGAAGATGCTTAATTCCATTAACTTTAAAGGCTACAACAATTTCAAAATCCCCAGATCTTGGAATTGTCTGGACAACTACACCTTTGCCAAATTTAAAATGTTCAACTTTATCTCCCTCGTTAATTGTAGGCAATAAATTTTGCTGATCGAACAAGTTTGTTGTCTTTGTAAAAGATCTTTCTTCAAGTTGAAATTTATTGGTATTTACGATCTTCAATAGATTCTCTGGGATATTGTCTACAAACTGAGATCTTATTGTTCGAGTAGTAGTTCCAAAAATTGTTCTGTATTTTGACCAAGACAAATACAAATTTGAAATTGCTCGTGTTATCCCTACATAGAAAAGACGTCGTTCTTCTTCAATCTCATCAAAACTATCCATGGATCTACTATGAGGTAACAATCCTTCCTCAAGCCCAGGTATAAAAACTACTGGAAATTCTAACCCTTTTGTTTGATGCAAAGTAATAAGAGTAACAGATTCATTAGAATCACTAGATGGATCATCTTCAGCAGTCACTAATGCAACTTGGTCTAAAAATGCATTAAGTGCTTCATTGGGTTGAATATCGTCGAATTGTCCGGCTATAGATCTTAATTCGCCAATATTTTCCCATCGTTCCTCAGAACCCTCGAGTTCACGCAAAATATGTTCACGATATCCAGTGATAGATAAAATTTTATCCAGTAATGAGGTCAAACTGTGATCGCTTAAGCTTTCTTCAATTACTTCATTTAAAATTCCTTGAAAATTTTTCAGGGATTTAATTCCAGTTTTATGAATATTCAACACAGTTTCATCTAGATTTAGAAGTGCATGACATACGGAATCACCATTCAGATTTGCAAGATTTTTTAGGGCAGTAACTGTTCGTTCTCCAATTCCTCTTGGTGGTACATTGATAACACGAAGCATACTATTATCATCATTGGAATTTTGAATAATTCTTAAATACGCAATAATGTCTTTGATTTCTCTTCTCTGATAAAATTTCAATGCTCCAATTAATTTATATGGCACTCCATTTCTTACAAAAGCCTCTTCAAAAGCTCTTGACTGTGCATTAACCCTATAGGTAACTGCAAAGTTTTCATAGGAAAACCCTTCCAATCTAAGTTTTTTTATCTTTTCGGTAATTATACTTGCTTCATCATATTCATTTTCTGCCACGTGCAATTCGATCGGAGTTCCTTCAGGATTATAAGTTTCTATATCATTAGTTATTCGATTACTGTTTTGGCTGATAAGTGCTTGAGATGCATTAAGAATATTAGATGTTGACCGATAATTCTCGACTAATTTTACTACAGTGCAATTTTTGAAATCCTTTTGAAAATTCAATATATTCCTCAGATCAGCATTCCTCCAGGAATAAATAGATTGGTCAGGGTCACCCACAACACAAATATTCTGACTATCGCCTGTCAATTGTTTTGCAAATTTATATTGAACAAAATTTGTATCCTGAAATTCATCAACAAGCAGATATTTTATTCGATTTTGGAGATCAGCAAGAACCAATGGTGATTTTTCAAAAAGAGTACATGCACGTAAAAGCAGATCATCAAAATCTAATGCTTGATTATCGTGTAATAATTTTTCATATTCTAAATAAACATTAGCTGCTAATTTATCAAACAATGAATCTGAAGTTGCTTGGTTTAATATCGGATCAATCATTTTTGATTTAGCATTTGAGATTATACTTAGGAAAATTGAGGGATTATAGCGTTTTGTATCAACTTCCACTAATTCACATGCTTGTCTAACTATCGAAATCTGATCTTCTCTGTCATAGATGCTGAAATTATTTGCAATACCTATCGAATCTCCATTAATTCTCAGCATTTTGGATGCTATAGAATGGAAAGTTCCAGAAATAATCCTTGATGCATCATATTGACCAAGCAACCCATTCAATCGATCTTTAAGTTCTCGGGAAGCCTTGTTAGTAAAAGTAACAACCATTATTTCATCTGGTTTTACTTGTTTTTCACTGATAAGAAAAGCGACACGATGAACAATAACACGCGTCTTACCACTTCCCGGGCCAGCAATTACCAGTAAAGGTCCTGAATCATTAGTTACAGCCAATAATTGCTGCTTGTTAAGTTTAGTCAGGAGGTCTGACTTCAAGTTGTAAACCTAAAAGCCCTTTTGAGCTATAAAATCACACAAGTCACTTGTTCTGCAAGAATATCCCCATTCATTATCGTACCATCCAACTACCTTTACCAGATTGTCACCTATGACCATAGCACTTGGAGCATCAAATATACAAGAATGAGTATCTTCTTTAAAATCACTGCTGACTAAAGGTTCATCACAGTAGTCAAGTATCCCTTTTAAAGAACCAGAAGCTGCTTGTGCGTATGCTTCTTTAAGATCTTCTACACTTACTTTTTTATTGGTCGTGGCAACAAGATCAGTAACCGAAACTGATGAAACAGGAACTCTGTATGCCATCCCATGTATATTTCCTTGTAACTCAGGGATTACTATTCCAACTGCTCTAGCTGCACCTGTACTTGTAGGTATAATATTCATAGCAGCTGCTCGAGCTCGTCTCAAATCACTATGAACCACATCCAAAATACTTTGATCATTGGTATAAGCATGAATAGTTGACATCAACGCATTGGAAATGCCGAAAGAATCATTAAGAACTTTTGCCAGAGGAGCAACACAATTAGTTGTGCAAGATGCATTCGATACAACATGATGATTTGCAGGATCATATTTATCTTCATTCACTCCTAAAACTACAGTAAGATCCTCTCCAGTAGCTGGCGCAGAAATAATAACCTTTTTTACAGTATCATGCACATGAAGACGTGCCTTACTTGCATCCGTAAAAACACCAGTAGACTCTACAACAATTTCGACTCCTGATTCACCCCATGGTATTAGTCCTGGATCCCGCTCAGAATGAACACGAATTGTGTTCCCGTTAACTACAAGACTATCCTCAGTCGCTTCAACAGTTCCAGGAAAACGCCCATAGTTAGTATCATATTTAAGCAGATGTGCATTAGTATTAGTATTTGTCAAATCATTAACGGCTACAACCTGCAAACTCGATGGATATCTATCTTGAATCGCTTTGAAAACTTGTCGCCCAATTCTTCCAAACCCATTAATCCCTATTTTTATTGTCACGATTACCCCCCGTGTAATAATAATTATATGGTATCAAATTAAAACTTTTTCGAAAATGCCTCCAGCGCATTACTTCCATAAGATGAGTGGTCGTAAATTTCATTAGAAATTTTTAACAATCGGTTATATTTTGCGTTCCGTTCAGATCGTGCAGGTGCCCCGGTTTTTATCTGACCTGCGGATGTAGATACAGAAAGATCAGCTATAAAAGTATCCTCTGTTTCACCTGAACGATGACTAATGATTGCACTCCATCCTGCAGCTTGAGTCATGTTAACAGCTGATAAAGTCTCTGAAAGAGTTCCTATCTGATTGAGTTTTATCAAAACCGAATTAGCTGAATTTTCATTGATCCCCTTTTGAATTCTTTCAGTATTTGTAGTAAAGAGGTCATCTCCCACCAGTTGAACTTTATGGCCAATAATTTGAGTTAACATACTCCATCCTTCCCAATCATCTTCTGCCATTCCATCTTCAATACTGATAACAGGAAAGTTTTCAATCAATTCTTTATAATACTGAACCATTTCAGGAGACTTATATGATTTCATTTCTCTCGAGAGAAAATATTTACCATCCTCAAATAATTCTGTTGCAGCAACATCCAAAGCCAAATAAATATCTTTTCCAGCTGTATATCCAGCATTATTGATAGCAATCATTATAACCTCAAGAGCTTCTCGGTTGGTTTTTAAAGAAGGAGCAAAACCACCCTCATCACCAACATTTGAACCTAACCCTTCAGAATTAAGAAATTTTTTCAAAGAATAATAAATTTCAGAACCAGCACGTAAGGCATCAGGGAATGAATTAATCCCTAATGGAACAATCATGAATTCCTGAAAATCAGTGGAGTTTTGAGCATGTTTACCACCATTAAGAATATTAAAAAGTGGAACAGGAAGGTTTGTTGTTTCTTTCATACCAAGATATTTATATAATGGAATTTTTTTCGAAACAGCTGAGGCCTGAGCTACAGCCAGTGAAACACCCAAAGTAGCATTAGCACCAAGATTTGACTTATTTTCCGTACCATCCAAATCTATAAGCTTCTGATCAATATTGATTTGTTCATAAGCATTAGAACCAGCTAAACTCGTATTAATAGTGGTATTAATATTAAAAATTGCCTTCAGAACTCCAGACCCAAAAAATCGATCAGGATCACCGTCTCGAAGTTCAACAGCTTCGTGGCGACCAGTGCTAGCCCCAGAAGGAACAGAAGCAATACCTATTGAACCATCTCCCAGATGAACCTCAACAGATACAGTAGGAATTCCTCGAGAATCTAATATTTCACGACCTATTATTTGTTGGATATCTTGACTATATTTCTTTGACATCAATTCCACCAAATTAGTAATAATTTAATATAAATTATCCCTAGAATAATAAAATAGAACCAACAAAGGAATAAAATAAATTTACGCATTTATTAATTTAGATTATACATTTCATTTTATCATCATTAAAGCATTTGCAAATAAATTTTTTAGTTTTTAGTTGATGTTTATATGTTAAAAATGTTATATTTTTTATTAAGACTTTAAAGTGGTCCAGCGAGGCTAGCTAAGTGTTAAAAAGAAAAATACAAATAAAAAACCTCGCAAAATTTGCGAGGTTTTTTTATAAATAAACTTCTCATTTGAATGAATACAGGGCAATTATTATATGAATGCTAAACAAATTATGAACGAGAATGAGATGCGACGGGCTTTTTCTAGAATTGCCCATGAAATGCTTGAACGATTAGATGGACCAAATAAGTTGTCTTTAGTTGGAGTTCATACAAGAGGCTTTCCTATAGCAAAAAGATTAGCTGAATTAATTAATATTTTTGAAAGCGTGAATGTCCCAGTTGGATGTTTAGATATCTCTACATATAGAGATGATGCAACCTATAAGCACCAGAATCCATTAAATTTAAAAAATTTACCTGTTCCTGATTTTGAAATGGTTGACCAGCAAAATGTGATTCTTGTAGATGATGTTCTTTATACAGGTAGATCAATTCGAGCTGCAATGGACGCAATTATTGATATCGGCAGACCTGATACTATACAACTAGCTGTTCTGATAGACAGAGGACATAGACAGTTGCCAATTAGAGCCGACTATGTAGGAAAAAATGTTCCAAGTGCTTTATCAGAAAAAATAAAAGTTTCACTTTTGGAGGTTGATTCCAAAGATGAAGTTTTATTGGAACAATATGATTAATTTTACTAATAATAAAAATATTTTGGAGAGAATTACTTAAATGCATTTTATGCAAAAAAATTTGCACCATTTTGATAAAGTATATAGAGAAGATAGTCCTGTTATTACACCGCATTTATTGGATGTAGATACTTTCTCTCAACAAGATTTCGAATTAACTTTTTCTATAGCTAATAGAATGAAAAAAATTTACACAGTTGGGCCAAAAAAATCATCTCTTCTTAAGGGAATAACGATTGCCACATTATTCTATGAACCAAGTACTCGAACAAGAATTTCTTTTGAAGCTGCTGGAAAAATGCTTTCAGCTGACGTAATAAATTTATCTGTTGATAATAGTAGCACCAGAAAAGGAGAATCTTTTTACGACACTATGTTAACTCTCCAATCAAACAACATTGATCTTTTAGTTATTCGCCACAATCACTCTGGAGCTCCATATATGGCAGCAAAACATTTAGAAAAAACACTGGTAATTAATGCTGGAGATGGATCACATGCTCATCCCACTCAAGCTCTTGCAGATATGTTTACATTAGCTCAACACATGAAATCCTTAAAAGACAAAAAAGTTTTAATTGTAGGTGATGTTGCACATAGCAGAGTTGCTAGATCAAATTTATTAGCTTTGTGTACTTTAGGAGCTAAGCCAATTATTTCTGGACCTCCAAACCTGATTCCCTGGGATCTATTTGGAAAACAATATAGGGTTGATTCTAATCCTTTCAATAAAGTATCGATTATGCCTGATCTCGATCAAGCCATAATCGATGCTGACGTAGTAATGACCTTAAGACTACAATCAGAACGCCATTCAAAGGGTCTATTACCTAGCCTTAGAGAGTATGCAAATCTTTGGCAAGTAACAACTGACCGCCTTGCAAAGGCTTCAACTAATGTTCTTCTCATGCACCCTGGCCCAATGAATATAGGAGTTGAAATCAGCCCAGAAGTGGCTTATTCAACCAATTCAGTAGTTCAAGAACAAGTATCCAATAGTATTGCAATAAGGATGGCAATATTACTTCTTATGACTAATAAAGGTAGGGATGTTAATGAATAAATCCATATTCTTAAATAATGGACGAATAATTGACCCTTCACAAAAAATAGATTTTGAAGGTAGTCTACTAATATCAAACGGTAAAATACAAAGTTTAATACCCAAAAATGCTGTTCCCAAACCTCTTCCAAATGATTGTTTAATGATTGATTGTGAAGGGATGGTAATATGTCCAGGCTTTATCGACATTCACACACATTTACGCGAACCTGGATTCGAACATAAAGAAACTATACTTACAGGAGCTCAAGCAGCGGCAAAGGGTGGATTCACTACAATTTGTTCCATGCCGAATACTAATCCTTGTCCTGATAATGCACCAGTAGTTAGGGATATTATAAGAATTGGTGACCGCACCAAAATTAGAATACTACCCATTGCAAGCATAACTACAAACCGTGCAGGCAATTCTATTGTAGAAATGTCTGACCTAGCTCAAGCTGGCGTAATAGGATTTAGTGATGATGGAGACGCTTTAAAAAGACCCGATCTGCTCAGAGAAGCTCTTTCATACAGTACTATAACTGAATTACCCATAATTACTCATTGTGAAGATCCTGAATTAGTTACCGGCAAAGGAATAAATGAAGGCTGGGTATCAAGTCGTCTGGGTTTACCTTCCTCACCTTCTATAGCTGAAGAAATGATGGTGGCTCGTGATATAGAAATGGCACGAATAACAGGGGGTAAACTTCACTTAGCTCATATAAGTACTGAAGGTTCGGTCCGTTTAATCAGGGATGCCAAAAAGCGGAAAATTAATATAACCGCAGAAGCTACCCCACATCACATTCTATTATCAGAAGACTGGATAATGGGTTGGGGTGATAATGAAAAAAAAGACCTTACGGGACCAAATATTTTTTCCCAAGTAACAAAAAATACATACGATACCAATTCTAAAGTAAGTCCTCCTCTAAGAAGCAAGCAAGATAATAAAGCTGTTCTAAAGGCGATTAATGACGGAACAATTGACGCTATAGCAACCGATCATGCACCGCATAGCTATTTCGATAAAGCTACTACATGGGAAGATGCTTCTGTAGGAATTAGTGGGTTAGAAACTGCTATTGGTTTACTTACGACAGCATCTAAAAATCAATTAATTACTTTGGAAACAATCATATCTAGTTTAACAACAGGACCAGTCAAAATTTTGGGACCCAAATGGAAAGAATTAGAGTCCTTAAAAGAAGATACTGTAGCAGATATAACCATTATTAATATAAATAAAAAATGGTTAGTTGATTCAAATACTTTTTTGTCAAAAGGAAAGAATACTCCATTAAATGGAATGGAGTTAGAAGGTAAGATAGCTTATACGATTCGAAATGGCGAAATTGTTTACGAAGATAAATAAATACTTTTAAAGGTGTACTATTTGAAAATTTTATCAGATGCCCCAATTGCAAACTTAATTTTACAAGATGGAACCGTATACCAAGGAGAAGGGTTTGGAAGCCTAGAAAATGGTTACGGAGAAGTTGTTTTTACAACAGGAATGACAGGTTACCAAGAAATGCTTACAGATCCTTCTTTTGCTGGGCAAATTATTACTATTACCTACCCTATCGTAGGAAATTATGGAATAAGTGACACCAATATTGAATCAGAAAAAATTCAAGCATCTGGATTAATAATCCGAAATTTATGTGACTACCCAAGCCATTCTTCTAGTGCAATGACACTTGATAATTACTTAAAAAAAGAAGGCGTCCCAGGAATTCATGGGATTGATACCCGTTCCTTAGCAAAAAAATTGCGATCTTCTGGTGTTATGATGGGTGCAATAGCTTTTGAAAATCAAACTGAAAAAATTATTGAAAATCTAAAAATAGCTACACATTATGAAAACCTTAACCTAGTTGAGAAAGTTAGCACAAAAACAACCTATTCCTCCATTTCAGACTCGCACTACCCTAACAATTCTCCTACTAAAATTGCTATTCTCGATTACGGAGTAAAATTTAACATTCAAAGAATTCTTAAATCCCTAGGTTGCGACATAATTACACTCCCACATACCAGTACTGCTCAAGATATTCTCGAATTAAAAACTGATGGGCTTTTATTATCGCCCGGTCCAGGAGATCCAAAATTGTTAAATAACACCATTGAAATGGTTAAAACGTTATCTACTAAATTACCTATCTTTGGAATATGTTTAGGGCATCAAATCATTGCAAGGGCATTTGGGGCAAACACTTATAAATTAAAATTTGGACACCGTGGAGCAAATCATCCGGTAATAAATACAAAAACTGGAAAAGTTTCCGTAACCTCACAAAATCACGGATATGCAGTTGACAAAAATTCCCTTCCAAATGAATTAACTCCAAGCTATATAAATCTCAACGACGATACAGTTGAAGGTTTAGTTCACAATGATCTTCCTATAATGACTCTGCAATTTCATAGTGAAGCTTCCCCTGGTCCAACTGACAATAAAGATATATTTGAAAATTTTCTTAATCTTATAAAAAAAGGAACAGTATAAATGTCTACACTCCCTTCAAAAGTTCTAGTAATCGGTTCAGGTCCAATTGTTATAGGTCAAGCTGCCGAATTTGATTATGCAGGAACTCAGGCATGTAAATCCCTAAGGGAAGAGGGAATTAAAACAATTTTAGTTAATTCAAATCCTGCTACTATAATGACAGATCAAGAAACAGCCGATGTTGTTTATATAGAGCCATTAACAAAAGCATTTTTGGAAAAAATAATCGACATCGAACGTCCAGATGGTTTATTAGCAACTCTAGGTGGACAAACAGGCTTAAATTTAGCTGTTGAACTTTCTGAATCAGGTATCCTCGAAAAATACAATGTTCAACTACTCGGAACACAGATTGAGGCAATACAAAAAGCCGAAGATAGGGAACTTTTTCGGCAATTATTACATGAAATTAATGAGCCTGAACCTCCAAATGTAACTGTGGATTCAGTAAAAAATGCAATCGAAGTTGCAGATTCCATAGGCTATCCTTTAATTGCAAGACCTGCCTACACACTAGGGGGAACAGGTGGAGGAATAATAAATAATGAAAATGAATTAGAAAGCGTGATTCAATCTGGCCTTAATGCTAGTCCTATCAATCAAGTATTATTGGAAAAATCACTAATTGGCTGGAAAGAAGTTGAATATGAGGTTATGCGCGATGGGAATGACACTTGTATAACTATTTGTAACATGGAAAATCTTGATCCAATGGGTGTCCATACTGGTGACAGTATCGTAGTAGCTCCATCCCAAACCTTATCAGATAAAGAATATCAAACTTTGCGAACAGCAAGCATAAAAATAATTCGTGCATTAGGGATAGAAGGTGGTTGTAATGTTCAGTTAGCTTTAGCTCCACACCAAGAAATTGCAGCTGAACTTGCTAAAAACTCAAGGCCTACTAAAGAAATTGACTATTATGTTATCGAAGTGAATCCTAGAGTGAGTCGTTCTTCTGCTCTTGCGTCAAAAGCCACAGGATATCCAATTGCTAGAGTTGCAGCAAAAATTGCAATTGGCAAAAAATTAAATGAAATTCAAAATTCCGTTACAGGACAAACTGTAGCTGCATTTGAACCTGCATTAGATTATTGCGTAGTCAAAATTCCAAGATGGCCTTTTGATAAATTCCCTTCTGGGAATAGACAAATTAACACTCAAATGAAAGCCACAGGTGAAGTAATGGCTATTGATCGAAGTTTCGAATCCGCGTTACAAAAAGCTATTAGATCGCTAGAACAAACTGAAACAAGTCTATTATGGGAAGACCCTGATTGGAAATCTATTGATTCATGGCAGGAACTTCCATTATTTCCTCCCACAGATCAAAGAATATGGGCATTAGCAGCTGCATTAAGACGAGGTGCAAGTGTGGAGGAAATCAGTAAAAAGACATTTATTGACTTTTGGTTTATTCAATCTATAAAAAACATTACTGATATCGAAAAATATGTTATGGAAAACCCTGAAACGTCTATTGACTCCAAATTCTTACTATATGCAAAGAGAATGGGCTATTCAGACGTTCAGCTTGCAAATTTAGGAATTGCAGAAGGTCTTGCTGAGCATGTACGGAATCTACGTAAATCTATGGGAATTACTCCTGTATATAAAATGGTAGATACATGTGCGGGTGAATTTGAGTCAATAACTTCCTATTATTACAGCACCTATGAAGAAGAAAACGAGGCCCTCCCATTACCTGAACCAAAAGCAATAGTAATAGGAAGTGGCCCTATTCGTATAGGACAAGGAATAGAATTTGACTACTGCTCTGTACACGCTGCTTCCTCTCTTCGAGAGCAAGGCCGTCAAAGCATTATTGTTAATTCGAATCCTGAAACCGTTTCTACAGACTTTGATTCTAGTGATCGATTATATTTTGAACCATTAGACGAAGAAAGCTTAAGGGATATTATAGATAATGAAACTAACTCTACCTCAAATTTTTTACCTGAATCAGTAGTTCAGTTTGGTGGACAAACTTCAATAAACCTCTCACAAAAACTCAATAATGTTGAACTTCCAATTTTAGGATCTACTGCTCAAGTTATTGATATTGCATCTGATAGAAAAAAATTTGAGGAATTTGCATCAAGAAATGGGTTACCTCAACCTCCAGGTGCTACTGTTACCAATCTAAAAGAAGCAATAACTGTAGCGGAAAATATTGGGTATCCCGTTTTAGTAAGACCTAGCTACGTTCTGGGTGGTAGAGCTATGGAAATAGTTTATAACATATTTGAGTTAGAAAAATACATAGAGCAGGGACTGATAGCAAGTCCTGATAGACCTATTCTAATTGATAAATATTTTGAAGGTATCGAATGTGAAGTTGATGCAGTTTGTGATGGGGAAACAGTAGTAATTCCTGGAATTATGGAACATATAGAAAGAACTGGAGTTCATAGTGGTGACTCAATGGCAGTGTATCCCACTCAAACAATTTCCCAACAAATAATAGATGAAATAACCTCTTATACAATAAAGATAGGATTAGGACTGGAAATTAAAGGATTAATGAACATTCAATACATAATTATGAGGAATGAAAATACCCCAAAAGTTTATATAATTGAAGTCAATCCAAGAGCTAGCAGAACTATACCATTTATATCAAAAGTAACTGATACCCCAATGGTAAAATTAGCAAGTGGAATAATGATTGGCAAAAAATTACGCTCAATGGGATATACTTCAGGTTTACTTTCAAGTAAACCCCTTGTAGCAATAAAAGCACCAGTTTTTTCTATGGCCAAACTTTCTGGAGTTGATACCCATCTTGGACCAGAGATGAAATCTACTGGTGAGGTGATGGGAATTGACAAAACTTACGAAAATGCACTTGCAAAAGCACTTATAGCTTCTGGATTAATGCTTAAACAAAACGGATCAATACTTCTAAGTATAGCTGATAGAGATAAAAAAGATTCTGAAAATTTAATCAACGATTTAATTGCTTCGAATTACATAATTTATGCTACTGAGGGAACAGCAAATTTCATAAGAAGCTTGGGCTATGATGATATAAAGGAAGTATCGAAACTAGACCAAGGGAATCCAAATGTTCTGGACTTAATTCTCAATGCGAATGTAGATTGCGTAATAAACACATTATCTGGTGGGGAACAACCTATGCGTGACGGGTTTTATATTCGAAGAGCAGCTGTTGAACAAAGGATTCCTTGCTTTACATCAATGGATACTGCCAGAACTGCAGTATCCATTATGCGCGCAAAAATTGATGATCAGGGATACACAATAAGACCACAAATAAATTATTTAATGAATTAATCATTACATTTTAGCTTGACACTCCGGTTTAAACCTGACTACACTCAATCTAGAAACTTAAATAAATTCAAGGGGGGAAAATGGCCAATTACGACAAACAAGATGCACAGGAATGGGCATGGAAAAATCTTAAAGGTCAATGGACCACATTAATGACTCCCTTTGGAAAAGACAATGAACTAGATGAACAAGGCCTTCGTCAAAATATTAAACACATTCGCTCATTGGGAACAAAAGGTGGAGGATGCACATGGGGTATGGGCGAATTCTGGAGCCTTGAGCTTGAAGAACGTTTTAATGTGATGGAAATTCTAAGTGATGAAGCTCGTGGCAACTGGCTTACCGCAGCTCATGTTACACATACTTCTTATAAAGATATGCTAAACTTAGCCAAATATGCTGAGGAGATTGGTATTGATTTACTAATACTTGCTGCACCTTATTTCGCTACAAAGACTGAGAAACAAGTAGTAGAGTATACGGAACTTCTAGCAAATAATACTAATCTGGCAATTATGTTTTATAATTCTCCACAATTTGGAATTGTTATGAGTCCTGAAGGACTCAAAGAAGTATGTAAACCTTCTAATGTAGTTGGAGTAAAAGAAGCAAGTTTTAATCAACAAATATCTCTCGACACTCACATGCTTATAGGAAAAGAAAAAGTAATAAGCACTCCTGATGAGTGGATTTATTTCAAACAAGAGGAGCTGGGTTTCCACCAACAAGTTATGTTCGCAAATACCTCTGATTGGCGTTTTGATACCAAGGAAAACAATTATTATGTACAATTTATTAACAAAGCATCAGAAGGATTAATAGATAAAAAGTTCTATGATACACACGTAAAAGCCGTTAAAGAAGTTTCAGATAAATGGTGGCCTAGAACTGTACAGAAATTTGGTGGTGTGCTTCCAGTAACTTTATGTAAATACTGGTCAGAATTAATGGGTATGGCTGCAGGAGATCCTCGACCACCACTGACGCCTTTTGATCATACAGAAAAATTAGAATTAGAAAACGACTTGTTGGCAATAGGCCATCCTATCAAACAAATAGCAGGTGCATAATTATGATGTTAATGGTAAGTGTCCAAAATCTTCATGAAGCTAAGCAAGCAATGCAAGGCCATGCAGATATAATAGATGTAAAAAATTTACAAGAAGCTTTAGTTGGATCTGCAAAACCTACTATTTTTAAAAGCGTTAGAGATGCAGTTCCTTCTGAAATACATGCATCTCTAACTCTAGGCGTAGTTCCAAATCAGGAAGGGACTGTAGCTATGGCAGTTTGGGCTGCTGGAAAAATGAATGCAACTTCTGTAAAAGTAGGATTTATGCAAGCAGAATATGAAAAATCTGTTGAAATACTACAAGCATCAAAAGAAGCATTGGAAGGAACAGAAACAAAGTTAATAGGTTCGCTTTTTGCTGATAACGTTTTATACAAAGGGGGATTAGATCCTCATTTAATGCCAAAACTAGCACGTGATGGTAATTGTGATGGTTGGTTAATAGACACTTTAACCAAGGATGGTAGAAATTTATTTGACTTCATTCCAGAATCCGAACTTAAAGACATGGTAATGGAAGGAAAATCCGATGGAATGAGCACAGCTTTATCAGGACATCTAAAGATGTCAGATTTAGATGAATTAGCACGAGTTAATCCTGATATAGTTGGTGTGAGAGGTGCTGTCTGTTCAAGAGGTGATCGAGATAATGGAGTATATTGGGAATCAGTTGCAGAATTTAAACATCAGGTAGAATTAAGAAAATTCGGTGAGATAGATGTTTTACAAAATCCACTAGAAGTAAATAACCTTGTTTCATCAAATACCTCAGGATGGATAGTTATAGATGGGACAGGTAAAAACTGTGCTGGAATTATTGCAGCTCTATCTGAACAAATAAAACAGGATAACAGCAGCTTAATTGAAGTTGTAATCCCAGGAATTCTTAACATTTATGATGTCATTGTATGGGCTGAGAATTCTGGACATAAAATTCTCAATCAACGCAAGGAAAATGAGGGAACACTTAGGATGCTTGTTCAACCTTAATAATTAAACAAAGCCTCTTAATTCCACAGCTCTTGCAACTCTTTCAACAGCAACTATATATGATGCATGCCTAAGTGTTTGAACAGATCCAGATAAAGCGTATGCTGTCTTAACTGAATCGTTTATATATCTTTCTAATTCACGATTAACGTGTTCTTCAGTCCAACGAAATTGTTGTGTATTTTGAACCCATTCAAAATATGAAACTATGACTCCGCCTGCATTCACTAAGATATCAGGCAATATAGCAACTCCAGATTCATTTAAAATTTTATCAGCAGCAGGTGTTACGGGATAATTTGCACCTTCAAGAATTACATTTGCTTTTATCGAATTAGCGTTGCGACTATTAATTACTTCACTAATTGCAGCAGGAACCAATATATCACAAGGCAATTCGATAAGTTCCCTATTACTCACAGCATCACTGCTCTCAAAACCTACAACAGTTTGATTTTCTTGGAAATATTCATTTAATCTATCAATATTCAAGCCAGTACTATTATAAATACCTCCATTAACATCGCTGATAGCCACAATTATGCATCCCAATTTAATTAAGTTCTCAGCAGCTGCTTTACCAACTTGACCAAAACCCTGAATAGCTACTTTTCGATCTTTTAATTCGTAATTAACCAATTTGGCCCAAACGGAAAGTGCTATAACGGCTCCTTTACCAGGTGCAGCTTCACGACCATATGAACCACCTAATTCGATAGGTTTTCCTGTGACGATTGATGGAGTATGTCCATTAATTTGCCCATATGCATCCATCATCCAGGCCATAACTTGAGAATTAGTACCCATATCTGGAGCAGGTATATCTCTATTCGGTCCCAATATATGTTCTATATTTTGGGTAAAACGGCGCGTTAGAGAATTCAATTCAACTAAATCCATTTTGCTAGGATCACATTGAACACCCCCTTTAGCACCACCAAATGGAACATCAGCTAAGGCATTTTTCCATGTCATAAGACAGGATAAAGCTGTTACATCATCTCTTGTAGCATCGGGATGGAAACGAATTCCTCCCTTATAGGGACCTCTAGCACCGTTGTGTTGAACACGATAACCTTGAAAAACATTAATCTTCCCATCATTCATTCTTACAGGAACTTGCGTATGAATCACCCTCCACGGATTTCGCAATAAATCTTTAATACCATCACTTAGTTGTAAATAATTAGCAGCTTCTTCAAAAAACCAACTTACTGCTTCAAAAGAAGATATTGGATCATTAGGAGCGAAGGAATTCATTTTATAACTCATCTCATCATATGATTCGGTATCATCTATAAAAAGTCATGGGAACAAACCACTTATAATCAACGTTTTAATTATAGATGCAAGAAAGCAATGTGCATAGAAAAAATTGAAAGGATATGTTTTGGGCCACCTTGGGAGGGGTGCCAAGGCGGCCCAGAAGACCTGTTCTGCGCAGAACAGGTGTTAAGTGAGGCTAGAACCCGTTGAGACGGCTAGTAAGTCTTCGACGGGCCATAGAGGAATTACGTAGAAATGGAGGTAAGTCAATATCAGGCTCCTGATTCCCAAAAACAGAACCAGAAACAAGTGTGGCTAATTCTTGATCACGTAGCTCATTGTATGATTCACTTGAAGGAAAACCTGTAGCAATAATAGTTATCCTTACTTGATCCTCCATGGTAGGATCTGTAACCATTCCAAAAAAGATATTTGCATCCGGATCAACTACTTGGCTAATTGTATCTGAAGCAGCACGAACCTCATCTAAAGTGAGATTATCTCCACCAGTAATGTTAAATAAAACTCCCTTGGAGCCTTCAATAGAAACTTCTAACAAAGGACATGCTATCGCGTCTTTCGCAGCCATAATTGCTCGTTTTTCTCCATGTCCGTGACCTATACCAAGCCAAGATGGTCCAGCTTGCGACATAACACTCTTCACGTCAGCAAAATCAAGGTTAATATCACCTGCGGTTGTAACTAGTTCAGCAATAGCTTGAACTGCTTGAATTAAAACATCATCTGCAAGTGCAAATGCATTTGCCATAGTAATCTTCTCATCACTGAATGTTGCTAATCGATCATTGGGAATAACAATTAGAGAATCAACTTTCTCTCGCAGTTTATGAATTCCTTCATCTGCTTGACCTCTACGTTTAGAACCCTCAAAATCAAATGGTTTTGTTACAACACCTACAGTAAGAGCCCCGGATTCTTTTGCTAATTCCGCAATTAATGGGGCAGAGCCAGTTCCAGTTCCACCACCCATACCTGCAGCAACGAATACTAAATCCGCTCCTTTGACTAATTCTCCAAGATTTTCACGGCTTTCTTCTGAAGCCATTCTGCCGGTCTCAGGATCACCTCCAACCCCAAGTCCTCGTGTTAACCGCTCTCCAATCTGGATTTTTTTTGGTGTCGAAGCACGATACAAAGCCTGCACATCAGTATTTACCGAAATATATTCGACTCCCTCCAAAGGAGTTTTAAACATTCGATTTACTGCATTTGAACCACCACCACCAACACCGATTGCTTTAATTACCGGCGTGCCACCAGAAGGATTAAAATCTTGTGAATTATATTGTCCCTGATTGGTCATGTGACCCTCCTTAATATCTACAATTATAGGTTCTACTTATTGTTTTTTATAAAGCTACACCTTTAACGAGGCCTCGAAGCCAACTCACTGGACTTCTAGTGCCTCTTTTCGAGCCATTTGTAAATCTCATGGAAACATTATTTCGTTCTACTCCATCTTCATTTTTACCTACCCATAAAAGAGCTCCTATTGAAGATCCATATTCAGGAGACTCCATTCCGCTTGGAAGATTATCAACTCCTTTTGGGGACCCTATTCTTATAGGTGCAGAAAAGACTCTTCTTGCTACCCTATCTATACCCGGCATTAGTGCACCTCCACCAGATAAAACAATTCCTGCAGGAGGTACATTTGGAAAACCAAATTCTTCCATTTTGATTCTAGTAAGCTTGAAAAGTTCTTCTGCTCTATCATGTAAATATCTACACAATTCACGACGTTCTACAAGAACAGTCCTCTTATCACCAAAAGCTTCTATTTCTACTTGTTCATCTGTACCAATTCCGTCCATATTTGCTTGACCATGTTTGATTTTTACATCTTCGGCTATGTCATACGGAGCATTAAGAGCTACTGCTAAATCACTCGAAAACTGTTGTCCTCCAACCGGTAATACAGACGAATTCCAAAGTGATCCTCCCTGAAACGCTGAAACTGAGGTAACTCCTCCACCGATTTCAATAGATAAAACACCAATTTCCTTTTCATCTCGGCTTAAGACTGACTCTCCCAAAGCTAAAGGAGAGAAAATTACCCCATCCACCTTTACTTTTGAACCTCGTATTGCATGGATTAAATTCTGTATAGTCGTAGAACTTCCTACTACTGATAGTGTTTCCACATCAAGTTTTATAGCGTGCATACCCACAGGATTTCTTATACCTGTCAGACCATCTACCACATAAAGTCTGGGCATTATGTGCATCAAATATTTCTCAGGAGAAAGGTCACCGGGATATGATGCATCAACTGCCCTTTCAATATCATCATATCCAAGAGGTAGATTGTATTCACTTGATCTAGCTGAACCCCACCGAGGAAAGATTTCAACTTGACTCATCGATGTTGAAACATAAGCACTAGAGATATCAACTCCTGCAGAACGAGAGGCTTCCGCAATGGATGATTTAATAGAATTCGCAGCTTCCTCAACGTTAACGATTGCACCTTTTTTTACTCCAGAAGAATTAGAAAATCCTACACCTATAAGTCGAGGTTTTTCACCAGGAAGAGCATTCGCTACTAGTGTTGAAATTTTTGATGTGCCCACATCAACAACTGAAACTATTACATTCTTTGGCATTTATCGTGCCCCTTTCTCACTGTCAATCCTGACAGAAAAATGGCTCTTAATGACTCTTCAGCATAATTTTATACTGTGAGTAATTCTTAAACTAACCCTTAAGCTAACCAGGAACCATAAGGGTGCCAACCGAGGGGGGATGACAGTGATTGGCTAACACCCTCATAATTCCTGACATAGCAAATATCGATAGACAGAGCAATCCTCCATCTCATATATGTTCCGCCACTCTAAGGCTGGCAGATCTACACCTTGGATTTTTCTTCACTTCTTCCAAAGTAGGCGTAACTGCTTTCTGTGTAATAATCTTTAATGATGGATTATGATCACACCTACATACTGGGAACCATCTAGGACATAAACAATCCAATGTAGCTTCCCTAAAAATATTCCGTATAATTTGAACTTCTAAAGAATGATAAGCAATAACACAAAGCCTACCACCAGATTTCAGTAAATTAATTGAGGATTTGATTCCATTCTCAATAGTCTTCAATTCGTGATTAACTTCTATACGTATAGCCTGAAATGATTTAGTCGCAGGGTGTATACGACCACGCCAGTTATTAAATACCTTTGATATTACTGCAGCTAATTTAATAGTTGTAGAAATAGGCCTGTTCTGAATGATTTCACGTGCAATCTGACGGGATTTTTTTTCACCACCATACATTCGTAAAAGATGTTCTAAGTCAGAAAAATTATAGGAATTAACAACATCATAGGCGGTAAGATTTTGTGATAAATTAAATCTCATATCCAATGGGCCATCCCTCATAATACTAAAGCCTCTATATCCAACATCAAGGTGCATACTAGATACCCCAAGATCAAAAATTATTCCATCAACCTTAGAAAAACCAACCCTCTCAGCGATAACACTGACATTTACATAACTATCATTAACTATTTTTATTCTCTTACTATACTCCGAGAATTTAAGGGAGGAACTTCTAAATACATCAATATCAACCTCACAAGCAAGAATCCTGGAAGAGGATTCCGTAGAATCAAGTATAGCAATCGAATGTCCACCACCTCCAAGAGTGCAATCTATATAATTTCCGGAAGGCGAAATATTGAGGAAATGAAGAACCTCATCAACCATTACAGGCTCATGGGATCCAAGAAAGCTATCAGCTGAGACGTCTTGAAACTCATTATCCATCAACAAATTCACCCTTAAATGCAAAGCACCCAGAAGTAAACTGTCACTACTGTAGTGGTATGCAAAAAATTTGTCAATTCATTTCAAAAAATTACTAATTAATTTCTCAAAAAATTTTAAATTTTATAATTATTGTGATACGATGGCGTAAATATTTGGAGCATTGAATTGTACACAGTAGGTATTTTAACAATAAGCACATCAGGTTCATCAGGTAATCGGGTAGATAAAAGTGGACCTACATTACGTGACATGATTTCTTCGGAAGATTTTAATGTCACATTAGAGAAAATTATACCTGACGATTTTGAATTAATAACAGCAACTCTCATTAATTGGTCAGAATTAACAAACTTGATACTTACTACAGGTGGTACAGGTTTCGGAAAAGATGACGTCACTCCAGAAGCTACGGAGAAAATTTTAGATCGAAAATCAATAGGGCTTTCAGAACTAATGCGACGAGAAACGTATAAATTTTCTCCTATGTCATCACTAAGTCGTGGTATTTCAGGAACACTTGGAAGTTGTCTTATAATTAACCTTCCAGGAAGTCCTCAAGGTGCAAAAGAGTCATTAAGTGTTATTCAAAATTTAATACCTCACATACTTGAAACTATGTCACAACAAATAGAAAATCACACAAATTAATTTCTTAATTGAGAATTAAATCTCATTGGAGAAAAAATGAACATTTCAATATTAAGTTTATTTCCTTCCATGTTTTTTTCCCCAATGTCTGAGAGCATACTAAAGAGAGCAATTGATAAAAAAATTCTTAATGTTGATATATTTAACATCAGAGACTACGCAAAAGATCGTCATAAAATGGTAGATGATGCACCATATGGTGGAGGTCCGGGAATGATTATGAAACCTGAACCTATTTTCGATTGCGTAGAAGATGTAAAGAAACAATATAAGTCAACCAATCCATCAATTAATACCAATGAGATTCCAATCATTCTATTATCACCACAGGGAAAACCATTCAATCAATCAATAGCACTTGATTTGGCAACAAAATCGAATTTGATTTTTATATGTGGACATTACGGCGGGATCGATGCGAGAGTAGAAGAAAATCTTGTAACAGAAAGCATTAGTATTGGGGATTACATCTTAACAGGCGGAGAATTACCAGCAATGATAATTATTGACGCGATATCAAGATTAATTCCTGGAGTTTTGGGTGACGAAAGCTCAACAATGAATGAAACTTTCGAAAATAATCTTTTAGAAAGTCCATCATATACGCGTCCTCATGAATACAGAGGATTTTCTGTACCAGAAGTTTTAAGGTCTGGAAATCACAAAGAAATTCAAACTTGGAAAAAGCAAGAATCCATAAAAAGAACAAAGAAAAATAGACCTGATCTCCTAGAAAAAGCACAACTTAGCTCTAAAGAATTAACCTTTATTAAAAGTATTGATAATAATCACAATTCTTTATAATCTTCAATGAGTTTGAAAGTTTAATCTTTTTATTTACCGAGAGACCATCAAATTATTTTCACTTATAATGAATACTTATGGAACAAGTCACACCATTACGGAAACAATACTTAGAAGTAAAAAGTCAACATTATGACAGTATTTTGTTGTTCCGTTTGGGAGATTTTTATGAAGCTTTTGATGAAGACGCTGAGAAACTTTCTCAATCACTTGATATTGTCTTGACGTCACGCGAAATGGGCAAGGGGCAAAGAGTAAAAATGGCAGGAATACCTCATCATGCCCTTGATTCATATCTCCCTAGATTAATTCGACAAGGACACAAAGTAGCTATATGCGAACAAACAGGTGTAGCTGATGAAACAAGAAGCTTATTTAAAAGAGAAGTAGTCCGTAAAATAACTCCAGGCACTATTATCGAACCTAATCTACTTAATCCCAATAATAGTAACCATCTCTTGGCTATTGTAAGCCAAAATTATGATGTAGGAATAGCATACACTGATATTTCAACAGGGAATTTTTTTACAACTCAAATATCTATAGAAAAATTAATCACAGAATTAGATAGAATAGAACCAAAAGAAATCATTCTCCTATCAAATGATTCTCAAATGTCATCGCTCCTAAGAGAAATAGAATTACAAATACCCATATCTATACTTAAACATCATTCCTCCTATCAAAAAGCAAAAACGAAATTGCTAAAACATTTCAATATTAAAGACCTGGAGGATTTTGGGTTAGAAAAGTCCCCTTTAGCCCTACAAGCTAGTATTAATGCAATAGATTACTTAAGAGAAACCCAAATGAACCTAATCCCACAAATCAAAACTATTAAATATTACTCAACTGAGGAGTATATGATTCTAGATGTCCAAACAAAAAGAAACTTAGAATTGTTTCAGGGTGGTCGTTTTGGTGGAGGAAAAGCTCTCATAAACACCATTGATGCAACTAAGACTCCTATGGGAGGTAGGTTGTTCAACAAATGGATTGGCCAACCTTTACTTAACAGATTGGAAATAGAAAATCGATTAAACTCTGTAGAATGGTTTACAAATCATCGAATGGCTCTCAACGAAAGTTCCTCTCATTTATCAAAAATATCCGACATAGAAAGATTAATAAATAGATTGCTCGTGGGAACTGCCTCTCCACGAGATCTTATATCTATATCTGAAAGCATAAAAGTTTTGCCACTGTTAATAAAACTCTTGAAAAATTCAAATAATATTGTTACGCAAGAATTTATCGATTCAGTTGAAAGCTGTAAGGCAACTATTAAACTAATTGATTCTGCTTTAAATGAGGACTCTACAGGACTAAAACCAATCTTTAATCAGGGATATTCGAAAATTCTTGACATAGAAAAGGATATACTTACAGAAGGAAGAAATTACATACTGAAATTAGAACAACAAGAACAGATTTCAACAGGAATTAAATCACTAAAAGTAGGATTTAATAGAATTTATGGATACTACATTGAAGTATCAAAATCTAACTTAGAAAAAATCCCTGAAAAATATATTAGAAGACAAACATTAACCAATGCAGAAAGATTCATCACTGAAGAACTTAAAAAACATGAAAGATCCGTACTTGAATCTGAAAAATTAATCAATGAAATTGAGGGTGAATTATTCGATGATCTTTGCAATAAAGCATCATCGAACTCAATGTTCATGCTGATTATTGCAAAAATCATTGCCGAAATAGATTGCTTCAGAGGATTAGCAGAAATAGCTACAAAAAATAATTATGTAAAACCAATTCTCAGCAACTCCTCTAGCACTACTATTATTGAGGGCAGACATCCAATTGTAGAGGAATTAATACCTAATGGGACATTCATTCCAAACGACACGCAACTTGATCATGATCAATCATCTTTAGTCATACTCACTGGACCTAATATGTCAGGAAAATCCACCTATATTAGACAGGTAGCGTTAATACAATTAATGACTCAAATAGGTTCTTTCGTCCCGGCTAAGTATGCATGTATAGATATTGCAGATAGGATTTTTACACGCGTAGGCCTCCAGGACGATTTAGGAACTGGACAATCCACTTTCATGGTGGAAATGGTTGAAACTGCGATGATATTAAGTCAGGCTACTACAAAATCATTAATAATTCTTGACGAAATTGGACGAGGTACAAGTACTTTCGATGGATTAGCAATTGCTCAAGCCGTAGCTGAACATATTCACGAATCAAGAAACTTAGGATCTAAAACTTTATTTGCAACTCACTACCATGAACTTACCAAGCTTGAAGAGTCACTCTCTAAATTGGTATTGCAAAATGTTGCTGTTGAAGAAATAAATGGAAAAGTTATATTCCTTCATAAAATATATCCTGGGAAAGCTGATAAAAGCTATGGTATTCAAGTTGGCGAATTGGCTGGATTACCAAAAACAGTTACACAAAGGGCATTTGAACTATTAAAACTATTCGAATCAGAAAATAACCTACCTGAAAAAGAATCTCAATCGACAGAAGGTTATTCAATTCCGAAAGAGTTGATGGGAATAATTCAAAAACTAAAATCTATAGACATAGCTGAAACGAAGCCAATCGATGCAATAAATCTATTAAATGAATTACGCGAAAGAATAACCAGATTGCAGGATAAAACTAATTAATGTCAGGCAAAGGATCTATCCACCAAGGGTCCATATCAGAAAGATATGGCTGAAATGGCTCCCAAATTGAATCGCTTTTATCGGTTACATCAATAAATTCGAATCCAGATTGATTAGCAAAATATTTATCCATAAAGGTATCCCCCAAATGAAAATATTTCTCCGCCTCGAATCTTTCTTTAACATCGTCAAGATTGTGCTTTAATATGGTAAAGGCCACATTAATTTGATGTTCTTCCCAAAGTTCTATCTGATTAGAAACTGTATTATCAGAGCAACTACCAACAATATGCCCATGTGCAATTGCACGCCTAACCATATCCATTGTAACTATTCCTGGGGGATCACCAACTTCTAGTGTTCCATCAATATCAAAACTGATAACTATTGGCAAGAAACCCTCCAGGATTTATTTTTGAATGTACAACAATACTGCTAGTTAGCAATACTTCCATTATCATACAATACAACTATACTAAGACTGTGCACAGAAATCAAATAACCTTAAAGGTATTTTCTTCTTCCATCAATTAAGCTATTTTGATAGAGTAGAATTGTACAAGTGCTTCATAACTTTCATATTTTCAAAGGAGACCAAAAGCTAATTGAATATATTTTTTGACATGGATTACACACTTATCGGCCTTACAGGTACTCTTCGACCTCTAGTAATAGAAACTTTCGAGCAACTTATTGATGATGGTCACACACTATACATATGGTCTGGTTTAGGTAACAGATCAAGTGAAGTAGAAAAATTAGGACTTTCTGAATATATTGCTGGCGTTTCCTCAAAACCAATAGATGATTTCGAGGAACTCGTAAAGAAAAAATTCAATGAGGGAGAAATTGATGTGTACCCTGATTTCGTAGTAGATGATCACGAAGAAATAGTTTCAGCTTTAGGTGGAGGGCTTATAAAAGCTTTCTTTGCAGGTGACAACTATGACAGAGAAATGGAACATATGTACAACATAATATCAATATATGACGAAACTGGTTCATCAGATGATCACGCGTTTAGACCAAGACCTCTAGGGTTATACAAAGACTGATGCGATAAACTCACTATGAGTATACAAATTTTGACACCATTTCTAGCTGCTCAGATAGCTGCAGGTGAAGTAGTAGAAAATGCAGCATCGGCAATTAAAGAACTTGTTGAAAATTCCATTGATGCTGATAGTTCAACCATTAAAATACAAATAGCAAACGGTGGACTCAATCAAATAACAATACTTGATAATGGATCCGGTATAGCCCAAGACGATATCCATTCATTATTTAAACGACATGCGACTTCAAAGATACAAACTGAAAAGGATTTAGAAAATATCATTTCTCTTGGTTTTCGGGGAGAAGCCCTGCATTCTCTTTCTTCAGTGTCTGAAATAGAAATTCATACACGGGCGAAAAATGAAACTACCGGAACTAGACTCCAAGGACAAAAAGGCTCATTAGTATACTGGGAACCTTGGATGGGCAATGAAGGAACTATCGTTTCAGTAACTAATTTATTCTCTAATCTACCCGCACGCCTAAAGTTCATGGGTTCAACAAGATCTATGATAGGTAAAATTCAATCAGTAGTTACACCATACGCAATAAACTACCCAGAAAAAGATTTCTCACTTGAAAGTGATGGTAAAACCTTATTGTCATCTTATGGCATGAATAACCATAGAGAAGTTATAACTGCTCTTTACGGAGTAAAAACAGCAGAATCCCTAATATCTATTAGAGAATATAATGAACTCATAGATATAGAAGCTCTTGTAAGCCCTCCGTCAATCAGTAGAAGCAATAGAAAATATATCAATATATCTATAAATGGTCGGCCAGTACTGAACCGAAATATCACGCATAGCATCACTAATGCATACAGAGGTTTTTTACCTATAGGAAGATATCCAGTAGTAAGCCTATCCATCAAATTACCGCCAAAGGAGATTGATGCAAATGTACATCCAGCAAAGACTGAGGTAAGAATACACAAGCAAAATGAACTCCTAGGAATAATTAGTAACGTAATTAGAGCAGAATTAATCAAAACATCATCAATTACAAATTTTGTATCTGGATCAATACAAAAAGATATTTCATGGCCAGCTGAAAACATAGCTTTATCAAGTGGAAAGATTAATGATTACGAACATATTTCAAATTCAAAATCCAATGAATGGACAACTCATAAATTTCAAATTTTTTCAGGAATAGAAGACTTTTCAAACGAAAACAAAATTTTAGGGCAAATCTGGCAATCGTACATCTTGTACAATAATGAAAAAGAATTAACACTAATAGACCAACATGCTGCCCATGAGAGAATTAACTATGAAAAAATACTTCAAGAACAAAAAGACGAAATCAACATCCAACAAGGATTACTAGAGCCAGTAATTGATAGTGCAAACGAACACATAATCAATTTAATTAGGAAAAATCTAGAAAATTTATCCAATTACGGCTGGGAAGTTGAAATTTTCGGAAATTCCTCATACGTCATTAGATCTGTACCAACTATAATAAGTGGAAAGAATATTGATCTGGTTTTCAGAGAAATCATCGATGTTATATCTGAAAACCAAAAAATCCCAATAATTCATGAAAAACTTGCTGCGACTATTGCTTGTCATAGCTCCATAAGAGCAGGTCAATCCATGAATCACAATGAAATGAATAATTTGATCAATGATTTAGCAAAATGTAACGCACCTGAAACATGTCCTCATGGAAGACCAACTATCCTAAGAATACAATCTGGTGACATTTCAAAACAATTTGGAAGGACATAATTAAAAAACTATCCACTCAAAGGTCTTTTATTTGGAATACCCACCCGTCTCGGATATTTCAAAGGGGATGGTGTAGTTTTCAAAATTTTCACCAATATTGATCGATCAGGCAAACTAGCGTGATTAACAGGAAAAATTTCAGGATTAGATCCACCAAGAATGTTTATTGAGAATTTAGAATTTTCTAACTCATCATCTATAGGAAATCTTTTATGAAAAATTGCTTTTCCTTCTATTGCCAAAAATGGAAGGGTGAGTTCGGATAATACATTTAATTTAGCAACACTTCTTGCAAATACCAGATCAAATTTTTCTCTCATTAAAGGATCATGTGCAAAATCCTCAGCTCTTCCATGATTAAGAAAGACATCTCTTAAGTGAAGTTTTTCAATGAGATCCTTGAGAAACGAAATTTTTTTTTGATTAGATTCTATAAGATTTAATTTCATGCTAGGAAAAGCTATCTTTAATGGAACACTAGGAAAACCAGCACCAGTTCCCATATCCAAAACAATTTGTCTATTTAAATCTCTATTTTTGAGTGCTAAAATAGCTGACAGGGAATCAACGAAATGTAAATTTATTACTTTTTCTCTTTCGGTAATATTGGTTAAATTTACCTTTGACTTCCATTCGTTAATTAAAGAAAAATATTCCTCAAATAATTCTAGTTGATTCGAACTAAGAATCAATCCAAAATCTTTAGAAGCCAACAAAAGTCTTCTCACAACTCTCCCTCAAAATAAATATTCATAGATGATTAATTATAGCTTGCGGGCTTGAAAAGGCTACGTTAGGATTAAGCAGGGTGGTTTATGGAAATATTATTAGGTTCACCAAGAGGATTCTGTGCTGGCGTAGTCAGAGCAATTGACATAGTTGAGATTGCTTTACGTAAATATGGAGCACCGGTTTATGTCCGTCATGAAATTGTTCATAATCAAGTAGTTGTAGAAGATCTTAAAAAAAGGGGAGCAATTTTCGTCGAAGAATTAAGCGAGGTTCCAGATTCAAGTCTAGTAATCTTTTCAGCACACGGAGTTTCCCCTTCTGTTCAAAAAGAAGCTGACATGCGGAATCTGTCTGTTATTGATGCAACTTGTCCACTGGTAACAAAAGTTCACTCGGAATCAAAAAGATTTTCCGAAAAGGGATATACGATACTTCTAGTTGGACACAAAAATCACCCGGAAATAGTTGGCACATATGGTGAAGCTCCGGAACAAACAATTGTTATTGAGAATAAAAAAGATGCTTATGACGTACAAGTCCCAGACCCTACTAAAGTAGTAATATTAACTCAAACAACATTAAGTGTTAGCGATACTCAAGAAATTGCCGACATTCTTGTAAAGAAATTCCCTAGTGTTTTATTACGAAACGATATCTGTTACGCAACATCTAACCGTCAAGAAACTGCGAGAGAATTAGCGCAAAATTGTGATATTGTTTTGGTTATAGGAGCAAAAAACAGCTCTAATTGTAATAGGCTTAAAGATGTTATAGAAAGCCTTGGTGTCCCTTCTCAACTACTTATGGATCCTAAAGAATTGGATCTTTCCAAGATAAATAATTTTAAAAAAGTTGGAATTATTTCAGGAGCATCTACCCCTGAATCTCTGGTAAGTTCGGTTGTGGAGGCGATTGGATATGATCGAATCATTACTCGAGAAATAATTCAGGAAGATATATCTTTTTCATTACCACGGGAACTACGCGAATCCAAACCATGAAGTGTTCAAAACCTTAACGGCAACCCTTGGGAATAAAACTAATGGATCCAGTAAAATTAGGGATAATTGGCACAGGACAAAGATGCATCTATTTTTTTGTCCCTTTCATAAGATCCTTTCCAGAGAAAGCAAAACTCATTGGAATTGCAGATAAAGATCCACTAAGGTTAAGTAGCGCAGAACAAGATATTGGGATGTCTTTAAAATCATATTTAAATTATGAAGATTTACTTTCTGATCCTGAAATTGAAGCTGTGATTATAACTACACCTGATTCAACTCATAGGGAAATTTTCGAAAAAGCCCTATCCAGCGGCAAGGATATTCTCTGTGAAAAACCACTAGCAACTACTATTGAAGATGCAGTACATATGGCAAAAATTTCCCTAGGAAAAAGTAACGTTACCCAACTAGGATTTATGCTCCGATATTCCCCTTTATACACAAAATTGAAAGAAATCGTTGATAAAGGATCAATAGGCAAAATAGAACATATCAAAATTTTTGAAACCGTTGAGTCCTATCATGGAGCTACTTATTTTCGAAGATGGCATCGTTTTGTAAAAAAAAGTGGCGGTCTATTGGTTCATAAAGCTTGTCACACACTAGATATAGCAAATTGGCTAATAGGAAATAAACCAAGTTGGGTATCAGGAGAAGGGGGAATTAATTCTTTTATTGAAAAAGAAGGAACCTCAATGCACTGCAAAGATTGTCAATTCAGACATAATTGCTTAGCAAGTTATAGGTTTGGAGGTTGGAATTGGAATTACCTCAACCAAGAGGAAAGAAAAATAATTGAAAATGACAATAATGATTTATGCGTGTATCAGACAGCTAAGGATTCAATTGATAATGCGATAGTCAATGTCAAGTATCTTAACGATGTGAATATAGAATACAATTTTTCAACTACAGGAAATTTTCAAGAACGTCACTTTACTATTCACGGGAGCTCAGGGGTTATCATTGCAAGCCAACATGAAAATAATATTCTAATCAGCCAAACAAATCACCCCGACCAATCAATAAAAACATACACTAGAAGATCTGATGAACATGGTGAAGGAGACAATCCATTGATGGACGATTTCATAAACAGCGTTTTAACGCGACAAGTTCCTATTGCTGACATTCTATCTGGGTGTATGAGTGTAGCAATAGGAGATACTGCAACAAAATCCATCAATAGTAATTCCAAATGGATAAATATCGATTCTCAGTTATCCTTTCTTCCTGATAACTTTAAATCTGATAAATCATAAATTCATATTCAATTATGATATAATCAACTATCTAATAAATTTAATATTTATGATATTTTAGTAGTAATTATGCAAGATAAATTGAAAGAAATTGAAGATCGCTATTCTGAATTGTCTGAAATGATGGCCCAACCTGACGTTGCTTCAGATTTCTCTCAAATGCAAAAGTTGGCTAAAGAACATTCTGATCTTGAGGGCGTCATAATACTGATAAAACAATATCGTCAGGTTCAGAAGAATTTACAAGACAGTGAAACTCTCCTCACTGAAGAAACTGATTCCGATTTAATTCAAATGGCTAAAGATGATCTCGAAAACCAAAACCAAGAAGCTTCCAATCTGATTGAATCAATAAAATTCAATCTTTTACCAAAAGATCCAGACGAAGATAGAAGTGCTATTGTAGAAATAAGAGCTGGAGCAGGAGGAGAAGAAGCTAGTTTATTTGCAGCAAATTTGTTAAGGCTATACACCAGGTATGCTCAAAGAAACGGATGGAAAACAGACATTTTAAATACTAACGCTACTGGTCTCGGTGGAATCAAAGAGGCCATTATAGAAATAAAAGGACTTGGGGTATTTAAAAAACTCAAATATGAAAGTGGTGTTCATAGAGTACAGAGAGTTCCTTCAACTGAATCTGGTGGCCGTGTTCATACTTCCACAGCTACTATAGCTGTTTTACCTGAGGTAGAAGAATTTGAAATAGATATTAACCAATCTGATTTACGTATAGATACATTCCGTGCAAGTGGTAATGGAGGACAAAATGTTCAAAAACTTGAAACTGCAATCAGAATAACCCACCTTCCAACTGGTTTAGCTGTTATTTGTCAAGATGAACGCTCTCAACAACAAAATAGAATTAAAGCAATGACTGTTTTAAGAACACGATTATATGAAATAGAACGCCAAAAAAAGGATGCAGAGTTAGCCCATCAAAGAAAAACTCAAGTTGGTACAGGTGATCGATCAGAAAAAATCCGAACTTATAATTTCCCCCAGAATAGAGTTACCGACCACCGAATCGGTATAACTGCTCACAACATTGAAGAATTCATGGAAGGAAATATAGATGAAATTATTGAAGCATTGGAAACAAGTGAAAAACAAAAGATCTTAGAAACTTCAACTTTAAATTTTTAACTAGATTCAAATGCATAAAATAACCATTAAAGAATTCCAAAACAACATTTATAAAGAGCTATTAGCTGTAACTTCAGATGCTAATATTGAAACTGAAGCAATATTAGAACACATAACAAAACTCAAAAAAATTCAAATATATTCGAATCCAGAAACTCCAATTTCAAATGAGAAAATTAAGATAGCAAAAAATATTATCGATCGAAGAAAAAATAGAGAACCTCTACCTTATATAATTAATAGTTGGGATTTTTATGGTTTGACGTTTTTTCTGAACTCTGATGTATTAATCCCACGCCCCGAAACAGAAATTCTAGTTGATACAGCACTTTACTGGCTAAATTCACGTCAAAATTCAATTCAACTTATCGCTGACATTGGAACTGGAAGCGGATGTATTGGTATAGCAATAGCAATACATCACTCATCATCAAAGATAATTGCAGTTGACGTATCAAAGAAAGCTTTGGAAACTGCATGTCGTAATATACATAACTACAATTTGTCCAAACGAATTCATTTAATAAATGGAGATCTATTAAATAGTATCGATAGCAAGTTAGATTTAATAATTGCAAATCTCCCATACATTCCCAATAAAGAGTCATTAGACTTGCAGGAGGAAATAATTAAATTTGAACCTCACCAAGCGTTATTTGGGGGTGAAAAAGGAACAGAAATAATTGAAAATTTAATCTTACAATCAAAAAAATATCTCAAAAAAGATGGTTGTTTTTTAATAGAAATCAATCCTCCCCAAGCAAATGAACTTTATGAAAAAATTGTTAATACATGGCCAGCCAAAAAAACAAAAATTATTAAAGATTTAAGTGGCTCTGATAGAATAATTATGAGTCAAGGTTAGAAAAGTGATCGTATTTCAAGTATTCAACTCAATTATCCTTCCTATTGCAATAATTGTTGCTATAGGTTCAGTTTTGAAACTATGGAAAAAAACTCCTAGTGATGGAATAAGTCAAACTGTTCTATACATCTTTTCACCTGCACTAGTTTTTACAGGTATTGGTTCGAGTTCAATGCCGTTAGGTAAGATATCAGAAATCGTTTTTTTTACTTTATTGCTAACAATTATAATGTTTGTGATATCAAGGATTATAAGTTTAATGCTTAAGTTAGATGATGCTACAAAAAGTGCATTTATCTTATGCGTAATATTTATGAATTCTGGGAACCTAGGACTTTCATTGGTATTACTTACTTTTGGACAACAAGCACTAGATCAGTCGCTAGTCTTTTTTTCAACTCAAGCTATGTTGAATTCAACAATTGGAATCTATATAGCATCAAGAGGCACCCAAGGAATACCCGAATCACTAAAGGCAGTCGCGAAGCAACCTCTTTTGTATGCAGCAATTCTTGGTTTTGTTGTGAATGCATTAGGAATAACTCCAATAGAACCTTTACAAAAGTCAACTAAAATGCTTGCAGAAGCAACAATACCATGCATGCTAATTGTGTTGGGATTCCAATTAAGTAACCAAATTCGTATAAATAATTTAGGAACTATTCTTATAGCAGTATTCTTGCGTCTTGTCGTTTGCACTTTGGTATCCATACCTTTATTACAAATGTTTGGATTTAGTGATATCAGCAGGAATGCAATTTTAATTCAAGCTTCAACTCCCCCTGCAGTTGTAATAACAATTTTAACAAATGAATTTAATTCACGTCCGGATTTTGCAGCTAACACTGTTGTCATTGGAACATTACTAGGATTACCTACCCTAACTGGATTGTTGGCAATTCTTTCAAACTAAATAATCTATTCTAAACTAATAGAAATTAATCTATAATTATATGAAGATCAGCATGAAAAGGGCGGTTAGCTCAGTGGCCTAGAGCACTGCGTTGACATCGCAGGGGTCGGAGGTTCAAATCCTCCACCGCCCACCAAATGATAAAAATATACATATGGAAGAAAAACTAGAGAGAAATTATGACAACAACTCCCGAACAAGAAAACTGTTCTCATCATTGGGTTATTGATACTCCTAAGGGTCCAATAAGTACTGGTCACTGTAAAATTTGCGATATGTCTAGAGAATTCATGAATTCAATAGGTGAAGCCAATTGGGACAAATCTCCTCAATCAAAAACAGAATCCTCAACCCTTTCAGGAAATATATCTGCCACTCCAAACGAAAATAACTCGAATGACGAAGACGACAGTAACAAAGAAAATGACTCGAATGACCAATATGACAAGATCGAAGACGACGAAGAAGAAAACTAACAAGAAATAGAAGTATTAAAATAATTCTTTCAGCAAAGAAGTTAGTTTATGCATCCTGTTGAAAAAGAAATAATCGAGCTCATACAAATAAAAGGACCAATTTCGTTCGCTCAATTTATGGAGATATCGCTTTATTCAAAAAAACATGGCTATTACTCAAATAAAAACCCAATAGGTAAATTTGGCGACTACTATACAAGTCCTCACACACATCCTTTATTTGGTTGGGTTATAGGCACTCAAATCTTTCAAATGTGGCAAAAGTTAGATTATCCTAGCGAATTTTATTTAATTGAACCTGGTTCAGGTAATGGAATACTTGGCAAAACAATTCTGGAATCCATAAAACACCAACACCCAACTTTCTTCGATCACATAAGATATATCGGGATCGACATAAATAAACAAACTAATTCAATCGCAAACAAGCATTCATTTATACAGTCAGTAACAATTCCCCTGAAACCTATCAAAGGATGCATACTTTCTAATGAGCTCTTTGATTCTTTCCCAGTTCATCGTTTTAAAATCATAAACGGTAGTATAAAAGAGCTTTTTGTAGACTGGTCACAAAAGTTCATCCCCTTTTATGGTGAAGTATCAAATAAAGATATTATTAAACAAATAGGTGAAAATATAAGTTCGTTTCCTGATGGTTATGAAAGTGAAGTTTGTTTATACACTAGTCAATGGGTTAAAAAAGCAATCGAAGTTATTAATCAAGGTTATTTGCTGACTATAGATTACGGTTATTTAAAACACGAACTTTATGACAAAAAAAGAAAAAATGGCACGATTCAGTCATATTATAACCATGCAACGAGCTATAACTTCTTTGAAAATGTAGGTGCACAAGATATAACTACTCATGTAGACTTTACAGAAATTATTGAGGAAGGAAAAAGCAAAAATGCTTTGATCTTAGGTTATACATCTCAAAAAAATTTTCTAGAGAATCTTGGAGGTAGATTATATATTGAAGCTTTGCGCAATAAACACAAAATAATAGATTCCTATACTTATAATAGTAACCGATTTGCAATGAGCTCTTTGATGAACCCCGATGGTTTAGGGAACTTTAAGGTATTACTACAGGGTATAAACGTTCCAAACGAAATACTCTGGGGATTCGAAGAGGAAAATAGTCATTTTTCAAATATGGCTAACGGTACAGAAAATATTCCTACTTTACTTGCAGATGAAAATTATATTCCATTACTTAAGGGCCGTTACCCTTTATCAGAATATGAAAACCCAAAATCATGGATGAATATATGAAAATCAAATTAATTATATAAGCCCAGAATTTCTGAAATTGGTTTAAGCGAATTAATTACAAATTCAATATGCTCATCTAAATCTCGTTCCAGTTCTACTGCTCCTTTGATAATATCTTCCCGATTAATTGTCTTTGCAAACCCTTTATCTTTCATTTTCTTTTTTACTGCCCTAACATCTACATCCGATAAACTCTTAGATGGCCGTACCAGAGCAACTGCAGTAACAAATCCACTTAATTCATCAACTGCAAACAAGGTCTTTTCCATTAATGTTTCTCTCTTAATGCCAGTATGATCACCATGTGAAAGAACTGCACGAACGATGTTTTCAGGTACTCCTTTTTCACGAAGAATATTGGCACCAAAAACAGGATGATCTTCAGGATTAGGACATATTTCCCAGTCATAATCATGTAGAAGTCCTGCTAAACCCCACTCTTCAGGATTTTCTCCATAGTGAATTGCATACGATTTCATAGACGCCTCCACTGCATACAAATGCTTCTTTAAGCTATCGGTATTAACATATTCATCAATAATCTCAATTGCCTCAATCCTATTCAAAATCAACCTCCAAAGATTTTCTAGCAGTAACAATAAAACCGGTGTGCCCAACCATACGCGTGGATGGACGAACGCTACTATCACTTACAAGCCAATTTCGTTTAAGTATTTCAAAAATTTCTATGAAATCAAAACTACTATGTGATTCAAGACTTAGAGCCAACTTGTGAACTTGTAAAATAGTTGGCAAATAACATAACAAAATCCCACCTGGCTTCAATGATTCGGAAGAATTATCTATAGCCCTCCAAGGTTCTGGAATATCCATAATTATCCTATCTTGATCAGGCTCATTCCATTTTTCATAAGCATCAATTTGTTTTACAATATGCTTAGCTTTTTGAGAAAAATGTTTCGAATTAGTTAACGAATTCAATACGCGATTAGAATTAATTTCATAAGACACCAATTTGCCATCATCACCTATGGCTCTTAGTAATGCTAATGAAAGTGCCCCTGAACCTAATCCGATCTCAAGTACATTTGCTCCGGGGAAAACATCAGCTGCTATTAAAATCTGTCCGATGTCTTTTGGATAGATAATTTGAGTATCTTTTTTTGCATATTGAATAAAATCAGCCATGGTAGGTTTCATAAAAACATATGTTTTGTTTCCTATATTCTTTCGAGTTCCAAATATTTCACCAAGAATTTCAGAATGAGATATAGCACCGTTTACACTATGAAAAACACCTTTGGAATCTAAATGGATAATATATTGCCGTTTTTTTGGATCGATAAGAAGGACCAAGTCTCCGTGAGAAAATGTATTTGCTTTATCCATTTTCTTTCATGCCTTTAAACAATGATTAAGATTATAAATTTAAACAATACCTATCTAATTCATCCAATGCAACAGACTCAATAAAAAGTAACGATTTAAATCGTTACTTTTTATTGATAAACTGTATAATAACTAGATCCTAGTGTCATAGAGGTATTTAAATGCCAATTGATCGAGAGACTATTATCCATCTTACACAAATATATCGAATGAATATTACCGAAGAGGAAATCGAGGAATTCAGTTATCAACTTGAGGACATATTAAAGCAATTCGAAATACTCCAAGAAGTTCAAACAGCATCAATAGAAGCATTTATTCATGAACCAATTGAACTTAATGCATTAAGAAGCGACAGTGTAGGTGTTTCACTTAATCAAGAGGAAGTGCTTCTTAATGCACCTGCGAAACATAGTAATCACATAGTATTTCCTCAAATAATTGAATATACATAGCATTTATGAATATTTTAACCGATCTTACCATCCATGAAGCTCACAAGCTTTTAAAAGAAAGAAAAATAAGTTCAGTTGAACTAACAGATGCTTTTCTTGAAAATATTGATCATCTAGAAAGTAAAATACATGCATTCATAAGTGTCACCCCCGAAATAGCAAGATCTGCAGCAATTAAAGCTGATAAAAAGTATCAAGAGAATTCAGCTTCAACACTAACTGGTATTCCTATGCAAATTAAAGACGTTATATCTTCTAAGGGAATTAAAACTACTTGTGGTTCAAATATGTTAAAAGACTACATCCCAACTTATGACGCTACGGTTCTTTCAAGACTACTTGATGAGGGTGCAATTCTTTTGGGAAAAGGGAACATGGATGAATTTGCAATGGGATCATCAACAGAAAATTCTTTTTTTTACCCTACTGCAAATCCGTGGAATTTAAATCGTGTACCTGGCGGTTCTAGTGGTGGGGGAGCAGCCGCTGTTGCATCTGGCGAATCAATATTTGCATTAGGGAGTGACACAGGGGGAAGTGTGCGTCAACCAGCTGCACTTTGCGGAATTACCGGATTAAAACCTACCTATGGTTTGGTTAGCAGATTCGGACTTATAGCATTTGCTAGTTCATTAGACCAGATTGGTCCAATGACAAGAGATGTTGAAGATTGTGCAATAATACTAAATGCAATCTATGGAAAAGACATAAACGATTCCACTTCCCTAAACGTTACCCCAGCAGACTACACTCAATCACTTGATGAAAATATTAAAGGACTTAGAATTGGATTACCCAAAGAGTATTTTGCTGAGGGAATACAAACTGAAGTTCGAGAATCTGTGTTGAAAGCTGCAGAACTTTTTAAACAAGCAGGAGCAATAGTAGAAGAGTGCTCATTACCATTAACAAAATATTCACTTGCTGTTTACTATGTCCTTGCTCCCTCTGAAGCTTCAGCAAACCTTGCTAGATATGATGGAGTGAGATATGGAGTTACGCCAACAAATCCAAAAAATGCATGGGAAAGCATAGAATCTACTAGAGGAATGGGATTTGGAAAAGAAGTTAAAAGAAGAATTATGCTTGGAACATACGCACTTTCCTCTGGATATTATGATGCCTATTATGTAAAAGCTTTAAAAGTAAGAAGTCTTATCCGTGAAGAATTCACAAACGTATTTAAAAAATATGATGCATTACTTACCCCTACTTCTCCAACTGTTGCATTCCCAATTGGATTGAAAACCCATGATCCAGTAGCAATGTACATGAATGATGCCTGCACCTTAGCTGCAAGTATTGCAGGAATTCCTGCACTCTCAATTCCATGTGGTTTTCATGATGGACTTCCTATAGGTATGCAAATTATCACCACCTATCTACAGGAATCAACAGCTTTAAAATTAGGATATACATATCAAAAAATGACAGACTGGCATATACAAAGACCTCAACTTTAAAACTTAATCCCAATCCATAAGGAGATCATGCAAAATGGATAAAAGTTCATCAGAACCTAATGAATCTCCAAAAGATTTATCTATCGGAATATTGGGAACTGAACTTTATGAAACACCTGAAGGTGAATCCGGACAGGCATTAGTAATAAATTCAACTCGTGGTGAAATTCCCTGTCTTTTTCATGAAGCGGAAAACGAACAATTAGGTATAGTTTGGGTAGGTGGAGCAAGAGGAGGATTTACGGGACCAGCGGGTGGAATATATAAGAAATTTAGTGATAGTCTTACCTCTAAAGGAATTTCTTCACTACGCTTGCATTATCGACAACCTAATAATTTAGAAGAATGTGTTTTAGACACATTAGCAGGAGTAGGACTTCTTGAATTTCTGGGTATCAAGCAAATAATTTTAATTGGTCATTCATTTGGAGGAGCAGTTGTCATATCTGCAGCACCATTGAGTGAATCAACTGTTGGTGTCGTAGCAATGTCGAGTCAAACATATGGTGCCAGTAGAGCTGGTGACATTTCACCTCGAAAACTTTTGCTTATTCATGGTTTAAATGATACAAGATTAGGGCCACACTGCTCTGAATTTATTTTTGAGTGGGCAAATGAACCAAAAAAAATCATACTCCTTGAAGGTGGTGGTCATGGACTTTCGGAAGTCATCGAGGATGTAGAAGAGGCATTGGAAATTTGGCTTAATGAATTTATAACAAAATATATTAACTAACCCATCCCAATATATTCTGGAGGATAAAAAATATGACCGAAGTATTGGAAGGCATTAAAATACTTGATTTTACTCAAGGAATGGCTGGTTCAGTTGCTACAATGGTTTTAAGTGACTTTGGTGCTGAAATCACAAAAATTGAAGCACCAAAAGAAACTTTATTCAATTCTGCACCTCAAGCTCGTGTTTGGGATAGAGGAAAAAAAAGTGTAACCATTGACCTTAAAACTTCTGAAGGTCAGAAAAAAATAAAAGAATTAATCGCTCAATACGATATTGTTATTCACAACTTCAGACCTAAAACTACAGATTTATATGGTATCAATTACGAACAATTAACTCAATTAAACACCAAGCTTATTTACTGCTCAATAACTGGATTTGGCCCTAAAGGAGCATATGCAAATTATAAAGGTTATGAAGGAATTGTTGCTGCCAAAAGCGGAAGGTTTATGGCGTTTAATGGCCAAAATGGCCGAGAGGGGCCGAACTATAGTGCAGTTAACGTAGCAAGCTATTCAACAGCAATGGCGGCCGTGCGCGGAATTGTTGCAGCATTGTCAGTAAGAGATAAAACTGGAAATGGGCAGCTAGTAGAAACTAGTTTATTACAATGCATCGCAATCTATGACATGCACAATTGGATTGTATGGCAAATGATGATCAAAGATCCCGATGAATTCCCAAATGACCCTCAAGGGGATCCGAAACGATTGCCTAATCTACCCTACTTGCCTGCTTTAACAAAAGATGGGCGTTGGATACAATTAGCAAACTTAATGGACCACTTATTTATTGATTCAATTCGTGCAATGGGATTAGAAAACCTACTTGATGATCCAAAATTTTCCCAAATACCCGCAATTGATGATACGAATAGAGAAGTCCTAAGGAAAATAATGCTCAATAAAATTAAAGAAAAAAGCCTGGAAGAATGGATGGACATTTTTGTTAACCAAAATGGAAATGTCGGAGCTGAACCATTCTTGAGCAGCTCTGAAGCTCTAGACCATCCACAAATTCTTCATAATGGACATGTTGTATCCATCAATGATCCCCTATTAGGTGAAATGAGGCAATTGGGCCCTTTAATATCAATGGATAAAACTCCTCCTTCGATCAAAGGTCCAGCACCTTTGCCTGGAGAAAATAATAACGAAATTCTAGATGTTGATAAACTTGAAAAACTATTAAGTACAGAAACAAAGAATGATTCCAAACAAGCACCTTTTAAAGGTTTAACAGTTATTGACTGCTCAACAATTATTGCTGGCCCTCTTGGAACTTCACTTTTTAGTGAAATGGGGGCAAGAGTAATAAGAATTGAACCTATGGAAGGCGATTGGATGAGAAGAAATGTAAAAGGAGTAACAGCAAATAGAACAATGGCTGGAACAGAAAGTATAGCTATTGATCTTAAAAAACCTGATGGCATATCAATACTGGAAAAATTAGTACGAAAAGCAGATATCTTTATTCATAACATGAGACCTGGTGCTCCTACACGCCTAGGTATCGATTACAATCAATTAACTAAAATCAATCCAGAAATAATTTATCTCTATGTTGGAGGGTATGGATCTACAGGTCCCTATTCTCATAGGCCTGCTTTTCATCCTATCCCGGGTGCAGTAGATGGAGGTGCTATAAGCCAAGCAGGAATAGGAATACCATACGGAGAAGATATCAATCTGAATATTGAAGAAATAGAAGAAGTATCAAGAAAATTAGGAAGGGCAAATGAAGCTAATCCAGATCCAAATACTTCTATGGCAGTAGCAACAGCTTTAACATTAGCTTATTACGCTAAGGAACGACATAATCTTTCACAATACCTTGAACTTACCATGCTGTGTGCGAATGCTTATGCAAATGCAAATGACTTTTTTGAATTCGAAAACAAACCTTCTAGATCAATACCTGATAAAGATGGATATGGTTTAAATGCACTTTATCGTCTTTACCAAACTAAAAAAGGGTGGATTTTTCTTGCCTGTCCTTCAGACAATGAATGGAAACTTTTATGTGAAACATTAAATAGACAGGATCTTTTAAAAAATAACAATTACAAAACCAGTGTCGATAGGATTACTAATGATAATTTACTTGTAAAAGAATTATCCTCAATCTTTATTACTCAAGATGCCGAACAATGGGAAATGGATCTTACTGCAAAAGATATAGCATGTGTTAAGGCAGAAGATAGAGGCATGTATCATTTCTTTGCAGAAGATGAGCACGTAGCTACAAATAATTTTACTGTAGACATGGTTCATCCTAGATTTGGTGAATTATGGCGTCATGGCCCAACAATAACTTTCAGTAAAACTCCAGGGCAAGTAAATCGTGCACCACTCAAAGGTGAAAACAATACAACAATACTAAAGGAAATTGGGTATTCTGAAAGTGACATCAAATTTCTTTATGAAAATAATGTTATTTCACATGAGCTTCCTTGATTATGCCTCGTTCACTGCAGGCGTTTAAACCATTACAGTTCGATCAGTTCAGATACTTATGGCTAGCTCAAATTGCTCAGGCTTTGTCATTATGGACAGAACAAATAGCTCGGCCATTACTTGTTCTTTCTATTGGGGGAAGTGCAATAGATCTTGGATTTGTAATTGCAATAAGAACTATCCCCCAAATAGCCGGAGGATTCGTTGCTGGGGTAATTGCAGATTGGTACAACCGAAGAACAATTTTGATTACCTCAAAAACAGCTTCGACCATTTTGAATATATCTCTAGGGATAATAATATTATCTGGGCAAATTGAGTTGTGGCATATTTACATCCAAGCACTATTAAAAGGAGCTGTTAATGCTTTTGATCAACCTGCTCGACAAGCCATGATTCCAAGTATTATCCCTCCTGAACACCTTACAAGTGCAGTAGCGCTAAATAGCGCCACTATGAATACAATGAGAATATTAGGTGCAGCAGGAGCAGGATTTCTTGTGGCATTCAGTGGTTTTGGATGGACATTTATTTTTTCTGGAGTAGTATCATCATTTGCAATATTTTTTACAATTCTAATGCAAAACCCAACATATACTAGAAATTCAGCAAGTAAAAATATTCGTTCTGGCATCGATAGCTTTAAAGAAGGTCTCAATTATGCTTGGCACAACCCGTTACTTAAATGGGTTATGGTCCTTGCATTAATATATTTTTGCTTTGGTATGTCATACATGCAAGTATTTGCCCCCTTATTTGCAACAGAAATATTACTAATTGGAGCATCCGGGCTCGGAATAATGTTATCTATCAATGGATTTGGAGGATTAATTGGTGGAATTACATTGGCAACTATTAATCCCAATCAAAAAAGAGGAATTGGAATGATTGGCGTCACAGCAACTTTTGGCCTTATGCTAATAATATTTTCTTTGAGCACATATACTTCTTCTCAAATTCTTCCATTTCTTATATTAATTCCACTAGGAATGGTACAGACTCCTTTTATAGCACTAGCAAACTCGGTTCTCTTAGCTGAATCTCCAGAAAAAATGAGAGGAAGAGTTATGAGTTTAATGAGTTTCGACAGATCTATAATTACAGTAGGTGGAGCATTGGCAGGGATATTGTGTGAATCTTTAGGAGTTCAACCATCTCAAATAATTTTTGGCGGGTGTTTGGTAATAGGTGCAATAATTATTTCCCTGATTGCACCAGTGTTATATAAAAACCCTAATAAATACTAAGTCTCAGCATATTGCTTAATCAAGGACTGCAAGAAATTTCCAGTAATTGAACTTTGTGAGATTGCAATTTCTTCAGGCGTTCCTTCTGCCATCATCAAACCCCCGTTAACTCCTGCACCAGGGCCTAAATCAATAATCCAATCAGCATTCTTAATTACATCAATATGGTGTTCTACAACTATAACAGTATTACCTGAATCCACTAATCGGTGTAAAACTTTAAGTAACGCAGCTACATCCGCAAATGAAAGACCAGTTGTGGGTTCATCCAACAAATAAAGAGTTCTTCCTGTAGATCTACGTGACAATTCAGTAGCCAATTTAATTCTTTGTGCTTCCCCGCCAGATAGAGTAGTTGCAGGTTGCCCAAGTCTAATATACCCCAACCCTACATCAGACATAGTTTCTAGTTTTAAACGAATCTTTGGTATACTTTGAAACAATTCAAGAGCCTGATCAACAGACATTGCCAGAACATCGCTAATGGAATGATTTCGAAACTTTACTTCCAATGCCTCTTGATTATATCTCGCACCGTTACATATTTCACAAGGAACAGTAACATCTGGAAGAAAGTGCATTTCAATATTGTTGTACCCATCACCACTACATGCTTCACATCGACCACCCTTTACATTGAATGAAAATCTACCTGGCTTATAGCCTCTTGCACGAGATTCTGGTAATTGTGAAAAAATTTCCCTTATGCCCGTAAAGGCACCAACATATGTTGCAGGATTGCTTCTGGGTGTTCTTCCAATTGGAGATTGATCTATATTTATAACCTTATCAATCAATTCAATGCCACTAATTTCATCATGATCACCCGGGTAATCTCGTGAATCGTTAATGGATTGAGCAATTTTCTTATACAAAATTTCATAGACCAAAGTGCTCTTTCCAGAACCTGATACACCAGTAACGCAAATAAATTTACCAAGTGGAAAATTTACGTCAATATTTCTTAGATTATTTTCCCGAGCACCTAATAATGATATATATTCTCCTGTTCCAGAACGACGATGTTCAGGAACCACTATCCTTTTACGTCCAGATAAATACATGCCAGTAATCGAATTTTCATGCTCCATGATGTCATCAATTTTACCAACAGCTACAACTTCACCACCATTCTCTCCTGCTCCAGGACCCATATCTACAATATAGTCAGCATTTCTCATTACCGCTTCATCATGTTCCACAACAATAACGCTATTTCCTTGATCACGAAGATTTAATAATGTGGTTATTAAACGATCATCATCAGCAGGATGTAACCCAATAGTAGGTTCATCACAAACGTACAAAACACCAGTAAGACCTGAACCTATTTGAGTAGCTAATCGAATTCTTTGAGATTCACCACCCGAAAGGGTAGAGGCCGTACGATCTAACGTTAAATAATCCAATCCAACATTTACAAGAAAATGCAACCTGGAATCAATTTCCTTAAGTATTTGATTAGCAATTAACAAATCTCTCGGCTCAAGAGTATCATTATCCTCATAACTAGGTTTTTGTATTCCAGAAATCCACTTAAGAGCTTGATCTATTGTCATTGAACAAAGATCCATAATATTAATTCCGCAAATCATTACTGCTAGTGACTCTGGTCGTAAACGTTTACCTGAGCATCCTGGACATATCAATTGGGACATATAGCGACTTATATCTTTTCGAACGTATTCTGATTCGGTATCATGAAAACGTCTCTTCAAATTAGCAATAACACCTTCAAATGGAGATTCCCATTGAAAACTTTGCCCTCTTCTTGTTCTAAATGAGACCGAGAGTGGCACATCTAAAGTTCCATACAAAATTACATTTTTTACCTTATCGTCTAATTTATTAAATGGCGTACTCAAAGAAAATTCATATTGCTCAGCAAGAGCATTGAGTATCCTTCTGTTCCATCTCCTTGATGGACCAGGACGATTCCAAGGTTTAATTGCTCCCTTTTCAACTGATATATTATCATCTGGAATTACTAGTCTTGGATCGGGTTCAAGATTGAATCCCAAACCAGTACAATCAGAACAAGCTCCATGAGGACTATTAAAACTAAAAGTTCTTGGTTCTATATCCTGAAAATTTATTTGATCATATGGACAAGAAAAGTTTTCTGAAAATACCATTTCTTTTTGTGAATCCTTTCCTCCCTTTTTGTTTTTCGCTGGAACAAGTTCATTATTAGTTTGAATTGCTACAATAACTACTCCATTTGAAATTTGAACTGCCGTTTCTACAGACTGATACAATCTACTTCGATCAATCTCTGGACCTGTTATTAATCTGTCTACGACAACATCAATAGAATGCCAAAAATTCTTTTTTAGTTCGAAAGTTTCAGAAAGATCTTTTATTTCTCCATCAATCCTCACTCGGATAAATCCCTTTTGCCTGATGTCATCAAGTATATCTTTATGCTCACCTTTCCTGTCCTTAATAACTGGAGCAAGAATCAACATTCGAAGTTCACTTTCAAAACTTAATATTGAATCAGTAATTTGTTCTAGTGATTGCCTCTGAACTGGTTCTCCACAATGCGGACAATATGGTTTCCCTATTCTTGCAAATAATAAGCGAAGGTAATCGTATATTTCAGTTACCGTACCTACAGTTGATCTAGGATTATTAGAAACCCCTTTTTGGTCAATGGAAATAGATGGAGAAAGTCCTTCAATATATTCAACATTAGGCTTTTCTAGTCTTCCGAGAAATTGTCTTGCATAAGCTGATAAAGATTCCACGTACCGTCTTTGGCCTTCAGCGTAAATAGTATCAAATGCTAGAGAACTTTTTCCTGATCCTGATACGCCAGTAAATACAACAAGTTGATTTCTAGGAATGATCAAATCAACATTCTTAAGGTTATGTTCCTGAGCACCTTTGATAACTATTGAATCAATTGTCATTTATCACCTGAATATCACTTATCAACTTTAAGAATTTTTGTATTAAAATTGCGTTCCTCAACTCTTCCAACTATCCAACCCTCAACTCCTGAAATTTTTAGTTCGTCTAATAATTTTTTCGTCCTATTTTCCGGCAAAGTCATTAGAAGCCCTCCAGAAGTTTGAGCATCAGCAAAAAGTAATTTTTCTTCAGCTTGTATTTCTTTATTCCAATCAACATTTCCGCCAAACCATTCCAAATTTCGCTCAGTTCCTCCAGGATAAATTCTTTGAGCAATCAATTTGTTTACTTCAGAAAATATAGGAACAGAATTCCAATCAACCACTCCTGAAACCCCACTAGCCTTTAAAACTTCAATCAAGTGTCCCAATAGGCCGTATCCAGTAATGTCAGTACACGAATTAACTCCCACCTTTAACATAACTTCAGATGCTCTATCATTTAAAGTTTTCATGCTATCGATTACACTTTTGATACTATTTGCATCCGTCTTTCCATCACGTAGAGCAGTAGTTGCAATTCCAGTTCCAATTGGTTTCGTTATTATAATTATATCTTCTGGTTTTGCACTGGAATTACAGACTTCTTCACCAGGTTTTATGATGCCTGTAACAGAAAGGCCATACTTAGGTTCTTGATCATCTATGGTATGTCCTCCTATAATTACAGTCCCAGCTTCTTTTACTTTTTCAAATCCACCTTGAAGAATTGATTTAAGAATGTTGTGATCTGCATCCTTAGGAAAAGCGGCTAGGTTTAAAGCTGTAATTGGTTTTGCTCCCATAGCATAAACATCACTTAATGCATTAGCCGCTGCAATAGCACCAAAATCAAAAGGATCATCAACAACTGGTGGGAAAAAATCGACAGTTTGTACTATAGCCAATTCATCATTTAATCGAAAAACAGCAGCATCTTCATTTCCATTTAATCCAACTATTAAATTTTCATGTTCAATTGTAGGAAATAAACCAAGTATATCGTCCAGAGCCTCTGGACTAAACTTTGCTGCTCATCCACCACAATGAGACCATTGTGTTAGTCGCATATATAAATTCTCCTTTAGTTTTAGCAAATAATAAAAATTAAAATACTATTACTCTTAATCAAACTAAATATTATAATTACTATTATACTTATTAGTGAATAAACTACTACTTTCAACTCTTATATATCATCCATAACAAAAAGGAATTCTATGTACTTATTTTGGTATTTAACTGGACTGATTCCTTTGGGAATACCCATTCTCTATTTCATAGGAATTAATAGAAGCCACGGGAAAAGCAAATGGCTTTTTTCATGGTGGAGACCTCTACTATGTTCAATTGGATTTATAGGTATAATTGCAGCTTTGTTTTCCCCTATCGAACAATTAGCTGATGAATTTTTCTTTATACACATGATTCAACATCTACTTTTACAAATGATTGCAGTACCTCTTATTTTGCTTGGAACACCAATAGTGCCAATTATGCGAGGATGGCCAATAAAATTGCGTAGATCCGTAATTATAAAAATTATGCAAAATAGAATTGTTAGAAAAACTCTGTGGTTTTTGACAAGACCACTCATATCTTTATTAGCTTATTCTGTTTTACTGTGGGTTTGGCATCTGCCAAATTTTTATGAGGCAGCAATAAAACATGAAGCTATTCATCAATTAGAACATTTTACGTTTCTAATAACCTCAGCTATATATTGGTCAGTAATCATCGACCCTAAACCCTTGCAAACTTATGTTGCGTATTCCAAAAGGATTTTAATAATACTTGCAGGAGCTGTTCAAAATATAGCTTTAGGAGCCTATATAACTATCTATCCTGATATTTTATATCCATGGTATCAAAATATAGATCAAGGGAATTTTTGGCTCGTAACATCTCCCTTGGAAGACCAACAACTTGCAGGTCTTATAATGTGGGTTCCAGGAACAATGATGTATCTTATAGCTCTTTTGATACTTTTGGGAAAACTACTTTCTTCAGAAGAAAAAAGTGTTCTGCAAAGGGAAATACAAAGAAAAAGCATATGAGCGGTTTATAATTACACTTTATTGAATTGATTAAAATTTCACAAATAGACTCAAAAGCTATTGACGTCACGTAGAGAATCGCCTTAGAATTGCACTAAGTTTTCGGTATAAAAAGTTTCGAACATGATTCAGTATGATCTCAGGAAAATTAAGGAGAACGAGTGGTATCATCCAAACGATCAGTATTAGTTGTTTTGCTTGGAATACTTCTGGCAACTTTTACCTTTGCCTGTGGTAATAGTGAAACAATACCCCTACACACAATGGACCCCAAATCAGATGTTACCCGTGATATTCAGGGGCTCTATATAATCCTATTCTGGGCTGCAACAGCTGTTTTCTTTGCAGTTATGATAGGTCTCGTATACATAACTTTTAAATTCAAAAGAAAACCTACGGATTCTATGCCTCCACAAACTCATGGAAATCGTCCATTGGAAATTTTATGGACCATACTTCCAAGCGTAATACTAATAGTAATATTAATTCCTACGTGGCAAGTAATTTACAAAACTGCAAATGCCCCTGAAGGCTCAATGCAAATTACAGTTACCGGAAACCAGTGGTGGTGGGAAATAGAATACCCTGAACTTGGAGTTAAAACCTCCAATGAAGTTCACGTCCCCATAGACGTTCCAGTTGAAGTAACTCTTCTCTCTAATGATGTTATACATGCTTTCTGGGTTCCTCAAATTACAGGAAAGAAAGACATGGTACCTGGGTTAGAAAATAAAATATGGTTTACCGCAGAACAACTGGGAACATATTATGGTGTATGTGTTGAATTCTGTGGTGATTCTCATGCAAATATGAAATTTGAGTTGATAGTAGACAGTGCTGAGGACTTTGAAGCATGGAAAACAAATGAACTAGCAAAAGCTATCGAACCAGAAGGTCTTGCAGCTGAAGGCATGGAAATATTCAATTCAAAGGGTTGTGGTGGATGTCATACAATTGAAGGCAATCCATATGCATTAGGTATACAAGCTCCAATTCTTACTCATATAGGAAGCAGAAATAAAATTGCTGCTGGAATGCTTGAAAACAATGCTAATGATATCGCAAATTGGATCCGCAATCCTGAAGAAACTAAGCCAGGCAACCTAATGACTGCAAACGGTGTCATGTATAATGATAATAATTACGCATTGAGTGAGAATGATATCCAAGCATTAGTTGCATACATACAATCTTTGAAATAAATATTAATCTTGAAGGCAGATATGCCGCGGGGGAATGATGGCAACACATTCAACAGCTATAAAAGGTGTAACGGAAAGAGCAACATACACTGGCCTGATGGGGTGGATTACAACAGTTGACCACAAAAGGATAGGCATTCTTTATGGATGCACAGCAATGTTTTTCTTTCTTGTTGGTGGTCTAGAAGCAACAGTAGTAAGGATGCAGCTTTATTCACCAGGAATGGATCTAGTATCTCCTGGGATGTATAACTCTTTGTTTACAATGCATGCGCTTACCATGATTTTTCTCGCCATTATGCCCTTAGGTGCAGCTTTCTTTAACTTCATTATACCCCTTCAAATTGGGGCAAGAGATGTGGCTTTCCCTAGGCTTAACGCTTTTAGTTACTGGGTATTTCTCTTCGGAGCTCTCATCTTAAACGGTGGTTGGCTTTTTAATACATTACCTAACGTAGGATGGTTTGCTTATGCACCTCTCACAGCTACAGAATACTCTGGAGCTGGAACGGACTTCTTCATATGCGGATTACAAGTACTTGGAGTTTCATCCTTAGCTGCTGCCTGTAATTTCATTGTAACAATTCTTAATATGCGTGCACCAGGAATGACCCTTATGCGCATGCCTGTATTTACTTGGATGACTCTGATTATCTCTCTACTACTTGTATTCGCATTTCCTGTTTTGACAGTCGGTCTTATTGAGTTGATGTTCATGAGATTTTACGAAATGCCATTTTTCAATTCTAATCAGGGGGGTGACCCAATTTTGTGGCAACACCTTTTCTGGATCTTCGGGCACCCAGAAGTATATATACTCATACTCCCAGCAATGGGAATTATATCTGATATTATTCCTACCTTTGCCAGAAAACCGCTCTTCGGTTATGGCTTTGTTGTAGGGTCTGGAGTAGCAATAGCATTTTTAAGTTTTGCAGTTTGGGCTCATCATATGTTCACTACTGGCCTCTCTGCCCTGGCAGTCTCAGTATTCTCAGGAGCCACTATGCTCATAGCTATTCCAACTGGAGTAAAAGTATTAAACTGGATGGCTACCCTTTGGGGAGGATCATTAGATTTACGAACTCCTATGTTATGGTCAATTGGCTTTATTGCAACATTTGTCGTTGGTGGACTTAGTGGTGTAATGCATGCATCCCCACCTGTTGATACACAGCAACAGGATACATATTTCATTGTGGCTCATATCCATTACGTTTTATTTGGTGGAAGCATAATGGGAATTTTTGCAGGAATATATTATTGGTTCCCGAAAGTAACTGGGCGAATGATGAATGAAACATTGGGTAAATGGCATTTTTGGTTAAGTTTCATAGGAATGAATGTCACATTCGGTCCAATGCATATAGTAGGAATCCTCGGAATGCCAAGAAGAATTTACACCTATCCATCCGGCATGGGGTGGGATTTCCTAAACCAAATTGAAACAATTGGCGTATTTATTATTATCGCAGGAATGCTATTCTTTCTTCAGAATGCGTTCCGAAGTTGGAAGAATGGTGAAATAGCTGGTGATGATCCTTGGGACGGAAGAACTCTTGAATGGACAATTCCTTCCCCACCACCCGAATACAATTTTGCTACAATTCCTGTGGTGCATAGTAGAGAACCTTTATGGGATAGCAAACACCCAGAATTAGGAGACCATCTCCCTTCTGTAACTGGCGCATCCGATGACGTTGATACAGAATCGATTCACATGCCAAATGCATCATACTGGCCAGCAATAACAGCAATAGGTGTTGGTCTAGGTGCAGCACTCCTTATGGTTAATCCTATCCTTAGCATTTCAGGCGTAATAATATCAATAGTTGGAGTATACGCATGGTCGTTTGAACCAGCTGCTCCTGAAGGTCATTAAGAGGTAAATTTTGCAGGATATTGAAGTAGAACATCAGGAAAGTACCGATCACGCAAATACATTAGGCGTTGATATGCGAAAATTCCTAATGTGGGTGTTTCTTGGTTCAGATTGCTTGTTCTTTGGAGCATTTATAGCAACATATCTTCTTTATAGGAATTCGAGTATAGTCGGCCCGTACCCTCATGAAATCCTTGATATTCCAGTAACAAGTGCAAGTACTTTCATACTGCTGACAAGTAGTTTGGCTATGGTTTTATCTTTGGCAGCCTTTCAAAGAGGGAATACAAGCGCAGCTAGATTTTGGCTTTTCGCTACTGCATTCCTAGGTAGTACGTTCTTGGGATTTCAAGTATTTGAATTCTATCATTTCGCCCATGAAGGATTAACTCCAAAAACAAACCTTTTTGGTGCAACATTCTTTACACTTACAGGTTTCCATGGTGCCCACGTAGCATTAGGTGTTATATGGTTATTCTCTTTATTAGGTGTAAGCTATACGAGAGGCATACCACCAGAAAAAAGTATGAATGTAGAACTGGCTGGTTTGTACTGGCATTTTGTTGACATAGTTTGGGTAGTAATTTTTACGGTAATCTACTTATTAAGCAGTTTGCCGCCATCTTCATAATAAAAATTCAACGAGGAGTACAAAATTGAGCACTGGTGAACATCTAGATAATCATCACGACTCAGATCATCCAACGGCAAAACAATATGTACTTGTCGGTATCATACTAACTGTAATAACAATACTAGAAGTTGGTGTTTACTATGTAGAGGCGCTGCGATCACTCTTCGCAGCTATTTTCCTAGGTGCTGGTGCAATAAAATTTGCATTTGTTGCCTTTTATTATATGCATCTGAAAATGGATCATTACCTATTTTCTGCTTTCTTCTTTGGTGGGCTTGTTCTGGCTACTTCAATAGCAATTGCTCTGATGGCTATACTAGGCGCTTTCTAGAAATACTTAACATTACCTAGTATTAAAAATGAACTTAAAGGTGCACCTTGAATCCAATAAATAGCAATATGAATGTCTCAAATCCATACAAAAAACTACTTGCTATCGGCATAACTATCACTTTTTTTCTAATTGCATTAGGTTCTGTTGTGCGAACTACAGAATCAGGTTTAGGATGTCCAGACTGGCCACTATGTTATGGCCAAATAATTCCACCATTTGAGTTTCATGCACTTGTAGAATATGCACATAGATTCGTAGCAAGTATTATTGGTTTAATTATTTCAATAATAGTAACTATTGCTCATCTAAAATATCGACATATCAAGTACATCATCATTCCTCTTCGTATTTGCTTTATAGCCCTTATCATCCAAGTTATTTTGGGTGCTATAACCGTTATAAATGAATTACCTCCTGAAATAGTTACTCTACATCTATTTGTTGCACTTTCAATTTTTGGATTATTAATATTTGTTTGGAGTATAACAAAAGAAGGAAATGAAGAGAATTTCAAATCCAAGAAAGTCCTTCGGATAGTATACATATCCACATTTCTTACAATGATAACTATTTTATCCGGTTCCTACCTCGTGGGCTCAGGTGCATCTGCTGTGTGTCCAGATTGGCCATTATGTCTAAGTACCAAAATACCTGACAATATTCTAACCTGGACTCATATGGCGCATAGAATTATAGCTGGTGGTACAATAATTGTTGTGCTTTTTGCAGCACGACAATCTTGGGCTTCCAGTAGAAATACTGATTTGCGTATGGCAAGCATGGTAGTAGGGGTGCTATCATTTATACAAATTTTTGTTGGAGCTGCGAATCCATGGCTAGAATTTTCTTCATTTGCCCGATCTCTTCACCTCGCAATAGCAGCAGCTGTTTGGGGTTCTTTGATAATGCTATTAGCATTTTCGGGAACAAATAAAAAACAAATAGATTATGATTGATATAATAAAGGATTACATAACACTCACAAAGCCTACCATAATGTTGCTTCTGTTAATCACTGCAGCAGGAGGCATGGTCATGGCTGCTGAAGGTGCACCAGGATGGAATATTATTGCTGCTGTACTAATTGGAGGTGCTTTTGCTTCAGGCGGAGCAAGCGCACTTAATCATTATCTCGAGCGCGATTCAGATTTGTTAATGAAAAGAACTGCAAATCGACCTGTATCAAGTCGACGAATCCCAATAAGAAATGCATGCATATTCGGAATTTCTTTAACTATTTGCTCCTTTGCAATTATATGGATTGGGTCAAATCTTTTCGCAGCTTCACTTGCTATGCTCGGAAGCGTTTTATATCTTTTGCTTTATACAAAACTATTGAAAAGAAGTACCATTCAAAATATTGTAATCGGAGGTGCAGCTGGTGCAATGCCACCATTAGTAGGATGGGCAGCTGTTACTGGAAACCTGACCTTATCTGCATACTATCTTTTTCTTATAATATTTTTCTGGACTCCACCACATTTTTGGGCACTTTCTTTACTAATTAAAAAAGATTACGCAGAAGCAAATATTCCAATGTTGCCAGTTATATATGGAGAAGCTGTCACTAGAAAATCCATCCTTCTATATACAATAGTCTTAGTGACAATAACTTCTTTGTTTACCATGGCAAGTGAACAATTAGGTCTATTCTATTTAATAGGCTCAGGACTCTTAGGCATTTTATTCTTAGTTTCTGCAATTAGATTAGTAATATCGAAAACCCACAGAGCAATTCTGGAAACCTACATATACTCAATGGCCTATTTGGCAATTCTTTTCAGTATAATCATGATCGAATCTACAACATAAGAGAATATACTGAGAATTTAACAACTAAGAGAATAGAATAAAATTACTGGATGGAGAATGAGTTATTTAAGCTGCCAACGCAACTTTAGCTCTATCAACAATTATAGAAAATGATTTTGGATCACTAACTGCTAAGTCAGCAAGTATTTTCCTGTCTAGCTGTATCCCAGCCTTCAAGATTCCATTTATAAATTGACTGTAGTTAATTCCATTTTCTCTGCATGCAGCACCTATTCGAGTAATCCAAAGGCGTCTAAAATCACCTTTACGATCCTTCCTATGTATATAAGAGTATCTCATTGCATGCATAACCGATTCATTGGCTCTTCGAAAATGTCTACTTCGTACGCTATAATGACCTTTAGCCGCATTAAGAATTTTTTTTCTTCGTTTTCTAGTCGCAACAGCGTTAGTTGCTCGTGTCATAAAAATATTGTCCTTTTATATTTGATTTCAGAGTCCTACCTAGCGTAGGGTATTAACGCACTAATTCTTTTAGCATCTCCAGATGTTAAGTGTTCCTTTTGTCCAAAAGAACGTTTTACAGCAGCAGTTTTTCTTCTTCGAAAATGACTTCTACCAGCATGAAGTCTCATAAGCTTACCACTTCCAGTGATATAGAAACGAGAAGCGGCGGCTTTATGGGTTTTCATCTTCGTTTTTTTCTTCGCCTTCATCAGACTCCTTTGAAGGCACTTCATGTGCCGTTTTGTTTGTCTTACTCTTTGCAGAAACGGGAGATAATACTACATTGATTCTTCTGCCTTCCATAGATGGAGGGGAATCAACCTTTGCATAATCTTTAACCTCTTCAGCTACACTTCTCAACAATGAGACACCTCTATCAGGTCTCGCTATCTCTCTTCCTCGAAACATAACTGTTAGCTTAACTTTACTCCCTTCACCAAGAAAATTTTTAACTTGGCGAATTTTTGATTCTTTATCATGGTCAGCTATTCTGGTTCGGAATCGAACCTCTCGTAGTGCACTAACTCTCTGTACTTTGCGAGCTTCACGTTCTTTTTTACTTTGAGAGTATCTAAACTGACCGTAATCCATCATTCGACACACAGGCGGATTAGCCTGAGGAGCAACTTCCACAAGATCATAACCACGGTCCATCGAAAGTTCAATAGCTTGATTTGTAGGACGAACTCCAATTTGTTCGCCACGTTCATCTATAAGAAATACTTCCCTAGAACGAATCTGTTCATTTATTTTGTATTCTTTTATTGGAATACCAGACACTCTCCATAAACACGATATTTACTTTACCACAGGTAAATATACTATAGTGTATGTGTTGAAGTAAAGTAATCCCTACATATTGTGGCTAATACCAGTAAGAAAATGATAGTCAGTTATTTTATGCTTATTACAATAGGCATTAAGGTCTCTTAATATATCAAGTGGAAGTCTAGGATTAGCATAATTTGCAACTCCTATTTGAAAAGCAGTAGCTCCAGCATTCATATATTCTAACGCATCATGGATATTTGATATTCCTCCAACTCCAATTATAGGTATATCTACTACTTGAAAAGCCTTCCAAACCATCGATAAAGCAACGGGTTTAAGTGCGAAACCGGAAACTCCTCCTCCAATTGTTCCAAGAACCGATTTGTGAGTTTCCTTATTTAAGGTCATACCATAAAGTGTATTTGTTAAAGAAAGAGCATTTGCTCCTCCTTCTTCTGCAGCTATTGCTATAGGTCTTATATCGGTAACATTAGGTGATAATTTTACGATAATTGGTAATTCAATTTCTTTCTTTATAGATTCCACAAGTTTTTTTGTCATTATTGGGTCTTGTCCGATTTCCATACCATTCTCAACATTAGGACAACTTACATTTAACTCCAAAGCACATATCCCTGTATGCACTTTCAGTTTAGTTGCCATTTGTAAATATTCATCTATAGATTCTCCAGCAATGCTAAGAATTACCGAAACATCCCAATCTTTCCAAGAAGGAAGATAGTTTTCTATAATTGAATCTATTCCTGGATTTTCAATACCAATGGAATTCAGAGTCCAGTGTTTTCCATGATAAAATCTTGGAGTAGGATTTCCAACTCTTGGAAGCAAAGTCGTACTTTTCATAACTATAGCCCCAAGTGATGAGAAATTAAATTTATTAACTATTCCAGAACCATATCCATCAAATCCAAATGTTCCCGAAGCAACAATAACAGGATTTTTTAATATTAGGTTATCGGTAATAAAAATTTTTTTCGGAAAATTTGCCAATATTAAAATTCCTCTATTTGGATAAACTAAAATAATTCTTAATACTACTAGTGAAATCAAATCTTTTTTTTGGTAAATAGACAACATTCATAAATTCTTCAACAAGCATCGAACTACCAGAGAGTAGGGGAAGTTGCCAATTTCGAAATAATGAAAAGAGGTCATTATCTCTACTTATTGTGAATGATATGAATGACTCCCACATTCTTTTATCTTTATTCCATATGATATTTGTTCCACCAGCCTCCTCTACTAGAATAATTCCAGCTGCTACATCCCACGATTTTGGTGATGAAAAAAATACATATTGATAGATGCCTTCAGAAGTTAACCCCATTTCATATGCTATGCTACCTATAGCCCTCGGTTCACCAATTTCACCACGAAACTCCGGTTTTATTCTGAATCCACTATTAGCAAAACCTGATAGTACTGAAACTCTTCCCTTATGAAGTGATTTTTCTGAAGAAACACTAAGTCGAGTTTCATCAACCCAAGCCCCGCCACCTTTATATGCAAAAAAAACTCTTCCTAGTTCATTTATCCAAGGAACATATATTGCCCCAACCACAGGAATCCCTTTTTCACAAAGAGCTATAGAAGATGCAAAAATCGGAATCCCATTCGCATAGTTTAAGGTCCCGTCAAGAGGGTCTATTATCCAGACAAGATCACTGTTTTTAGATTCAACAATAGTACCCTCTTCACCTATAACTCCATGATCAGGAAATTTTGTTTTAATTGTTTTAACGATTAAATCTTCAACCTCATTATCTAATTCTGTTACAGGATCAACTCTTTTTGATGTGCTTTTATCCTGCACATTCAATGGACCACGAAATCTTTTCAGCAAAACTTTTCCAGCATTCCATGCCATATCAGTAGCACTCGAAGAAAGTTCTTTTAATTCTCTCTGGTCAAGGCCCATTAATATTACCCCCAAGTAGATCGTACCACACCATAACAATAATATAATTTTGAGTTTGAAAATTATATAAATAAGAATATACTACTCCAATCAATCTTATAACAAATATGAAAAGAATTTGAAAAAAATAACCTTTCCTAAAATATTCTTTGGTTGGTACATTGTCTTTGCTGCAGCAGCAATAAATGCTTACGGTGCAGGAGTTTGGTTCTACGGGTTTCCTATCTTTTTTAAAGCACTAAGAGATGAATTTGGTTGGAGTACTGCTTCCGGTGCACTTGTAATATCTCTCTCACGATTAGAAGGTGGACTCGAAGGGCCAATTGTTGGAAAGCTTGTTGATAAATATGGCCCAAGAAAACTTGCGATTATTGGAGCAGTAATTGCTGGAACTGGTTTTTTCGCAATGAGCCAAGTTCAAGAAGTTTCTATAGGTTCCATCACGCTTAATCCTTATACAATCTTTTTACTTCTTTATGCAGGCTGGATGTCTATTGGTTACAACACCGGGTTTGGTCATGCAAGCATGGCCTCTGTAAATGCATGGTTCAATAAAAAACGTTCCCGTGCATTTGCTCTTTTTTCTCTAGGGGCAGGAGCAAGTGGGATAACTGTAATGCTTCTTGGAATCATCATGGATGCTTTGGGATGGAGGACTACAGCATTTGTTGCAGGTATAGGTATCTTTTTAATTGTTATTCCATTTTCACTTTTATTAAGACATAAACCTGAACCTTATGGATGGCTTCCTGACGGGATAGCTTCAACGGAAATTGAAAATGAAATAAAAGACAAGAAAACAACCATTATTTATGAATTTGGTTCTATAGAAAGCCTTAAAACTTTTGCATTCTGGATGTTAGTAATATCATCTTCTGCTCGAGCGTTAGCCATGACATCTGTGGTCATTCACCAAGTAATTTATTTGACTGAAGTTCGTGACATTTCTCTGACAATAGCAAGTAGTGCACTAGGGTCTATGGTAACAATTAGTTTGGTTGGGAGATTAATTTTCGGCTGGCTTGGTGATTTTTATGATAAGCGTTGGGTTCTAATAATTACCTATATAATGCAAGCTATTGGGATATATATTCTTGCAGGAGTTGACTCAATGCCAGAACTCTGGCTTTTTGTAATTATTTATGGAATAGCCTATGGTGGCGCTATTCCACTATTCTGGGCTATCGTAGGCGATTATTATGGACGCGATAATTACGCCACGATTAGAGGATTTTTCCAACTCTTTCAAATGCCTACAACTGTTCTAGGTCCAATATTTGCAGGTTGGATTTATGATCAATCTGGAAGTTACACATCTGCATTTATAATATTTATCATTGCATTAATTATTGGTTGTATATTTATGTACTTAGCAAAATCCCCTCAACCAAAACCAGCTTAATTTGACCGTGAAATACACACAAAGTAAACTGTAAGCAGTTCTATTTATACCTAAGAGTGCTAATGAATGAAATAATCACCACACTCCCACATTCCAATATTTCAAATTTGCTGATTGCTGTCTTACTAGGATACTTAATTGGTTCTATACCTATAGCTATGCTTGTAAGCAAGCAGCAAGGATTTGATATATTTGTAACTGGCACCGGTTTACCAGGAGCAGCAAATGTATTTCGCAATGTAGGAAAAAAGTCAGGTGTAATTGTTGGTTATGGTGACGTAGCAAAGGGAATATTAACTATTATTACTGCACAAAAATTAGGAATCAACAATGAAATGATTTTGTTGCCCGGTCTTGCATCATTGTTCGGGCATTGGCGTTCAATCTTTACCCATTTTAAAGGTGGAGATGGATTATCAACTCTTATTGGAATAGCAATAGCTTCACTACCTGCTATAGGATTTCCAATAATGTGTATTGGAGCTTCTATCGCAGCAATTTCACGTTTAAAGAAAAAACATGCTTCATTATGGGGTGGTTTTTCAGCATACAGTTTACTTATTGGTTCAGTAATAATTTACCCAGAGACTTTTTGGATGATAATTGGACTTAACTGCCTGGGTTTGTTAGTTTTATTCCATGGCATGTATGGCCACAAGCAAAGAAAAAATTCAATGCATTTACCCGACAGCATTTTAAGCACAAACTTAATAAAGGAACATCCAAATTATGACAAATAAAGAAAATTTTGAGATTCCCGAAAATGCAGTAATCATTAAACAATCTCAATGGTCATGGGGTCTACACACAGCTCCTTGGGCAGTATTAGCTGTACTATCCGTATATATCGATCAGATAACATTTATTGGATTACCTCTTATATTAGCTGGAATTGTAATTTTACCAAGATATATAAGTTATAGAGCCATATCTTACATTGTTACCGATAGTGGGTTGATAATTAAACGAGGACCTCAAATAGAGGAACACGTCTATGAAGAATTTACTAACATGAAAATTTCTCCAGGAATTTTCGGGCAAACTTTAGGTTACTGTTCAATTCAACTTTTGAAGCAAGACTCATCAATAGTTAGCTTTGGATATGTTCCTAGCAATTCATACTTGTTATCTAAATGTAAAGAAAACATTACTTCCATAAATATTCCTGAGGAAGAATCAGAAAATGATAACTCCGAATAATCTATTCAAATACATCTTCCACAAGTAGCTCTACGTACTCATCCTCTGA
>CAJWQJ010000002.1 GCA_913045315.1 uncultured Chloroflexota bacterium | reverse complement strand
GTTCTTCTGGAACCTGGGCATTTTCTTGCAGCCACGCATTAACTTCTTTACGAAACTCTTCCTGTTCTGCTGTGTATCTCATTTCGAAATCCATATATCCTCCTCACAACGACAATAATAGGATATTATCGGTCAGGTAATCTAGGTGTCAATTTTATTTAGGAGGATAAGTGATATGGAAGTATATGATTCTATTCGAACAGTTTTAGCAGTTCGTGAATTTAAAAATATACCAGTTCCAGATGATTCTATTCGTAAAATTCTTGAGGCTGCACGCCTTACTGCTAGTAGCAGAAATGGTCAGCCATGGAGTTTTATTGTGATTCAAAGTCATGATTCTCTTGTTGAATTAGGATCAATAGTCAGATCTGGACCGTATACTGCTCAGTCAGCTTTTGCCATAGCTGTTGCTATTGAAAAAGAATCCCCTTATGGACTTTCGGATGCGAGCAGAGCTATTCAGTCAATGGTATTGACTGCTTGGGCTGATGGTATAGGTTCTAATTGGGCTGGATGGGTTGGGATGAATGCCGTTGCTGATTATCTGGGTGTTCCTGATACTCATGATGTAATTGCTGTTATTCCCTTTGGTTACCCTCTTAAATCAAAAACACAGGGCATCAAACGTCGCAAAGAATTTTCCGAGATAGTACATAGTGAAAGATTTGGTCAGCCGTTTAATTAATGATTTCACTGCTTTTTGTTGATATATCATCTCCAAGTATTCCAACAATGATATATAATATACCTGTCACAGTGGTTGAACTCTTTGTTTCTCCTGTATCAAATGGTTTTCAATGAATTATTGAATAACCTCAAATGTAAATAGTGCACCTTTTATACATGGTGAATATATATGTTTTATGTAGGGTTTCAGCAGATAATTTTTAAAAACATTTGTGTGATTTGATAAACTTTAATGGATAGGAAAGCATGATTGGATTTACAAGTGGAATTCGTCTAGGAATAAAACGATGGAATGACTACCAAGGTCGATCATCACGATCTGAATTCTGGTGGTTCCATCTCTTTGCGGTATTATTTTTTGTTGCAGTCTTGTTGATAATGAATAAAAGTGGATTTCCTACTGATACCAAGTATGGAATATCCTTGTTGGTAATTTTAGTGATCTTAGTGCCAATTACAACTTTGAATTTAAGGCGTTTGCATGATATAGGATTTTCTGGGTGGAGATTGCCTTTTATTTTATTTCCACTTTTTGGTCAGATATTCTTATTATTTTATGGAAATAAAAAAGGTGATAATGGAGCAAATAGATTTGGTACTGAACCAGAAATTAACTATTTCTTTCATGGCGTGGCTCGGTATTCGGATTTTGGTGAAGAATTTGATAATGACGAAGATTATATCAATCTAACTGAAGAAGAAATATTTGAAAAACGAAGAATTGAATCAATTAAGAGACTTCAAAAATCTAAGGATTTGCTAGATTTGGAAAATAAGTAAACAACTTATAAAGCTAGTTGATGAAATATACTTATTAACTGATTTTAATAATATTGATTATAATTTTGTGATAAAATGAAGATCATTAAGTTGTATTTGATATATTCAAACTAATCCAATAATCAAGAGAATTCGTTTATGAAAAAACCACCTCAGAGTGTTTCAGGTAAACTAATGCGCCCAATATTTTTTACAATCGGTTTACTCATGGTTGCATTAGGATTGATTGGAATAGTTGTTCCTGGTTTGCCAACGACGATTTTTATGATAATTGCGGCAGCATGTTTTTTTCGTTCTTCAGAGAAATTCTATAATTGGGTAATTAACAACAGATTATTTGGTCAAGCAGTACAAGATTATCGATCAGGAAAAGGCATGCCTTTAAAAGCGAAGTTTATGGCATGGACAATGATGTGGATTTTCGGAATGTATGCAATATTTTTCGGAATACCAGATAGGCTCATTTTTGTACGATTCTTTGTATTCATATTATTGATTATTGGTACTATTGTGGTTTACAGAGTTCCTGTGAAGAAGGTTTAAATTCTAATTAATTTTCTGGAGTTGGTAACTCCACCCACCATTTGTATACTTTATGGAGACGTCGGTAAATAAGAAAAAGAATAATTGCTATTAATAAGAAATAAATTCGAAAACCAAAAACTTCAAATTCTCTTATAGTTTGCCTCTCCAAACCAAAAAAATAGGCAATTCCTATTATCGAAAATCCATGAATTGTTCGAAGCATTATAAATTTACTGAGACTTTTAATTATTTGGTTGCGGTTTTGGTCGAGTTTAAATAAAAAAGTGCGAAAGTTCATATCTTTATTATAATTGATTTTATTTTAGATGCATCTATATAAGTACTAATGCTATACCCTGAGCAATAAAGATAGGATTGGATTAATCGTGAATAATATTTCACAATTACGGGTAAGATTGAATGCCATTCAAGGTTACCTTAAAGAGAATGGATATGATGGATTATTCATCTCAATACCAGAAAACGTAAATTATGTTTTAACTGGTTCACCTTATTCTGCTCTGTTAAGTGGATCGTTCAGTAATGAATTGGCACTAAGATCTGGTATTGATAATATTCCTGGATATATATTGATTACAAAACATGAAACAAATTTTGCTACATATTGGTATAAGTTTGATCAAGCCCATTTGGAAGTAATGAATAGGCCAAATATTTCAATTAGCTCGATAGGGATGACAATTGATGAAAATAATGATGCAAAAGGCAGACAACAAATCCCATTAGTTGACATAATTTCAATTTCTTTGGACGTGAGATGGATTTTAGAATTATTAAATAAATTCGATATCACAATTCTTGGTTGGGATGGAAGTTTTACCTTGGAATCTTCCTGGATGCCAAAAGCTATGCTTAATGAGCTATCTAGGATAAAAGAAGTGGGAAAAATAACGATATTTTCAGAATTAAATCTAAATAAATTAAGTTTCTAGAACGAAATAATAATACATGTTGGATTTTCTGGTACAATTTCAATTAATTTCTTGATTAAAATAAATCATTTCGTATAAAGATTCTGACTCGAAAATGGAGAAATAGATGAAAGTATATTGTGATATCGCAAGTTATGATCTTAAGAATGTTCCTGAACTAGCTAAAAGAGCCGAAGAATTAGGTTTCGATGGTATATCTTTTGGTGAGTTGGCTCATGATTCTTTTTTATTGTCAACTTTAGCTTTAGAGCACACAAAAAGATTAAAGGTAGCAACAGGAATTGCAATTGCTTTTGCAAGAAGTCCAATGGTTTGTGCATATATGGCATGGGATCTGCAAAGGATGTCTGATGGTCGATTTGAATTAGGTTTAGGATCACAGGTAAAAGGTCATAATGAACGTCGATTCAGTGTTAACTGGTCGGCACCTGCACCAAGATTAAAAGAATATGTTGAATCTATCAAAGCGATTTGGGACTGCTGGCAAAACGGAACTCATTTGGATTATCGAGGTGAACATTATGGATTTACATTAATGACTCCAGAATTTGATCCGGGTCCATTGGAATGTGCTCCTCCTCCTGTGTACATAGCTGCTGTAGGTCCTGGAATGACTAGAGTTGCTGCTGCTTCGTCTGATGGAGTATTGCTTCATACATTTAACAATAAGAGGTATGTAGATGAGATAATTTTACCTCAGGTTTCACAAGGAGCAAATCGTTCAGGAATAAAATCGGAAGAAGTTTTTGTATCGGGTGGGGGAATGATTGCCGTTGGAGCTTCAGAGGAAGAAGTCCAAAGTGCTAGAGAAGTATATAGAAAACGAATCTCATTTTATGGTTCAACAAGAAGCTATAAGACAGTTATGGATATGTATGAATGGGGAGATACATGTTTACGATTGCATGAAATGTCCAAAGAGGGTAAATGGGATGAGATGCCTAATTTAATTGACGATACAATGCTGGATACCTTTTGTGTTTCGGGTACCTATAAGAATATTGGCCCATCTTTAAAAGCGAGATATGGAGACTATGCATCTAGAATATCAATAAAGTTACCAAGCGATGAAAAAGCATATAGTGATGTTGGGGATTTAATTAACTATCTGCATGAATAATGATTAAAGTGTTGTAATAGGCCTGCACTGCAAAAGATATAAATTGTTATTATAGAATGAATATTCCGCATCGATAGGGGTTTCCATCATTGTTTCTAACTGAATTGCTAATTTACCAACTTCAATAATTTGAATTTCTGTTAACGATGATTTATTTTGCAATGTGACTGGAACGTTGATTTCTTGAGTGCCTTTTTCTGCTGAGATTGTCATCAAAGATTTTTCGTTTATTTCACGTGAAATTATAGCTAGCGTTTTTTTATGAACTGTATAGCTATCTGGAATTACCGAACCTTCAACAACGCTTCCTCCTAAACCCCAACTTGTATTAAGAAGAATTTCATCTTTGTTTCCAGTTACTGGATTTATGCTAAAAACTATTCCAGATACTTCTGCAGGAATCATTTCCTGTACTATAACCGATATTTTTGTTTCTTCTAAGGCAATACCCATGTTTTTTCGATATGAATCTAGTAGTTGCCCATTGCTTGACTCCCTGCATTCCATAACAGCATCAATTAATTGTTGTTGGTTACGTATACATAAAAATGTTTTATGTTGTCCAGCAAATGATGCAGAGTCACTATCTTCAACGAGTCCCGAAGAACGCACGGCTACTTCCCAATGTGGGAAGTAACTATATGATGATAGTTTTTTATATTCGGTGATAATTGATTCTTTTAATAAAGTAAATTCTTCATTAAAGAAGTCTGTTGCAGGGATTATGAAGCCTGCTGGGATTTGATGAGTGTATTTCAAAACACTTAAATTCGCAGCTTTTTTACCAACTAAGGATGCATTTTTTGAAGAAGGTTCTCCAATCCATACTATCGACATATTTTATCATCTCCATGCCTTGAAGGAATTTAATACAGGAAAACTTATTCATTACTAATCAGTTTGGATACTTGGAATTTGTACTGTACAATATTTTCAAGAAATTTTAATAATTATAGTGGAGTATAAATGGTGGACACAATTAGTTTTGTTTTACCTAAATCTGAGTATGAAGATTTCACATGGATTCTTCAAGATGAACATAATCCTGCTTCACATCCACCACTAATTGCTAGTGGGAGTCCTTTAGTAAAACCCCCTGATATAGAAAAATCAGATGAAATACCTGAAACATTGACTATCAATGGCTTTTACTATCTCCGTGAAGTTGAAGATAAAGATGCGAATCAATCTGTAAAATCCAGATTTCCACATGTTTCTCAACCTGAATCCGTCGAAGATATTACGAGATGGAGAAAAGATTGGTTACCTGAGATGGATAAACTGGTTGCTTTACTTGAAAATTTTGACCCTAATTCAGTTGAAAAAGGTAATTGGAAACAAATTTTACAAGACCATGATGATGAATATCGACGAGTTTTTCGAGGTATTCATGCGAATGCAGTAGCAACTGCCCATTTGGCGGCGAACAAATATTTAGATGAATATATAAAACAAGAAAATAATAGCAGTCGAGAAGAAGGAATGATGTTATTACAAGGTTTTTCAAATTGTTCTCTCGATCGGTCTATTGCTTTGTGGGAACTCAGTCGATTGATTAGAGGAGACGAAGATTCAATTCATGAAATTATAAATGGAGAATTTTCTTCAGAATTTCAAAATGCTCAACAATTTCTGGATTTATATAATGAAATGCTTAATAAATTTGGAAGTACAAGTAATAATGGCCTTCAGGATTTACCCACTTGGCGTGATGGGGCATCGATACCTATAGAAATAATTCGATCATATGCTCTACAGGATGATTCCAAAAGTCCGGTTGTTGCAAGCTTGCAACAAAAAAATAATCGAATGGATATGGAATCAATTCTTCGAGAAAAAGCCAAAAATAATTCCAAGTATCTTAATTTGATTAACTTAATGGAAATTGCTCAACACTTTCTTCCGAATTTAGAGGATCATAATCTTTTATGTGACCAGCAATGCGTATATTCATCGCGAATCAAATGGTTAAATATTGGGAAATACCTTAAGAGGAAATCCGTATTAATTGATGAAAATGATGTATTTTTTTATTCTAGAAATGAATTACTTGAAGCTTTAGAAAACGGGATTTCATTAAATCAGCAAGAAGTAGAAAATAGAAAAGATCTTCAGCAACAATTCCGGAAAATATCTCCTCCGCTTTTATTAGGAAAACCTTCTTCCACCTTTCAAGATGTTAATAGTATTCCTGCAGAAGGTTCTGTTCAAAAAATAATAAAAGGTAATCCAGCTTCGGCTGGAGTATATACAGGGATTGCAAGAGTTTTTGAATCTATAAATGATGCTCAGAAACTTCAAAATGGAGAAATCCTTGTTGTCAGAGCTTTGTCTCCTCCTTGGACTCCCTATGTAGCAATTGCAGGTGGGATTGTAACAAATTCTGGTGGTCCGCTATCCCATGGTGCCATTGTTGCTAGAGAATTTGGCGTTCCAGCAATTGTCGGAACTAAAAATGGGACAGATTTTATTCGGGACGGGATGAGTATTACGATAAATGGTACTGATGGAACTATTATTATTCAGTAACCTAAAAGACTATTTTGTGGCCACAATAAATAGTCTTTTAAATGGGAAAATGGTTTTTCCATCTTTACGAATGGGATAATCTCTAGATACAAGTTGAGCATATTGGTCAATAAAGAGTAGTTGTTCTTTCTTGTCTAACAAATCCAGCAGAGGTGGGATCAACGTTCCTTTCAACCATTCTAATACTGGATTTACACCTTCTAAAATCTGGATATATGTAGTTTCCCAAATGTTTATATGTGAGGTTATCGGATTTAATAAATCGTAGTATTCTTCGATCGAAAGAATTGGAAGTTCACGTAATTTTGGTAATAATTTATTGTTCCAATCACCACTTCTTACTACTTTTGCTAGATTGGAATGACTTGGTTCTCTCCAATTATTTGGTACTTGCATTGCAAATATTCCATTAGGATTCAGCGATTTTATCCATCCAGGAATAATTTCTGAATGGTTGTCAATCCAATGGAGTGCTGCATTAGTATAGATGATGTCTGGATTTACGTTGGGTTTCCAATTTTGCAATTGAGAATTTTCCCAGATGATATCTGGATAAGCTTCATTTGCTTTTCCTAACATTGTTTCGGAAGAATCAACTCCTATTACTGATGCTCCAGGCCATTTATTGTGCAATAAATTAGTTAAAGTTCCTGTTCCACAACCTAGATCATAAATTGTTTTAGGGGATTCAATAGTAATTTGTTCAAATAAATCAATGCCAGGACGTAACCGTTCATTTTTATATAATCCGTATTGGTCAGGGTTCCAATTTGTCCATGTATTCAAAGTAATCATCCTTTTAGTTTCGAATGTAGTAACCGAATTCCTTCATCTAGGTTTTCAAAGTTTTTCCAGTTTCCATAGTTTGGTTTCATGAGAGAAATGAGTGATGTAATCATAATATCTATTTCAATGTTATTGTTTATTGCCTTTTCTATCTGTGATGTTAAAACTTGAATTAAGTCTTTTGCAGCTATCAGGTCATCATATGAACCAATAGGACCATGTCCAGCCATAAATTTGTTAGTTGGAAGATAAAGTAGTTGATTAATTGTTTCTGGCCATTCTTTAGGGTAACTATCACCAAAAAAAGGGATTAAGCCATTCATAGCAACATCACCAGTAAATAAGACGTTTATTTCAGGAATATGTATAAATATATCTCCGCTTGTATGAGCTTTCCCAAAATAATGTAAAACAATTTTGTGCTTTGATAATTGCATTTCCAAGGTTTTTTCAAATGTTTTATTTGGAGGTGTTATTTTTACTGTTTTTGCTTCCTCTGACCATGGATCTTCAGAATTTATTACTTTTTTTCTCCATTGGTTATTCCATTCAATGTCATTCATTTCTTTATAACAGTTAATATGACCAATAATAGTTGAAGTAGTGAATTCTTCGTTTCCCCAAGCATGATCCCAGTGAGCGTGAGTATCAATTACGTGTGTGATGGGTTTGTTGGTGAGAAATTTAACGTCCTTGATAAGATCTCTAGCAAAGGACGGGACACGCAAAGAATCTATAATGATAACTTCTTCTTCATCAATAATAATTCCTGAATTAGTTAGTCCTTCATGTAATCGTGCAAAAATTCCATTTTCAAGTTCTATTATTGAAGCATCAGTTGTTATTGGCATATTTACCTCCGGGTACTTTTTCTTCCCTACATCTGTTTTTTTGCCTGAAAAATCTTTAGATAATGGTGGACTCCCTGGTGGGGTAGAACCCTATTGGATCATTATATTAAATATTTACATTGAATACATGAAATTGTTATTTCCTGCCCGCAAAGTGGATTTTCTTTTTGGAGTAAAATAGAATAATAACATTATGTTCTTTCGTAAAATATCTACAATATCGTTCATTGCCAGCTTTTGCATTTTGTTCTTACTATCCTTTGGTTGTTCAGGATCTTCGAATGAGATAGTTCCAGATTTTGTTCTTCCGGATTCGAAAGGATCCCAGGTTTCACTTTCTTCACTACTGGATGAAAATGAACATGTAGTAATTATTTTTTATAGAGGCCATTTCTGAGGAATTTGCAGATCGCAACTCGGTGAGTTGCAGCAGTTTCATCAGAAATTTCTTGAAAGAAATACTGAAATAGTTACCATAAGTATGGACAATCTTGAAAATGCAAAAGCTATGGCTGAAGTAACAGGAGCACAGTTTCGAGTTTTGTATGATCCTGAAGGAATGGTTGTACGCCGTTTTGGTGTATATAACATACTTGGGGACGGAGTTGCAGCTCCTTCAGCTTTTGTAATTGGCAAAAACAGATCTCTTGAGTGGAGTTACATTGGTAAAAACGCTGGAGATAGACCAAGTATAGATGATTTGCTGTCTAAGCTACATTAATTTTATTTCATTTATTTGTTAATTTATGTTTTGAATCAAGATGACTAATAAATATGCAGCAATAATTTTAATAGGTGTTTTTTTATTTCTAGGTTTTTTTGTTGCAGTATTTACTGACTATACTGATCACTTTTTTTCTCCGTAATTGTAAACTAAGTTTGATCTGGAACGGTGATAAAATCTACTTCTAATCAAAATTATTATTTATAAACAAGGCTAAGTAATTCTGATACTTTGTTGCTCATGGTTTGGATTATTAGTGGGTATTTGATGAATTAGTGTTGGCGACTTGAAAGCAATACTCGGGTTAGAATATCTAAGATAAGACCAAGGATTCCAATAATAATTATTGCTGCTATAAGTTCTGAGTATTCAAATCGGTCTCTTGTATCGAGAATGTAATACCCCAAACCGGAGTCCACACCCAACATTTCTGCAGGGACAAGAATTATCCATGCTAATCCTACTGCAAGGCGTATCCCAAGAAGTATCCCAGGACGCGTTGCAGGCCATACTACTTTTCGGAAGCTTTCAAATGGGGAAGCTCCCAAAGTTTTTGAAACTAATAGCCAACCCCTGTTTAATCGCCCTATAGATTCAGCAGTGTTAAGTGCAATTGGCCAAATTGCTCCAATAGCAATTAGAAAATAGACCGGGCTATCACCAACTCCAAACAGAATTATTGCAAGTGGTGTCCATGAAAGCGGAGAGATCATTCTTAAAAATTGAAAGACTGCTGTGCTGGTTAATTCGAAGAGTTTAATTGTTCCAAGCAAGAAACCTAAAGGAACACCAGTGACTATAGCGAAAAGCATTCCCACAACAATTCTTTTGAGACTAGCAGTAATGTGAATGTATGTCTCATCCGTAGTCATCAGGTCCCAGAAAGCTGAAGCTCCGTCGATTGGGCCAAATTGTGACAGTATGCTACTTTTATCTATAAATACCATCACAAGTGCCCAGATACCTACGAATGAGACTAATCCTACAAAGCTAAGTACTATTATTTTTATAGAACTAATTTCGAAATATTTTTTTAGGGTGCTAGTCATACGCTTATTATTTCAGTTCTTGTATAATCCTCAGGAATATTGAACTTTTCTGTTCCTCCGAGTTTTTCAATTGCTGTTTTAGCAAAGTTGTCATTAACAAGATCTTGATGGGCTGTTAGAGGGTTAAGATTATCAAGGAATGAATTATCACCTTCAACAATAGTCTCTCTTAAGCTTTTGATTAGTTCTTGTGTATAAGATGGGAATGGGAAAGGTTGAAAACCAATTCTTTGATTATCCCATTCTGGGTGTGTTATTGCGCCTGAAGGGACATATTCACTATGATCATAATGGGTCATAGCATATTCAATTGCTTTAAGTGGTTGAGGAAGATAATTTCCTCCATCTTTGGATAATAATCTTGCAGCCTCAACTTTGTTGTTTGCAGCAAATAACTGTGCTTCTGCAATGGAAGTAACAGCAGCCTGAGTAAAGTTAGGGTTGTTGACGACGTCTTCTTCGTGCATTACTGCTACACAGCAGGCATGTTTATACCAAACATCACCAGTGAACCTAAGAACTTTTCCAATGTTGTTAACTTCTGCAACAGCATTAAATGGATCAGCGACAATATAACCGGATATAGAATCGTTTGATAAAGCTACAGGCATATCTGGGGGTGGTAATACAACTAATTTAACTGTTTTTCCAGATACAGAAGGTTCACCTAAAGTAATTGCCTGTAAGCCTTCTTTTCTTAGTAGCATTTGAAGTACTACATTATGTATTGAATACCAATAGGGAATTGCCACGGTTGTTCCAGCTAATTCTGCAACTGAATTTATATGATCTTTTACTGTAAGTGCAGATCCATCCATATGATCCCAAGCAACAAGTTTCAATGGAAAATTCTTTGAGAATCTTAACCAAATTGCCATGGGCATTAAGAGGTGGACTATGTCAACCTGTTTAGATTGGAACGCTTCTGCAACCGTATTCCAGCTTCTCATCAAGGTTGGTTTTTCAACTTGCAAGCCATTTTTTTCATATGCGCCTGTTGCATGTGCCAGAAGTAAAGGTGACGCATCAGTAATTGGCAGATATCCGACTCGTAAAGTGGTTTTTTCTAAGTTACCATTTGTTTTTAATGAAGTAGCAACTGAGGTGTTTACAGAAGTAGTACTCGAAGTGCTTTCATCGTCGGAAGTGCCACATGCTGCAAGTGCAGGACTTAATAAAGCACCTGCTCCAGCAAGAGCTGATAGTTGGATAAATTTTCTTCGGGATACTTGCATGATTTACTCCTTTTTTTTACTGGGCAAGTTCTTCTAATGCTAATGGGGTAGGGCCATAATTTTGTAGTATTTCCTTTTTAATTTTATTGTGATCAAATTCTCCACTATTCTTCAATGAGGAAATATCCCATGTTTTTGTAATCTTGGATGGGTTAGGACACATAAGTACAATTCGATCGGCCAAACGTAATGCTTCTTCAACATCATGTGTAACAAGAACTATTGTAAGATTGCGTTTTTCTTTAATTTCTAATAGCCAATCTTGGAGGTGTGATCTAGTATTTGGGTCTAGAGCTGCAAACGGCTCATCTAGCAGAATCATTCCTGGGTCAACAATTAAAGTTCTAGCAAATGTTACTCTTTGTGCTTGCCCACCTGATAGTTCATTAGGGAAAGAATTGGCAACTTGGTCTATTCCAAATTCCTTTAATAGTTCGATTGAATTGTTATCGACTTTTGCTTTTGAATTATTAGAAAAATCCAAACCTAACTGGACATTTTCTTCAGCAGTAAGCCATGGATATAGAAGTGGTTCTTGAAAGACCATTCCTATTTGAGAATTGCCTGTTTCTGTAATAGTACCAGTGGTAAGTTTTTCTAGCTTGGCGATAATTCTTAGTAATGTAGATTTTCCACATCCACTGGGACCTAGGAGAATTAGTATTTCGTTATTCCTGACTTCAAGGTTTAGGTCTTCAAATACTTTGGTTCGGTTCGATTTTTTGAAATATTCTTTTGATCCATTATCTATTTTAACTGCGATAGAATCCATTTTAATTGTACCTCTGTTGGTGCTTGAATTGGTAAAAATGCTGCCTCACGAAAGCGTCTTGAAGATGCAGAAGAAGTTGCATAAGCTCTTCCACCTTGCAACTTGAGTTCAAGGTTGACAGCTGAAATAGCTAGTTGTGCGAATTCAAGACGAATTTGTAATAATTCTCTAATAATTTCATCAATATCAAGTTTTGAATAACTGTCATCATTCATACGAGAAGTGAGATTGTTGAAAGTATCAACAAATTGAATGTGGTCATCTGCAAGTACTATGCTTTGACCCTTTAGTAGGGGTTCAGATTCTTCCAATGATCTTGCTGCTAGGCCTTGGCAAAAACTGGATTGCAAGATCAAAAATACTGGCAATATTGTTTGCATAAAATTTTTAAAATCTCGGTTAATAATTAGTGATTCATCAACTTTTAGGTCTGAAATGTTTATGGAAGTACTAAAGGTTTGCTGTAATCCAAGAAGATCCATGTATTTATTTGGTTTTAAACCAGGCGTCCCTCCTGGAATTGCTACAAGTATGGTTTCTTCTGTTTCGGAAATTGTTGCAGCCGTTACTACAATGAAATTTCCTACAAGATTAGATGCCCAACGTATTTGACCGTTGATGACTACAGATTCTGTAGATTCTGTAGCTGTTACAGGAATTGGAGTTCCTATAAGAAAATTTGCAGTTCCTGGTCCTAGAGCAGTTGAACCCAAAAGTGATACTTCCCTTAATTCACTAATAAACGAATTAATAAAATCATTAGGATATTGTGTTTGGTGCAGGTATTCGAGCACCATTCTATGTGCCCATGAACAAAATGCTGAAGTCATATCTTCATATGCAACACTTGCAATTGCTTGTGCTACTTTTCGTGTTTTGTTCAATGATGTTTTAATATCTGAAAGGTTTCCAAGTTGATCGGTCATCACTGGATCAGTTCCAAAAAGGAATACCAGACCTTCATTAACTGCTAATTCAGCTTTATCTATTAATGCTGAGCGTTCACTGAAATACTCAGAAATTTCAGTGATAGGCGTAAAGTTAATTTTAGGTAATGTAATATTAGTCATTGTTAATATTTCCTATCTTGGTTAGACGATCAATAGGAGTACTTACAGCCTCTCGAGCTCTTTTTACTGCATCATCGTCAGGTGCATCATATAAGCACAAACATTTGACCATATCTTCGCGGACATATGTTCTTAAGAATGTAGTTTCTGGAACATTTGCATAAAGGGGAGATTTCTCTTTCTTTCGTTGAAGATAGGTGTCCATGGTTAATTCTGCGGGAAGATCCCATTCTACAAGATAGTTTGCTTCGCTAGCTCTTTCACGAACTTCATCAATAGTTGCCCCAATGATTCTAACTGGGGAAACATCATCATAAGGAATTCCAGCTTTTGTTAATCCTGCTTCGAGAATAATTTTTGAATTTGCTTCACTTACTCCGTATACAATTTGCAGTTGTTCCCCAAAGAAAAACTCAACAGGAGATCCTCCTGCTTGAGCGATTGTCTCGGCAAGTGATGTAACAAGATTCGCAAGCTCGTTTTTATCAGTTGTGTTTGTTTTTTTCTCTATTAAAAATAAATCCACCTTGAACTCCTTAGGATTATAAAATTCACAAAAAAAGACCTCACTAAAGGAGGTCATTTACTTTCTCGCACTTATTACTATTTTTTAGTTACACGCGCAAATGCCTCCATTGATGATTGAAGCAACAACAAAGGCAAGCACCAGTCACAGTGCTTTGAGAAACTTTTATTTTTTGAATAGTATCGTTCAACATATATTAGTGCTTTTCTCAGAAATTTTGTGTGATTTCATTCACACAGCAATATTGAAATTTAGACCAAGTATAGCTCAATGTCAAATTTTATAGTTTTTAGAAATAAAGAACGGGGGTAAGCTTACCCCCGTTCTTTATTTTATTGAATTAGCTAATCGATATGTTATTTCTTTTTTGTAGTGCGCGACAGGAAGTTTTCATATAGTGCGTCTGCTTTTTCCTGTGAAAGTGATCCAGATTCAACTTTCTTGTCTAGGTTTTGCTTTAATGTTTTAGAGGATATAGGTTTCTTACTCTTGTTGAATTTGCCCATATGGTTTTTCCACATTTTTGAAGCTTGCTCTTTATCAATGGATCCTTCTTTAAGTTTATTTCCAAGCTGTGACTTAAATTTTAATGATTTTGGTGAATACTGGAATTTATTGGAGGGTTTGCCTATTTTTTTCTGTGGCTTATTTCCTTCTTTGCTATTCATTTTATTTTCTAAATTGTTATAGAATTCTTCAGCTTTTTCTTGAGTAATTACTCCTGATTGAACTTTTTTAGTTATATTTATTTTTGCTTCACTCAGTTTACGTTGCTTTGTTTCTTCCCCTATTTCCATTTTAACTTTTTCCATGGCTTCGGAAAGATTTGAGGGTTCAATATTTAATATTGCCGCGACTCTATTTACAAATTCATTCTTTTTATTTTTCTTATTATCAGATTCTTGTGCCGAGATGGGATTAATAAGCAATGCTGCTGACGCAGTAATCAGACATAATGTAATAAGAGAGATAATTAATATTTGAAATTTGTTGTATTTGGCTACATTATTGATTGATTGATTGATTCTTTTCATCATTGATTCTCCTTAGTAGTGATATGGTGTCTAGTGATCACACTAATAACAACGCTGAAAACACCAAAAAGATAGTTTTCTATGTTTTAAAATTAAAATCCTTAGGTGTTGATTAGATATTATTCAAGAATAACAGATCAAGTATTATTATGTATATGTTTTACATGTTTGTTATGTCTTGTTTGATACCATAAGTCGTGCTAGTATCCCGATACTGTTATTTGTAAAGCTCTAAGGAGGGGATTTATGACTGATGATTTGGGATTAAATGCAGGGAGTTTAGATATTAAGTCTGTTGGACCTATTGCCTTTGGACCACCAGGTATTCTGTTTGTAGCAGATAATGCAAATGCGAGTATTTTTGCTATTGAAGTCGATGATAGTGGAGATGCTAGTCAAGAGCATTCTGTTAAAGTTGATAAATTGGACACACTTATAGCTTCACATCTTGGTTGCCCTCGTTCGGAAGTTTTTATTCGAGGAATGGCTGTTAGCCCGTCTTCACAACAAACATATCTTTCGGTAATGCGTGGTTCTGGAGATGAAGGATCAAGTGCAATTCTTAGAATTGGCGTAGCTGGTACTATATCAGAATTATCACTAGATAATGTTAGGTTCTCCAAGGAAACAATCTCTGACGCTGCTGATAGTAGTGATGAGCGCAAAGAAGTTCGACTTCTTCGTGGAGAACGAGAAGGAGAAGATGTTTATTTTGGGCAAAATAAATATAGGGTTGTATACGATAAATACCGAACAATCACGGTTACGGATATGTCCTTTGTTGATGGAACACTTCTTGTTGCAGGAGCATCAAATGAAGAATTCTCTTCAACATTTAGACGATTAGAATTTCCTTTCAAAGGAAGTTCTAAAAATAACTCTTTAGAAATCTATCATGTTTCTCATGGGAAATATGAAACTGCTTCACCAATTCGTAACTTCAGGTTGTATAACCAAAAGAAAAATGTGGTAGCAAGTTATACTTGTACTCCGGTTGTTAATTTTTCTGTTGATGATTTTACTTCTGATGGCCACGTGAAAGGTAAGACAGTCGCCGAACTTGGATCAGGAAATACTCCTCTTGGTATGGTTTCATATCTCCATGACGGTGAGGAATACATTCTCGTTTCAAATTCTCATTATCCATTAATGAAAATAGCATGTAAGGATATTAATAGTCAGGATGAACTTACTGAGCCAAAAGAGCCTTTGGGTGTTAAGCGTGAGAATCTTCCACATGAAGGTGTGTTGCAAATGGACAACCTTAATGGCAGTGAGGTAATCATGCTCCAGGAAGATTCTTCCGGCAATTTTAATCTCAGGTCATATAGCACAGCAACATTATGAACTTGAGGCGACAACTTCTTCTTGATTGGTCTGTAGACCAATCAAATTTGTTGACTATTAGAGGTTGGACAGGAAAAGAAATAAATCATATAAGAGGGCTCAGTGATTCCGAGCTAAATAGTAGCTTTAGTCTATTACTTACAGAATTTATTGAGCCCTTTTTACATGGGGATGATTCTGTGCAACCAATTTCAGGTTCCTTTCAGATAGAAGGTGATTCAATAAATTTTATCTCAAGATTTAATTTCATGAGTGGTGTTAACTATTCATTTGTAATTAAAGAAGATGTAGAAAATAAACAATTCGAAACAGAATTCTGGTCTATTGAACGACCGTTAATGCGAAGTGCTCCTTCAACTTCAATATTGGGCGTATATCCAAGCGGATCTGAAATTCCTTTGAACCTTTTAAAAATATATGTATATTTTTCCTCAAAAATGAGTGAAGGATTTGCAGCACGGAATGTTCAATTTCGTGATGCTTCAACATCACAAGTTATTCCAGATGTTTTCCTTCCTATGGACCCTGAACTATGGGATGAATCCCGTACAAGGCTAACGCTTTTGTTAGATCCTGGACGAATTAAGAGAGGGCTTGTGCCAAATATGGAAACAGGATATCCACTTAATGAAGGAGTTTCTGTAGCAGTTACAGTTGATAAAACTTTTCAAGATTCAACAGGAAGAAATTTAGTGGATGGAATTCAAAAAGAATTTAATGTTGGCAAAGCTTTGCGTTTAAAGGTTAATCATATTTTCTGGAAATACACTATTCCTTCAATAGATTCTTTTGAACCTTTTTCTATAAATTTCGATCGTCCGCTTGACAGAGGATTGTTGGAGAATAGTTTGAAAATCGTTGATTCCCAAGGTCAATACGTTCAAGGAGAATCCTTTGTTGATATTGGAGAACATTCATGGCACTTAATACCAAAATATAAATGGATTACTAGTGATTATCAGCTTATTATTAACCCTTTGCTCGAAGATTTGGCAGGTAATTCACTCATAAGAGTTTTTGATAGAGATGTTGAAAATAGTAATGATGATCCTATTGAAAATAATGAATTTTCATATACTTTCAAGTGTGTTGAAAATAGTTCGTAATGTTTTGTGATGGTAATCCAATATAATTTGAGGTGACTGTGAATCGTGTAGCATTTATTTATGATGATATTTTGACTAGACATGTGTTAAGTAACGATCATGTTTTTGTTCCAGCTAGATTGCGCTACACCTATGAATTGCTAGAATTTCTTGGTGCTTTTGGATTGTTAAATTCAACAATCCATCCCCCAAGAAGTGCCTTACTAGAAGAATTGTTGTCATTCCATACAAAAGAATATGTTGAAGTTGTAAGATTTCTTAGTGAAAATGATCGATCAATAGATGGCACAAAATATAATTTCTCTTTTGATGGAGACAATCCTATATATAAAGGAATGTTTGAATCTGCTTTATTGACTACAGGTGCATCAATTGTTGCTGCTGAAGAGTTGATGCAAGGACGAGCAGATATTGCAGTTAATTTTTCGGGTGGACTACATCATGCTATGCCGAATAAGGCTTCAGGATTTTGTATTTTTGATGATCCAGTAATAGCTATTAATTCTCTTGTAGCTAATGGTCTTCGTGTTGCTTACATTGATGTTGATTGTCATCATGGAGATGGAGTTCAACTCGCATTTGATAATACCGACCAGGTTATTACTATTTCACTCCATGAGTCAGGAGAATTTTTATTTCCAGGTACAGGTTTTACCAATGAAATTGGCGAAGGATCAGGCACAGGTTACTCAGTTAATATTCCATTACATCCATACACTGATGATGATACATATCTTTGGGCATTTGATAATATAGTGCCTCCTATAATTGAATCATATAAACCAGATGTACTTGTTACACAACTTGGTATTGATACTCATGTGGGAGATCCAATTACTCATTTAAGGCTTACTGTTCAGGGTTTTACAGCAATTGTAAAAAGGTTATCAACTTTATCTCCTGGTCGCTGGCTAGCTCTAGGAGGTGGTGGATATAATATCAGTGCAGTAATAAGAGGATGGTCCAGAGCATTTGGTATTATGCTTGAAAACGAATGGCCAAATGAAATCAATAATCCTATTGCGGATAGATATGACATACACTTTTTTGATGACCCTGTTCAGGATTCCATGCCAGAAAATATACGTGAAGAAATAAAAAAATATGCTGAAAGAAGTGTTGCAAAAATTCAGGAATTAGTTTTTCCAATTCATGGACTTTAGTTATGTTATTTTGTGTAGAATAGTCATAACTATTATAGAATTATATGAAGGTGAATTTTGACTAGATCACGGATACGTTCAATTTTAGTTTCTTGCATAGTAATAATGCTCATAGGACTTATAGCTGTTTCAATGAGTTCAAGGAGTATCGAGTTTGAGGGAATTCCAGTTGTTTTCTTGTGTGCTTTCATTGCGGTTGGAATTCAATGGATTGTTTTTATTCCTTCATACATTGCTCAAACCGAACATTATTTTGATCTGTCTGGAACAATCACGTATTTAAGTCTTACAGGATTTATCTTTTTTACCCTTAACAAAATTGGTTCAGTAGATACAAGAACTTTAATAATCGGCATTCTGGTTGGTGTTTGGGCCCTTCGACTTGGAACATTTTTGTTTACTCGTGTCAAACGAGATGGTTTTGATCGAAGATTCATAGAATTGAAACCGAATTTCTTACGATTTTTCTCCGTATGGAATCTTCAAGCATTATGGGTATTTCTTACATTTGCAGCTGGTATTGCAGCGATGACTTCAATTGAAAAAAGTTCTATAGGGATTATTGAATATTTTGGATTGGGTTTATGGATATTTGGATTTATGTTTGAGATTATTTCTGATCGTCAAAAGAGAAAGTTTCGTGAAAATCTGCAAAATAAAGATAAATTTATTTCTACTGGTTTGTGGGCTTGGTCTCAACATCCTAATTATTTCGGAGAAATTGTTCTTTGGATTGGCATTGCAATCATTGCAGCACCAGTACTTGAGGGATGGCAGTTAATAACCTTAATTTCCCCAATATTTGTTTTCGTTTTACTTACAAAAATTAGTGGGGTCCGATTGCTTGATATTGGAGCAAAAGAACGTTGGGGTCAAAACCCTGAATACTTGACTTATATATCAAAAACCCCAGTATTATTTCCGAACCCATTTCTTTAATGAGTTCCAGAAGAAATTTTTGTATAGGAATTAGGTGGAATGATGAGTAAGTTATTTTCCTCAATAGAAATTAGAGGTTTGAAAATAAAAAATCGAATTTTTGTTTCTCCTATGTGTCAGTATTCAGCAGAAGATAATAACGGTAAACCTACCGATTGGCATACCGTGCACCTTGGAAGCAGAGCTATTGGGGGAGCAGGTTTGGTTATGTTTGAAGCAACCGCTGTTACTCCTGAGGGAAGAATAACTCCAAGAGATTTAGGGTTGTGGTCTGATGACCAGATTGATTCATATGCCGATATAGCTAATTTTATACAGAAACATGGTGCTGTTCCTGCTATCCAACTTGCTCATGCTGGCAGAAAGGCATCTCATGATGTTCCCTGGAAAGGGAATACCACTCTTACAAGTGATGATGGAGGATGGAATGTCGTTGCTCCTAGTTCAATTGCATATGATAAAAATTCCCTAATTCCTCAAGAACTCAGTATCGAAGAGATTCATAAAATAACAAAATCCTTTGCTGATTCAGCTAAAAGAGCAATTAATGCTAACTTGAAGGTGATTGAATTACATTTTGCGCATGGATATCTCGTATGCGAATTTCTTTCCCCATTATCCAATAGAAGATCTGATATATATGGTGGTTCTTTTGAAAACAGGATCCGTTTTCCAATTGAAATCGTTGATGCTGTAAGAAATTCTATTCCAGATGCAACACCACTTTTTGTTCGATTGTCCAGCACTGAATATATGGATATGGGTTGGACTATTGAGGATTCAGTATTATTTGCCAGAGAATTAAAAAGTCATGGTGTAGATTTAATTGATTGCTCATCAGGAGGCAATTCTCCAGAACAGAAAGTTGAACTTTATCCTGGCTATCAAGTGGATTTTTCGGATCAAATTCGTACTGGTGCAAATATACAAACTGGTGCTGTTGGTCTTATAACTGAACCATCACAAGCAAATGGAATTCTTGAGAATGATCAAGCAGATGTTATTTTTATGGGTCGTGAACTTTTAAGAAATCCTTATTGGCCCTTGTATGCTGAACATTATTTAGATAAATCTGTTGATTCCTGGCAAAATCAATATTTACGTGCTACACCAGATTCAAGTCCTTCTTTTTGGCTTGAAACAAAAAAATAAGAAATGCTTTCGAGGTAGTTAATCATGAGAATTGTATTATTCAACGGAGGAAATGTTGGTTTATTACTTGATAATGGTGTTATTAATTTAAGCGACAATCTGAAACCATTAAAAAATCTCACTGGTCAATTGGCGATTAATACCCTGATTGCAGATCTTAATAACTTAAAGTCAAGAATTGATGAAATGAAAAATTCGGGAAAACTTCTTTCTTTAGATGAAGTAAAGTTAGAAGCCCCATTACCTTTCCCAAATAAAATCTTATGTATGGGAGGGAATTTTACCGAATTTGGACACAGAAAACCTGGACCCATGTGGGGATTTTTGAAATCCTCTACTGCTATTATTGGTCCTAATGATACTGTTGTTTTGCCACCTGAAGATGTAAACATTTTTCATCATGAAGCTGAGCTAGTCCTTGTTTTTGGAAAAGATGGTAAAGATGTAAAGGAAGAAGATGCGTTTGATTATGTCTTTGGATATACATGTGGTGTGGATGTTTCTGCACGAATGCCTGTAGCACCTGGTTCAAGCATTCCTGAATTTCAGCCATGGCGTGGGGTTTCTGTTCATAAGTCATATGATACCTTTGCCCCAATTGGCCCTACAATTGTCACTATTGATGAAATTCCAGATCCACAAAATTTACAAGTTAAACTAACAGTAAATGGGGAAGTAAGAGGTGATTTTAATACTTCGGATATGGCCCATTCAATAGCAAAGTCAATCGAATTTGTTAGTTCCTTTGAAGGTTTTCAAGCTGGTGATCTTCTTTATACTGGGACAAATCATCAGGGGCTCGGTGCAATGCAAGATGGGGATGAGATAAACATTTCAATAGAGGATGTTGGAGAGTTTTCTTTTAGTGTTGAAGATTCTTTGAAGCGTCAGTGGGATAGAGGGATAGATGAAGAAACTGCACAGGATATGCGTGAAGGAACCGGGGGCCCGGGTAGAAGGAAGCGACCAAAATAGTTCAAACTTCTAAATGAGATTAATCCGATATCCCATACTTTTACTTTTTTCACTGGTGATTATATTATCAGTCTATTTTTATAGTCATAGAACAGAGATTTATTTCTTTATCCAGTTTTGAATGATTGCGTTAAATTCCTCTGGCTTATCTAACGATACTACATGCCCTGAACCAGGTACATCAACTGATTCTAAATTTGGACAAGCCTCCTTCATCCTTTCTAGCACATCGTCTGAGACTGTAACGCTTTCTGCTCCTCTTACTTCAAGAATTGGAAATTGTATAGAACGTAATGCCTTCCAGTATCTTTCTATAAGTTCAGGACTTTGCATATCTATAAGTGGGGTTGTTATGAGAATGGGATCTGTCTTCCATCGGAATGGACCATCATTGTTGTCTTGAATTAATTTTCGCTGAAGATCACTACGGAGTCGATCTCCGGGAGGCCATGGGTTCTCACTTCTTATAGTTTGGAATGCTATATCAAAAGTATCAAATTCAAGTGGTCTAGGAGGACGTTGTACAACTATACCAGAAGGTTCAACGCCAATATCTACAAGAACGATTTTTTCAACTTTTTCCGGGTTATTTACAGAATATAAAAGTGAATTCCATCCACCCATGGATGAACCTACTAGGATGCATTTGGATATGTTCTTTGCAATTATAAAAGCTTCAAGATCTTCAACAAATCGGTCCCTGTCATAACCACTTTCAGCCCATTGGCTATCTCCATGTCCGCGTTGATCTAAGGCATAGACATGAAATTTATCTGACATTGCTGGTCCAAACTTGTCCCATATTCCTGCATGTGCACTATGGCTATGCAAGCAGATAATAACAGGGTTACCAGGGGTTCCCCATTCAAAATACCGTATTTGAATTTCATTTAGAATGATGTCTTTTCCTTCGGGAAGGTTCATGTAGATATCCTCCATTGATTATTATCTTCATTAAAACAAACTTGAGTCTAATAATACATGAAAATGTTGAGATTTAAAGTAAAATTTTTGCTATACTCATTCTGTTATGAGTCAAGATGATGAAGTAATATCCAAAGACCATAAAGGTAGTGTCTATAACAGGGTTGGTGGATTAATCTTTTTTACTGATCTTGTTGAGAAATTCTACAATATTGTAGAGAATGATCCTCTTTTAAGGCCTATGTATCCTGAAAATCTTACCCCCGGCAAAGAACATTTAGCAGGATTTCTTGCTCAATATTGGGGAGGACCAATGGAATACACACAAATGAGGGGACACCCAAGATTGAGGATGAGACATTCACCTTTTACTATTGGAAAAAAGGAAAGAGATAGATGGGTTTCTCATATGCTTAGTGCATTAGATGTTATGGAAATCTCGACTGAGGACAAAAGATTAATTAAAGAATATTTTGAAAACACAGCTACCTTACTTATAAATAATGGGAGTGTCTAACGAAGATATTTTTTTATGCTGTGTAATTATTTTTGGTGTGTATATCACGCTACTGTTCATTCGAAATTGTGAGTGTCTATGAAAATGTTTTAGTTCGCATTAATTTAGAATTTATTTTCAATAATAAATCAATTGAGGAGGGTAATATTTAATGAAAAAAGAGGAAGGTTTGCAAAGTATTGTTAAAACATGGGATGAATTTATTGAAGCGGCCAAATCTGTTTCAGAGCTTGAAAAACCAGGAGTTGTGGGTTCGTGGAATCTTCGTGAATCTTTGATTCATGTGGCTGTATGGGATTATGAGTTAATGAAAGCAATTCAAGGATATATAAAAAATCAACAAAAACCAGAATACTCTAATATGACTTCAGATAGGATAGATGCCCTTAATGCACAACAGGTTGAAGATTACAAACATTTATCAATAGCTGAGGTTTGGGATTTGTTAGATAATAACCATATGGTACTGGTGGAATTTCTAACACAATTACCTGATGATGTGTTTATGCCTGAGACTTTTAATGGAGATGCAATTAGAGCTGAAACATGGGAACATTATCAAGAGCATAAATCTGATATTGATAAGTTTATCGAAAATAACAGTGCATAATTTTGACTTCAAACTAAGATTATTATTTTATGAAATATAGTATTTGGTTTAAGAATTACCTCAAGAATCCATTAAAACTTGGTGCTATATTCCCTAGTGGAGAACATCTTGCTCGTAAAATGACTGAACATCTCGAGTATTGGAATGGTGGTCATATAGTAGAACTTGGCCCAGGAACTGGATCGTTTACTGAAGCTATTTTGCAGCGAGGAGTTTCAGAAGATAGATTAATATTGATTGAACAATCCTTAGATTTTGTGGTTTATTTAAAAAGCAAATATCCCTTAGCTACAGTTATTCATGGAGATGCACTTGATCTTCAGAAACATCTTCTTTCTTACGGAGTTGATGAAGTTGAGAGTATAGTTTCTGGGATACCTCTTGTATCTATAGGTAGAAATCTTGGTGCGAGGATATGTGATAACTCTTTTGAGGTTTTAAAATCGGGAGGAACAATTTCGCAGGTGACATACTTTATGGTTTGTCCTGTTCAAGATGAAATTATTGATAAGCATCGTGCTAAAAAACAATTTTCAGGAATTGTTATAAAAAATTTACCACCTGCGTTTGTTTGGATTCTTTTAAAGCAATAACCTATGATACGATTGATAACAAAAAGTTGAATACTATAAGTCTTAATAATTCTGAGGTTCTTTAGCCAATAAAAGCATAAAAAAAGTAGATGAAATAGCTATTATTCCTGCTATAAGCCATCCGGTATTATATGAATTGGTAACGTCAACGAAATGACCAAATAATGGAGGCATAATTACAACTCCCAGTCGCACAATTGGATTTGTTATGCCAATGACCGTACCACTTCTTTCTGGTCCTGAAATTTCTGTCATGTATGCAGTAAATATGCCAGGCCAAGACATAGCTGTTGCACCAATAACTATAAATATGATGGCACTTAGAACTCCAGAAGTTTCTATACTCACAAAAGTTATTGCAAAAAATCCTATTGTTGCTATGAAGCCTATAATTCCTAGAGTTATTTTTCTACGACCATTAAAAATATAATCACTTACTGCACCCCATAATACTCGAGCAATGACACTAGCCAACAGTGTCATGCTTAGATAGCTACCACTTACATTTTCAGAATAATTTAAAGCCTCAATGAGATATAAAATCAAATAAGAGAGTACTATCACTTGAAGTCCTACAAAATTGAATGCCCATATTGTTAAGACGAGGATGTCACGATTCTTTGCAATACCTATTAAATCTTTAATAGAAATTCTGGTGCTAACCTTGGTCGTATTTTGATTGTCTTGGTACATTGTTAAAGTGATAACACCCAAAAGAAGCATAGAGCTTGCAATAAAAATAATTGAAATACGCCACCCGTATGACAGTGCCAGAGATGGCAAGGTTAAAGCTGAGATTGCTCCAGCAATTGGAGGTCCTGTTTGCTTTATACTCATTCCGAGTGCTAAAGTTTTTCTAGGGACCCAGTCAATAATTTGCTTAGAAGTAGAAGGATAAAATGGCCCGACTCCCACTCCTATAAGTAATCCAATAAATAATGCAATCCATAAAGAATTAATTAATCCAAATCCAAGAACAGGAAATACAGTGTAAAGAAGGGTGGTTACAAGGATACGTTTTGCTCCCCAACTATCAGATAGCCACCCACCAATCACTACTGTTATCATGCTTGTGCTCATAACTGCTGAGTAAATTAATCCAACCTGAGCCCGAGTTAGTTGTAAATCATCTCGAATAAATGGATACAATACAGGAATTCCTTGACCGACAAGGCCATCACCGATCATTGCTAGGGTGGATAATCCAATTACCCACCAGTAATAAGGTATTGTTTTAATTCTATTCATTACTTTATGGAAATCGAGTAAATGAATGTAGATAATTGCGGGCTTGTCATACTGAGTATTAAACCATAATTAACAAAATCATTGAAGAAGCCAATTTTTATAAGTACAATCTTGAATCCATAATCAATCTGTGGGGGTGGTTAAAATGTACGGAAAAATGGAATTAGGACTTAATGAAGCTCAAGTTTCTATTAATACAATACTTACCAAAGCAATGGAAAATGAGGAACGACCTATTGCAATATCTGTAGCTGATCGGAATGGTAAAATGATTGCTTACGTAAGAATGGATAGATGTGCTCCTTTACCACAAAAAATTGCTATAGCAAAAGCGTATACATCTGCAATCATGGGAGATGATACTGGAGCTATTGCTCAAAGAATGAAAGAAGCTAACAGGAAAAATTCAGATTTGGGTGATCCTGGTTTAATGTTTCTTCAGGGCGGTGTCGTGATAAAGCATTCAGATGGTACTGTCCTAGGGGGGATTGGAGTTAGTGGGCTTGCAGCTGACGAGGATGAAGAGCTTGCAAGAATTGGACTTAATTCTATTCAACATTTATTAAATTAATCATTTGTGCTTTATTTGGTGAGACGATGATTCTTAGCTGCTCCTAAAGGGAAAACCAGTGCTTCTTTAATAATGTTATTTTCTACCTCTTCAGGATTTCTATGAGTTAGCCCAAAATTTCTCCAAACGGCAACCATCTCATTGTTCTGATTCCAGTAAATTCTTTCGGCGACTGTCCAAAATGCTTGAGGATCAATTCTGATAGCTTTGATGTACACGTCTGAGTATCTTTCTGATACTGAAATGTGGTCTCCAACCAGAACTGGCTTGAAAAATTCCCATTCTGTGGAAAGATTGATACCGCTTACTCCAATAGAAGGCATAGGAGGAAGTGTTTCCAAAGCAGCTGCAGGAGGCCACCTAGGGGCATCCCCGGAAACGACAGTTAGTGCTGTCATCGGAACAGGAGTGCCATGAAATCTACTTGATTTGCCATATTCAGGATCTAGATATAATGGGTTTTCATCACCAATACTATGGCAAAATCTACGTATTGGATCGTATTCAACGGGATACAAGGCCTTTGAAGGGGATGTTTCAATTCCTATGAATTTTTTAGCTTTTTCTAGAATATCTTCTGCTGTTACTTTGTTCATTTAAAACCTTGTTAATTAAATTTAATTATTAGTGATTATAGAAGTTTTTAGATGCAAACATGTTTTATGTAGTAATAAATTACTTGAGAAGTCATCAAAATACAGCATTAATTAATGCAATAACGCTGAATAGTAATAACCAATTACGTATTTAATAATCAAAAAATTTATACTACGCTGTTTCACCAACAACATATGTGCCATCAGTCCAAGTGGGTTCGGATTCAAGGTGTTCCATCATTTTTAAAAATGATTCATGTTGTAAAGGGTCATTTGCATTTGCAACGTGATCCTCTTTAGTTTCAAAAACCGCAACACCAATCCAATGGTCTTTATCATCTGGTTTCATTACAAACCATGCCACCATTCCTTTTGGTTTAACTTGATTGCCTCTATCGTTAAAAGTCTTTTGCAATGCCTCTTCATGCCCAGCCTTTACATGAAGATTGAATATAGTCCCATACATTGAAATCCTCCATAAATATTATAAATTACTTGTGATTTATGCTAAATTCTCTCGTTCCTCTGTTGTTGCGATTTTGAAAATTGTCCAATGTCTCAATTGGGCTACCTCTAAACCATCTTGATCTCGCAGTAGAACATCAAAATTTGCAAAGTGATGAGCTTTTCTTTCATAAACATCCAATAAGTGTGCACCACCAATTATGGAATCACCAACCTTAACACTTTTTCGATGTTGTACCCTGCTTTTTGTGTGCATAGAACTTGGAACTGAATAATTATGTCGAAGTAATTGTTCTCCCCATCCTGCAACCCATGAAGGGTGGGCTATACCTTTTTTTCCAGTAAAAAGAGAATTTCCAAGAATTTGTTTCTGTGTGGTAAATTCATTACAAAGTTCTTCAGAAAAATTCACCTCCATTGCTAACCAGTCAGCAGGTGTAGATGTTCCTTCAAGTGTTAATTCCCCTTTATCTGGATTGTCTGTTGGTGCCATTTCCGTAGGTTTTACAAGTTCATCAATCCATGGAGCATTATTTAATCCTACTTCACCGATTACACATAGAATGCCTGACTGATTTACCATGGAAACGTTCCATGAACTTATATTTTTGTCATCATTGGGGGTTGCAGTTATGGTTAACTTGTCTCCAGGGAAAGTTGGTTGTCTGAAAGAAAATTCAGACCATCCGTTTTCAATCCATTCTTTTCCTAATGCTTCTACAATTGTATCAGAAGCCCATCCCCATACTGTAACACCTCCTACTAATGCCCCAGCAAAACCATATGCTTGAGCGACCTCAGTTGAGTGGATAGGGTTGGAAATATCAGGGCTGTCATCGTTACCTAAAAATGCGATGACTTGGTTTTCTATTAATTTTTTAGTCATAGTTCTCCTCTATTAAGCATTTTTTGTAGTTTACCAAAACTAGAATATCTCAAAAAGGGTTTTTGTCTTGATAATTAAATATTTCATCCTTCTTGCCAAGAGTCGAATTATATTTGCAGATGTTATTTGATTTCTACGAATAACTTTTAAATAGTAAAAAAGTATTCATATTAATACTTATCAAGATCTTTGTTTTTTTTGAATACAGTCAAAACAATGGGTATAGCAGTAAAAAGAACAAATGATAATATGTAAAACGCTGGAATATAGGTCTGATATGTATCAAATGTCCAACCTAGATAAACTGGTCCTATTACTCCTGTAAAAACCACTGCACCATCAATTGCACCCCAAATTGATCCTAAATTATTAATTCCAAATAATCTGCCGCATATGATTGCTCGTATTGGAACCATCATCCCATGATTAAATCCGAATATGAAAGAAAATAGAATAAGATGCCAATAGGTAGATGCGTTTGCCAAAATGAATAGAGATATGATTTGTCCAATAATTATTGCAATAAAAACTCGTTGCCAATCTGTTCTATCCAGAAGAATTCCTACCACTAATCTTCCTGGTGCACTTACTGAAAATGCTATGGCAATAGTTGATGCTGCTTGAGTAGTACTAAAACCTATATCTTCAAAGTAAGCAATTTGATGTGCATGAATTCCACCTAAACTTATATGCTGAGCTCCAAAGATAAGAATTAAAGACCAAAAAAGTTTGCTTTTAATCGCATCTTTAATAGTCATGGATGGGGTTGCAAGATTGAATTCTTCCATTGAGGAAGTGGTTTCACTTGTTGTATATGTATTTCCGTCTGGATGATATCCATAATCCTGAGGTCTGGAGCGTACCAATAGTGCAAATGGTATACATACAAACAATAATCCTATACCTAGAATCATTACTGAAGAACGCCATCCATATGATTCCAAAAGTTGAGCAACTAGTATCACTCCAGGTCCACCAACCGCTCCCCCCATATATGCTAGACTCGTTGCCTTTCCTCTTTGACGGTCAAACCATCGAGCTACAACAACTGACCAGGAAACCCCATGTGATGCAAAGCTAACTCCAGAAGTCATAAGGAGAAATGTTAAATAAAAATACCAAATATTTGGCGATAATCCTGTTAACGATAATCCAATTCCAGATACTATTACTCCTGATACTATGACTATTCTGGCATTTATTCTATCAATAAGAAATCCAACAAGAGGTGATAAAAATCCTGATTCAACTTGTCTTAGTGAGAAGGCTACAGAAAGGGTGGTTCTGGAAACTTGGAAATCTCGAAGGATGGGTAAGAAAAACACCGCGAATCCTTGCCAGATAGAGAGTGATAGATAGGAATTAACAATTATGCTTGCTAGTACTATGTACCAACCATAGAAAACTTTAGGCTTCTGGTTGGTTATTTTCAGGATCTTTCTCCAAATTCTGAGGCAATAAAAATACTAGTAAATTCAATTGATAGTTAATGTACTTTAAAGTGAAAAAAATTACTAACTATTCCGTATTTTACCACAATGTAAAATGATTCAGAACACAAATTAGATTGCTTAGAAATTGACAATATAGCTGTTTATGTGTAGTCTCAATGGGACGAGGGGACTACAGTTTCTAGATTCTTAAACACACTTCCGGTTTAATAATGGGGTAGTTATGAGGGTATACAGGTGACCTTGCCTACACAAAGAAATTAGTTACTGTTTAATAGATTAAAGGTCTTCTTCTCGCTTCCGACTTAATCAACTTTTTGGTTATCCGATGCAATTTCCATAACAAATTTGAAGTTAATACTTCGTGCTTGTTTTTTTGTTTAACCTGATAACCTAATTGTGAAAAGAGTGCAATGATTCAAGATGAAAGTATTCGTCTAAAAGCAAGAAATGTATGGAAAATTTTCAGCTCGCAAGAAAACTTGGATTTGCCAAAAAAATTATCAGGCTTATCCAAGGCTGAGGTGCAGTCGAAATATAATTCCGTTGTTGCTTTGCAGGATGTTAGTTTTGACGTAAAAGATGGTGAAACTTTTGTCGTCATGGGTCTTTCAGGAAGTGGAAAATCCACTTTAGTCCGATGCATAAATCGACTTATTGAACCAACTACAGGGTCCATCTTTGTCGATGATGAAAATATACTGGACTATTCAGAGGAAGACCTTATTAAGTTTCGAAGAAAAAAAACCTCCATGGTTTTTCAACAATTCGGACTCTTACCACATCGAAACGTTCTTGAGAATGCTGCTTGGGGACTTGAAGTTCAAGATGTGCCATTTGAAGAACGTGAAGAACGAGCTATGGAAGTTCTTGGCCTGGTGGGTCTTAACGGATGGGAGTTTTATATGCCATCTGCATTGTCTGGTGGCATGCAACAGCGTGTGGGGTTAGCTAGGGCAGTAGCTTCTGATCCTGAAATATTGCTCATGGATGAACCATTCAGTGCTCTTGACCCCCTCATAAGAAGAGATATGCAACAAGAGCTTATAAGACTCCAAGAACAAATGCAGAAGACCACGATTTTTATTACTCATGACATGTCGGAAGCTGTGAAATTGGGTACTCGTATTGCTATCATGAGAGAAGGGGTCATTATCCAGACAGGTACCCCTGAAGAGATCATAGGAAATCCTGTAGATTCTTATGTAGTTGAGTTCACTCGTGACGTTCGTCCTTCTACTGTCCTAACGGTAGGGTATGTTTTAGAGCATCAGGCTGATCAGAATTCAGGAAGCAAAACTTCTGGTGCAAATGTGGAAGTTTCTGCAAAACAAACTGTTGAAGAGGCGCTTTCGCAACAATGGTCTACATCTGAACCACTTTCAGTAATAAATGATTCAGGTAATTTTGTTGGAGTTATAGACCGGGAGAAACTCCTACAAGTTGCATTTGACCTGCCTGCTTTAAATAATGGATATGGTGTTACATATAAACCTTCAGAAAATATAAATAATGATGAATCGGATACTGAAATCATTTCAGAAGAAACAACGTTTCAGGGTTCAAATGCTCATTCAAAAGTTCCAAGTAGATGGTTGCAAGTACTTCCGAGGCCACTAACTTCTTTGACAAAATGGGTCTGGATTGGGCTTGTTCTGATTATAGGAGGAATAATCCCCTTTGGAGCAATAGGGGAGGTCCCGGAAGTTCTACAGACTGGCAACAGTGTTTCTAAGGGCATAAACGTTATAGTAGATTGGTTGGTTGTGCACGGAGACCCCATTTTCAGTGTCATTAACATCGTATTGCTCAGATACCTTCTTGTACCTTTGGAGAACTGGTTACTGAGTCTTCCATGGTGGATGATGATGAGTATAGTATCAGTCCTTGCATACCGGCAAGTAGGATTGGCTTTCACATTGGTTGCGGTAGTAATGATGTTTTTAGTAGTACTTTTAGGCATATATGATATGTCCATGACTACTCTGGCACTGTTAATTGTTGCTACTTTACTTTCTGTTGTTCTAGGGGTTCCTTCGGGGGTTTTAGCCGCTAGAAGTGATCGCTATAATGCTTTTCAGCGACCAATTCTTGACATGATGCAAACCATGCCTAGTTTTGTATACCTCATTCCTGTGTTAATGCTTTTCGGATTGGGCAAGGTGCCAGCGATTATCGCTACAGTCATTTATGCTGTGCCACCTATTATACGTTTAACTAATTTGGGTATTCGTCAAGTGAATGTCAACATAGTAGAGGCTGCACAGTCATTTGGAACTACGTACAATCAATTGTTGTTTAAGGTGCAAATTCCACTTGCTATGCCCACGGTCATGGCTGGTTTAAATCAAACGATTATGATGGCACTTGCAATGGTTGTTATTGCTGCAATTATCGGATCCAAAGGCTTGGGTGTCGAGGTTCTCAACGGTATTGCCAGGTTGGATGTTGGTCGTGGAGTCATAGGAGGTATCGGTATAGTGGTAATGGCTATTATTCTTGATCGTATAACTCAAGGCTTAGCCAAGACTCGACAGCAGATACCTACGTCAGATTAGAGAAAGGAAATGAAAAAGGAAATGAATAGGAGGTTTTACAATGATAGTAAATAATTTTTTCAGGATAAAGAGACTATTGTTAATCTTTGGTGCACTACTGACTCTTTCGGTTTTTGCAGTTGCTTGTAGTGAAGAGGAACCAAAGTCTGTTATTAGATTCAATGATACCCAGTTTGAATCTTTGTGGATTAACAATGCTATTGCTATGTTCGTTGTTGAGCACGGATACGGATATCCGGTAGAATCCGTTGAGCTTTCCACACCTCTCATGCAAGTGGCATTAGCTTCGGGTGATATTGATGTAAACATGGAATTGTGGCATCAGAATTTCTTGGAGAACTACAATGAGGAGATTGCCAAAGGAAGCTATGTCAATCTTGGCGCAACGTATGAGGGAGGCCCGCAATTCTTCATGATTCCGAAATATACTTCGGATGAACACAACATTAAGACAGTTGAAGACATGAAAAAACATTGGGAATTATTCGAAGACCCTGAAGATTCTAGCAAAGGTGAGTTTCAAAACTGCCCAATAGGGTGGCAGTGTGCTGAGATTAACCGTGCCAAACTGGACTCATATGGCTTGCTCGAGTTCTTCAACATCAAACAAGGAGGCACTGGAGCGGCTTTAGACGCAGCTCTGGCTGGTGCTCAGAAGAAAAACAAGCCTGTGTTTGGGTATTACTGGGCTCCAACTTCTATCATGGGTGCATATGAGTGGACAGTTCTAGAAGAACCCGCATACAGTGCTGCTTGCTGGGAAGAGGTTGGTAAGGGGCAAAATGACGCAACTTACACTCCCAAAGAGGCCTGTGCTTATGAGACATTACCTGTTGATAAAGCAGTGCACAAAGATTTGATAGAGAGGGCTCCGGAAGTGGTGGAGCTGCTGAAAAAGATGAACATAGGTCTCCAACCTATAAATGTAACAGCAGCGTATACTAGTCAAAACTTTGAATCCCAATGGGACCAGGCTGCCTTGTATTACTTAGAAAATTATGAGGATCGCTGGACAACTTGGATGCCTGCTGAAAATGTTAAGAAAGTTAAAGAAGCGATAGCAGACGCACGTAAGTAGACTATCTTACTACGTTATTGCTTTAAAGATGGAGGCGGTAGCTAATTTCCGCCTCCATCTTTAAACAGATTATCACTTGCAGGCATGGCATTCGAGAGTAAATTCCTCAAATTCAGGTTTGAATGAACTATATGCTAATAAGTGGCTGGGATAATTTATTTTACCGCTGCCATTACATTCTTTACATAACGAATTCATGGTAAGGCTTTTTTTGTGCTTTTTGCTTATGAAGATCATGCTAATAATTGTAATGGCGAGAATAGCAGATACACCCATTACCAGTCCGATTGTAGAAACTTCTAAATTAACAGCTTCACTGAAACCAATCATTACAGCACTACCCCATTACTATGCATCCATAATAATTAATTATTGCTTCTGTGCATATATATTAATAAGATAGGGTGCCTGTTACGCCTTGACTTGTTCATAGGTGCAAAAGTTGGAAAAGGATAGGGGAAAACCCTCGAGTAATCATGGTTGTTAAGTGTTCCGTTTAAGAGAAAGTGTCACTTTTTGTGTCACCTTCTGGGATAGAAGGGCTAGAGCAGCCACCCTTAAGATTGCTCTCTAGTCCATTGTTATCGTGGTGCCGGGAGAGGGACTCGAACCCACACGTTATTTCTAACAGCGGATTTTAAGTCCGCCGCGTCTACCATTCCGCCATCCCGGCTTTTGACAATTTATTCTAGCACAAAGAAACAGTTCTCGAAAAAGTTTTTGGATGATCAAAACTTTGTTAGTGCATCGTTAATTTCTGATGTGACCCAGTTATCTTTTTCAATGCTTATACGAATTTCTAAAGCTTGTCTTCCTTTGCTAGCAGAAATTTCCCCCAAAGCCCAAGCTGCATGTCCACGTACTAAATCAGAATCAGAATTTAAAGCATCTATCAGTGCAGGTACAACAGATTCATCGCCAATATTTCCCAATACAATACAAGCATTTCGTTGTAGTCCGTGCCACGTAGCACGTCTGATCGCTCTTCCTTGAAAAACGTTCTTAAATGTTTCCTCATCCATTTGTAGAATTTCAATAGGGTCCAAATATGCTTTATCAGGGGTAAATTCAAACTTCTCATTCGGGGTATTTGAACTTCGAACGGTATTAACTGGACATACTTCCTGACATATGTCACATCCAAATATCCAATCTTGGATTGCGTTCCTGTATTCTATTGGGATCGGTCCTCGATTTTCTATTGTTAAATAACTAATGCATTTCCTGCTATCAATGATATACGGAGAAATAATTGCATTTGTTGGGCATGCAGAAATACACGTTGTACATAAGCCACAGGATTTCTCTAAGGGTTTACTATAGGGGATTTCAAGGTTAGTTAGCACTTGTCCAAGTAGAACCCAAGAACCTTGAGAAGTTAATATATTTGTATTTTTCCCAAAAAATCCAATGCCAGCTCTTTGTGAAACTTCTCGATCAAGCATTGGTCCGTCATCAACATATATTTTCCAAGAAAATGCATGATTAATTTCTTGCTCGAGAGATTGCATAAATTGCTTGAGTAACTTTTTCATTACGTTATGATAATCTCTTCCGCGAGCATATCTAGCAACTTTTCCGCGAATTCTAGAATTAGATTGATTGATATCATGTTGTTCAGGTACAAAATAATTCATTGCTATAGAGATAATCGAACGAACACCAGGCAGGAGTCTTTCAGGATGTATACCACGATTGATTCTTTGGCTGGTATACCATTTCAAATCCCCCATGTATCCTTTATTAAGACGTTCATTTGCAATATTTCCCGCTTCAATGAAAGTTTCTGGAGATGCAACTCCAATTATGTCAAAATTAAATTTGTTGGCTGTTTTTTTTAATGTGACCTGATCGATCTGCATGAATCAACTTTCTATTCTAATTATATTTTCGAAAATTATAGTAAAATCTTAACAAAAAAAATTATAAATGGTTCACAATATATATTGAAAAATTATTAAGGATGAGTTTATGATGCCAAACAATGATCGATTAGTTTCCATTGTCGAATCTGCAATAGATCATTCAAGTAAACTTATTTTAGGGACAATTATACTGACTTTCTTATTAACTGTCCCTCTTATCATGATGTCATCTGATGAACAAGCTTCATCGGACCCTGAAAGTAAACCTCTTTCATTACAAAAAGAACTTAATGAAACTTTCCCTTCCTCAATATGGTTTATTTCTTTCATAGCAGAAGCAAAAGACGGAGATATTCTTACTCAAAGGGAACTATATGAACTCTATCAAAACACTCAAAAATTACGTCTTGCAGATTCATCAGGCGACATTAGTCCAACAAATGAAAAAACAACGGGATTCCTTTATGAGTATTACTCTCCACTGTCAAACAAAAAAGTTAATGGAATACAAACAATTGCAGATTTGGTCCAAGATCATTTTATTTCAACTGAAACAAATAAGACTCTAGAAACAGCATCAGACGAGGAAATCAAACTTGCTATCCATGAAATATTAAAAAATGAAAAAACATCAGGAATGGCAAATATGTTGTCAGTTGAAGCGACAAATGAACAAAAAATTGTAAATGGAGAATTGATAACATATTGGAAATCACCAGCAATTAATATCTATACGTTAACAGATAATGAAAAGCTTGGTGGGGGTAGTCTTGTTATAGGCATTGGTGGTGGTGAGTTGGAAATACAAAAAGAACAATTTAACAGGAACATCCAAAGGATATTACGTGGGACTCAGAATACATATCAATTATGGGGTGTTGCTATTGATGTAAATCTTGAATCTGAAGATGAAGGAGCACAAGCAGGCCCTTTTATTATGGCAGCAGTTATTGCAGCGATCATTGTGGTTGGTGTCAGTTTACAGTCATATTGGGCAATGGCTTTAACTGGTGCTGGACTTGGCATACTAATGATCTGGCTCAAAGGGATATCCAACCTTATAGGTCTAAAGGGTGGATTAGTGATCGATCTTATTGTTCCAATTTCCATGATTTCTCTTGGTGTAGATTTTGCTGTCCATGCTATACGTAGATATCAAGAAGAATCTTTTAAAGGTAATATTCCAAGACATTCATTACTTTTAGGGATAACTGGCATCTTTAGCGCTTTATCATTAGTGATGATTAGTGATAGTATAGCTTTTCTTTCAAATCTTTCATCTGAAATTGAAGCGGTTTTCCATTTTGGTACTGCAGCTGGAATTGCAATCATATCTTCTTTCATTGTATTAGGCCTTATTGTTCCACTAGCATTAATGAAAATAGATACACTTTTTTCAGGAAATAATCTCGGTTCAAAATCAGGGATAAATAAAGTGTTTATTCTTGTTGGAGGGTTTTTTACTGCAACATTATTTGGAACTAGCATAGTTTTGCTCGTAGTTCTTGATCCATGGTTTGGAATTGCAAGTATTACATTCAGTACATTATTTTGTATTGTAGGCCCAGTTATTTTTCTTAGAAGAAGATACAGAAATATTTCAAGTAAATTCTTGGCTGATGAAAATCCAGTAAGATTATCGAATCCATTGCAAATTCCTTTGCTAGATTTACTAGTTACAAAGATTGCCCAATTAGCTCCAATTACTATATTAGTCTCCGTTATAGTTACAGCAGTTGCAATTTTTTATGGATTAAAACTAGAACCCACTTTTGCTGTCGAAGATTTCTTCGATAATAAGTCGGATTTTGTAATAAGCTTGAATAAATTGGATCAACATGTAGCGAATCGAGGTGGAGAACCAGCAACAATATTTCTTAAGGGGGATTTATTTGAACCTGAATCATTATTAAAAATTGATAAATTTATTTCGGCAATTGCAGATAATCCCTATTTGGGAAAAGATATTAATAACGATTTAAATATCCAGCCAACGATATTAGATTATGTTACTCAAATTACGAATAGTGATTATGTATCAAAATTAGTTAGTGAACAGTATGGAATCCCTATTTCTGATCAAGATGGTGACGGAATTCCAGATACTAAAGATCAAATTAAAGCTGAATTGAGTTATGCACTTGAAAATGGAATTCCTGAAAATGCTAAAATTCTTACTGTAACACCTGCCCAAGTCCAAGAACGATTTGCAATTTCAAAACAAGATGTAAACGAGCAAATATCGTACATACAAGTTTTTATTCCTGGAACTCAAGAGCAATCAGTAATAAAAAGAGCACAAGAAAGCCTAGAATCACATTTAGAAATATTTACTGAAAGTCAGCACTTTAAAGATATAGGTTTAACCGGTTCTCCATTTGTGCGACAAGCTCAATTAGATGCATCAACTAAAACTTTTCAAACATCACTTCCAATTGCAATTATTGGGACATTCTTAGTCATAACTCTTGCTATGAAATCATTTAGATACTCGATTATTACAGTGATTCCAATAATTCTTGTTGTTGCTTGGTTGTACGGTTTTATGTATTTAGGTAATTTTAGCTTGAATTTTGTAACAGCTATGATTGGTGCAATCTCAATTGGGATAGGAATAGACTACTCAATTCATATGACAGAAAGATTTCGCCAGGAATTACTGTTGACCAAGAACAAAATTGAAGCTGTTAGAAATGCTACGCACGGAGCTGGAACCGCACTAGTTGCATCTGCTGCATCAAGTATTGCTGGATTTAGTATTTTAAGTTTTGCACCAATGCCTATATTTGCTGCATATGGTTTTTTAACTGCTATAATGATATTTCTAGCTTTAACCGTATCAATAATTGTTTTGCCTTCACTGCTTATCTTAGGAACACCAAAAATAAAATAATTTATAAGGATAATTACAACCCTTGTTTCAAGAAACATCTCTCGGAATACAACCAAAAAAATATCGTTTTGTAATGGGTTTTCTTATCGTTTTTCTATGTTTTTCTGCAGGTTTAATTTTCTTAAATACATCTCCGATTACACCTTATATTATGGACGAATTTAATATAACCAGAGGAACAGCAGGTTTATTAACTGGAGTTATATTACTTGGGAATGCTCTTTTTACGATTCCTGGGAGCTTACTTGTGGGACGATTGCCGATCAATAAATTGGTTCTTATTTTTTCCTTCGGAGCTTCTTTACCAATTCTAAGTGTATTTGCATCCAATTTTCTAAGCTTGTTGTTCTTGAGAATATGTTTTGGAATTTGTGTGTCAGGATTTTTTCCCGCTCTAAATCCAGTAATAATGAATTGGTTCCCTAAAAAAGAACTTCCGTTAATAAACGGCTTATATATTGCTGCCTTATCAGCAGGAATCGCTGTTTCATTTTTAATTGCAGATCCCCTTACTGAAATTGTTGGATGGCAAATGACACTAACAATATTTAGTTTTGTTTCGCTCTTAGCTGCTGTTCTTTGGTTGATATTTGCTCGGCAAACAACTATTCAAACAACAACAAATTTAAGTCTCCATGGGGTTTTCAATGTATTTCGTTCTAAGGTAACACTATTATTGGCTACATCTGATTCAGGTCCTCTTATTCAATATATTGCTTTGTCATCATGGCTTCCAACATATTATTACGAAACACATGGAATAGAACTTTCGAAAGCTAATGAATATACAGCTATCCTTCCGATTTGTGGTTGTTTAATGGTTGTTATTGCTGGGTTTCTCGCCCTGAAATTTACTAAGAGAAGACCGTTTATGTTTCTTTCGGGAATAATGCTTGGTGTAACTGGATTTGCTAGTGTCATGTTGGCTGAATATTCGTTTATATATGTAATTTTAATAATATATGGTGCAGGTTCGTGGCTATATACACCATTTCACGCAACAATACCACAAGAAATGCAAGGGACATCCCCAGAAAAAGCTGCTGCTACAATTGCATGTGTGTTTGCAATTGGAGGTTCTCTTTCGTTTCTTGCACCCATATTAATTGGATATTTGGCGGATATTACAGGTACATATCTTTATGGTTTTGCTATTGTCGCTGCCTTATCTTGGTCACTTGTGATATCTACATATTTCTTGCCAGAAACCGGGAAGTAATAATTACAGCTGTTGACCATCAGCACCAGTAATTATGATTGTTTGTTCTTTTCCAGTTAGTTCGTTTATATGCATCTGATCATGTCTGTATAGGGATTTTAAGAATTGATGAACCGTCAGATCTCCGAATGGGGAATTTTTTCCTAATAAATCAAATTCTGCGTCATTGGTTTCAGCTATGAAACGAAGAGTGGATTCACGTATTACCCTTAGTTTCTCAGTTAGTAAATCTGTATCCCATTCATTGGCTTCTTCGAAGAGTTGAGTAGTAGTATTTGAATTTGATTCATTCGGAATATTGCTCAAGTCTGGTTTTTTTTCATCCCTAGATCGCTTTGCCCAATTCCAAACGTAATTATTTTCTGTATCTGCAATATGAAAAAGCATGCCTTTTGGTGTTCGATCTCCATCTTGTTTCCTGTTAACTAATTGATCGTTGGAAAAATTTTGTATTAGATCTAACAATATTTCCCTATTGTTGATTAATTTATCTATAAGAATTCTGCGTTCTGATTGATTTAGCATATCCAGACCTCCTGAGATCACATTATATCGGATATAGAAATTTTTTTATGCATGAGAAAGAACTCCACCATCTAGAAATATGGTTTTACCAGTGAGGAAATGACATCCATCACATGCTAAAAATATGACCATTCGACCCAACTCATACCAATTGCCTTTTCTACGCATTGGGATATATCGCAGAACTGAGTCCTCGACATCTTCTTGTCCTTCCTCTTTATTAAACCATACAGGTCCTGCTGCATTAACTTTTATCCCATGTGGTCCCCATTCTACTGATAAAGCAGAAGTTAATTGAATAATACCAGCCATTGTGGCTGAATATGATGAGCTATTTTCTAAACCTCTTTCTCCCATTCCGGATGCAACATTTACTATTTTCCCTTGTTGATTTTCAATCATGTGGGAACCAACTGACTTGCAAAACAAGAAAGCCGTAGAAAGATTTGTATCAACAACTTTTTGCCACTCATCAGAAGAAATCTCCATTATAGGTTTAGAGAATGCTATTTGTTCGTTGTTTACAAGAATGTCAATTTTAGAAAATTCATTAATTCCAGCGTTTACGATTTCTTTAACACTGTCTTCATCCTGAAGATTTCCGTTTAGAGTAATAATTTTTCTGTTATGTTGAGTTACTAAATCTCTTGCTGTATCAAGAGAGGTGTTTATACCTGCAACTGCAATTATATCTGCACCTGCTTCAGACAGTGCAGAAACGATAGCATGTCCGCTCGGAGAGCCTGCTCCAGTTACTAGTGCAGTTTGTCCATTCAATAAAAATTCATCGAGAATCATGAAATCCTCCTAACTATAAAGTTAATTTATTGTTCCTATGCCAGGGAAAACGTATCCAGCAGGAGCTGCAGCAGCTTCAAGTGCACCACCATCAACTACAATGAGTTCTCCTGTTGTATAGGAAGCAGCTTCGGAAGAAAGAAATACAACCAAAGGTCCTAATTCTTTTGGATCACCAGGACGTTTGATAGGAATTCGAGATCCCCTCAAGTTAGCGAAATCAGCATTTGTTACTCCTTCAAAGAAACGCCATGGAAATGATCCCGGTGCGATGATGTTCACTGTGATTCCATCTTGAGCCCATTGTTGGGCAAGTGCTTTACTGAACATCACCATCCCACCTTTCGCGGCAGAATAAATAGGACTTCCTCTTGTTCCTCGAACACCGGCAACTGATGTTATATTGATTATTCTTCCCCATTTTTGCTTAATCATATATTTTGCGGCTGCTCGAGAACAATAAAAACAGCTACTTAGGTTCGTGTCCATTCCTAGATGCCATTCTTCATCACTTATATCTACTGCAGGACTTTCTCCTCCGTCACTATCTGATTTTCCTCCTGGAGTTTGTACAATTCCTGCATTATTTACCAGAATATGAATTGCTCCAAATTCATCAACAGTTCTATTAATCATGTTGTCTACCTGGTTAGAATCTGTTAAATCTGCCGAGATTCCGATAGATCGAACACCTAGTTCTCTTATTTCTTCTGCAACTTTATCTAACTGATCCTGACTGCGAGAAACAACACATACATCTGCACCTGCACGTCCCAAAGCAATTGCCATTGCTTTGCCAAGACCTCTACTTGCTCCTGTTACTACCGCTACTTTCCCGTCTAAGCTAAAATCTTCCAGCGACATTAAGTATCCTCCTATTGGTTTGATTTCTATGTCAAAAGTTTTTCCAAGGTTCGTTGAATTAGCTGGCGTATCATCTGAACTTCAGGATCAGTAAATGGTGATAATCGTATGCCCCCGTCAATTTCTGCTTTCACTTCTTCAATTGATGCAGAAATAGCATTATTTATCGTTTCTTTTGTTATATCCATATCTCTCTCCTTTGCTCATTTGGTCAATATAAATCCTTCATATTGATTTGCAACAATTTTTTCGCATATCTCTCTATAAGTGGGAACACCACCTATATATGGCATGAATACTTGTGGTTTTCCATCTATATTTGCACCAACGTACCATGAACTACATGTAGAACGCAGGGATTTCCCAGCAATGTCGTTAACATGGTTAACCCATTTATCTTCAGAATCCATTTCAGGCTCAATACTGGTATAACCTTCTCTATCCATGAATGAAATACAATCTGAGATCCATTCCACGTGCTGTTCTATAGAAACCATCATATTGCTTAATACAGAAGGACTACCCGGTCCTGTAATTGTAAATAAATTTGGGAAGCCTTCAGTTTGTAATCCTAAGTATGTTCTAGGTCCATTAATCCATTTTTCTGAAAGGGAACGATTATTTTTTCCTTTTATATCTATACTAAGAAGCGCACCAGTCATAGCATCAAATCCTGTAGCAAAAATGATAACATCTAGAGCATAAATATTTCCTGAGACTTTTATCCCATCGTGGGTAATCATTTCAATTTGGTCAGAGCTAACATCAATAAGCTTTACATTCTCTCTGTTAAAAGTTTCATAGTAATCTGTATCAACACATAATCGTTTACAACCAATAATATTTTTTGGTGAAAGAAGGGCAGCTATATCAGGATCTATGACTATTTGCTGAATCTTTTTACGGACAAAATCAGCAGCAGTTTTGTTGGAATCAGGATTCACAACCAAATCTTGAAATGCTCCCATAAATGATACTCCACCTGCTTGCCATCTTTTCTCAAACTCCTTTTCTCGAATTTCAGGAGTGACATCCACTGCATTTACTTCATTAAGTTCAAGTATTGCAGTGCCTCCTCTACTCATTTTTCCTCGTTCCCGAAGACCTTTATAGTCAGATTTGATTTCTTTTATAAAATCGGGTGTAAAAAATTCATTGTGAGCTGGTATTGTGTAATTTGCTGTCCTTTGAAAAACTAATAAATTCTTAACTGATTTTGCGATTTCTGGAATTGTTTGTATCGCGGATGATCCAGTTCCTATAACCCCTACTCTTTTATCTGACAAATTGACGCTATGGTGAGGCCAGTTACCAGTGTGATATATTTCACCTTTAAAGTTATCGATTCCCTGAAAATGGGGTTGATTAACTGAGGATAAGCATCCGGTAGCCATAATGCAAAATGTTGCAAGAAATTCTAATCCAGAATCAGTCTTTATGGACCAGTTATTTGAATCATCGTTAAAAATTGCCGAATGTACTCTATTCCCAAAATAGATATCTTTTCTTAAATCAAACCGGTCAGCAACGTGGTTTGCATATCTAAGAATTTCAGGTTGTGTGGCGTATTTTTCAGTCCATTCCCATTCTTGTTGAAGTTCTTCAGAGAATTGGTATGAATATTCCATGCTCCATACATCACATCGAGCTCCTGGATAACGGTTCCAATACCAAGTACCACCAACGTTTTTACCAGCTTCAATAATGCATGCAGAAAGGCCAAGGTTTCGGAGTTTATATAACATGTACATGCCAGCGAAACCCGCACCAGTAATAACTGCATCGATTTTGATTGGAATAGCATCATTATCGATAGAAGTATGTAGGTTTGTATGATTATTCATCTCTACCTCAATTCTAGTGTTCTTACTCTAATGTGACTTCATCCAATGAAATCTCTTTAAGTCCGATAGGATATCGTTTCGGGTAGCTTAGATATCCTGAGTTATGTGACCAATCAAAATTGTCTTCCCTGTTAGAAGGAACTGTACCAACGATAGCACCGGGAACACCCATGACCATTTTTCTTTCGGGAATCTCAGCTCTAGGAGCAACGACAGCTCCTGCTGCAATTGTGCACCAATCTCCAACGGTCGCTCCATCCAATATTATTGCTCCGATTCCTACTAAAACATGTTCGGAAAGGGTAGCACCATGAAGTCTAACAGCGTGGCCGAGGTGAGAATATTTACCCAATGTAGTACGGCCGTGAATTACGCTGTTGTCTTGAATATTAGAAAAATCCCCGACTCGAATCTGATTTTCATCTGCACGGAGAGTAACATTGGGACCTATCCAGCATCCTTCACCAATTTCTACATCTCCAATAATTACTGCACTAGGATGGATATAAGATGTTTTGCCAATTTTTGGACGTTTTCCTTCAAATTCATAGATTGCCATATTAACGTCCCCTCTCTTTTGTAAATAAGTATATTTATTGTGGAGAATAATAATTGTAAATTTTGATATTGGATACTATTACTTTGAAATAATATATTACGTCTATTTAGACATATTGAATTATTTTCTATTACATGAAGAGATTCGTTGATTAAAGCACTAGCAGAGTTGTTATAGACAACTCTGCTAGTGCTTTAATCAACATATAATTTAATTGAGTCTGAGATTAATTTCTTTTCGAGATAATGTTATGCCCGAAATATTGCCCAGAGGGTCGTTAGAATTAAGGTTGGTAATAATATAATTACCAATATTGAATCTAAATCCCCTGCAACATTCCATTTGCCCATGGTGCCTGCTACTGTAGCTGAATCAATCTAATTCTACTAGATGTTTGGTTGAGGTGTAGTTCTCAAGTATGGTTTGACTTCTGTATATCCTTTCGGAAATTTTGCAGGAATATCTTCAGTTTTAATTGCTGGAATTACTACACAATCTTCTCCATGATTCCAATCAGCAGGTGTAGCAACCTGATAATTAGCAGTTAGTTGAAGCGAGTCTAGAACTCTCAAAACTTCTTGAAAATTTCTCCCAGTAGACGGAGGATATGTGAGACTGAGTTTTACTTTTTTGTCTGGTCCAATAATGAAGAGTGTTCTAACGGTATTTGTGTTGTCTGCATTTGGGTGAATCATATCGTATAGGTCTGCAATTTCACGATTTGGATCTGCGATCAAAGGAAATTTTACTTGGGTATTTTGGGTTTCATTGATATCCCCAATCCAGCCTGAATGGGAATCAACAGGATCTACACTGATTGCAATTGTTTTTGCATTTCTTCGTTTAAATTCTTCTCCCAATGAAGCTACCCTGCCAAGTTCAGTTGTGCAGACTGGTGTGAAATCTGCTGGGTGGGACATAAGAATTACCCAGGAATCCCCAGCCCATTCATGAAAATCTATGTCTCCTTCAGTTGTAACAGCTTTAAAATTTGGTGCATCATCACCTAAACGTATACTCATATGATCTCCTATTTTCATATCAAATTGAAATATTATTTTGTAAATGTTGATTCAGGATAATTTGTCCGCATCGGCTTTACTTAATATTTTAAACATTGTGTATTCTTGTCCGTCTATTGAGACAGTAGCTTTTGCGGCTGGGCGACCATTTTTGAGTGTCACTTTTGAAATATCTTTTGAATCTACCTCAACTGATTTTCGAAGTTTTAGGTTGTAAAATTTCATTTTCTACTCCTTGATTAATTGATAAAAATAAATAAAAAAAAGACCTCATTTGAGGTCACTACTTAACATATTTGTTTTGTTCGGTAATTGTGTTTGGTCTATATCAAAACACCTCCTTAAAGTAGGCCTCAGGCCATATATATAGTGAACTACAACAAGAGCAAAGTATAAGATCTGATGTTCGCGATATATTCAATATCATCTCCTACTTTTCATATTGAGGTTAACTCTACTAGTATTATTTTATATAGTCAACATTTTCTTAGGTGTTATTAAATACAATATTTAGTTATCAGTTAATATAAATTCACCGTTAGGTTTCATGGTATAAATTGGTGTGTCATCATCTGGATTAATGCCACTTTTGAATCTACCTTCGATATTTACTATTGCATTCTCAGGTAAGAGGTTGAAGTTTTTTACAGCTTTTCTAAGTGCTTGCCTATTTTCCAAGCCCATTTTCTCCAGTGCAGGGTTCATAATCTCACTGATAATTTTTCTCGCATCTCCCATTTTAGTTGCAAGAATGCACTGAATAAATCTTTCTGCGTTGGGCATTTGCACTGCAGGCATTTGGTAGTTTTTTGAAACTTTGACCAGTGCATCTAGAGCGAGATCGGGAAAGTATTTCATGTAGATCCTGACAATATTCGTAAAATTCGCCTCATGTGCTCCCTCATCAATCTCAGGAAATCTTATAGCCCCAGCAATTGCTGGGAATATTCGTTTACCATTTGCGTCACAAGGACTTCCATATTCTTCCCATATTTGTATTCGTGTATAGGTGTAATTTCTTCTGGTTTGACGTTCTTGAAAAATGGCATATGCTGCTCCAAGTAAAGGGGTTTCTTCGTAGCCAGTTTGGTCTTCGAATGTCCAATGATGTTCTAATGTTTCATGCAGAAATTTATCAATGAATTCCTGGGAGTAAAGGCCAGAATCTATCAGGGAATGTCGAAATGTTTGTCCGTGTCGACGTTCTTCATATCCCCACTGGATGTATAATTCTTTTGTGGAAAGACTGTCGCCTGCTGCTTTCAAACCACTGTATACGTAGTCATCAACAATTGATTCAACTCCGAGGAAGCCAAGCAGAATCTCTTTGGTATCTTCAGTTATCAAATGCCCATAGTCTGCCATTTGATTGCGTTCAGGAAGTTTATCTGGGAACCAGAGCCTCGTTTTTGCGGCTTTGGCAAAATATGTTTCGTAATTTTCTCTAACTTCTTTTTGGACCGCTTCTTGTTTTCCTTTTGTGGAAAATGGTCCTGGAACTACACTAATCAATTGTAAACCCCTAGCAAGAATAATTTAGTAGCATATAGCCATAATGAATTGGTAACTAAAGGCCAAAATTTATTGACGTATGAATATGTGAAATATTCCTCATATTATGCCATTATAACACTAATTTTATCATTTGGAGAGTGACACATGGACCTGAACGGAAAAGTTGCAATTATTACTGGCAGTAGCCGTGGATTGGGTAAAGCTATTGCCCTGACTTTAGCTAGAAATGGAGTCAAAGTGGTCCTTGCTGCAAGAACTGAATCTCCTCATCCGCGTATAGGAGGAACTATTATGCAGACTGCAAATGAGATAATAGCTGAAGGCGGGTCTGTGTTGCCTGTTAAGTGCAACGTTACTTTAGATGATGATGTAACTTCCCTTGTTGAAAAAACGCTTAATGAATTTAACCGCATTGATATATTAATACATTGTGCTGCAGCAAATTTTCAAGGTGGAATTGAGTCTACTGACTTAGGAAAATGGGATATACTCATGGGTCTAAATTTTCGCGGATTAGCATCATTAGTAAAGTCTGTAATTCCTTCAATGAAGCAACAAGGTGAAGGGCATATACTTAATGTCTCACCAAAAATTGGTGGAAATATAACCGGCCCTTATACGTTATCTAAACATGCGTCAACTCTACTTTCTTTAAGTATGTCAAAGGAGTTCAGTACTTATGATATTGCAGTAAATACTATATGGCCTGAAGGAAGCAGCCTAAGAACAGAAGGGATGATAGCCATGGGGCGCGTCAATCCAGATGATCAATCCCCTCAACGTTTTGCTGATGCTGTGTTTGAAATTATTTCCAAGGATCCCAAAAAATATACAGGGAATACTTTGTCAGATATGGAAGTTTTACGTGAATGTGGAGTTAATGATTTTTCGAAATATGATTTAATCTAATCAGGGGAAGATTATGATGTTTAAAAATTTCGAAATATATGGATGGCTAATGTTTTTTTTATGTGGGTTATTATTTATAATTCCTGCAATAGCAAACAAAGATATTCTTAATTTCTTAGTCGGGTTCACTTGGATTGTAGGTTGTTTAATATTTATCTTTTCTTTATACCACAGAAAAAAATAATTTTTTAACTAGGCTACATTCGTCTTATTTATAGAATTTTTGAATTCGAGATTTCGTGTTTCTCCACACTGAACACATCGCAATATACCATTTTCAGGCCAATCGCAAAGATACATCATTTCTCCAGAACAAGTTCCGCAAATGCTGTAATGCATTAATTTATTTATTGTATTAATATTTGAATGTTGATTTGTCATAATAATTTTCCTTTATACGATATTAATCTGGATGTTAAGTGAAAGGTCCAGAGATTGGATAAAATCTTTTTTCGATTCTATAAAATTTGGAAGTCCAGCACTAGTTGCTGTAATAAGGCGTGAATAGTAGTTTTCGAATTGATTACTCCTGTATAAATAAGGTTTTTCAGAAGAAAATATATTAACCATTGATTCCCCCAATTACGTTTATAAGGATTTCAGTAGCACGGAATGCTTGTCGAGGTAGATAAGAATATTTGACACTTGAAGAATTCAAAGTTGCCTGATATTGCTTTGCTGGCTGAATCATATTTATCATTTCTCACCTTTCTATGCTGGATGGATTTATGTATAGTTTACGGAAAATATAATATCGAGTCAATCGATATTATATAATAATGTATATCGGATATATAGATACTATAAGTATGATTGTTGAAAATAATAAGGGAATAATATAGAGATATTTGGTATACTTGCGAGATGAATTGCGAACTAGCATCCTACTTCGAAACTCAATATTTTCGTCAAAAATGGTTATGGGGCATTATATTGATGGTGGAATCAATTCTATTTATTTTCATATTTCCAGTATTGATATCTGCGAACACTGATAATTTTACTACGATTCAATTTTTGTTCGTTATTTTAATATGGCTGTTTTTTATTGTAGTGTTTCCGTTATGGATATTTCTGATTCGATTGGATACCCAAGTGCGATCTGGTGGAATATTTCTTCGGTTTCGATATCTACACATAAATTGGATTGTTTTACCGTTCAGTGAAATAACTAAAGCTGAGTCAATTACCTACAATCCTCTTCGTGATTATGGTGGATGGGGGATCCGATATGGTCCAAAAGGAAAAGCTTACAATGTTCATGGTAATTATGGTGTATTATTGACCTTGATAGATGGAAAGAAGATATTAATTGGATCACAAGATCACTTAAATTTCTGTTCTTCAGTTAATCAATTTCTTTGTTGAACGAATTATTTTATCAATAAAATTATTTCTATTTCAGGTTTGATATTAATGGAACTTTGGATTCCGATAGCTATATTAGCTGCTCTCTCTCAAGCGATTCGTACGGCCATTCAAAGACATATGAAGGGTCCTTTAGGTGATTATGGAGCTTCAGCTATTCGTTTTATCTATGCCATTCCTTTTGCTTGGTTATGGTTTAGTCTTGTTTTTTATGGTGGTGGCGAAAATGCGTTTCCATCTTTCAATACATGGTTTTTTGTATGGATGACATTTGGAGCAATTGCTCAAATTACTTTTACAGTATTTCTAGTAAAACTTTTTAGTTACAAGAATTTTTTGGTAGGAATAGCATTTTCAAAAACTGAGGTGCTTTTTGCTGCAATCATAGAAGCAATTATGCTCTCTTCCATGATAAATTTTCAATTTGGCATAGCAATTATATTTGGCACTATAGCTATGATTTTTTTGTCCCTAAAGGGCAGTATTTTTTCTGCAAAAGATATTTATTTGAGTTTGAAATCCTACTCAACATTTATTGGACTATTATCTGCAATTACACTCGCTGTTAGCGTAATTACCTTTCGACTAGCTGTTAATAGTTTAGAGTCGGGAGATTTTTTGTTTCGTGCAACTACTACAGCAGCGATTGCCGTCGTAGGGCAAGCAATTGTTATGATTGTATATTTAATGATGTATCGAAAAAATGAACTAATAGCCGTATTAAAGTTATGGAAACCAGGGATAACTGCTGGTTTTTTTGCAGCGATAACTACTGCATCATGGTTTTCGGCATTTGCCTTGTATACAGCTGCTCCCGTACGAGCAGTAGGACAAATTGAGTTGATTTTCTCATTAGCAATTACAGTGTTTGTTTTTCATCAAAAAATTTCAAGAATTGAAACGTTTGGTGTATTACTTCTTATAATATCTATACTTCTTGTTGTGTTTGATTAGTGGAAAATATGTGTACTATCTCTTAAGTAAAGTTCGGTTCAGGAAAAATAAATTTATTTCAAAACTTTATAAACCCGGATGATATGATGTACGTCTGGTTCACCCTTGGGTAGCAACTGCATAGGGGGAGAACTTTCTAATAATTCAATTTTTTTGGAATCAATAAGTTCTTGGTGCTTTTCTTTAAAACCGAGAAGTTCATAACTATCTGCTCTAATAGTTAGAATGAAATGACCGTTTGGTTTAATTATTCGGACCACTTCATCCCATCCGCTTGCTGGAGCATGTCCCTGAGAAAATACCCCAGCTGCAACAGCTGCATCATAGGAATTTGAGTCGTATTCAAGTGTTTCGCCTAATATTCCTTTGCGTAAATCGTTATATATATTAAGGGAACGGGCCTCATTTAACATTCCTTCAGAAAGATCGAATCCATCAATGCTTGAATAACCTCTATTAACCATTTCAGTTCCGCAAAGCCCTGTCCCACATCCTACGTCAATAATTGTTTCATTTTGCATTACATATTGTGTAAGTGTGTCTGCACAAAGAATATGTCCTTTCCAATCAAAATCTCTTGCAAGATCGTTATCATAACTTTTTGACCATTGGTTATAACGATTTGCTAATTCCTCATTATCTTTTGAAGCATATACCCATTGAACTACACTTTCATGTTCCATCATCCCTCCTTTAGAATTTTGTGGTTATAAATCAGCATCTCAATTCTTTAAGGTAATTTTTATCACTTTAGTAAATTATAGTAGTTAATTTTTTGATGGCGGGGAAGATAAAGATATTGCAATTATAATTAAAACTAATAATGCCAAATAGGTTCGAAAGATTGCTATGTAGCTACCGGTGGCATCAAAAACAATTGAGGCTGCAAGTGGCCCAAAAGCATTTCCGGCCATTTGCCAAGGAGCAATAGCCCCTCGTATTGTGGCAATTGAATTTGTGCCAAAATATTGTGCCAGTATCACATGTTGCATTAAAACTGCAGCACCAAAAAATGCTCCATGGGTGACTCCGAATGCTACTCCAGACGGTAATGAATTGACGGAAATAAGGAGTAAAATTCCCATTGCAAGTCCAATATAGCAACAAAGTACAATGATTTGGTTTTTAAAATGTTCTGCTAAAATTCCTGCTATTAGTGAACCTGCAATACCTGAGAAAGCCCATATTGCTATGACAGTTACAGAATTTTTTTCACTTAATGATTGGTCTATTAGATATGGATTTAAGCTAAAATTAATACCGGTATCTATAAAACTTGCAACACTAAAAGCAGCACCTAAAAGATAGAAAGATTTTGTTTTGAAAGCATCAGAAAGAGAATATTCAAATTTTGATTTTATTTGAGCTGGTTTTGAGTCACCATCTGGTAAAAGGTTCATATCCTGTGGTGACCTTCTAAGCCAAAGTGCAGTAGGTCCAAGTGTGATTGTCCATGCCATTATACCTATTACCCATGAAGCAGTTCTCCAGCCTTGTGTAATAATGATAATTTGCGTTAAAAATGGTACAATTCCGTTTCCAACCCGTTCCCCAACTGTGGCGATTGCTACAGCTCTACCCCTAAGCCGTATAAACCATTTTGTTACAATTGTTTGACAAGTTATATTTATAACTCCTTGGAGAACCATTCTTGAGATGACAGTAATTATGTAAAAATGAAAAAGATTTTGAATATTTCCTAGTCCAATTAATAGTGATCCAAGGATAAGGAATCCAGAAAATAAAACCCATCTTGGTCCAAATTTGTCCACAATTCGACCAGTTAATATAGCAAGAATTCCACCAAATATTGTGCCTATTGTTACTGCTCCAGCAAGTTCTGATCTTGACCATCCAAATTCTGCTGTGATAGGTGTAACAAATACACCTATTGTTGGATTGAGTTGAATAGCTGATGCTACTGTAGAAAGAAATACAACACCAACTATTATCCATCCATAATAAATATTTTTTTGGGAGTATAATTGCATAAATTCACTTAATATTTTGCACTACTGAATTTTATATAGAGAATAGAGTTAATTACATTGTGTTAATGAGTATAGCACGTAACTGTTTCTATGGTTGATTTGATAAAATGCAATAACTATTGCAATATTTTTTATAAATACCTAGCATTGTACTGAATAGAATTTTGTAAGGAGGAATAACGTGGTAGGTGGATTACCAAGTGTATCGATAAGTGCTGAAGGTGGGTTTCCAATCACACTTATTATTTCGGTGAAGCTTGTGAGTGGGGAAATATCAAGACATACGTATGCTATTCCACCTTCTCAGGATGAGGTTCAAGAATTGATAGCAAGAACTATCGCAAGAATTGATGATGCATTTAATCCAGAGACACCTCATGGATTTGTTCTCGAAAATCCTGTTGTTATATATAATTTACAAAATGTTATGGCAATATCTGTAGAAGGGCTTTCAGAGCAACAACTTCATGCTATTGCCGAAGGTGCAGAAAAGACACTCGGTTTTAACAAAAATAAAAATTCCTAAGTTTTCTTTAAACTAAAACAAAGAGGGATTCCTAAAACTGAGCATACAACGATTACATAGACTGCTCCCATGTAACTTCCGTAAATGTCGAACATGTAGCCCATGAGTAATGGCGAGATCATTCCACTGATTACTGTAGCAGACTGACTTAACCCCTGAATTGTTCCAAAGTATCGTGTTCCAAAGTAAGTGCTTATCATAACTCCTCTTGCAGGCATCATTCCTCCGAAGGACATTCCAAAAAATAGTGAAAAAGGGATAGCTTGCCAATATGAAGTAATGTTGGCAAGAATTATGAATGCTATTGATTGGCTGAGCATGAGTAGAGCAAGTGAAAACCTTTTTTCAACAAAGTCAAATAGCCATCCTCCCCCTACTCGACCTATTAAACTTAGCATTGTGAACATTGCTAATACTGAAACTGATTCTTGTTTGCTAAATCCTACACTTTCAAAGTAAGGAACTTGATGTATTAGCATTCCACTTACTCCCATTGTTTGGAAGGCAAAAATCAATACTAAAGTCCAAAAGGCTCTGGTTTTAAGTGCTTGGATAGGGGTCATTCCATCTTGAGTTAAAGTTTCATTTGATTGTTTTCTAGTTATTAATGGGTTATCGTTTTGTGATTTTTGCGAATCTCCATCCGGTAAGAGTCCATATTCTTCTGGTTTTCCTCTATAAAGAAACCCTAGAGGAAGACAAATCAACCATGTCAAGATTCCAAGTATTAGAAACGATTTTTCCCATCCTATCCATTCAACAAGAATTACTAAAATGAAAGTCATAGGACCACTGAAAGCTGCTCCAGTTGCACCTATTCCGAGAGCACGTCCGCGTAATCGTTTAAACCATTGCACAATTGCCCAATTTCGAGGAATTCCTATGCTCGCACTTACACCTAATGATATTGTAAGAACGCATACATAAAACATATAGATGTTTTGAAGTTTCCACATGGATATTAATCCACATCCAACAATAAAAACTCCAAATAATACCATTTTTCTAGGCCCAAAACGATCAACCAAGTAACCTTCAATAGGAGTGATTATGCTTCCTTCAAGTCGCTGTAAAGAAAAAGCTCCAGAAATTGCTGCACGACTCCAACCGAAGGTATTTAAAATTGGATTGAAAAATACTTGAATGCCATACATCCATGCAAAACTTATCCAGAAGTGAATTCCCATTCCAGCCATTACAATTATCCACCCATAGAAAATTCGTGGACGATTGATGTGATCGTTTTCTTGGAATATTTTGGATTCAGACAAGTAAATAGGCACCCTTAGAAATGAATTTTCTAGAAGGGTATATTAAATAATCCTTTTTGAAAATATTAATTTAGGATAGCTTGTCTGCGTCTGCTTTACTCAATATTTTAAACATTGTGTATTGCTGTCCATCGATAGAAACAGTAGCTTTAGCTGCAGGACGACCATTCTTCAGTGTTACTTTTGTGATATCTTTTGATTCTACCTCAACAGATTTTCGAAGTTTCAGATTGTAAAATTTCATATTTTTACTCCTTGTGTATGTTTTTTTACATTTGAATATAGATATGCTGATAAAAATATGCATACTAGCAATAATGCAATTGATGGACCTGACGGAATATCAAGAATGTATGCAAATAAAATACCCATAAATGAACAACTAATTCCGCATATTTGTGTTCCTATAAGAGTAGATTTAAATGAATGTCCAATTTGATTAGCGGTTAAAACTGGTATTATTAATAATGCAGAAACAAGGATTATTCCTAATAGTTTTACACCACAAATGAGAGCTATTGATGTTCCGATAAAAAGAAAATATTTACTTAACGTAACTGGCAAATTAATTACATATGCTAATTCGGTATGAATTGTTGTTATAACTAGTGATCTCCACTGCATTCGGAAGAGTATTATTGTAAGTACAAAAAACAATGTTAACCCATATATATCTATCCATTGAATAGATAAGAGATTTCCAAAAAGATAACTCATAAGTTCTGGTCTATATCCAGGCATGAATGATAATAGAATGATTGCTCCACTCATTCCACCGGCAAGAAATATTCCTACAAGGCCATCTTGAGTAATTCGACCATAATCATTAACTCTCGCAAGTAAAAAGCCAAATATAGCAGCTAAAATAATGGCAAATATTATTGGATATACTCCAATAAATATTCCAACTGCAATTCCAAGTAGAGATCCGTGACTTATACCATCAGCCATGAAGCCTAATTTTCTTGGTACAATGAAAGTGCCAAACAATCCGAAGAGAATAGCAAGCATTATTGATCCTAAGAATGCTCTTTGCATAAATGGTATGGTAATTACCTCAAACAGATCCATTTTTTGCTTATCCTCTACTAAATTTCAAAATTAATATTCAATTTCATAGCATATCCATATTTATTAAATGTTCTGGATATAGCAGTATCCATCATGAACAGAGTTTGGGTCTGGTGTGGCCTTTTGAATAGTTTGAATGTTTATTTTTGATAAAGAATTCCTGCAAATGCAACTTTCTGAAGTTTCGCAAATGATATTTTTGTTCAGACAAATAACATGATTTGCATAAACTGAAATCATTTGCCAGTCATGAGTAATAATTACAATGGTTACTCCTTGGTTTTTGATTTCCATTATTACATCTATAATATGACGTTCACTTGCATCATCAACATTTGAAAGTGGTTCATCAAGAAAAAGAATATCGGGACTTCTATATAACTCTGCAGCAAGTAGCAGCTTTTGAATTTGCCCACCTGATAATTCTGTTATCCTTTTTTCAATGTGTGATTCTGGAAAATCCACTTGTTGAAGAGTAGTTTTAATCTGTTTTATAGGCACATTAGCACTATATTGAAGATATTCTCCTACGGTCATTTGTAAATGTTTGGGGAATTCAATTTTTTGGGGAACATATCCAAATACAGGTGCTTTTCCATTTATATTCTGTATTGATATTACACCATTATTAGTAGGTGTTAGACCTAATATGCTTCTCACTAGTGAAGTTTTACCTGATCCATTTTCTCCCACAAGGAAGGTAAGAGCATTCCTTGGGATGCAGCATGATGCATTGTTGAGAACTTCCACCCTGTCTAGCACAATTGATAGATCTTGACATTCGACTATATTTTCATTTGTGAATTGTTTAATGGTTATTGAACTACTCATATGATTAATTATTCCTCAAGTTTTTCTCTTAAAACGTCCATGTTGTATTGAAGGATTTTCTGATAAGAGTCATTATCTTCTGATCCACCTAATGGATCAAGGATTCCAATACCAAGACCATTGTCAGAAATAAATGCAGAAAGTGATGAAATTGAAAGTTGAGGTTCTGAGAATATTACCTTAACGTTTTCTTTTTCTATAGTGTGTTGTAATTCTTTAAGATATCTTGGTGTAGGTTCTTCAGCAGCTTCTGGTTCAAATGATCCTGCAATGTTTAGGTTAAATGCGTTCCCATAATATTCCCATGCAGCATGCATAGTTACAAACGGAGCATTTTGAATAGTACGTGATTGATCAAGTAATTGATCCCTAAGATTTTCAATGCTTGATTTAAAGATTTTATAATTGTTTTCATAGTAATCAGAATTATTTGAATCTAACCGTTTAAGTTCTTCTTTTATATTAAATGCTATTTGAATGCCGTTGCTTGGTGAAAGCCAGTAGTGTGGGTCGAATTCGCCATGAGCGTGACCGGCATGGTCGTCGTGATCCTTGTCATGGTCGTCGTCATGATCCTTGTCATGGTCGTCGTGATCTTTGTCATGGTCGTCGTGATCTTTGTCATGGTCATCATGGTTATCATGGGAGGCATGATCTTTTTCATGTTCATCATGGTCGTCATCTTCGTATCTCATAAGGGAAATATTTTTGTCTACAACCACGACTTTAGATTTGTCATCAACAAGGTTCTCGATCCAATTATCCAGTAGGTGTCCAACCACGAATACGGTATTTGAATTGCTGATGTTCTTCTTTGTTGTTACGGTAGGTTCGAAAGTATGAGGAGATTCACCAGGTTGGATCAGAAGGTGTGCTTGAATCTTATCTCCTCCAATTTGTTTAGCTATATCGTATATAGGGAAGATAGATGCGGATACTGTCGTTAGGGTATTTTTCGAATCTGTTGGTTCATTGGAATTGCATGCTGATAACGAAACAATTAGAGATGCAATAATCGTAATAAAAAGAGATATTTTTAGTGATTTCATTTTAATTCCTAATAGTATATTTATGAGAATGATTCTCATTCTTAAATAATGTACATATTCATTAAACAAATGTCAAGAAAAATGAGAATGATTCTCAAAAATAGAAAATTTTATTGTCGAGGAGGAGTTTCAGGGATAAAATATGATAATGGATAGAGAAAGTTTGACATTATTATTGAAACGAAATGGTTTATTTGTAACCAATCCACGCTTGCAAGTATTAGATATATTATCTGAAGAAAATGGACCTATTTCTATAGAAAATATTGTTTCACGTTCGGAGAATGGTCTTGCATTATCAACATTATATAGAGTTGTCGCTGATTTATTAGATGTTAAATTAGTAAAAACTTTTTCTGCACCAGATCAGAAATTAATGGTTGAGTTATCAGATGATCAAGATGAGCATCATCATCATCTTTACTGTGAGTCATGTGAAAAAGTTTTTGATATTGATCTTGATAATGAACTTGAAGTAATGATCACTAGCTTAATTGAAAAAATCGGTGAAACTCATGGAATTGAAATTACTGATCACTCATTTGAAATGTACGGACAATGTAATACTCCTGGTAAACATTTGTGATGGTTAAATTATCAATGACAGGACTTCTATGGTTATACTAGGTTCAGCACTTTCACGATCAGCAACTCGTTTATTACTTTTAGGTTCTGGTGAGTTGGGTAAAGAAGTATGTATTGAAGCTCAGAGATTAGGTTTGGAAGTAATTGCTGTTGATCGGTATGCCAATGCTCCTGCCATGCAAATTGCTCATCGGTCACATGTTATTTCTATGCTTGATCCGGTTGCGTTAAGAGATGTCATCAATATTGAAAAACCTGATTATATTGTTCCTGAAGTGGAGGCAATTGCCACTGAAGTTCTGGTAGAATTAGAAAAAATTGGTTTTAACGTCATACCTACTGCTACTGCTACCCGTTTAACAATGGATCGCGAAGGGATTCGACGATTAGCATCAGAAACTCTTAACTTAGCAACTTCTCCATATCGATTTGCAGATACTTTAGATGAGTGTATAGCATCTGCAAATGAAATAGGATTTCCATGTGTAATAAAGCCAGTAATGAGCTCTTCCGGAAGAGGACAGTCTGTTGCTAGAAATGAACTTGACATAAATAAATCATGGGAAATTGCTGTTAAAGAAGGACGCGGGAATGCTTCCAGAGTTATTGTGGAGGGATTTGTTGAGTTTGATTATGAAATTACTCTGTTAACAATTCGTCATAGAAATGGGACAAGTTTTTGCCCACCGATTGGGCATATTCAAATAGATGGAGATTATCGTGAATCATGGCAGCCACATCCGATGAAATCAGACGTATTAATAACTGCCCAAACAATAGCAGAAAAGGTTACTTCAGCACTTGGAGGATGGGGGATTTTTGGAGTAGAGCTATTTATTAAGGATGATGATGTTTTATTTAGTGAGGTATCTCCAAGACCTCATGACACAGGCATGGTTACTTTGATTTCGCAAAACTATTCTGAGTTCGCACTGCATGTCAGAGCTATTCTTGGGCTACCATTACCTGAAATTTTCCAATTGGGACCATCAGCATCAAATGCACTTGTTTATTCAGGTAATTCAAATGATATTCGATTCGAAAATCTTGAAGGAGCTCTTGAAGATCCGGATATTAATATAAGATTATTTGGAAAACCGGATATATCAGGACATAGGCGTCTTGGGGTTGTTCTCGCAATATCAGACTCAATTGAATCTGCTCGATCAAAAGCTAAGATAGCTGCATCTAAAGTGAAGCCATTGTTTGATTGAATCTTATTTCCATAGTTCACCGTTGACTATCAAATTACTTATTTTTGCTATTCCTCTGGAATTAACTCTTGCAATTACCTTGAGTTCGTTAGCTTGCTCTATTTCTTGACCTTTACCTTCAGGTACAAAATAGTTTTCGATTCCGTAGTCAATAGAATATTCTTTCTCTTTACACGTTTCATCTGGAATTGTATTAGGACAATTGGATTCAATAGATGTTATCTTACCTCTGATCAGTACATGTGCTGGATTAGACTTGCCTTTTTTTGATGTTGAAGCTTTGTTTGCAATCCATTGTTCTTCAAAAGGTTCTAAATAAACATAAATTGTTTGACCGTAGTCTACTTCTTCTCGTTGATCATGTTCAAGGAATTCAAAGCAACATTGATCGGATGTTAACGTAGAAATTCCATATCTAAGATTTACATATTCCCCACGAAAGATATCTCTTGGGTCAACTGGGGTTGTTTCTAAAATAACTTCTTCACCTGTACGAAGTATGATTTCTTGTGAAAAAGAAAACCCAAGTATTGAAAAGATTTGAATTACTATAATGAGAAGGAAAATATTCTTAGCACGTTTAGTCACTGGACTGATCTCCTGTAATTGAAAAATTTAGTAAAATTTTTCTTCTCATTTTTTCTATTGTGAAACCAATTATTATTAATACAGGTCCTATAGACAAAAGAAATAGTCCGGTACCTAGTAACCCCAAAAATATATCTAGATACCGTGTAAACAAGAGGAAGGAAAATGCGATAATTCCAAGATTTAATATTGATCCCTGCTTGAGGAAAATTCCATAAAAAACTGTTGCAACAGCTAGTAACAAATAAATCAGATTGAATAATATGGAGAAAAGAATCTCGCTATTATTAAAGTGAGGATTAAGGAATACTAGAAATGCTGAAGCCCATAAGACAAATAAAATAAATAATTCATAATATTGAAGTTTTTTATTCATAATTAGTAATGTATTTATGGGTTTTATAGTGAGGATTAGTAACAATGAAATAATAAACATCAGTGTTAAACAGGTAAGAAGTAGTAATGATAGGTTATCATTGAATAGATTTTGTGAATCACTCCACATATCTCTCCAAATATCAGGAAATGACAAGAGATATATTGATGCAAATATACTTATGACTCCAGTAAAAATCAGCGTTATGCCAAATGAATGAGGAATAATTCTTTCTCTATGTATTTTACCTATTACATAGGTTGAAGTACCTATTGCTAAATAGATTGGTATGAGTATTTGAGCAGTGGCATCAGAATCAAAAATTTTCCATCCTGGCCAGACGAATAGAATGACAATTGAAAGAATAAATACTGACCTGGTTTTGGTTAGATATGCAATAGGAAGCACCCCGGCTAACCACCAGAATAACAAGTCTGGATTGTTTGCTTCAAGGTGATATGCTTGTGCAGCAAGAAAAGTGCTTCCTCCGAACAATATTGCCCCAAGAAAAAAAAATGAATTCCCTATCCTAGGAATATCTTTGATATATTTAATCCAATATCCAATTAGGTTAGTTCCTATGATAGTTATAACAGCAAGGAGCAGTTTTCCTATCAAAGGCATATTTTCCCAATTGCCAGCAATGAAAAGAATTGCACCAAGTCCTGTAGCAACTGCTCCCAATGTCGCTAAGATAGTTACCAGTCTGGAATAATTTTTTCCTTGAGAACTTTTAAAACTCGTGTAAGGATATCGATCAAGTATAATTTGTTGTTGGGCTGAAGAGATAATATTTTCATTGACCCATTCATCTGTTTCGGATTTGAGATTTTGTAAGAATTTTGTAATTTCTGAATCGTCTGCCATATTGGCTAACCTTTATTGTTATGAACAGGAGGTTTAGCAAGTAATGTAGTTGCTGTACCTACTAGACCTAAAACCCCAGCTACAAAAAATGGTATATTAAACGAGCCTGTTTGGTCAAAGTACCAGCTTACAATAATTGGACCCAAAAGTTGAGATACACCCAATAATGGTCTCATGCTTCCTTGAATTCCACCTGTTGATGCTCGCCCAAAGTATGTAGCAAAGAGTATCGGCATCAGGATTGTCATTGCTCCACCAAGTAAGCCAGACAAAAGGAGAAAAGGAAATATGTTATATGGGTATGGGACAATTACAAGAAGTATTACGCCAATTGAACGAAAAAGTGCCATTGCTGAAAGACATATTCTGACGGGAATACGTTCAGTTGCAAACCCCCAAATGAATCTAGAAATTGTAAATGCTATCCAGCTTAAACTGAAAATAACACTAGCCATTTGTTCAGACATTCCTTCATTAATAAAAAATGGAACTTGAAGAAGAACAAGAGGGATAACCGGTAGATTCATTAGACTAAGGGAAAAAACCAAGATCCACATTGTTTTACTTTTTAGTGCATCTTTGACAGACCACTGAACTTCTTGGTCACTAAGTGACTTTTCAGTTATGAGTGAATCATGGTTATTATTTCCAATTAATTCTTCACCATCAGGATTTAAGCCTATATCTTCTGGTTGGCGTTTCATGAATATTAATACAGGTGGGATCATAACAACCAATGTAATGATCCCTAGTAATGCCCAAGTAAATCTCCAACCGACGTCAAGAATTAATAATGCTATTACGGGTGACATCACCATTGCTCCCGCACCATTTCCGGCCATTGCAAATGCCATTGCTCGTCCTCGTCTTTTAACAAACCATTTCGCTACAACGACGGGGCCAGAAAGACGCCCTAATTCATTCATTCCTAAAGCAGCAACCACAGCGTAGAGAATCCAAAATTGCCATATATGATTTACTCCTGCAAGTAAAAGAAGTCCGATTCCAGCAAAAATTGCACCAAAAAACATTACTGGTCTTGCTCCATATTTATCAAGCAATATCCCGATGAATGGCGCAGTAATCATTCCAGCAATATTTTGAGCTGAAACAGCACCGACTAATGCAGTTAACGACCATCCTAAACTTTGTCGCATTGGTTCAAAGAATAAAGATATTGTGGATCCACCCATTCCCGATGTAGTGAATTCAGCAAGAAAAACAACTGCTGCAATGATCCATCCATAATAGAAATGAAATGTGAATTTATTAAAAAATACAGTTTCTTTTCCTTGGACTTTAACCAACATAATTTAATTCCTAAGTATTATTGGATGGATATTTATGAAGAAGTTAAATTTAATTTTCAACTAGTGATAATGCAAAATTTAATAATGTCCAAAAAGCAATCAGAGCAAAAGGAGTGCTAAGTATCACCATGACTATTAATTTCGCTTTAAAATTCTTGTTTATGAGAATCCTCCACAGGATTGGTGATATGGAGATTATATCTCATATAAGGATTTTACAAAATTAATAAAAATTCTATTTATCTTTAGATTGTACTGTGTAAATATAACATCGATAAAACATACAAACTATAAAAGGATACTTTAAGAGGTGAAATATGGCTGATCCTGTAGTTTTGGTGGAAAAGAAAGATGAAGAACGCATTTGGGTAATTACTATGAATCGCCCAGAAAGACGAAATGCATTAGGTGGGGGCATGATTCCAGAATTAAATCGTATATGGCAAGAATTCAGGGATACGAAACAAGCACGAGTAGCAATATTAACTGGTTCTGGAACAGTATTTAGTGCAGGTGCTGATTTAAAAGAAATGCGAGAAAGGCGTGAAGCAACTGATGCAGGGGAGAAACCTCAAAGTGTTCCTGCCAGTCCATTTGCTGCACCTGTGGGTTCTCCTGCTGCTGAAGCTCTTAATCTCTGGAAACCGGTAATTGGTGCTATTAATGGGCCTGCTATTGCAGGTGGATTTCTAGTAGCAATGAATTGTGATATTAGAATTGCGATAGAAGGCGCTCGATTTGGAGTTTCAGAAGCAAAATGGGGCCAAGGTGGCTCAGGAATAATGGCTCCATTAACTCGGATAATGGGGTTGGGGCACGCTTTAGAATTTTGCTTATGGGGAGATGGGCAGATGGAAGCCCAGAGAGCTTTTGAGATGGGGTTTGTCAATCAAATTGTATCTCCAGAAAAACTAATGGATACTGCGATGGAATGGGCAACTCGTATGGTTTACCTTGCCCCAAGGTCAGTGAGAAATGTTAAACAGATGTTGTATAAAGGGTATTATATGGATCCTCCGTCAGCTTTAAATTATGCTCAAAATCTTGAGCAGAATCTAATTGGCATGAAAGATGGTATTGAAGGATTAAGAGCGTTTGCAGAGAAAAGGCCACCAAATTTTCTTGATGAGTAGGTTTAAGACGATTCTTTGTCTTGTTGTTCGTCTAGTATCGCTTGTTCAGATTCAATAAAATTATACTCTTCTTCCTTTGATGACTCCATTAATGGGATATTATTATTTAAACGCATTGTTTCTAATTTTTTTACTGGACGATCAAGTGCTCGTTGCCTTCTATTTACCATGAGATCGAATTCTTTTCGAGTCGAATCAAGTCTGGTGCCCACGGTATCCATGCTTTTCAAAAATTCATCCCACTGCTTTTTGAACTCACCTATTACACCAAGCATTTCGTCTGCCCGTTGGCTAAAGTTGAAATTCTCCAGAGATTGTCTAACAACTCCTAAAACTGCAAGTATTGTAGAAGGAGAACAGCAGAGCACTCTAGATTGCCGAGCATTTTCAAAAAGTTCGTCATCCTCTTGGGAGATAAATGTATAAACACTATCATTTGGAATAAAAAATATTACGTAATCAAGTGTGCTTTGACCAGGATCAATATATTCACGGCTTGTAATTTCCTTGATTCGGTTTTTTACATCGGTGAGAAAGAGAGATTTAAAGGATCCTTTTTCAGTATCAGTTTCTGCATTAATGTATCGCATGTAATTGTCAAATGGGAACTTAACATCCATATGAAGTCTTTGTTCGGTAGGAAGAAGAAAGGTTATGTCTGGGCGACCTGATGCATATTCTAACCCTGTTTGTTTGGTGTAATTGACTCCTTCAATAAAGCCATGCTGCCGAAGTATATCTTCTGCTAAACGTTCTCCCCATTGACCTCTTGCACGAGAATTGTTGAGTATGTTAGTAAGATTGGTTGTATGCGAATTAAGTGCTGAAATGTTTTCTCCAAGATGTTTTAAACTTGCATTTGTTTCCACATTAACTCGTTGTGTTTCGCGAACGGCTTTAACAACACTTTCGTATTGTTGATCAATTAAAGCTTTTCTTTGTGCATGATCATTGTTATTTGATTCTTGTTGAACTTTGAACTGAGCTTGTGTTGCAGCTAGAATTGCTTCTTGCTGAGTTTTAAATTGAGCTTGTTGGGATTCTTGAAATTCCCTAAATACTTCATATGCGAGTATTTTGATTCGATCTTCAGAGTCTTGATTGGAAGATGTATCGTTATTTTCTGATTGGTTTTTATTAATACCAATCAGAAGTAATATCGTTTTCCAAATCCACAAGAAAATCTTTAACATATTTTTCTCCTTGAATGGATATACCCTCGTTCCGTTTCAAGAATTCTTATTTTGCTCTCTGGGAATAACCTCATCACGAAGTTGTAAAAAATGCTCCTCAAGATGTTCAGCCCAGTTTTCAAGTGTATCCATAGGAGTTATTGTTTCCCCATTCCGGATACCAGTACGATTCATTTGCTCTTCGGTCAAGTTTTTTGCTGTTTCATATGCTTGAGTTACATCATCAATGCTTCGTTGTAGAGTTCGTTCCCACCACTTCTTAATATCAAAGCTATTATTGCCAAAATCTGGAGTGTCTTCGGTAAGAATACGTCTAGTCATGGTTTGATATAATCCTCCAGTGGAATGAGCAAGGAGATCTCTAACAGACCATTCTGATCCTCTCAATGCTTGCTCAGGAGTTAATCCATTAAGGCAATCCTCATATCCTTTTTTTAATGCCTCAAGTTTATTTACTAGTTTTGAATGCCTTTCATCGGACATATATCACCTCCACATCAGCTTATAGTGATTGTACATTGCAATGCTTTCAATGTCATTTGGCTGGATTGAATTTGCTAGGATGTGTATTATCTCTTTAATTAAATAATGATTTCACAAGATGGTTTAGGAATAAATATGTATGAAATGAATGGAAAAGTTGCTTTGGTTACGGGAGGAAACTCAGGTATGGGCAAAGCTACTGCACTTGCTTTTGCTTCCAATGGAGCGAAAGTGGTGATTGCAGCAAGAAGAGCAGAAAATGGTTATGCTGTTGCAAAGTCCATATCAGAACAAGGTGGAGATGCAATATTTATTCAAACAGATGTGCAACATGAGTCAAGTGTACAAGACCTAATGAAAAAAATTGATTCCAAGTTTGGCAGAATAGATTATGCGTTTAATAATGCTGGTGTCTGGGATGTGGAGACAACGATTCATGAAATGCCATTAGAACAATGGCGTTTGGTAATTGATGTTAATTTAACGGGAGTGTTTCTTTGTATGAAACATGAATTAAGAATGATGATAGAGCAAAAAAATGGTTCAATTGTAAACAATTCCTCTACTTCAGGGTTACGTGGTGATGCTTCATCATCTGCATCTTATTCAGCTAGCAAGCATGGAGTTATTGGACTTACAAAAACGGCGTCAATGCAGAATGCTCAATATGGAATACGAATCAATGCGATTTGTCCTGGATGGGTAGACACTCCAATGGTTGAACATGTGGAGGATTTATATTCTGTAGGAAAAATTCCTGGTACTCTTGGCAGAATTGGTTCTTCGGAAGAGATTGCAGAAACAGTTTTGTGGCTATGTTCTGAAAAAGCAAGCTTTATAACGGGTCAGTCTCTAGTGGTTGACGGTGGTGGACTTGCAGGGTAAGTGAATTAACGTAATTCTTTCCAATATTCTTCGCTTGAAATTGATCTGATTGCATCTAAAGCTTCTTGGCATTTCAGACCGTCATAAAAATTAGGGTAGAGCGACGAACCTTCTTCAATACCTCTTAAAAATCTTTTTACCAATACCCGAAATGCAGGGAGTCGTTCATCACGGTCGTCAAATATAGGAAAATGTCTTTCAGGCATAGGCAGTTCTTTCATTGCTGGTCCATCACTGTATCTTGCTGCCCATACTTTTCCATCTGGAGTTGGGTTAAATCCTGATTGTGTAGTTCGAAGTGAACCTTCACTTCCGAAGATATCTATTTGTGCTCCGTTCCCATAAGGAGCTACAGAATTTGCATTCATCGATGCTAGTGCACCGTTGGAAAATTTTACCTGAAAAGAGAAAGCATCATCAGAGTCTGCGGTGACCGTTGTATTATTAAGTGTTCGTGCAGGATCATGGGAAAATACTTGACCATTTATTGCATCCATTTCACCACACCAGTCTCTTAAACAATCAAGATAATGAGAACCAAGTGCACCAAGAAAACCACCACCTTTATTTGATTCGCTTCCCCAGGCCATTGGGCGAGGGGCTGTAGGCATAGTTGGTCCAACAAAAAGTGTGATTTGAATGTCACGAATCGTTCCAATATATCCTTGTTGAATTAATTCCTTAATGTAGGATCTTGCGGGAGCAAATCGAAATTCATGGGCTATCATTGCTGTAATATTCGAATTACTTGCTGCTTCATACATTTCAGTAGCTTCTTTACTGTTTAATGCAAAAGGTTTTTCACAGATAACATGTTTGCCTGCATTTATGGCTTCAAGTGCCATTTCATGATGTAAAAATGGAGGGGTTACAATGCTGACGGCATCGATGTCAGCCTCATGAATCATTTTTTTATAGTCAGTATAAACTTGAGGAATTCCGAACTCATCAGCAGCTTTTTCAGCACGTTCCTCATGAGCCGCACAAACTGCAGAAACTCCAACTCCTTCTGAAAGAAAGGCTGGAATTTGAACTTTTGTACCGAAACCTACCCCGATTACTCCAATTTGTATGGGTGTTCTATTGCTCATGTGGCACTCCTTGCTATAAATTCTCTTCTCGGGTAACTACCTTTATAAGTATATCAGGTTAAACAGTAGAGAGGATATTTGTTTGCGATTATAATGGAATCATGGATTAGAAATGTTTTTTATTTGGGAGGAAACTGTGTCAATTGTTGAAGGAAAATTAAATGAAATGGGTTTATCACTTCCTCCTGCTCCTTCTCCCATGGCAAATTATGTACCTGCAGTAATTACTGGAAACTTAGTTTTTTTGTCAGGGCATATTCCTAGAAATGTAGATGGAACGGTAATTACAGGTAAACTTGGATCAAATTTTTCGGTAGATCAGGGAAAAGAGGTCGCGCAGAAAGTCACTTTAGCATTGCTTGCTTCCCTGAAGCAGGCAGTAGGAGATTTAGATAGAATCTCTCGTGTTGTTAGAGTTTCTTGTATGGTTAATGCAACTGATGAATTTACTGATCATCCTGCTGTTGCTAATGGCGCTTCCGACCTTTTAGTATCAATTTTTGGTGATATAGGTATGCATACCAGAGCTGCTACGGGAATGGGAAGTCTTCCTGCAGGAGTTCCTGTTGAAATTGATATGATCGTAGAAATAAGTGATGATCCACGTTTTGGATAACAGTAATAGGGAATATATTAACTAATCAAAGATCCAATGATTCCCATTATTATGATGTATGGAATAAATCCGATTAATACTACACCAACAGCTCGGAAAGTGCTTTGATAATCCAAAGCTTGCCGTACCGCAATAACCATTGCGTATATGCTCCAGAATGAAGCCACGACAAATATGAAGCTGCCGACAAAAGGCAAAAATCCAAAAATTCGCAAAACGCCTGGAGATTGAGCAAATCCTAGTGTTCTGGCCAATTCACCCCAATCTGCTTCTGTTTCATCGGTTCTGAGAAGTTTGGTGCCAACGAAAAAGGTAATGAAAGCCCATACAGCCCATCCAACAATCTGAAGGATAACAAAGGAAACAAAATCTATTGGTCCGCTAATATCTTGTTGGGAAGAGGTTTGAGAGTCAGGAAGCATCATCAGTCCAACAGCTGTCGAGATAGCAACAATTATAACAACTAGTAAAGCTTGAACTGTTGCTGTTTTGTCTGCCTCAATTTCCTCATAGGTATGAATATTCAATTTTGCGGCATTAATCATTCGAGTAATCATACAAATAGTATTCGGTAGATAGTTCCATGAGTCAAGTATTAATGAGATATAGGTATGGAAAACACAAATATATTGTTACAATGCATCGCATGAATAGACCCATGAGAGGAGTCAGAAATGGAATATGAACACATCATTTGGGAATTAAAAGAAGACGGTGTAGGTGTTATTACTATGAACCGTCCTAATGTTTTTAATGCACTGTCTCAAAGAATGAATTATGAGATACTTGATATTTTTGGTCATATTGATCGAGATGACGCTGTGAAAGTATTGGTTATTACAGGGGCTGGAGATGCATTTTGTAGTGGAGCTGATCAACGACCTGAAAGAAATGTGGATGTATTTGAACTCTTTGATAGGCACGACAAAAGAAAATTCCATGGTTCTCCTCATGGATTAAGTGGTTTTGGTGAAATTGCTATGGGTTTAAATCGTTGCAGAATTCCAGTGATAGCTGCAGTTAATGGAATTGCAGCAGGCGGAGGTCTTTCAGTTAGCTTAGGTGCAGATATTAGAATTGCTTCAGAGAAAGCACGATTTTGCTCAGTTTTTATGAGGAGAGCACAACCACCTGATACTGGTACCAGCTATCATCTTCCTAGACTTGTGGGTAATGGTCATGCTATGGAGCTAATAATGACTGGGGATATCATTGATGCTGAACGAGCTAGCACTATCGGGCTAGTAAATTATGTTGTAAAACCAGAAGAATTGATGTCTTTCACGTTGGATTTAGCGCACAGAATTGCAAGCGGTCCTTCAGTTGCAATTGAGCTAGCTAAAAAACTTGTTAAAGAAAGTTCAAGAAATTCATTAGAAACACAGGTTTGGTTTGAGGCGGGGACTGTGAGTGCTGTTTCAAATACGTTTGATAGAAAGGAAGGGATTAATTCTTTCTTAGAAAGAAGAAAGCCTGAGTTCCGTGGAGAATAGTATTTCTTACCTATTGGAGTCATAGGGAAGCGTAGTTGAATTTAATGGCCACCATCTAATTATAATAATGAATATTATTGGTGATGATATTAGTATTGCAACGAGACCTTGATATAGAAATTGAAGCCAATATTCCGAAGAGAAGCCTCCAGTTTCTTGTGAAACTAGACTTCCTAGCCAGACTATAGAATTGTAGAGAACATGAGCACTCATAGGAACAAGTAATGTTTTGGTTTTGATATAAAGTAAGCAAAAAACAATTCCAATAACAAATGCGCCGATAAAAAATATGGAATGTCCTAAAGCAAAAATTAGCGACGAAAGGATAATTGCTGTCCTAATGTTCCATTTTGTTCCTATTCGATTTAATAAAAAACCACGAAATATAATTTCTTCTACTATTGGTGCAATAAAAACACCTAGAATAAGTGTGTGTATCGGGGAATTTTTAGAAGCAGCATCCAATAGTTTGGTGGCGAAATCTGGATTCAATGTATAAATTGGGTAAATCACGGCAGCAATTGCCCCAATTGCATAAACAAGTAAGGTTACAGTTAAACCAATAATTGGTAACCAATTCATATTTTGAGGAGTTTTACCCATTAGTTGTGTCATTGAAATGTCATGCTTTCGAATGATGATCAAAGCCCAAGCTATAAGAATGAGTTGGCTTATATAGCCTTCAATAGGAATTCCAGTGGGTCCTTCTACAAAAGCAATAAGTCCGAATTGGGTAATAATCAGAAGTAAAAGAAGCCAACGTATTTCTATTCTTTCGAATGGATTATGGCGATTCAATGTATCGTTATTTCCATTTTCTCCATTGATTTGAGGATCATCTTTTTCATGATATCGGTTTTTCAATTCATCACCAGAATCTATTATTGTTAAATGTAGTTTATTCGATCGATATTATTATAATAACTATAACGAAGATATATTCTCAATATGAGTTATATAACGAAAGCTCTGAAGTATATGAAATTGTCAAATAAAAAACTTTTTAAGTATAATTAGATAAGAATATAGCATTTTTGCTATCAAAGAGGTTCGCCGAGCTGAAAAGGAGTATTTTAATGGGTACTATTTCAACGACAAAGCTTGCAGGACTTTCGATCATCTTTGGTCCGATTATCTGTCTTGCTGCATATTTTTATCAGCAACTAGTGATTTTTGCTGATGTAGAGTGGGCTGTAGCAGCTTCATGGGCATCATTAGCTGCTGAAAATTCAACTGCAGTAGCTATTACTGCAATTATCATTCCTATTGGTATTTTTATGCTTGTTCATGGTTTGCAATTTGTTGCTAACGAAATTCGGGCAAATGGTAATGGGGCTGCACTTGCTGCATACTCTGTTCCTTTGATTATGTTTGGCTGGATAGGCATTTCACTATCATGTGGAATTTATATTGCAGGAGCCAACTTCCCAGAACCGGCAACGCAAGCAGCAGCAGCCTTTCTTGCTGCTACAGGGATATTGAATATTGTTGGTGTTCTTCAGTCGCTAGGATTTTTATTCATATTTTTGGCTATGTCATCCAGAGATGACTACAATAGCATGTTCGCAAAAGTAGCTGCATTGGTAGCTATAGTTGCGTTCGTGGTAAATATTATAGGTCTTCTTAATCCAGATTCTGCACAGACTATATCCCAGATCGTAGGAGTAACATATCTTATTCACACTATTTATGCTATTTATATCGGTCGTCTACTTCTCAATAGGTAGATAGTAATATTTCTGTTTGAAATTGATAAATAAGCTTTCAGAACCTCAAATAAAAAAGAGCTGGAATAAAGTCCAGCTCTTTTTTTGATTCAACTATTCTTTGTTTACTTGATCAACTAAATCGACAAATTTTGAAAGCGAATCGATTCGTTCAGTAACCGTGGGAATATAACTGCTACCTCTTCCGAATCTAAGTTGAGCAGCAATTTCGTTTACTCCAGCGTCTCTGTAGAGTCGGATTCGTTCTTTAATCATTTCATCGGTTCCAATGAATCCGCTCTTCATAACCATTTCTGCAGGCACGAGTCTTCTAGCTTCATCTCGTTTTCCTTCTATCCAGAGGTCTTGAATGAGTTTTGCTTCATCAGCGTATCCTGCCCTGACATATGCAGCATTATAGAAATTGAATTTTCGTGAACCCATGGCTCCTAAAGTGAACGCAAGCATAGGTTTTAATTCCTCGACAGCCTTATCAACATCATCAGTAAAATAAACAGTACCTCCAACATTTATGGTGATGTCAGAGAAGCTTCTACCAGCTTCTTCTGCTCCCTTGCGAATATGCTGGAACATTGACTCTGCGGTTTCAGGCATAAAGGAAGTTCCTTTCCATCCATCCGCAATTGCTCCAGTGAGTTCAAGATTCTTTGGACCAAGCGAGGCAATCCATATAGGAATATCAGGATCTGGATCGGATTCATTCTTCATGACTTTTCCCTGGCCTTCACGTGAAGGGTGTTGAAGATGTTTTCCTTGATAGGAAACCTTTTCACCTCGGAAGATCATTTTGATGACATCGATGTTCTCTTTCGTTCTTCGAACTGGTTCGTCAAAAATGATTCCGTGAAATCCCTCCATTACTTGTGGTCCACTTGTTCCAAGACCAAGGATAAAACGGCCGTTTGAAAGGGAGTTCATTGAAAGTGCACCCATTGCTGTGTTTGTTGCAGTTCGAGTGCCGACTTGTAATACACCAGTTCCTAGTTTTATTTTAGATGTTTTTGCAGCAAGGTAGGCAAGTGGTGTTAGTCCATCATAGCCCCATCCTTCTGGTGAAAAGATACTTTCGATACCGAGTTTTTCAGCTTCAATTGCATAGGTTGCTAAGTCATCCCAGTCCTTAACTACATATCCGTGAATGAAACCAGTTGTTACCTTTAACAATTGTTTTACCCCTTTCAAAATTTTTGAAATTAATTATTTTAGGATTATCGTTCTGACAGGTGCATTGGTCAACCAGGAACGAATTTTGAAAATCGTAGGGCTGATCCAAGGGATAGAAATCCAATAATTCCTAAAACAAATGCCACCAACATTACGAGATCATAGCCGGCTAAAAGCCATATGATACCTGTGACACTGGGGCCAAAAGCTAAACCGAAATTTTGAAAAATGCTTACCAGAGAAGAAATTGTTCCAAAATTTTCACGACCTAAATGATCAGCTGTAACAATAGGCTTGGCTACACTTAACATTCCCCAAGATCCACCCTGAATTAATACAAAAAGTAGTAGTGCCCAAGAGGAAATACCAGCATAGAGAAGTCCTATCATGGAAAGTGAGATACCTATAAATGCACACATGCCTATTACTGTCATAGACGTATACCGTTCTGCAAAAAGAAGAACGACTCTTCCATTAACTTGAGCCGCTCCAATAAGAGAAGATGCAATAACTGCATAAGTTGGGGTTACATCCCTACTCTCTAATAAGGGTAATATATGACCAATAATCATTCCATGGTTCAAATAAAAGGAACCAAATCCTACTGCTAAAAACCAAAAAACCGGGTTACCAATTAACATCTTAGCAATTGAAATAAAATCAGCAGTGTTGGAATTTTCAGATTGATCTTTTTCAATTTGTTTACTGGATGCACCGTACCAAAACAAAGGTGCTGCGACACAGCAATTTAAAAGAGCAAAGAACAAAGCTGCAGTTTGCCAATTCACAATTTCAGAGAGTATTGTCGAAATAGGGAAACAAATGGTTCCTGCAAACCCTGCCATTAAAGTAATCATAATGATAGGACGTCTGGCATCTTGTTGGTATATTCGCGTTACAACGGCAAATAACGGTTCATACAAACATCCTGCTCTTGCAGCTCCTAAGAGTAACCAAACGAGATAAAATTGCCATAGACTGGTTACAACTAAAAGGAAAGTAATCAACACACCACCTGATAATGCACTTAATGTGAGGAGAATTCTTCCGGCTCCCTGATCAATAATTCTTCCTGCAACCAAGCTACCAATAGCAGCAACAATAAGTGCCCCAGTCAACCCAAAAGAAAGCTCATCAAGCGTCCATCCAAAATATGTTTCCCAACGAAGAATTAATGCAGGAAATAAATAAAACAAACTCGCCCACGAAAGCGTTTCAGCAATACCAAGTGCCCATACTTTCGAATCTTTTAAAACCGAATGGTTTTCCGTCAAATAAAACCCCTGTCTATTTATAAGTAAATCTTTTTTCAATTTCTGGAACAAATTCATTATGTAGCAAATTAGAATCTTCTGGGCTAAATAGACTGTTAGATATTTCTTACAATACAAGTCTATTGATTATGTTAATAACCCAAAGTATAGCGATACTCCATAGAACAATAGCAAGTGCAGTGATGCTCCAAATAACAATCTTACTCATCTTCATAACAATGCCATAATAATTAATTTTATCGCTTTGGCAATCATATCTATTTAATGAGGGGTGGCTGTTGTGACTTGGCTCTTCATATACGCAATTATTCTACAAAATGCCAGTAAAAATAGGCCCTAAAAACGACCGACTGGCAGTTTATTCGGCAGTTTTTAGTTGCAATGGATACTTTCGCACGGCGTACTAAGTATCCATTTATGCCGTAACCATGGCGAGCAGGGCGATATTCCTGTTAACATTAAGTACATAGGTGCATTGGTCAACGTCTTTAATGTATCCTGATAACTGTATGAATATTAAATTAATAGCTCTCTTTACTGATAATCATGATAAAAGCAATAATTTTTGATTTTGACGGTGTCATTATTGACTCAGAAACTTCGATTTTCAATGCGTGGTCCAAAGTCTATGAAGAATATGGACAGGAACTTACGCTTGAAGAGTGGATAGTGAATATAGGAACAAGTAATAATAATTTTAATGCTCATGCAACTCTAGAAACGAAACTTGGTATATCTTTGGATCATAAGTTTCTTGTTAACAAATATCGTAGCATTCGAGAAAAACTAATGGATTCTAAAGAATTACTTCCTGGAGTTGAAAGAATTATTGAATTGAGTAAAGACTTACCTTGTCCTTTGTCTATTGCTTCAAGTTCCAGTAAGGAATGGGTGATAGGAAACTTAAAGGATTTAAATTTATATAATGTATTTCCTATTATTAAATGCAAAGATGATGTTGAGAATACAAAACCTGATCCTGATTTATATCTTTCTGTTTTAAAGGAATTGCATATTGACGCTAATGATGCAGTAGCAATAGAAGATTCTAGACATGGTCTTATTGCTGCAAAAAACGCAGGACTGCATTGCATAGTTGTTCCAAATCTACTTACAAAAGATATGAATTTTATTGAATCGGATTTTTTAGTTGAATCTTTAGATGTATTAGATTGGGAATATCTTCTGCATCTTGGAGTATAGAATACTTTATCAACGGAATTGGTATGAAAATACCGAAAATTTCTAACATTGACAAAACATTAGTTAGTAATAGAATTCTGATGAATAGCATAGCTAGTTACTATTTTTTGATTTATTAAACTAATATTTGTACGTATTGATTATTTATTTTTATTAATGTTTTGTTAATAATATTATTTTGATATTTTCTAAATGATTACGTGTAGCAAAGTTTCAAGGGGTTTATGATGGCTGGAATTCAATGTTCGAAGTGTCAATTTCAAAATCCTGAAGGATTTGGATTTTGTGGAAGTTGTGGTGAAAAACTTGAACAAGGATGTCCATCTTGTGGAGCTCAATTAATTTCTGGATTTAAATTTTGTGGAAGCTGTGGTCAAAAAATTGATGACGAGTCCACTTCATCGTCAAGTACTAATGGTGGTTCTCAATCTGAATCTTCTTTACTTGAACCAATGCAGCCTGCGCAAATTTTATCAGATAAACCTGAATTTATACCTGAAGAATTTGCAAATGGTCGATATCGTTCAACCAAATTCTTAGGAGAAGGTGGAAAGAAGAAAGTATATTTAGCTTATGACAGTCTTCTGGATAGAGAAGTTGCATTTGCTTTAATTAAGACTGAAGGTCTTGATGATCAAGGAAGAGCAAGAATTACTAGAGAGGCTCAGGCTATGGGGAGATTGGGTTCACATGGCTCAATTGTCACTGTCTTTGATCTCGGAGAACACAATGGTCAACCATTTATGGTAACGGAATTGATGGCTGGAGGTGATGTAGAGGGAATGGTGGAAGATGCAGAAAACCATCGAATTCCTATTGATAAAGTACTTCGTATAGGTATGCAAATTTGTAATGGTCTTCAATTTGCACATGAAAGAGGAATTATCCATCGTGATTTAAAGCCTGGAAACGTATGGCTTACAGGTGATGGGGATGCAAAAATCGGAGACTTTGGACTTGCGGTTGCTACAGATAAATCAAGACTTACTCAGATGGGAATGATGGTAGGTACAGTTGCATACATGCCACCTGAGCAGGCCATGGGAGGGGAAGTTACCCCTAAGGCAGATTTGTATTCCCTTGGTGCCATGTTGTATGAAATGATTACTGGCAGACCTCCTTTTTTGGCTGATGACCCCTTGGGGATTATTAGTCAACATATAAATACAGCTCCTGTTGCTCCTACTTGGCATAATGGAAATTGTCCTAAACCACTTGAATCCTTAGTTTTGCGATTACTTGGAAAAAGCACTACTGAACGACCTGATTCTGCATCAGACGTTCTTAGTGCATTACAAGGTATTGAGTTAACTTCTGAACCTGACAATGCTGTTGTAAATGTGGATGAGTCACAAAATCAGGCATTAGATGCCATGGCGGGCAATGTTTTTGTAGGCAGACAGCGTGAAATGGGTGAGTTAAAGGCCGGCCTTGAAGATGCATTATCTGGAAGAGGAAGACTGATGACTCTGGTCGGAGAACCTGGTATTGGAAAAACAAGAACTTCTCAAGAACTTGCTACATATGCAACATTGCGTGGGGCGCAAGTATTGTGGGGCCGATGTTATGATAGCCAGGGAGTTCCTCCATATTGGCCATGGGTTCAGGCAATCCGTTCGTATGTCCAAGAAAGAGACACTGAGGATTTACGTTCTGTTATGGGATCGGGAGCATCCGATATAGCTGAAATAGTTGGAGATGTACGTTCAAAACTTGGTGATTTAGAAAAACCACAGGATTTAGATCCAGAACAGGCACGATTTAGATTATTTGATTCGACTACAAATTTCTTTAGAACTAGTTCAAGAAATCAACCTATCGTTCTGTTTCTTGATGATTTACATTGGGCAGATAAGCCTTCACTACTACTTCTTGAATTTATGGCCAGAGAACTTGGGGGATCACGACTTTTAGTTGTAGGAACATACCGAGATGTAGAATTGTCTCGTCAGCACCCATTAGCAGAAACATTGGGTGAATTAACGCGAGAACGATTATTTCAACGTGTTTTGTTAAGAGGTTTGGTGAAAGAAGACATAGGTAGATTTATCGAAGTGACTACTAATGTCTCCCCACCTGATCAACTTGTTGAATCAGTATATACACAAACTGAAGGAAATCCTCTTTTCGTAACGGAAGTAGTCAGATTACTTGTTCAGGAGGGAGAACTTGCACCAGAACGAATCAATGAAAGAGATAGCTGGAGTGTCCGAATTCCTGAAGGTGTCCGTGAAGTCATAGGACGACGTTTGAATAGATTGTCAGATCATTGTAATCAAATTTTAACTACTGCTTCTGTGATTGGAAGAGAATTTGAACTTCAACAACTCTTACAGTTAACTGAAGATGTAACTCAAGATCGATTGCTTGAATTAATTGAAGAGGCTTTAGCATCTCGAGTGATTGAAGAGATGCCTCAAACCGTTGGAAGATATCAATTTACTCATGCATTAATCCAGGAGACGCTTTCTGAAGAACTTTCGATCACTCGTAAAGTGCGATTGCATGGACAGGTCGCACAAGGTCTTGAGGAATTATATGGTGCAAATGTAAACCAGTATGCTTCAGAACTAGCATTTCACTATGCACAGGCGGAGACAGTATTAGGTCCACAAAAATTAATACATTTTGCTTCTATAGCTGGCCAGCAATCACTTGAAGCTTTTGCTTTTGAAGAAGCACGAGATCATTTTATGAGTGCTCTTCATGCTAAAGAAGGAACTAATACCACAGGAAAAGCAGTAGATGATATACATGCATCTCTTTTAAGTGGTGTAGGTGAAGCGTTTATTGGAGAAGGAAATAACGTTCAAGGTTGGCCAGCACTTCACAGGGCATTTGAATTCTACAAGGAAATTCCAAATATTGAAAAGTGTTTGGAGATAGCTGAAATCTATTGTATTCCAGCAGTCCGAGGCCCACATCCTGTAGTTGCCGAGGCTGTAGAGATGGCACCATCGGCTTCATTGATTCGTGGCAGGCTTCTATCGTTTCATGGAAGATTTCTTGGATTTGCAGGAAGGTATGAAGAGGCTATCCAGAGTTTAGAAGAGGCTAAAGGTATAGCAGAGAGTTTTGATAATAATTCGTTGCTGCTAGCAATAATGGTTAATACCAGTATGGCGTCAAATTTTGACTTACGTTGGGATGAGTCCTCTGAAAATATCATCAAAGCATATGAACTTGTTCGAAGTTCAAATTTCGAGACTGATGATTTTGTTTTACAGGCGTATGGGATGTCTTCAGGTACTTCGTTCTGGCGAGGTGAAATGAATAAAGCACTTGAAATTAATAATCAGATGCAGGAAATAGTTGGTCGTACTCGTGGGCGATTTGCTATAGATAATGTATTGGGAATGCGAACAAACCTATTTTTACATAACGGAAGATTTGAAGAAGCTCTTGTACTTAATGAACGTTTGGTGGAATCTTCCCCTAATAATGTTGGGGCTAGAGGTTTTAGGGCTCATTTGCAGTATTTAATAGGAGATTTTGTTAAAGGCTCACAATATATAAATGAAATGATTGAAGTAGCAAATAATGCAAATATTGGACCTCAGGCTGGATTGTTAAATGCTTCTAATGTGGTGATACTTACTTCCAAAATTTCAGGTACTAATGAATATCTATCTCGTGCAGAAGGAATGATTAATAGAGCAGTTAGTCAAACTGATGTTGCACCTACATATGCCCTAGTTGCGAAAGTTTTATCTGCGCTTGTAGGTTGCTTGCGTGGTGATGTTAGTCTTGCCAACAAAGATTTAGATGAGCTTTTAGGGTATTCAGAAACTATCATTCGTTTGGCCGCAACTACGATTCTTGCGGATGAAGTTATTGGTAGTATTTATGATGCTATGGGAGAGCATGAGAAATCCAAAGTATATTTTGATCAGGCCTATAATCATTTTTCAGATGATTATAAAGTACTTAAAATGCGAATAGGTTTGGATTATGTAGATGTTTTGGAAAAAACCAAAGATTCTACGGACAGAATCAAGGCAAGTGAAATACTCGATGAAGTTCAGGAGATTGCACGAACAACAGACGCTAGACCACTACTTGAAAGAGCATTATCAAAAAGGGATATTCTTAAGGCTTAAGAATATTATTATAGACAGTCGCTATTTATTGATACTATTCTTCAGTTTTTATCCGAAAAAATAATTCACTCATCTTTTCCTTCCGAAAATCAAAAATTTTCCGGACATCGTTTTTAACAAACAATGTATGAATTAACGATCCGCCTGGAAATGATCCAAACGGTATCGAATAATTTACGTTGTCTTTAATAATTGTTCCATTTTCGATTGATTCGAAGGTATGATTGTGAATCCAACTTTTATAGGGTCCTTTTTTTTGTTCATCTGTAAAAGAGTATGGAGGGTTCCATTCGGTTATGACGCTTGTCCACCATATAGGAATCCCATGTAATTTAAGGCGATATCGTATTTGGGTTCCAACCCCCATTGTTTTTGGAATGATATCTAATATTTTAAAATTAAGCCAAGGGGGGGTAAGAATTTCTAAATTGTTTGCATCTGAGAAAAAATGAAAAACATTATTTATATTATCGTTAACTGAGATCTTTCTATTAATGTTGTATATGGTCAATATTAATCTCTATTATAAATTTAATGTCTAATATATTTACTATAACTATATTCGTTACGTGAAATCAACGATATAATACTTCTCAGATTGAAGATAATCGGAGGAACTATGTTTCAAATCGACCTTTCTGGGAAAAATGCTTTAGTCTATGGTGTGGCCAATCACAGGAGTATTGCGTGGTCAATTGCAAAAATATTGAGTGATGCGGGTGCTCGAATTGGTTTGGTATATCAAAATGATCGATTACGAGAACCTGTTGAGCAATTATCATCAGAACTGAATGACGCTCTGTTATTTGAATGCGATGTAACTGATGATGACCAGTTGGTTGCTTTACATAAAGATATTTCTTCACAAATGGGCTCATTATCAATAGTTGTTCATAGTATCGCATTTGCGGATCGGAATGATTTAGGTGGAGATTTTTCAAATACTGGTCGTGATGGATTTCGAATGGCGTTAGAAGTTAGTGCATTTTCATTGTTGCCTGTAACTAAATACGCTTCGGAACTGATGACTGATGGTGGTTCAATAATAGCAATGACGTTTCTTGCTTCCGAAAGAGTATTTCCTGGTTACAATGTCATGGGTACTGCTAAGGCAGCTCTTGAAAATTCAGTAAGACAATTATCTGCAGAATATGGGCCAAGAAATATTCGAATCAATGCAATCTCAGCAGGACCTGTTGATACGTTATCTTCCAGAGTTATATCAGGATATCGAGATATGAAAAAGTTTCATGAAGAGAGATCTCCACTTGGAAGAAGTATTACCTTGGAAGATGTTGCAGGAACTGCGCTATATTTAGCTACTGATTTATCTTCAGGTGTTACTGGTGCTGTTCTTCCTGTTGATGCTGGCTACAGCATAATGGGAATATAGTCAGTTAGGTTTCTCTGAAGCATGAATAGTTGAAATAGAGGGCTTGTTGGCAGTTTACTTAGAAACAATGACTGACATACAAAATCTTGTTTCTGTAATGCCTTATTTTCAGGATGATTCCTCTTGTGTTTTTCTAGATAGTGCTAAGCAAAATGATGATATGAGTCGATACAGTTACCTTAGTGCAGATCCATTTCTCGTTATTCAGAGTACTGGAAATCAAATATCAATAACACAAAATGGAATCACAAATAACATTTCTGATAATCCTTGGAGATTAATAAAAAAACTACTGATTGAATATCAAGATGACACTTTTGAATTCGATAAACCATTCACTGGAGGCGCGATCGGATATTGGTCTTATGATTTAGGAAGAATGGTAGAGAAATTACCTGAAATTGCGGTGAATGATTGTGATTATTCTGAAATGTGGATTGGGTTTTATGATTGGGTTCTTATCCACGATCATCATGAGGATTTAATTACCTTATCAACCACTACGAGTAATCCACAAATTGACTATAAGGAACGTCAACAATGGGTAAAGGATCGAATCCTAGAATCCAACTTAAAAGTTAATGACGCTTTTAGTACTCAAAGATTGAATGCTACTTTTAAATCAAATTTCTCTATTAATGATTACATAGGTGCAGTTGAAAAAGTAAAAAGTTATTTAAAGGCTGGGGACATTTATCAGGCAAATATATCACAACGATTTAGTACTCTATATGATGGGGATCCATGGAAATTATATCTTAATCTGAGAGATGCTAATCCCGCTCCTTTTTCGGCATATTTAAATTTACCTGAAATATGTATTCTTAGTGCTTCACCTGAATTGTTTCTTTCTTTAGATGGGCAACGAGTTGAAACTCGACCAATTAAAGGAACTAGACCTACAAGCGAAGATAAGATTCTTGATGATGAATTAGCAAATGAACTTGTTAACAGTGAAAAAGATAGAGCTGAAAACGTTATGATAGTTGATTTGATGCGAAGTGATCTTGGGAAGGTATGTGAAATTGGATCAGTATCTGTCACAGGGCTCTGGACACTTGAAAGACATCCTACTGTTTGGCACTTAGTATCTAGAATAGAAGGAAAACTTAAAGAAAATTATGGTGCAATTGACCTTTTGGAACAATGTTTTCCAGGTGGATCAATAACTGGTGCACCTAAGATTCGTGCTATGGAAATTATTGAAGAGGTTGAACCAATGCGTAGAGGATTATATTGTGGCAGTATCGGATATATAGGATTTAATGGCAGTATGCGTACAAATATAGCTATTAGAACAATGACGATTACTAAAAATAATCTTCTATTTCATGGTGGTGGTGGAATAGTTGCTGACTCAGATCCATTGAGTGAATATCAAGAAACCTTAGATAAAGCAAAAGGACTTATGAGAGCATTGGAGATAAATCAATGAAATCATACATTGCATCTGTGAATGGAACTCTTTTGTATGAACATGAATCTACAGTATCGATTTTGGATAGAGGGTTTACTCTGGCAGATGGCGTGTTTGAAACAATGGTCGCCAAAAATACTAATGTATTTAGATTAGATCAACATCTTCAGCGTCTTAAAAAAGGGTCCGAACTACTAGGAATTGTGATTCCAAAAATTGAAGAATTAAAAAATCAATTAATTTCTGTACTTGATGCAAACAAATTACCTTATTCTGTTATTCGATTTACTGTATCGCGTGGCTATGATTATCAAAGAGGCTTGAATGTACATGCAGATACATTGCCTACAATTGTGATAAGAGTTTCACCAAGAAATAAGCCAAATATTGCTGGTATTTCTGTTTCTTTATCTTCGATTAGAAGAAATGAAGGGTCTCCAGTTTCCAAAATAAAATCACTTTCATATGTTGACGGTGTTATTGCCAAACAGCTAGCACATGATATGGGGTTTGATGATGCAATATTATTAAATAATGCTGGATATATTGCATGTGCTACGTCAAGTAATGTCTTTTTAGTAAAAAATAAGTGTTTAATTACTCCTTCTCTATCCAATGGTGTTCTTGAGGGGGTAACTAGATCGATAGTATTAGAAAGTGCAAAGTCAATAGGTTTAAATGTTTATGAAGAGTCAGTTTTACCTGATTTTAATACGGTTAATGAGATGTTCATGACAAATATTGTGAGTGGTATTGTTCCTATCGTTTCGGTAGATGGGGTTTTCATTGGATCAGGGTCAATTGGGCCAATAAGTAATCAATTGTTTAACATATATATTGAAATGAATTATTAGGTGAGTATTTCTATACAAGTAAACCAATAGGTTGTTCGAGCAAAGATTTAATTTCTCCAATAAATCTGGCAGCTGCTGCTCCATCATTTGCTCTATGATCTACCGAAAGTGTAACCTTCATCATTTGTTTAACTGTAATTTCTCCATCTGAAACTACTGGTTGTTGTCGAACTGATCCAACAGCAAGAATTGCACAGTTTGGAGGTGCTATTATTGCTGTAAAACTCTCAATATCGAACATTCCCAAGTTGCTTATTGTAAATGTTGAACCAATATATTCTTCTGCACGTAATTGATTTTCTCTTGCTCTGTTTATTAAATCTTTTGTCCCTACTGATATTTCTGCAAGTGACAGATTTTGGCAAGACATAATACATGGTTGTATTAATCCACTTCCATCCAGGTCTATAGCAACTCCTATGTTTATGTTGGGATGAATTTCAATTGTGTCTCCATGAAAAGTCGCGTTAAAGTTTTGGTGGTTCTTGAGAGCAACAGCACATGCTTTAATTATAATGTCATTAACACTCACACGTTTGCCTTGAGATTCCAGAGCTTTGTTTACTTGAGATCGTATTTCCATTGTTCCTGTCATATCAATGTCAGTAGTTACATAAAAATGTGGAGCTTCTCTGGAGCTAGCGGAGGTTGTCCTTGCGACCGCTTGTCGCATTCTATTAAGTTCAATAATTTCAGAATTTATGTTTGAAGGTGTTGTTGATACTTTAGGCGCCTCAGTAACGGGTTGGGGTGAGGCAGATGGTTGTGAATAATTTAATACATCCTTCTCTACTATTCTTCCATTTGGACCTGTTCCTTGAATTAATTTAAGGTCTATACCCTTGTCTGCAGCAATTCTTCTTGCAACAGGAGATGCTTTTATTGTTTCTGAACTGGATTTAGGTGTTTCTATTATTGGTTCCTCTATGGGCTCACTGGTATTTAATTCTGTAACATTTTCATTTTCAGGAATATTATTATTTTCAACAGGGACTGAGGTTAAGTTGGATGGAATTTCTTCTTCTAGGGTTCCAATAAATCCAAGCACGGTTCCTACAGGCACCATTTCTCCTTCAGGAGTGATTATTTTTCTTAAAATGCCTCCTGAAGGTGAAGGCATAGGAATTATTGCTTTATCTGTTTCGATTTCAGCAATATCTTCCCCAGTAGTGATTTCGTCACCTTCTCCTTTTAGCCATTTGATTAATCGACCTTCTTTCATGTCGTAGCCCATTTGGGGCATCATTACGTTATCCAAAACCTATCTCCATCTTTATTAAATGAATGTAAATTATATTAATTACCTTGTATTATAATCCAAATTCTTTTTCAACTGCATCTAGAATCCACTGTTCGTTCGGTATTGTCATGATTTCTAGATTTCTTGCATAGGGAGCAGGAACATCAAGACCTCCGATATGCAAAACTGGTCCATCGAGATCGTCAAAAGCGTTTTTTTGAATCTCATATGCAACATATGAGCCAAATCCCCCGGTAGCCCATGTCTCTTCGATTACGACACATCTATGAGTTTTCTGAGTGGATTCAATTAATGTTTGAATATCTAATGGGCGTAATGTCCTTAAATCGATAACTTCTGCATCAACATTACGTTCTTGTAGTTTTTCGGCTGCTAATAAGGCAGTATGTACGGATCGTCCGTAACCAACTAAAGTTATGTCTGATCCATTTCGTCTTGTTTTAGCTTTACCAAAAGGTACTTCAAAAGAACTATCATCGGGAATTTCACCCCTAACGTTATAGAGAAGTGCATGTTCGCAATAAAGGATTGGGTTATTATCTTTAAATGCAGTTCGTAACAAGCCTAGAGCATCATCTGGGAAAGCAGGAGTTAAGACTTTTAAGCCTGGTATCGTAGCATAAAATCCTTCAAAACTCTGAGAGTGTGTAGCAGCAAGACCCGCTCCACCACCAGTAACTGTCCGAATGATTATTGGTGCTGAATATTGACCACCTGACATGTAATGGATTTTAGCGGCATTATTTATTATTTGGTCGGAGGCCATTAGGCTAAAATTAATTGTCATTATTTCTACTACAGGTTTTAATCCTGCCATAGCAGCTCCAATTCCAGCTCCAACAAAACCTGCTTCTGAAATAGGAGTGTCGATAATGCGACTTTCCCCATACTCTTCTAAAAATCCTTTTGTAACTACATAGGCACCATTATATGCACCAACATCCTCACCCATAATTATTACTCTTGGATCATTATCCATGGCTTCACGAAGACCCAAGCTGATTGCATCTCTCAAAGTTAATTCAGCCAATTTCCACCCCTTTTATCATGATGATTATCATGGTTGCCTTGATTATGCATATATATTCTTTGTAAGATCATTGGGATCTGGATCAGGGCTAGATTCAGCAAATTGAGTTGCATCTTCAACTGTTAGATTTGCTTCCTCATCGAGTCTTCCTATTAGTTTTTCACTTGCATGTCCAGCTTCAAGTAGCATTTCTTTTAGTAAAGCTATAGGATCTCGTGGCCTCCATTTATCAACTTCGTCTCTGTCGCGATAAGTTACTGGGTCTGCCATTGAATGTCCTTGAAATCGGTAAGTTACAGCTTCGAGTAGATATGGTTTTGATGTTTTACGTATTTTCGCTATAGCGTCAATCGATGCTTCTCGTACTGCAAGAACATCCATGCCGTCAATACGGCTATTAGGTATTTTATATCTATCTGCAATGGTATGCACTTTACTACCACCAGCAAATGTTCTATCTATGTGACTGCCCATTCCGTAGAAGTTATTTTCTAGAAAAAACAAAACTGGTAACTTCCACACAGATGCAAGGTTCATTGTTTCGTGAAATTCTCCTTGATTTAAAGCCCCGTCACCAAAAAAACATACAACTATCCTATCTTCATTTAATTGTTTAGCTGCTAAAGCAAGTCCAGCTGCTAATGGAAGGTGTCCTCCTACAATTGCATGTCCCCCGGCAAAATTTTTTGAAGCATCAAATATATGCATCGAGCCACCTCTGCCAAAACTGGTACCTGTGGCTTTTCCACATAATTCAGCCATTATTGCTCTTGGTTCCAATCCGCGAGCAAGTGCGTGCCCATGGTCTCTATAATGAGTAATTATGTGATCATCTTCATTGAGTGCTGATGCTAAACCCACAGCAATAGCTTCTTCTCCAATATAAAGATGAAGAAAACCTCGAATTTTTCCTTGCATATACAATTGAGAACATTTTTCTTCAAATAGACGAATAATTTTCATATCACGATATAGATTTAAAAGTTCACTAGGCTGAATTTCGGTTTTTTCCAATACCTGCATATGACTCCTTTCGTTCTAAACTATGTTCATGCTCCGTGAATTGCTCGATTTTGAACTGATAATGCTGCTTCCTTTAATACTTCAGAAAGACTTGGATGGGCATGAACAACTGATGCTATTTCCTCGGATGTTCCTTCAAGAGTTCGGGCCATTGATAGTTCTCCCAATAGTTCGGTTACTTCGGAGCCGATCATATGACAACCAAGTATTTGTCCGTATTTTGCGTCAGTAATAATTTTTGTGAAACCATCAGCCTCGCCTAGCCCTAATGCTTTTCCATTGGCATTAAATGGGAATTTACCAATTTCTACTTCATAACCTGATTCTTTTGCTTCTTCTTCCGTTAACCCCCAACTTGCGACTTGTGGTTGACAGTAAACTGCTCTAGGCATTAATGAGTATTCTAGTGTGTCCTTTTTTTGTCCTGCGATAAATTCTGCGACCCAGACACCCTGTTCTGAAGCGACATGAGCTAATGGTAATTTTCCTGTAACATCACCAATGGCAAATATGTTCGGAATCGTTGTTTGCATGTAATCGTTTATTGAAATATATCCATTGCTTATTTGAATGCCAAGTTTATCTAATCCAATATTTTCTGTATTTGCTTCAATTCCTATTGCTAAAAGTGCAGCCTGCGTATTAATTGTTTCAGAATTTTCATCCAAGGTAATACTTACTTTTGTTTTCCCGGACTTTTTAATCTGAATGTCCTGAATAGATATGCCTGTTTTGACATTAATTCCATGTCTAATAAAGGATTTTTTAAGGTAGTCGGCAATTTCAGGATCCTCTTTGGGGAGTAATTGAGGGAGAATCTCGATTAAGGTTACATCAACATTATAGGAGTTATAGATATATGCAAACTCGCAACCGATTGCTCCACCTCCAATAATGACAATTGATTCAGGTAGTTCAGGTTGTTCAAGAGCTTCTCTACTTGTCATCACTGTTTTACCATCAATTGAAATTTCAGGTAAGTTTCGAGGTTTTGCCCCAGTGGCAATAACGATATTTTCGCCCTCAATTCTTGTATTTTGGTCAGTGATTTCGACAGTATTAGCATCAATAATTTTACCTTCGCCAGTGAAGCGGGTGATTTTATTTTTCTTCAATAAATAATCTACACCACGTACAAGTTGATTAACGACTTTTCTACTTCGTTCTAAACCAATACCATAATCAAGGTGAATATTTTCAATTGTAATTCCGAAATCGCTAGATCTACTAATTAAATTTGCAACTTCAGCGTTCCTGAGAAGAGCTTTACTTGGTATGCATCCCCAATTTAAACAAACTCCACCCAGGTCAGATTTTTCTATTATTGCGGTTTTTAGTCCAAGTTGGGCTGCACGAATAGCACACACATAGCCACCTGGTCCTGAACCAATAATTATTATATCGAAACGATCCATATACGACCTTCTTTTACTTACAACTATACATAAATAGTATAGTTATTTCCAATACCGATAGATAATTTCTATCACTGAAGTATATATATGATGTAGATAAGAGTATTGATTTGACTTGAATTCAATAGGATTGTTAGATAGGTTTATATGTGGGAAGTGTTATTGTTTCAGAAACATCTTCATATTCAACGCTTACATCCATGCCGACCCAGATATTCTTTGGTTCAGGTATGACTCCAACTATATTTGTCATTAATCTCACGCCTTCATCTAATTCCACTACACCAATAATGTAGGGGACGTCATCCTGAAATCCTGGAGCAGGTCTATGACTTATAACGTAGCTGTATATTTTTCCCTTTCCACTTGCTGTAACCCATTCTAAATCCATTGACCAACAATGCGGGCATAATGCACGTGGATAAAAGTGAAATTGAGAGCATGATTTACAGCGAGGAAGTTTCATTGCATGGCTTTTGCAACTATCCCAATAAGGTTGTGTCTCTGGAGTAGGTGTTGGTAACGGTTTTGATTGCGTCATAGCTCTCCTTTTAATTAGCGCGAGTATATTTGTGATAATTTATTCGGTCAAGTATTACTCTTTTTCATTTCTCCTAGCTAATTTTGAAAGCCATATTCCTACTTCGTATAACAATATAAAAGGTAAAGCAACTAGTGTTTGATTTAATGGATCGAATGTTGGAGTAATCAGTGCTCCAAGAACGAATGCAATTACAACAGCAAATCTGCGACCACGTTTAAATGTATCTTTGTCAACGATTCCTGATTTTGTTAGAAAGAACATTGTTATAGGAGTTTCGAATACCAATCCCATCCAGAACATTAATGTTAGAACCAAGTTCATGTATGTACTGATTCGTATCATTGGGATTGCTAAGTCGCTGCCAAAAGTTAACAAGAATGCAAGCATCGGAGGTAAAAGAACAAAGTATGCAAAAATCATACCAGTTATAAAACAAATAAGTGCACCTGGTATTAGTAAATAAACGTATCTGCGTTCTGATTTAGTTAATCCAGGGGCCATGAACATGATTATTTGAGATGCAAGAACTGGTGTGGCAATTACAAAACCAGACATTAAAGATATCTTTACAGTAATTGCAACCATCTCCGTTACATCTGTAAAAATAGGTTTTCCTGATTCTGAAAGATATCCAGCTGCTGGTTTTTCCAATATTTTGATTAATGGTTCAAAAAATATCGCAGCTACAATAGCACCAAGTAGAATCGCGATTACTACCTTTAATAATCGCCATCTTAGTTCCTGTAAATGTGTTCTTAATGGTCGTTCGGTATCTGTCATTATTTATTATCTTCGGTGGAGTCTTTGTTGTTATCGGAATTTGAATTAGATTTAGGTCTTGGTTCAGCATCAGGATGAGTAATCTTATTGTCTTCGCTATCGTTCCCAATAGCTTCTTCAATAGGATCTTTTACAAGTTCCGTAATTGCATTATTTAATTCACTAGATTGATTTTTAAATTGCTTGCTTAATTCTGAAATAGATTTAAATGTATGCCCAATACGATCTGGGCCCATAATGAGCATAGCTACAATTCCTATTACTAGTATTTCTAATGGACCCATACCTAGGAGGTTCATATTTCCATATCCCAACTTTCAGCAATTGAACATATGTCATCAGCTAACTTTGATTCAGTTGCTATTCTAGAATCCCATATAAATCCATGTCGTTTAAAAAGTTCTATCATAGTACATATAGGTAATCCTAGAACGTTAGTATAGCAGCCATTAATGATTTCGACAGGGTTAAAATCATTATCTTGAATTGCGTATGCTCCTGCTTTATCGAATGATGAACCACTTTCAACAAATTTATTCATTTCTTCATCTGAATAATTTCTCATGGTTACCTCGGTGACGGTGTGATCAATATAAATCTCTTGAGTTTTTGGGCTTTTTAATGCGATCGCGGTTACAACAGAATGTTTTTGTCCTCGTAATTCCATAAGCATATTAATTGCTTCTGATGAAGATTTTGGCTTTCCAAAAATCTTTTTATTTAAAAAAACTAAAGTATCTGCAGAAATAACATACTTCGATTTAAAATTTTGAGTTATGGAAATTGCCTTGGAATGAGCAATACTCTTAGCTGCATCCACAGGATTATTTAAATCAGGTGGTATATTTTCAATTATATTAGGTTCTACTTGGAAATATTTAATATTGAGATAATTTAATAAGCTCTTTCTTCTAGGTGAAGAGGATGCTAAAATCAAATCTGAATATTTTTGCTGAATAGTATTGTGCATACTTTAATCTCCTGTTTTGAAATTCAACTACAACTTTTAATCGAATTGACTTTGCTGAAAGTTAAACTTCTCTAAAACCTCAATCAAAAACAAGGTTTTTAGGGCTCAGGCTAACAATTGATTCTATATGATGCGTTTGAGGAAAAAGGTCAATTGGTTGGATTGAGTTTATTTGGTAATTACCGTCTATTAACACTTTTAAATCTCGTGCAAGAGATTCTGGTTCGCAGGAAACATAGATTAATTTTGGTATTTGGTATTGATTAAGTGTATTTAAAACGTTTGGATGACATCCTTTTCGTGGAGGATCTAATATAACTGCATCCAATTTATCTGAAAGATAACTCAATGCATTCTCTGTTTTTGAAGTAATAAATTCTATATTCGTTAATCCATCAGCATTAGTTTTTGCGTCCCTTATTGCAGAAGGGGATTCTTCAATTGCATAAATATTTTGAGAAAGAGGTGAAAGAAGTATTGCGAATGTTCCTACTCCTGCATAAGCATCAGCAATTTTTTCTTTGCCAGATAAATTTAATTCTTTGGAAATTATGTTGATCATGTGTTTTATTTGGTCTGAATTTGTTTGAAAAAAAGAGGGTGAGGCGATACGAAAATCATGATTATTAATTCTTTCAGAATAATATTTTTGACCACTTTCAATTGAAACTTTTGGATTCTGAAGTGCAGGTTGGATTAAATGAGTATTAGTGTTAATACCATAACGAATAGAAAGCTGACTGGTTTCTTCAACTTTATCCTGTAAAGAATGCAAAAATGTGTTTATTTGGGGATGCATTATTTCGCATTGATCAATCCGGATGAATTTTCTAGTAATTCGATTCACAAATCCAAGAGTTCCTTTAGGTCCTACTGTAAATCTTGCATGGTTTCGGTAATTTATAATATTTTCACTTGGCCAAACGGGTTTAATTTCAAAATTAACATGTATTTTATAGGAATTAATTGCATGTAAAATTTGATTTTGTTTTATTTCCAATTGTTTATCGTAGGATATATGTTGCCATTGGCAACCGGTACATTGACCAAAATACTCACATCCTGGAAGGATTCTTTGTTCTGAATGAATTAATACTTTTATAGTGTTTGCATAGATTGTATCTTTAGTGATGCGTGTTATTTCCGCTGCCACTTTTTCCCCTGGAATTGCTCCAAATACATTGATGGTAAAGCCATTCCAATCACTTGAAGTATCTCCATTATTAGTGTGAGAAACGATTTTCAACTCTATAATGTCGCCTATTTCTGGTTTTGATTGTGAAGTTTTCATAAGTACTAAACTATTAAACTAATATATTTTTTGCATCTACAATTGATTGTTATCTTGACACCAATTAATTTGGCTACATATACTACTTGAGTATACCTTGTTTTTCTAATATAGAAAGGGAGTGATTCCACTGTCAGAAGTACGTGCGATGGAAGGTGAAACATTTGATAGCTTGTTGAGACGTTTTAATAAACGAGTTCAACAGGATGGTGTCCTATCTGAAGCGAGAAGAAGGGCTCATTACGAACCCCCAAGTGTGGTTCGTAAGAAAAAAGAAGCTGCAAAAAAAAGAAAAAGTCGACGAACCAATCTTGGTAAAATTACTTCCCGAAGGTGAGATATGTCCCTAAAAGAACGTATGAATGAAGAGATCAAGACTGCTATGCGTTCTGGTGATTCCTTAAAGCGTGATGTTCTTAGAATGGCTAATAATGCCTTAAAATACGCAGAAATTGAAAAAGGGAGCTCTCTAAGTGATGAAGAGGAGCTAATAGCAATCAGAAGGCAAGTTCGACAAAGAAAAGAAAGCATTGAAGCTTTTCGAAGTGGAGGCAGAGAAGAAAGTGCTCAACAAGAAGAATCAGAGCTTGCAATACTTGAAGAGTATCTACCTCAACAAAAAGATCGTGAAGAAGTAATTGCAATTGTTAATGAAAGTATTAAATCAGTAAAAGCTCTGGGTATTTCTGATAAAGGTAAAGTTATTGGGAATGTTATGTCTCAATATAAAGGTTCAGTTGATGGTGCTATAGTCAATGAAGTAGTTCAGGAATTACTCAGCAATCTTTAACCCCTAACGTCTTAATACATATCTTTAAATTTCCCTTTTGAGAACTGAGGTTTACTAATGCGGATTGGAATTGTGGTTTTCCCTGGCACCTGGAGTGATGAAGATTGCCACATGGCTTTCTCAGAAGTGTTAGGGGTTGAAACAACGTATGTGTGGCACAAGGATACCGATTTAAGTGATATCGATTGTGTAGTGCTTCCTGGTGGTTTTTCATATGGAGACTATCTTAGAACCGGAGCCATAGCCCGGTTTTCCCCAGTGATGGAGTCAGTTTTACGCTTTGGCAAAAGTGGCAAACCAGTAATTGGAATTTGTAATGGATTTCAAATTCTTTGCGAATCCGGGTTATTACCAGGTGTACTTATGCGAAATGATTGTCTGGAATTTCGTTGTGAATGGACAAATCTTCGAGTTGAAACAAACAACACTATATTCTCAAATAAGGCTGAAAATGATCAAATCCTGAAAATACCTGTTTCACATGGAGAAGGCAGATTCTTTATCGACAATTATGAATTAGAAGAATTAGAAATGAACAAGCAGATTTTGTTTAGATATTCAAGCTCAACTGGTGATATAAGGAGTTCGGATAATCCAAATGGTTCACTTAATAACATTGCTGGTATCACCAATAAAGAAGGAAATGTACTAGGAATGATGCCTCACCCCGAACGTGCATGTAAAAAAATACTTGGCAGCGATGATGGATTGATAATTCTGGAATCGATTATAAATTCTTTAAAAGTTTGATGGTGTAGTTTGGAAGGCATTATATTTGGTATATGTGCAGCTTTTTCTTGGGCTTTGGGTGGAGTAAGTGTAAGAATTGCGTTGCAGTACTTAAGTCCGGTCCTTACGACAACAGTTTCTTTGATTGTTGGATTTTTCCTGACTTTTGTAATTGTTCTGGCAATTTTTCCAAATGAAATACATGGTATTCAGGGGCCAATATTATTATGGCTTTGCTTGTATGGAACATTAAATTTTCCACTTGGAAGATACTTAAACTATTCATCAATTCGTATTGTTGGTGTAAGTCGTGCTACTCCAATATTTAGTATTTCTACAGTATTAGCAATCGTATACGGTATTATTTTATTGGATGAAACTGTTAATGCTCAACTTGTTCTAGGTGCTGTAGTAGTTCTTATTGGAGTGATCCTAATTATGAGTGAAAACCATGATAAATAGAACTTCTATTCGTAAAAAATTTACGGGAATCTGGTTGGGATATTTATTTGCTTTGGGTGCAGCTTTTTCATATGGAACAAGTCAGGTTGTAGCTAAGAATATAGTAGAAACTATTCATCCTTTGGTTGCTGCGAGCTTTGGTTTATTATTTGGTGCAATTACTATGAGTATATTTGCCTCTAAAGAAATCAAGAGTGCTCCGAAATCAATTGGCCCATATATTAAAGCTTCATTTGCTGGGTTGTTTTCTTCAGCTGGAATTGTTTTTATGTTTCTAGCTTTGAATACATCACCCCTTGTTGTCGTTTCTCCAATTTTGGCTATTAATCCTATTTTTGCAATTATTTTAAGTAGCATATTTATTAACCGTTTGGAAAAAATTACTATTCGATTAGTTCTCGGAGCTGTTTGTATATCAACTGGTGTAATACTTGTAACTTTGAGTTTGAATTAAATAGGGTTTAGTGTGTAAAATAAACATAAGAATTGGTAGTAAATGAATTTATTTGAAGAATCCTATTCAAAGCTTTCAGAATCATCTAATAGTTTTATGAAAGGTAATAGTATGAATCAGAGATCAATTTCCTCAGTAGGGTTTTCATTAAAATGGCGGATGTATTTAGTAATTATTTCCTTACCATTAATTTATTTAATATTCATTTCCATTTTGGGATCATTAGGTGTTCCATGGGAATTTTATATGTTGATTGCCGGGGGAATGTTTTTATTTCAATACTTCCAGTCCACAAAATTGGTTCTAAAATCAATTGGGGCAAAAGAAGTTACTGAGGACGAAGAACCAGAGTTGCACCGAATTATTGAAAGATTATCCCTAGCAGCTGCTATACCTAAACCTAAAGTTGCAGTTTCAAATACCGATGTCCCAAATGCATTTGCAGCAGGTAGAGATGTAAATCATTCTGTAATTTGCGTTACTGAAGGTCTTCGCAAAAGACTAGATCCTCTTGAACTAGAGGGAGTTATTGGCCATGAAGTGATGCATATTGTTAACCGCGATGTAAGCGTTATGACGTTTGCTAATTTTTTTGCTATGGCCGCAGCAACACTAATGTCTATGTTTATGTGGGCAAGCATATTTGGTTCATTTGGGGGACGTAATCGTTCTCAGGGTGGTATGGCTTTTATGATTGCTTATGCTGTTTCAGTATTAGTGTATTTTTTGTGTACGATTCTTATGTGTACCTTATCTCGATATAGAGAATATGCGGCTGATAGAGGTGGATCGATATTAACTGGTGATCCCTCAAAGCTCGCTTCTGCTCTCCAAAAAATTTCTAGTTATATCTCAACTGTTTCAAGTAAAGATTTAAGAAAAATGGAAACTGCAAATGCATTATTTATTATATCGGCTCTTAAAGGAGAATCATTAGCTGGATTATTTGCTTCTCATCCTCCGCTAGATAAACGAGTACAAAAACTTCAAGATCTCAAACTTCAAATGTCCGGGACGACATCGATTAGCTGGAAAAAATATACTGGAGAAAAATAATTCTGGGTATACATTAACTATATATAAGTTTTATAATAAGTTTTGTAACTGATTATCTGATTAAGCAGGTACATATGGAAGTAAACAAATCTTCTTATTTTGAAAAAAGACGAATTCTACTGATAATTCTTTCTGCATTGATAATATTGGGTTCAATGTGGTTTTTTGCTAATCGAGTGTTTTCTCATTCAACGGTTTATTATATTACTGTTGATGAAGTAGTAAATGATCCTGAGCTCTATTATGGCGATCGATTCAGAGTCAATGGTAAGCTTCTTGCTGGAAGTTTCAATAGAGAACAAGGTGATACTTCTGCAACTTTTGTTCTTCAAAATGAATCGGGAAGTCATGACCTGAAAGGAACATTCACAGGAATTGTTCCTGAATTATTTTTCAACGAACATTCAGAAATAGTTGCTGAAGGAATCTACGGTACTGATGGAATTTTTCATGCTGATAATATTATTGTTAAATGTCCATCAAAATACGCTTCTAATGAAACCAAAAATACCTAAGATTTTAATAATCTATAATGTAAATGCATCTATCTGATCTTCTGCACTTTTGAATGATGTTTTTTCTTGAGATTTTGTTACTCTAGCATCAAGAGGTATTGAGTTTGGGTTTTGGTAAATTAATCCTAATGGTATGCCAGGTTCATTCACAATTGCTCTTGCAGCTTCAATGTCAGAAGAGTCGTGTTCTTCTCCAACGTCATATGCAAGTGGGGCTATTCCCTTTTTAGCATTTCCTCTCAAAACGTCATAGTTGTCATTATATGTAGTGCATGGAGATTGAACATGGACAATTGAAAATCCTGGGTGTTCCATTCCGTCTTGAATCAATTGGGCCATTTCTTTAACTTTAGATGAAAAGCCTGAGGCAACATAGGAAACTCCAAGAGTAAGATATAGATCTAATGGATTTATTGAGTCTTCAACCTTCCCAAATGGAGTAGTTGGAGTAATTTCCCCTATAATAGTTGTCGGTGAACTCTGTCCTTTGGTAAGTCCATAAACTCCATTATCCATTACAACTGCACATACATTCAAATTTCTTTTGGCGGCTGGTGCGATATGTTCACCACCAATGCTCAAAAAATCACCATCTCCTGCTACTAGTAGCACATTGAGGTTTGGATTTCCCATTTTAACACCCAAAGATATGGGTAGAGTTCGACCATGTACACCATGTATTCCAAATGGTTGATCACCATCAACAAGATGGACAAGGTTGCCTGAGCATCCAATTCCTGCAACAATTACAGTGTTTTCTATTGGTTCTTCAGTTTTTATCGTCCACTGGCGCATTGCCATCTCTATTGCTCTTTTTACAGCGAAATCACCACAGCCGGGGCACCATTTAAAATCGTATTCTGGATTTTTTTTACTCATGCTCGCACCTTTCTGCTTCTGAATTCTGTGACTGTTTCAGTAATTTTATCAACAAGATCGGCGACCTTGAAAGGAAGTCCCTCATATTTAGTAATTGCTTTTGCTCGGACATCTAGCGTTTTTAGATAACTTGCAAATTGCCCAAGGTAATTCAATTCAGGAACTATAACTAAGTCCTTTGATTGTAATTCCTCTAATAGTTTTATTGGTAATGGATGTAAAAACATTGTGTAATACCATGCAATATCAAGACCTTGAGCTTCAAGTATATCATAGGCTTCCTTCATACTGCCCTTAGTAGCTCCCCAAGGAATTACTGCTATAGAGCTTTGAGTGTTTAAACTCTCGAAATGTTCATTTTCAAGAAGTTTCAACTTTGCAAATCGTCGTTCAGTCATTTCTACATGCCTATGTGGCAGATGGGTAGTGTCACCACTAGGATCATGTTCGCTAGCATTAGCGACATATGCTCCCTTCCCTCCGGGCAGTGGCATTGGTGAAACTGATTCACCTTCGTAACGAAGGTAGCCATTATTTCCTGAATACACGTTTCTTCGTTCAATTGGGATTGCATTTGGATTTGGTCGAGGTATATTCTGAGAACGTTCGGAAAGCTGGTGGTCGCTCAGAATTACCACAGGACCTTGGTAGCGTTCAGCCCAGTTAAAGGCATGTACAGCTGCATCATAGCATTCCTCTACGCTTCCTGGAGCAATTACTGGAATACTAGCATCCCCATGTGCAGGATGTAGAGCAGCAAGGAAGTCGGATTGTTCAGTCTTAGTTGGCAAGCCTGTTGCTGGTCCACCTCTTTGGATATCAGCGATAACTAGTGGAATCTCTGCCATCCATGCTAGTCCGATTCCTTCGCTCATCAGCGAGAATCCTGGTCCTGCAGTAGACGTCATTGCTTTTGCTCCTGAGTAACCGCCACCAACAATTGCATTTATCGACTCTATTTCTGAACCTGCTTGATAAACGAATCTTCCAGGACCTACTAGATTTCTTTCCATATAGACGAGAATGGTTGTAGCTGGTGATATCGGGTATCCAACGAAGTAATTTACTCCAGCAGCTATAGCTCCTAGTGACAAATTATCATTGCCTTTAATTAGTATTTGATCACCTTCTGGGGGTTGAGGAGGAGGTAATTCACCAAGTTGAAAACCACTCTTGGATATTTCATTGCCACCTAATTGTAATGCCTCAATATTAGCTCTAATTATTTCTTCGTCCCCTGGTCTACCACGTGTGAATCGTTTGGTAACAAATGTTTCCAAGTATTCTCTTGGCATGCTTATAAGATGAGCGAACGCACCGATAACAATCATATTTTCAGCCCTAGCATTACCGGTAGATTTAGCTAGTTCAGCAAATGGTAATCCAACCGAGTTAGAAGAGTCATCAAGTTGAAAGTCTTCGGAGTTATAAATTACAACCCCACCATCTCTAACGTCATCCTTATGAGTTTCATAGGCCTCTTTATTGAAACAGACCAAGGCATCTAAGTAATCTCCGGAAGAAAGAATTGGAGAGGCAGATAAACGTGTCTGTGCGAATGTAGGACCACCCATAATTTGTGAAGGAAATGTAACGAAAGTTTGAACGTGATAACCAACCTGTGCAGCTGCCTGGGCAAGCCCTTCGGCAGAGGTAACCATTCCTTGCCCGCCCTCACCGGCAAATCGGACAACAAAATCGCTATTATTCAAATTAGCCCCCTTAGAGAAACTGGTTCTGTATTTATTTCTAAAAATACAACCGCAGAGTCTAACGTCCAATTCGGATTCAGTTCATGTCACCGAATCGCCCAACATACGACCGCTGACCCATGATCCTCATTGAGGCTGTCGAAACTGTATTGCGACGAAAAGCGTAACATTGCCATGATCCCATTGTCAACATAGTTTTTTAACATATACTCTATTAGATAATTAAGATATGAATCCTAATTAAACAATAAATAATCTGATTATAAAATCTAAATGTTGTATATATATATATAATGCTACGAAATTCGTTGATATTGATACATAATTAGATATTATCAGTAATTTATTCTCATTAGATCGAATATTATATTTTTAGTTTTTGCTATTAATATTTTTATTTTGGAGTGTTTTGTTTGGAATAAATGGAATATTATGTGGAGTAGATATTTTTAAGTTTATACGGAGGTTTTCTTGTATGAACGGTTCGCTGAGTGGAATACTGGTTCTTGATTTAACTTGGATATTATCTGGTCCATACTGCACAATGATTTTGGGTGATCAGGGTGCAGAAATAATAAAAATTGAACGCCCCGGAATTGGGGATGGTGCTCGTGGTACTGGTCCTTTTGTAAATGATGATAGTGCATATTTTATGAGTTTAAATCGTAATAAGCATGGACTTACTCTTGATTTAACTACAGAAGCCGGAAAATCTATTTTTTTAAGGTTAGCAGAAATAGCTGACGTAGTTGTTGAAAATTTTAGACCCGGAACGATGAAGAAACTCGGATTAGATCATTCTGTGCTGATGGAAAGAAATCCTCAGTTAATATATTGTTCTATTTCTGGATTTGGAATGAATGGCCCATACGGAAATCGTTCTGCGCTAGATGCAATTGTTCAAGGTATGGGTGGTATAATGAGTATTACTGGAAATGAAGGTGGTGATCCTGTAAGAATTGGATCTTCCGTTGGTGATATAACTGCTGGACTTTATGCAGTAATAGGTATTCTGAGTGCTCTTCATGAAAGAACTTCAAGTAATATGGGTCAACTTATAGATTTAAGCATGCTTGATTGTCAGGTTGCATTACAAGAGAATGCCATAGGAAGATTTTTAGCCACTGGAGAAATTCCTGTGCCTCTTGGAACTCGTCATCCTTCTGCTACACCATTCCAAGCATTTGAAACAAATGACGGGTGGATTGTTATCGCAATTTTTGGAGGAGCATCTCCTCACTGGCCATTGCTTTGTTCTGCATTAAATCATGTTGAATTAATTGATGACGAACGTTTTCAATCATCATGGGATAGAACACAAAATAGAGATGAACTTATTCCCATAATGTCTGATGTCTTAAGAAATAAAACTACTCAGGAATGGGTAGACGAACTTGTTCCACTAGGGATTCCTTGTGGACCAGTAAATTCTATTGATCAAGTTATTAGTGATCCACAAGTAAATTTTCGAGAAATGATTGTTGAACGTCATCATGATCGTTTGGGTACTTGGAAATTTATAAATACACCTATAAAGATGTCTAGAACTCCAGGTGGCATTTACAAAAATCCACCTGACCTAGGGGGTGATTCTCGGGATGTTTTACATAAATTGTTGAACTTATCAAATGATGAAATAGATGATCTTGAGAATAAAGGAATTATTTGAATAACCATTATATCGAAAATTATATACAAATGATTGGAGAATACTAATTGTCTAATGAACGTTTTTCGTTGGGTCCCGTCAGTAAATTTAATTCTAATGCTATTGGAAAACCCGGACAAAGAACTTTTCGTCTTTTAATTGAGTCAGATATTGGCTCAGCATGTTTGTGGTTAGAGAAACAACAACTACTTGAACTTTCACTTTTGTTAAGGCAACTTCTGAGAGATTATTTTCAAGGTAATGATATTTCCGTTAATCCCAATCTCACATCACTTTCTGAGATTGCTCAAGTAAATCCAACTATAGAGTTTACTATTGCACAACTTAATGTAAATTTTGATGATTCAACTCATTTATGGGTTATGGAAGCTTATGATAGTGATGATAGTGTAGGAAATGATCCAACTCTTAATGTGGAAATTCAGAGTGACGTATTACTTGGCTTTGTTGAAGAGGCACTCGCTATTTGCTCTGCGGGCAGGCCGTTGTGTCCATTGTGTAGTAATCCAATCAACGAGGGTGTTAACCATGTTTGTCCATTAAAAAATGGTCATATAAAACATTAACAAAATATAATTAAAACATAGGGAATAAAAAAATCTTGTTGACAATGAATTAGTTGGAATCTCTATGATTAGTTAGATTAGTTATTTTTCTTCAGACATTAAATAAATACCAGCCAAAGCTCCTGCAGCTGCACCTAATGGCTGAGCTATTACAAAAGGGTATGTCTGAAAATCGACTAGGAAAGCAGGAAGGGCAGCTAAAGCAGTGCCAATTAAAGCTCCTATTCCACCCCAGGTAAGCCTATCGAGATTTGTGGCTAACCTACTAGTAGCTTTTGTAACATCATAGGCCCATGTTTCCCAGTCCATAACACCAAATTTTTCTGAATTTAAACCTGATAATGGACGAGTTTCATATGTTTGAGATCTTAATCTATTAGCAAGTGCGGCTGATGCGGTAAGGTGTTGTTCAGTATCATCCATAGAAGTATTTGTCATTGTTGACCTCCAAATCAATCGGTCGTTTGATGTCAGCAATTTACTTATATAATTTGCTGGCAGCATAATAATTAAAATAAATTGTATAACCATGTTGATTTGATGGCAAATCTCATGAAATATTTAACAATTGTTCAGCAAATACTATTGACAAAGGAATCTATTGCAGATAGGGTCTAGCATTATACTTCATATCTAGATGATATGACGGTTCAAGTAAGAGATACTGGGAGGTATTGATATGGAAGCCTACTGCTTTAAGTGTCGTGCAAAGCGTGAAATCCAAAACCCTGCTCAGGTTACACTTAAGAATGGAAGACCTGCGACCCAGGGCACCTGTGGAACATGTAGTGGAAAAATGTTCCGAATAGGAAAGTCATAATAGTCAACTAAAGATTAGATGACTTCGGTGCTTGTTCTAGTGCCTTTTTAATTATTAGTCCGGGGTTGGAGACAAGAGCTTTTGCAGCTTCTTTATCGTTCAACCCCGAACCAATAGCTATGCTTCTTGCCTTTTCAATTGTTAATAAGTCTTCTTTTTCGTGAGTATCTGAATTCACTATTATCTTAGATCCTTCTTCTAATCCAACCCTTGCTACGTGTCCATTGGTTATTGAGTGAAATTGTCTTGATGAGAGTTCAAGATGAACGTTATTGTCTTTGGCAGTTTTTGCGAGATCGTTTGAAATTAATCCAGGATGTGCAAGTATATCAATCTCATTGCATTCAACTGCAGCCTTATTAGTTCCAACAGCAACTTTTTCTTTCAATGTTTCACCATGGACTATGATAATTTGTGCCCCATGAGATCTGGCATCTTTTGCTATTTTAGCAATTTTACTAGGATGTATTCCAGTTAATTCTACTCCTGCTAAAACGACAAGATCATGATCTCTTGATGCTATTAAACTTTGATTAAGCAAATATAGGAGAATTTCTTGATAATTATATTCATCTACATGATCGGTGATGGCCATTGCAGTATACATGTTAGCTTTTGCTTGCTTAGCAAGCTCATCTACGGATAACTTTCCATCACTTAAATTTGTATGAGTATGTAAATCGTAAAGCATTGATTTTATTATGAAATTACTTGATAGTATTTTACTACCTTAGTATATATACGTTTTATAATTGTACCGTATTATTAATTTATATGCTTTATAGTTAGGTTTGACATTAATAATTAGATTTCGGGGGTAGTTTGATATGACTAATAGAAGTCGTCTTATAGAAACTTTTTGTGAAATAGTTCGAATTGATAGTCCTTCTGGAGAAGAGCAAGATATATCAGATGATCTTTCGAAACGTTTTAGAGATCTTGGGTTAAATGTATCCTTGGATGCGCACGGGAATATAATAGCTTCTGACAACGATACTCCAACAATAGTTTTGTCTGTACACATGGATACTGTCGAACCTGGTCGAGGCATAAATCCAATAATTTCCTCAGAGATTATTGAAACCGACGGCACAACAATCCTCGGAGGTGATTGCAAGGCAGGAATTGCAGCAATTATTGAATGCCTTCAGACCTTGAAAGAAAACAATATATCTAGACCTTCCTTACAGATAGTTGTTACTCGCGGTGAAGAACTTGGATTGGATGGAGCTAAAAATCTTGATTTTAGTCTTATCAAAGGAGATCAAGTAATAGTTTTTGATGGAGGCGGTGCGGTATCTAACGTTACGATTGCTACACCAACATATACTAGTTTTGACATATCTGTAACCGGACGTTCTGCTCATGCTGGTGTTGAACCTCAGAAGGGTTTATCTGCGATAAAGATCCTTTCGGGAATTATACATGAACTTCCACAGGGAAGAATTAATAACAATACTACTTTTAACATTGGAATAATAAATGGAGGTTCAGTAGTTAATGCTGTTCCTGAATTTGCTCAATGCTCGGGAGAATTTCGAAGTAGAGATCAAGCAGATATCGAGCATTTACATGCAGTTCTTGAACTTGGATTAAAAAATGCTCGTGAAATGCATCCTGATGCTCTTATTGAATGTGAAACAGAAATAAAATTTTATTCTTATGAACTTGATGAGGAAACTCCCGTTGTTTCAAGACTTATTCATGCTTTACAGAATTTACAGATTGAACCTAAAGTTGGAGCATCAGGTGGTGGTACGGATGCAAATGTATTCAACTTAAATAAATGTGAAGCTGTAGTTGTTGGAACCGGAACTCATGGAATGCATACGAAACGTGAATATGTGGTTATTGAGGAAATGATTCAAGCTTCAAATGTGTGCCAATATTTGCTTGTTGGCGATCAATTAGTTTTATAAAAAGGTTTTCGATTGCAAAAAAATAATTTATCTAAAAATCCGATAGCTATGGGCACCTTTATTGTTGCTGGTCACGCAATAAAACATTTTTTGAATTCAGGGTTTTTCATTCTTCTTCCATCCTTAAAAATCGGACTAAACCTTTCAAATACAGAGATTGGGTTAATGTCATCTGCTAGAAGTTTAGGAGGTGGTCTTGCAAATTTGCCAGCTGGATTTGTGGGAGATAGATATCAGCGAGGGGCTCCAATAATACTTGGATCATCAATATTTTCAGTTGGCCTAATGTATTTTGTAATTGGTTCAGTAAATAATCTATGGGTTGTAATTCTTGCAGCAGTATGTATTTCAATAGGTATTACATTTTATCATCCAGCTGCAATTTCTACCCTATCAAAGACATTTCCCGATCGAAAAGGATTTGCAATTTCTATTCACGGTACTGGTGGCAGCATAGGAGAAGCATTGGGTCCACTGTTGACTGGTGCGTTATTAGCATATGTGATTTGGACCACAGCATTTAATAGTTTCGGAATCATTGGCATGCTCTCAGGGATATTTTTAGGTCTATTGTTATGGAATTCGGATATCCCCATTGCTAATGTCACCACATTCAAAAATTATATCGTTTCAGCTTATCCTTTAGTTATTAACCCTAAGATGTTAAGTGTTCTAGTTGTAGTAGCACTATATGGTTCAAATCAGATTACCGTGATGACTTTTTTCCCGATTTATTTACAATCTGAATTAAATTACTCACCTTCATCGATGTCATTTTTTGTATTTGCATCTCAAATTGCTGGAATATTGTCACAACCATTAATGGGACTTATTTCAGATAAGTATGGACGATGGCATGTATTATTACCTGCATTTTTAATATTAGGGATTACTTCATTTTTTCTTGGTTTTGTAGGAGATGGGTTTCCTCTATTACTTATAGTTATAGTTATGGGATTAGTCTTATTTCCAATCATGGCGATTTTAATCGCTTCAGCCATAGATATTGTTGGAAGTGATGTTCAGGCAACTGTGGTTTCAATAGTATTCGGGACGTCTGTTCTTATTTCTGCATCATCTCCATATGTAAGCGGGCTTATTGCTGATGAATTTGGACTAGGTGCAACATTTCAATTTGCTGGAATACTTTCCATAATTGCGACTTTACTTATTGGAATAAAATGGAAAAATTATAATTCAGCATAATATTTTTCGATTAATGTATTTGTGATAAAGTTACGCAAGTTTGATAACTATTTTCAATAATTTGTGAGGTGTAGCATGAGCGTTTTCGAACCAAACGTCGTCTTATCTAAAATAGAATATGATGTTGTAGGAAAGAGACCGATTAGACACGATGGTGTCGATAAAGTAACGGGCAGGGCAAAATATGGAGCAGATATTAATATGGCCGGTTTACTACATGGAAAAATACTGCGAAGCCCACATGCTCATGCTCGAATAAAGAGTATAAATACGAAGAAGGCTGAGTTATTACCTGGAGTTTATGCCGTAGCAATTTCATCTGATTTTCCCTATGTATCGGATAAAGTTGTGGATATTGGTGAAGGAGAACTAAGGAATATTGGGTTTTTAAGTGCGAATTGTCTTGCTCGAGATAAAGTTTTATATAAAGGACATGCAGTAGCTGCAGTTGCAGCAAGTTCTCCTCACATTGCTGATGCTGCAGTTAAATTAATTGAGGTAGATTATGAGGTTTTAAAACCAGTTCTAACTGCTGAGGATGCTATGAAGGAGGGAGCTCCCATACTTCACGATTTGTTAATGACTACTACTGAAGCACAAGGACCAGGTGGAACAGTTGATTCTAAAGAAATTACAAATACAAATGTAGGGAAGAGTTTTGAATTTCGCATAGGTGATATACAAGAAGGGTTTAGTAAGGCAGATATTGTTATTGAAGAATCATTCTCCACAGTTCCAGTCCATCAAGGATATATTGAACCGCATTCTGCGACTGCATATTGGGATCCTTCCGGAAGGGTAACTATATGGTCAAGTAGTCAAGGGCAATTTACTGTGCGAGATCAAACTGCAAAAGTTTTGGATTTACCTGTTTCAAGTATAAAAGCTATTCCATTGGAGATCGGTGGAGGATTTGGTGGGAAATTAGTTGTTTATCTTGAACCAGTTGCTGTAATTTTATCTAAAAAATCTGGCAGGCCAGTTAAAATAACCATGAGTCGTTCTGAGGTCTTTTCAGGGTCAGGACCTACATGTGCAGGTAATGTCTGGGTTAAAATGGGAGCTACTACTGAAGGAAAATTTGTTGCTGCGGAAGCAAAAGTTGTTTTTGGTGCAGGTGCATTTCCGGGTTCTCCAGTAGCAGGTGCTGCTAGATGTATGTTTTCTCCATACAATATTCCAAATGGTAAGGTTGAAGCCTTCGATGTTGTTACAAATATGCCTAAAGTGACCGCATATAGAGCTCCCGGTGCACCAATAGGGGCATATGCTGTAGAACAAGTTGTTGATATGATTGCAAGAAGAATTGAAATGGATCCAATAGAAATCCGAAAAATCAATGCTTCTCATGAAGGAACACAACAAATCACAGGACCTTCTTTTGGTCCGGTTGGATTCCTTGAAACTTTGGATGCTGCAGAAAGTCATCCGCATTATCAATCAAAATTGGATGGACCATTTTGTGGAAGAGGTATTGCATCTGGATTCTGGGGAAATAATGGAGGTCCTTCTAGTGCTATTGCAAGTGTTCATTCGGATGGCAAGATTAGCCTTATTGAGGGTTCACCTGACATTGGAGGCACTCGAACAGTTGCAGCTATGCATGTTGCAGAAGTTCTTGGCATTCCAGTTGAAAATATAAATCCGTCGGTAGGTGATACTGATTCTATTGGGTACACATCTCAAACTGGTGGTAGCAGTGTTGCTTACAAAACAGGATGGTCTAGCTATGAGGCTGCTCAGGACGTTAAGAAGAAAATGATTGAAAGAGCAGCAATTATGTGGGGTATCAATACAGAACAGGTTACCTACGATAAGGGAATACTTTATCATTCATCCGATCCTGAGTTGAAAATGACTTTCAATGAAGTTGCAGAAAAAATGCTTTCAACAGGTGGTTCAGTTGTTGGAAATGCATCTACTAATCATAGAAGGCATGCTCCAGCTTTTGCAACACATATTTGTGATGTTGAAGTAGATCCTGATACTGGAAAAGTTACCATCCTTCGATACACAACGATACAGGATGTTGGCAAAGCTATTCATCCAAGTTACGTTGAAGGTCAGTTGCAAGGAGGAGCTGCTCAAGGAATTGGATGGGCTCTGAATGAGGAATATTTTGTAAATCCTGATGGAGAAATGGTAAACGGTACATTTCTTGATTATCGGATGCCGATATCATTAGATTTGCCATTTATGGATACAGTAATAGTTGAAGTTCCACATGATGGTCATCCTTATGGAGTACGTGGGGTTGCGGAATGTGCGTTGGTTCCACCATTAGCTGCAGTTGCAAACGCAGTAGCAGATGCAATTGATTCAAGGTTAACGAGTTTGCCTATGAATCCAGGTGCAATACTCGATGCAATTTCGAGTAATGGATCAGCATAGTTGGAAATCTATTAGAGGATTATTAAATGCCCAAAGTATGGATGAGTCCTTTACTGGAAACCTTTTCAGATGGTGTTGAATTTGTTGATGTAGGAGAGGGAACGATTTCTCAAATTATAGATCAACTGGATGCTAGATTTCCTGGAGTAAAATCTGTATTGGTGGCCGATGGTGATATTTTTCCGGGAGTAGCTGTAATAGTCAACGGTTTTGATGCAGGATATGGAATTTTTCAGAAGGTTGCCTGTAATAGCGAAATATATTTTCTTCCAGCAATAGGTGGTGGGTGCTGAATTATTTCATCATTTAACGTTAGATTTTCTCTTCTGTTCAAGACTTTCAACGGTGTAAAGAATTGCATTAGCTAATTCTTTGGCAGATCTTGAAGAAAGTTCCAGGCATAGGGCAATTTTCCTGTTATTGAATTTTTCGTTTTCGTTAAACACATCTATGACAATTCCATCTTCAACCTGAGCCTTAATAAAATGGTCGTGATATATTTGCACTTGGTTTACTTCAAACCAATCATCAAAATGTTGTCCGCTTCCATCTAAATTAACTTTTGTTACTGTTTCAAAATCACACATAATGAAATTCCCCTGTAATTATTTTAAATGTTTTTTAAAGAATTCAAATATTCTTTCCCATCCATCTGTTGAAGCTTCTAGATCGTATGTTGGTCTCCAATCAGCAAAAAATCCATGTCCAACAGGTTCAGGGTAAATATGGAAAGAAAAATCTTTACCTAATTCATTCAATCTTTTTTCTATTTTAGAAATTTGTTCTGGGTCTGGGTTTCTATCACTTTCCCCAAATAAACCAAGCACAGGGCATTTAAGATTGGAGAGCATATCATATACTGCCACTGGCATAGCTTCTGTTAATTCATCAGGAATTACTCTACCGCCATAACAATTAACTGCAGCATCTACATCATCAGAATTACATGCAAAAAGCATCGAGTGTCTTCCTCCAGAACAATGACCAATCACACCAATTTTTCCTGAGCAATTTGGTTGATTTTTTAAGAAATTTGTAGCTGCCTGCATATCAGCAATTGCTTGAGTGTCTGGTAGTTCCCCCATTGCTTTTCTTACTGCTCTCATGTCCACAGGATCAACGTATCCATCTCTCCAATATAGATCTGGTGCAATGGAATAGTATCCATTTGCAGCAAATTTTCTAACTAATTCTTTTGTGTGCTCAACCATGCCAAAAGCTTCAAATATTACTAACACGCCACCTTTTATTGATTCAGTGATTGGTCTAGCAAAATACCCTTGAATTGTTTCATCATTGTATCCTTCAAAATAAACGGTTTCAGCTATCATTCCCTCGTAAAATTCTTCTCTTCGTTGTTGCATAATATTCTCCAATGGTGTTTATATTTAGCATTTTACAACGACTATATACACAATAAAACTATCTATAAAGAGTTATATATGATTTACTAATATTTAATTATTCATAATTTTGTCTTTTTAAGGAATATTTTGAAAATCTTGGGTAAAAAAATTTTCCCTGGTTGGTATATTGTAGCTGGTCATATGGTCGTTCATTTTTATATGTCTATAGCATTTATCTACGGGATGAGCGCATTTATGGGGCCTATTACATCATCAATGGGTTGGACTCGAGCACAGTTTAGTGTTGCTGCAGGATTACAACGTATTGAAGGTAGTATTGCAACTCCCTTTATTGGTTTTATTGTTGATCGATTCGGCCCACGTCTTATTATTATTTTTGGTGGAATTGTTGCCTGTGTTGGAATTTTATTCCTAAGTGGGGTTCAACAATTATATCAATTTTATGTTGCTTATCTTGTAATTGCTTTAGGAATGAGCTGTCTAGTTGGAGTGCCATTCACTGCAGCGGTAGCTAATTGGTTCAATCGTTTACGAGGTAGAGCCATGGGAGTTATGTTTTCTGGCCCAATAGTTGCTGGCCCTTTTATGCCAATTCTTATTTTTGCTATTGAAGTATGGGGATGGAGACAAACTTTAGTTTTTCTTGCATTTGGTGCGGCAATTGTTGGAATTATTGCTGGTTTGTTTGCAAGACATTCACCAGAACCCTATGGATATCTTCCAGATGGAGATGAATCACCTCAAAATGGACAATCACTGCCTGGAAATGTTACACGTTCAGGTTTGTCTGTTCGAGAAGCATTTCGAACAAAAACTTTTTGGATACTAACTATTGTTCTAGGATTGCATTCAATGGGTCCAAGTGCGATGTTTTTACATCAGATTCCTTATTTTGAAAGCATTGGATTTACTTCAGCACAGGCTGCTTCTACCTTTGCCTCTTTTTCATTATTGAGTGGTATCGGAAGATTGGGTGCAGGATGGTTGCTTGATTTTATTGATAGAAGAATTGTAGTTTTAGTATTAATTGTGTCTGGTGTACTAGGGTTATTAATGCTAGCTTATGCAAGCTCATATTGGCATAGTGTAGTTTATGCATTTTTGTTTGGAATATCATTTGGGATGGGTATACCAGCAAGACCATTGCTTTGCAGTGTATATTTTGGAACTCGATCCTTTGGGGCTATTGCGGGTTTAATGCAATCACTTTCTGTTGTTGCTGGTGTTGCAGCTCCAGTTATTATGGGCTGGCAATATGATACATCAGGATCGTATAAATCTGCGGTTCTCCTATTAACGGTATTAATGGGCATAGGACTACCTTTGGTTTTCCTACTGCCAAAATCACGAAGAGAATAATTTATTTGTCGTATTCTTTTTGTTCTAATAATATAAAATTCACAATATGGTAAGTCAGGTAATAAATGATTAGTCGTCGAACTCCTCTTAGGATTTTTCAATGGATAATTCGTTTTGGATCATTGGGTCCTGATTGTTCATGGATTACTGATAATCTTCTTGTTTCAGGAGCTATAAAGGAAGATCATTTAATTGATATTGCACAGATGGGCATCACTTCAATTGTGGATGTAAGAAGTGAAACTAAAGATAATGTTGAACTATTGAATAGCTTTAGTATTGAGTATCTGAACATTCCTGTGTTAAATCATTATTCCCCTAGTCAAGAACAACTTGATGATTCGGTAGTATGGGTGCGAGAACGTTTTGATAATGACAAAAAAGTTCTTATCCACTGTCAGGAAGGTGTAGGAAGAAGCGTAACACTTGCATGTGCTGTGCTTATGCTTGATGGATATACGTTGGAAAAATCCATTAAACTTATTCGTTCACAAAGATGGGGAGTACATTTGAATAAGCGGCAATATTCTGAACTTATGTTATTTGTTGAAAGAAATAAACTTTTAAAGGAGTGATATCATTGTAATAATCAACTGTTGTTAGTGCGGACAAATCCTGTTATGAATACATTCCTAAAGCTTTCCACATTTCGTGCAGGTTTTCATAACCATCCTGCAATTTCATTCCTGAAATTAATTCATTTTTCCAACGTTCATCATTCTTAATGTTTCTGGCTATTTTAGCAGGATTGCCAAATACTAATACCCAATCGGGAATTTGCATTCCTGCTTTTATTTTTGCATTTGCACCGATAACACTGAAATTACCAATTTCAACATTTCCGTCTATGGTACAGTTATTAGCAAGAAGTGAATTGTTTCCAACTTTTGTGCATTGTATAACTACACCGTGCCCTATATTAACTTCCTGCCCAATTGAAACTCCATTTCCAAGAAATCCGCGAATAATTGAGCCCTCCTGGATCCAGCAACTGTTTCCAATAGTTACTTTTCCGGAATCGCCTCGGATTATAGCACCGTCAAATATTTCAACACCTTCGCCTATTTCAACGTCTCCTGCTACATAAGCGCCAGGGCTAATAATAGATCCCTTTCCTACAATTGGTTTCAAATTTCCTATATTCCTAATCAATTAGATATTTCCTTAATATTATTTAATAATTATACACTAAGAGATAAAAGATTCATGAGTAATTTTTTTAGTTGAAAAATATGGAAGTGGTATGCTTATGAAGGTCATAATAGAAATAATTAATGCTGCAATGTTATAACTTCCGTATAAGTCAAAAATGCTACCAAAAAGTATAGGGCCTACCATTCCGGAACCAACTGTAGCTGCTTGAAAGAATCCTTGTATGGAAGCGAATGATTCCATGCCGAATAATTTTCCGACTAATACTGGTCTGGAAGCTATTATGGCACCAAAAGAAACTCCTTGTGTTGCGGCAAATGTGATTGCAGTAAAATAATTATTCGCAATCATTAATACAAGAAATGCTATAGCTTGACCGAGAAGAGCCATGGCAAGCACAGTTTTCCACGGTGCATAATCTAATATAAATCCAGCTATAATCCTTCCAAATCCACTGAATACGAATAAGAATGTTACAGTGGCTGATGCTTCTATGCTGGAGAATCCTCTGTTTTCAAAAAGAGGCATTTGATGTGCAAGCAATCCACTTACAGCAATGCCCTGTACTGCAAAAACAGTAAATAATAGCCAGAATAGTTTAGTTTGTATTGCTTGTTTAATTGTTATGTCTTTGGACTTCAACGATAAATCATTGAAGTCTAGTTTGGGGTCAGTATTATTTGGGTCAATTACCTTCTCAATAAATTTTCCATCAGGAAGCATTCCTAATTCTTCAGGTTTTGCACGCACACTGAGTGCTATAGGTGTGCCAAATATAAGAAATCCACTACCTAATAGAAATGTTGCCATTCTCCATCCGACGACTTCTTCTAAAAGAGTAACAAAAATAATTAATGGAGCACCAAAAACTGGTCCCATTAACGCAAATCCTAAAGCTCTTCCTCTGTACTTATCAAACCAACTCGCAACCACTGATGCCCAACTAACTCCATGCGATGCACCACTAGCTCCGATTGAACCCAATGCTACAGCTAGATAGAAAAAACCTATTGAGTTTACTTGTGAAGTTAGCATCATTCCTGCTGAGACTATCAATACGCTTGCGACAATAACTTTTCTTGGTCCAATTTTATCAACTAATAAACCGACAATTGGTGCTAGAAATCCAGTTTCAAGTTGTCTCAAGGAAAATCCTATTGAAGTCATTGAACGACTCCAGCCAAATTCCTTAACCATTGGCAAAAAGAAGACTTGAAGTCCAATGAAAAAACTAGCGGAAAGGTAGGTGTTCATAAGGATACTTCCTGTAACTAACCACCAGCCGTAATTTTGGTATATAAAACGTTTCATTTAAGGAATAAATCCAACTAAAGTTTTGAGATAGTTAATCTGATAACTTCTCTAGGGTAGGAATTAAGTATACACTATTTAACTGTTCATATGACTCATTTAATTCTAAGATTTTTATCTGGAGGAAATAAGTATGAGTGTTAAGGATTTTAAAGTACGTTCAACTATTTTCCAAAATGGTAGAAAGTTTGGAGATATCGGTGCTTATGAAAGATTGGCAGGCATAGTTGAATTTGAGATTGATCCAGATATCGTTTGTAATTCTGTTATTACAGATATAAAAAATACTGCAACTAATTCTAATGGTAAGGTTGAATTTTCGTCAGATATAATAATTTTACGCCCCAGAGACGCAAGTAAAAGGAATGGGAAAATCTTCCTGGATGTTGTTAATAGGGGTCGACCAACAATAATTCGAATGACAGATGTTCAATCCGGACCAGATCCTATTCCTACAGCACAGAATAATTCCCTTTTTGATAATCAGGTTGCCCCGTATTCAACAATAGATTCATTCTATAGTTATCCTGAAATTGATAATGCAGGTCCATTTCCGGGTGATGGTTGGTTGCTAATGCAAGGATATACTCTTGTGTTTTGTGGATGGCAACATGATGTTTTGCCTTCTGGTGATTTATTACGATTAAGAGCTCCAATAGTTCAAACGGAAGGATCGGCTGTTTCTGGGAAAGTTTTATGTCTCTATGAACCTATAATTCCAGGAAATGTAATGTTGCTTACCAGTAGTCTTGGTAATGCACCTGTTAATGTCTACCCTGCGGTTGATGTAAATGAACCTACGGCTATTCTTACGGTTAGAGATCATTATTTCGGACCATCACGCACTATTGATCGTGATAGGTGGACATTTGCAAGAGAAACTGATAATGGCGAGATTCAACAGGATGCACGGTTTGTATATTATAAAGATGGATTTGAATCAGGAAAATTGTATGAAGTCATCTATACTGCATCTGACGCAATGGTTTCTGGTCTGGGATTTGCGGCAATACGTGATGTTGTTTCTTTTTTACGGTATGGATCAGCAACAATTAATTCACCATTAAATGAGAGTATTGATTATGCATTTACTTTTGGTGCTTCTCAATCAGGAAGATTTTTACGTCATTTTATGTATCTGGGCATGAATACAGATGAGGAAGCACGAATAGTATTTGATGGTATACATGTTCATATTGCTGGTGCACGTTTGATTGAAAATAACTGGCGTTTTGGCCAACCAGCTCATTTAAGCCCTTATTCACCTGTTAATTTATTTCCATATGCAGATATTGAGCAAATTGAACCCGTAACAGGTCAAACAGATTCAATTTTAAAGGAAATGTTTAAATCTAAGAAAATTCCTAAAATCATATCTACAAATAGTTCATTCGAATACTGGGGAAACGCTGCAGCCCTTACGCATGTATCTTTAGATGGATCAAAAGACCTCGAAATTCCTGAAAATGTTCGTATATACCTAATTTCTGGCACGCAACATAGTGCCGGTCCTGTTCAATTAACAAATTTAGGACTTCGTGGACGTGCAGTTGGATACCTAAATAGTATAGATTATCGTCCATTTATTAGGGCATGTATAAAAAATCTTGACCGATGGGTTTCCGAGGGAAGTGTTCCACCTGATAGTCTATATCCTAGGGTCGACGATAAAACTGGGGTAATGAGGGATTCATTGAGGGAATTGTATGAATCTTTTCCAGGACCTAATATAGCTGCAAATTTGTTACCTTTTGGCCGTCTTGAATTTGATAAGTATTCCGAATACAAAACTTATCCTTTGCTTGTTCCTGAATTAAAGGAACCCTATGCAGATATTGTATCTGCTGTTGATATCGACGGAAATGAAATTGCTGGAGTTCGATTACCTGATATATCAGTACCCTTGGCTACTTATACTGGTTGGAATCAAGTTTTAGATTCATCTTCAGACATACCAATGTTTTTAACAGGTTCAACGATAGTGTTCCCAAAGGATGGTCATTTGAACGATCCGCGAAAATCTATCAATCAGCGTTATAAGTCAAAAGATGATTATCTTAATAAAATAAAAACTGAAGCAATAAAGTTAAGCAATAGTGGTTATATATTGCATGATGATATTGAAAATATTGTACAAAAAAGTGATGAGCGTTGGGATGAATTTACTCAACTGAGTGGTTGATTATAGAGGTCATTGTTATCTTATATATTGTCCTGGTATAAGGAATTAGAAAATTGACAAATACCCTTATTTCCTGTAATCTGCATTGCAACGAGGGGAGTTTCCAATACAGGTCACTCAAGCTATATTTTGTATCTGAAAGTGACTGATAAATGAGGTAATTATGAAGGAATACACTTGACCTTGCTTGCACAAAGAAATTAGTTTCAGTTTCGTTTCAAATCAGCTACCGTTCTAAATTTCAACTACATTATGCCTTTAATAAGGCACCGTATCTGCCTCCAAATTATTCAAACAATTTACTAGTCCACTGCCTATTGCCCAAATCAATACTATTAAGCAAGTTTGCTTTATTCTACATTTTGTCGTGGTGTGATTGGATATTCGTGAAAAGAGGGTGCAATGATTCAACAAGTAACTAAAAATAATGATAATGATATAGATACACAACTTAATAATGACACTTCCGAAATTGCTGTTTCGGTTCGATCACTTTGGAAAATTTATGGTGATGATCCACAAAAAGTTTTAACTGAAGAATATGCGAATCGTTCTAAATCTGAAATTCTTGACGAACTAGGAAACGTTGTTGCTCTTCAGGATGTTACCTTTGATGTTAAAAAAGGAGAAACGTTTGTTGTCATGGGTCTTTCAGGTAGTGGAAAATCTACCTTAGTTAGATGCTTGATTCGACTTATTGAACCTGTTTCTGGCCAGATTGTTATTGATAGCGAAGATATTCTTACATATGATGAGAAAGAGCTTGCTTCCCTCCACAGAAGAAAAACAGCAATGGTTTTTCAACATTTCGGATTACTTCCCCACAGAAATGTCAAAGATAACGTATCTTGGGGACTCGAAATTCGTGGTGATGATAAAGAATCACGTGAAGTAAAAGCTCAAGAGTATATTGATCTCGTTGGTTTAACTGGTTGGGAGAATGCTTATCCCAGAGCTCTTAGCGGCGGCATGCAACAACGGGTAGGACTTGCTAGAGCTTTAGCTGTTGAACCTGAAATACTTTTGATGGATGAACCATTTAGTGGATTGGATCCCCTGATTCGCACTCAAATGCAAGATGAACTTCTAAGAATACAAAAAGATTTGCATAAGACAATCATTTTTATTACTCATGATTTAACAGAAGCTGTTAAATTAGGTGATCGAATTGTAATTATGAGAGACGGAAAAGTAATTCAAAATGCTCCTCCTTTGGAAGTGCTTACTAATCCTGCTGACGATTACGTTGCAGAATTTACTCGAAATATTCGCTCTGATGAAGTTGTTACTGCTGGTTCTATAGCTACAAGTAGTAATGCAACATTAAAAGCTTCTGATTCCATCGAAGACGTTGTGGGAAATGTTCTTCATTCAGAGCATCAAGCTTACTTCGTCCTAGGTGATAAAGACGAATTTCTTGGTATTGTCCTCAAAAAACAATTTATCAATGGGAATAAGCCAGATATTGGAACTGTTCAGGATATGTGTGATCCTGAAATCAAGGGAGTTTATGAAGAAGTTGCTATTCGCGAATTGATTCCACTGGCAATTACTTATGAAGGACCAATTCCTGTGGTAAACGATGAAGGGAAATTTATTGGAGAAATTTCTCGTGCTGCGTTGGCAGATCAGTTACAGGACTCTGAATAAATATTTATTCTCACCAGAATTGAAAGGGCGTCGAATTTCATATGGAATCTAATGTTGATAAAGAATCGTCTTCAATTGAAAAAGTAAAGAATTTTGTTGGTAATCATCTTAATATTTCTATATTAGGAACATTTCTTGCAGTTTTAACGGTGTGTCTTTTTACGATAGGCTCAGCAGTTGAATTTCCTGAGTCTTGGATAATAGCAAAACCTATTGGCAAATGGATTGGTGATTCCGTTAAGTATGTTACAAAAGAATGGTCTTGGGCTCTTGATGGAATCAGCGTAACAATAACATATATACTTGTATATATTAAAAAGGGACTTGTATTTATCCCATGGCCTGCAGCAATAATTGGTATTTCTCTAGTTGCATGGAGAATGCTTAACTGGAAAAATGGTCTTTTTGCTTTAGTTTCTTTGTTAATAGTAGCTATGTTTGGATTGTGGGAAAGTGCTATGGAAACCTTAGCGATTACAGGAACTTCTGTGATCCTTTCGATATCAATTGCCTTGCCTCTCGGTATTTGGTCAGCGAAAAGTGATACAGTTGACGCCATAATGCGGCCAATTTTGGATGGCATGCAGACAATGCCAAGCTTTGTGTATCTTGTTCCTGTCATTATGTTTTTTAGCCTAGGAAACGTACCTGCTGTAATAGCAACTATTGTATATGCTGTACCCCCAGCAATTCGCTTAACAAATCTTGGTATACGTCAGGTTGATCCTGAAGTTGTGGAAGCTGCTAGATCATTTGGAACTAATCCTGTTCAATTACTTTTCAAAGTTCAAATTCCTATGGCTGTTCCAACAATTATGGCTGGAATTAATCAAACAACGATGATGGCACTTGCAATGGCCACGATAGCTGCTTTAGTTGGTGCTGGTGGCTTAGGATTAGATGTCTGGCGTGGACTTGGCCGACAACGTCCTGGCGATGCTTTAATGGGAGGAATTGGAATCGTTGTTTTGGCAATATTGATTGATAGAATTACCCAAGCTTTTGCAAAAGCTAGACAAGAAGCCCTCAAAGGGTCGCTTTAAGGGCAATTAAATTTTTGTGTGTAAATCCTGAAAAAATATTTTTCAGTGTAGAGAAAGTTAAGGAGGTGTCCATGTTTACACATATTCGCTCTTCTTGGAGCATACTTTTGGCGCTAATGGTTGCAACCTCATTAGTTTCATTTGCAGGTTGTAGCAGTGATCCGGAAGTAGTAGAAAAGATTGTTGAGGTTGAAAAGATTGTTGAGGTTGAAAAAGAACAACCTAAGGAAACAATCATTTTCTCAAATCTCAACTGGGATAGTGCATTACTCCAGAATTCGATTGCTCGATACATAATTGAGAATGGCTATGGTTATCCAACTGATGCTGTTGACGGCAATACTGTGAGTTTGTTCCCTGCTTTGCAGGATGGAACCACTCATGTAACGATGGAGATATGGCTTCCTAATCAACAGGATGTTTGGGATGAAGCCATGAAAGAAGGAACTGTAGTTTCTGTTGGCAGCAGCCTAGATGATAACTGGCAGAGCATGTTTGTTATTCCGAAATATGTTCAAGAAGCTAATCCTGGTCTTGTGAGCTACAAAGATATTGAGGCTCATAAGGACTTGTTTGTAACACCTGACAGTGACGGTAAAGCTCGATTGGTTTCCTGTATTGCTGGATGGAAGTGTGAACAAGTTAATACAGCAAAACATGAAGTCTATGGAATGGACAGCTATGTTAAGTTAGTTGATCCAGGAAGTGCTGCTGCATTATTTGCTGATTTAGAAGGTGCATATGCAAGAGGAGACAACTGGCTTGGTTATATTTGGGGGCCTACAAAGACTGCAGCTACACTTGACCTTGTAGTCCTTGAAGAAGAACCTTGTCCACCTGGATGTGATCCTTCATTAGGATATGCATATCCTGTAGCAGATGTATTGATTGCAGTGCATCCATCACTTCCCGCTCGAGCACCTGATGTTATCGAAATGTTCAGGAAATACGATTTTAATGCCGCGTCACAGGTATCAGCAGAAGGATGGATGGCAGAAAATGACGAATCTCTTGAAAACACAGCAGTTTGGTGGTTGAAGAATGACGATGCCTGGAAGGCCTGGGTTACTTCTGAAGCTGAGGCTAAAATTACAGCTTCATTGCAGTAATTTAACTTCAAGATACATCTAAGAAAACAAAATAGGATAGTGTTATCCATAACGCTATCCTATTTTGTTATTTATAATTACTATGGTGTTATGGTGGAGGTTTATTTATTAATAATACATATCCCTATAATTCCTTTTCATTTTTAGAATCTTTTCGTTTGGGATTGGTCAGTGCTTCAATTTCTTCAATTCCCTGTGTATTGTTATCGATTCCTTTGTATTCACCATTTGATACCTTTATAAATAGTGTCACCGTATTCATTGGATGTTTTAGTTTAGGGATTTCCATAATACTTTTTACTACTTTTCGTTTACCTATTATCAAATTTTCTAGACGACTATCTATATACTGTTCAATTTCATGTGTTGTTGGATTTATAATTCTTGCTATATCAGAAATGCAAATAGAGCGATCGATTAGTTTCGGATTTCCTATATTACTAACTAATTTGTTAATATTACGATTAGGAACGGTTCTGATTTCTAATACTTTACTAATTCGACAGTGGAGGTGGTCATTTTCTTTGATCACTTTTTCATTGCTACTTGCCTTTGCTTTAGTAGGGTTTAGTGATGGTCCGAGTGGAAGACTAGAATTGCCACCTGTTTTTAATTAATTATTTAAGGAGATTTAGATTGAAAAATATTTTTGGAATGTCTATTTCCATATATATTATCTCTTTTACCATTCTTATTTCTTGCTCATCAACTGAAACTACCTCGAGTTCATCATCTTCAAGTGTCTCATCTGTGTATTCAGATTCATATGATGATACATATGGATCTGTCGAATCTGATTCAGATAACAATCTTTCTGACGAGAATGCTAAAACCCAATCTGACAGCATAGGGATTTCTGAAGGAGAAAGATCATCTGGAGAATATGCAGATTATACCTTTGTAGTATCACAAGGATCAAAAGCTACATTTACTGTTAAAGAACAATTGTCTCGATTACCATTACCTAATGACGCCGTAGTTATTACTGATTCCCTTAATGGTGAAGTTTTTTTGGATGGGAAACCTTTTGAAGTAATTATTAACTTGCAAAATTTAACCAGTGATCAGAATTATCGTGATCGATATATTAGAAATCGCATGTTTGGATCTCATCCGACAGCAAAGTTTGCTATTTCAACCTTGCCGGAACTAACTGATGGATTTAAAAACGGTGAAGTTTTGACAGGAATTATCAGTGGAAGTCTAACTATTCTTGATTCTGAAATCCCTCTTGAATTTGAATTTGAGGCACGTGATGATGGATCGGTTGTTTATGTCGTAGCAAGAACAATATTTACATGGGAACAACTTAATGTTCCTAAACCTACAGCAAAAAGTGTTGTTTGGTTGGAAGATGAAGTGAAAACTGAAATCTTGTTGAATTTGACTCCTAGATAACTAGGGGAGGTTTGAATGTCAACATATAGTAATTCTCAAATAGTTGGTAAGATTCCATCTTTTTGGCCTAAGAAAGTTTTCTATGGTTGGATCATAGTTTTCGTTTCTTTTTGGGACAGCATGTTGACTGCAGGTATTGGCGGATACGGTTTTGGTGTTTTCATGCGTCATTTGAGTTCCCCTTCTGGTGGGCTGGGATGGTCTAGAGGCGCAATATCTTGGGTTGCATTAATTCGAATGGTTACAACACTTATTATATCTCCTATTGTTGGTAAATTTGCAGATACAAAAGATGGGCCAAGAATTATGATGGTTATTGGTGCCATCATTGCTGGTTTTGCACTTATTGTTATGTATTGGCTTCAATCGTTGTGGCAATTTTACTTATTATTTGGTGTTGTCTGGGGTGGTGCAATGACTGCCTTAGGAGGCATGTTGCTTGGCCCTGCAATTGTATCAAAATGGTTTATACGAAAACGTGGACGAGCACTCGCTATAGGTACTATGGGTATATCAGCTGGGGGGGTAATTGCTATTCCACTTGTTTCAATTCTCATTGATCAATTTGGTTGGCGATTAGCTTGGGTAATATTAGGAATTATTATGCTGACGACAATACTTCCTCTTGGGGGTATTTTTATGAGAAGAAGCCCTGAGGATGTAGGTCTTAAACCAGATGGAGATTCGGATACTAATCTAAGAGATTCATCTTCAAGGGGTAGTAATCCAATCATAAAAACAGAAGCCATAACCGGATCGTATACTCTGAAGCAATCCTTTTCCTCGAAAGTTTTTTGGGTTTTAATTGGAGCACAAACTCTTGGCGGATTATCGCTTCCTCCAGTTTTAATGCATCAATTAGCATATATGGAGGATAAAGGATTTGAAGCTGGGACAGCTGCAGCAATTGGAACTATTGCAGCACTTTTTGCTGGAATAGGTAAAATTCCTTGGGGCATGTTGGCGGAACGATTTCCTGTAAGATATGTTATGGCTGTAGCATTTGTTTCGGCAGGAATGTCTTTATGGATACTCGTTACAGGAAAAACCATTTCATCGCTAGTAATATACGGAATTTTTTATGGATTGGGCATGGGTGGGATGCCACCATTATTTAATCTTGCCTGGGCAAGTTATTTTGGTAGAGACCATATAGGGGAAATTCGTGGTTGGGCAACTCCACTTACAAGATGGACAGGTGGAGCAAGTCCGGTGTTTGCAGGATTAATATACGACTGGGTAGGTTCGTATAATATAGCTTTTATAGTTTTTTCGATTTCATGGATTCTTGCAGGAATTGCTTCTTTATTCGCGGGAAATCCTAAAGAACCTCTATTTGATATAACGTAGTAGATTGGACGATTAATTGTGTATTCTTTGATAATGGTTGCTATAGGTGGTTCACTAGGTGCAGTGTCCAGATATGCTATTGATCGATTAATTTCAAATTTCAATGAGTCATCAGTTCTAGGTATATTTTTCATTAACGTTCTAGGGTCATTCTTGCTTGGGATATTGATTGGTTATTGGCAAATAGATAGACAGTATGCTGAATCTTCAAGGTTAATATTAGGTGTTGGCTTTCTTGGATCGTTTACAACATTTTCAACGCTTACAGTTTCAGTTGTTCAAATGGGAAGTAGTGGTGAGGTTTATCGAGGAATTATGTATTTGGGAGCATCGATAATTCTTGGTTTATTAGCTGCAATTTGTGGAATAATGCTTCAAAAGGCATTTTATTAAACTTTTGCCATGTAAGGTCTGATGGTATCAACAAATTTTCTCGCAGAAGTGGTTAACCCTCTACCTCGTAATGTTACAAGGCCAGCTTGTTCAACTGGTAGCAACGTGTCTAATGGTATGACATTGAGCGCATCTTTGTCAGAATTTTCAATTGCAATACTAGGCCCAATAGATATCCCTATATCTTGGGAAACATAACTTTTAATTGAGTCCATATTGTCTAGTTCGAGAATAATGTCATAAGAAAGTCCCTTTCGTCGGAATTCACCTTCCACTATTCTCCTGCTAAATGTTTGTGAACCCATGAGTACTAATGGCCATTCGGCAATGTCATTGGCTGTGATTACAGGTGTTTTGCTCAACGGATGATGTTTGGATGTGATGAGCACAAATCGATATGGGAACATCGCTTCGAATTGAAATTCTGGTTCTCTAGTTATTTGTGGCACAATTCCAAGATCTGCTTCGTTTTCTTGAAGCATTTTAAGAACATCAGTTGAACTTCTTGTTCGGATTCTAAGATGAGCATTAGGATTGTCTGATTTGAAATGTGCAATTGCTTCAAAAAGGACATGGGATATTATTTCATGAGTGGTAGCAACTGTTATCGGAGCTTCCTCTTCAATTTTATTAATATCTTCGTTAAGTAATTCAAGGTCATTTACAAGTCGCTCAGCAATTTCAAAAAGTTTATCACCAGGAGCTGTTAAACGGATGGGTCGTTTTATTCTATCGAATAGGTTGAAACCGAGTTCATCCTCGAGCTTTTTTATATGCCCGCTTACTGTGGGTTGGCCAAGCATAAGTTTTTCAGCAGCCTTTGACATGCTTCTTAATTGAGACACTGTTACAAAGCTTCTTAATTCACGAATTTCCATAAATATCAACTATATCACAATATTCGATAATAATTATTATTATATATCGGTTGACGGGATAATGCAACGATTAGTAAACTTACCCAAGTTAAGTTTACTAAGTTATATGAGGAGGAGGATGAACAATGTATAACACAGAGGTTCTGGATAAAGGTATAACTAATAAATTGCATTATAAAGCATGTACAAAATGTGCAGGTGATATGATTTTTGATAGTAGCTGGCCTGGTGGTGCTTTACGATGTTTACAATGTGGGATGACTAAAGAGCTTTTACCAGTTATATCAGATGAAATTGTTTCTGCTGACACTACTGATAATAATGATAAAGAATCTACACTTGTAGCATAATAATCGAATTTCTGACTTCAATTATAATAAAAGCAGCCTAATTATTCAGGCTGCTTTTATTATGGAATCCAATTAACTTTCCTGTTTAAATTTAACAGGTTTTTTTGCAAGTAAAGATGCAATGATACAACTTAATGGTAGTATCAAGAAAATAATTACTGCTTTTGTGAATGAATTTGTTAATTCAATTAGAAATGCAAATGGCAGTGGTCCTAATGCTGCTGAACCAATGGAAACTGTTGTTGCAGCTCCTCGTATGCTTCCTAAATTACCTCTTCCATAGTAGTTCGGCCAAATAACATTATTTACTGACATCAAAAATCCGCTACTGCACCCCAAAGCTCCGCCATATAGTAATGCTTGCCATGGATTTGCAATTATTAGAACCCATATCATTGTTAGTGAGAGTCCAATTTGTCCAGCCGCTAGTAAATATCGATTTGTAATTCTTTCAGCCGTGAGTCCCCCAAGAAATGATCCTATTAAAGCCATTGGGGCAGAAATTGCAAATACACTTGCAGCTAGACCTGTACTAAGACCTTTGCTTTCAAATATCGAAACTTGCAAAAAAATTAGGGCAGTACCAATTAATGATTGTGATGAACCAGCAAACATCAATAACCACATAGCTCGAGTTTTTATAGCCTCTGATAATGTCCAATCTTCATTGTCATCTTCATTCGTTAGAGAAGATATATTTTTGTCTCCATCAGGATTAAGTCCGATTGATTCAGGTGTTCTACGAATAAATAACAAAGCAGGAAGAAGTAAGATTGATATAATGATACATCCTAAAACTAACCATGCGTTTCTCCAGCCATATCCCTTAATTAGATAATGGATTAATGGAGGAAAGATTGCCTGACTTGCTGTAATTCCAAGAGAAGTTAATGCTATAGCTCTTCCTCTGAGACGAACAAACCATAATGAAACCAAGGTTGTAGGAATTAATGATAGCGAGCCTTGCCCTAATATTCTAATCATTGCAAAACCTAAAAGAAGTTGGGTTGCAGTATTTACATTTGACATCCATATTGTAGCAAAGGCAAAGAGAATAGGAACTATTGATAGCAGTATTCTTGCACCACATTTGTCAATAAGACGTCCAATGAGAAACATTGTTGATGCAGCAATTAAAGAACCTGTTGTATATAATCCAGCAATTTTTGTTAAGCCAAGGTTCAAATCTCCGCGCATTGGTTCTAGAAATATTGAAACAGAGTAAGTTTGCCCTGGACCTGAAGTAAAAACACTTATAGAGCATACAATAAGTATTATCCATCCATAGAAAAAAGGAATTTTATGTATCCAACTAGGAGGGATATTTTTTGATTCTGACATAAGTTAAGTATAATCGATAGATATAAATTTGTAATTGAACTATAAATATGTGATATAAAATATATAAGGAGAGAAAGTGCAAAGTAAATCTGTAACAGTTGGAATTTTAAGTCCAGGTGAAATGGGGAGTGCAATTGGTCGTGATATGGTTCGAAACGGGATTCGAGTTATATCATCACTTGATGATAGAAGTGATCGGACAAAATTATTATCAAAGAATGTAAACATAGAAGATGTTGGATCTTATTATGAAGTAGTTAATCAATCTGACATTATTCTTTCAATAGTAGTCCCTTCAGAAGCAAAAAATGTGGGTAATATAATTTCTGAGACTTTGCGAAATTCTAATCACAAAATTATATACGTAGATTGTAATGCAATTTCACCCGATTCAGTGAAAAGCATTTCTGAGATGATTGTAGAAACAGGTTCAATATTTGTTGATGCAGGTATAATTGGTCCTCCACCAAATAATAATGATATTCCAAGATTATATGTAAGTGGACCGGATCTAGATTTGATAATGGATCTAGATGGTAATGGTATAAAAGTTGTTCCTATTGGGGAAATGATAGGTAGTGCATCAGGAATGAAGATGTGCTATGCAGGAATAACAAAGGGTACCAGTGCATTATACTTGGCTTCACTTATGGTGAGTAATCTATTTGGGATTTCAGATGAGTTAATTACCGAACTTGAATATAGCCAGAAATCGGTATTTAGTCGAATACAAAATATGAATAAGATTCCAACAACAGCTGAACGATTTTCTGGAGAAATGCTTGAGATTGCACATACATTTTCGTCCATAGGTATGACTTCAGGGTTTCATTTTGGGGCTGCAGATGTATATCGATTAATTGCATCCACTGATCTTTCTAGTGAAACACCAGAAAATTATCCAAAAGATCGATCTATAAAGGATTTGGTTAATCATTTAGTTAATTCAATACAGAAATTTAATTCTGAGGAAGATCGCTAGGTAGATTACATAATTTAGAACTCATATCCCATAATATTTTTGCATCTTCGTCATTTGTTGCATGCGGGAGTAATTGTTCAATTTCTGAATTGACATAATATTGTTTTGAAATTAATTGATTGTTTGTTGCAGATGCAAGATAGATAATCGTTTGCGCTCCTTTTTTTGGTGATTTGCCTATTAATTTGAATAATTTAGTGAGTGTTCCTCCCCATCTCTCGTTACGAGATAATATTTTTGTAGCAATAATACCTGGATGCATTGAAACAACTATTACACGAGAATCTGAAAGCTCATTACCGAGATATCTTGTAAATAATAACTGTGCTAATTTTGATCTTCTGTAAACTTTCATTGGAGAATAACGAATTGGATCAATTAGATCATCATCATTGATTTGAGCATTTTTGTAGGCAACTGATGAAACATTTATAATCTTGGGGTTATCTGAGGCAATTATTTTATTTAACATTAATCTAGTAAATAAAAAATGGCCAAGGTAATTAACAGAGAACGTTTTTTCTATACCTTCATTCGTTAAAATCTTTTTCAGAAAAATAGAACCTGCATTATTAACTAAAATATTAATTGCTTCATATTTTTCATATAATAAATTCGCTAAATTATAAATTTCTTCATGTTTGCTTAAGTCACATGGGAAGAATGTAATAGTATTACCTGAAAAATCCTTACTAGAATTTTCTGCTGCTCTTTTACAACTTATTGTTGAACTTCCGATGCCAATAATTGAATGACCTCTACGTGAAAGTTCAATTGCAGCTTCATATCCAATTCCTGAAGTTGCTCCAGTTATAATGATGGTTTTATTTTTCAATTTTACTTTACCATTAAAAAAATATAATAATGAATCATATTATATCCTTAATGTAATAAAAGCTTGGATTCTTGTATGAACATTAGTCTGAAACGAATAATTATTGGTGCATTTGCTCTTTACATAGCACTTCAATGGTACTCGATTTATTTGATTACTAATTTGGGAATTATTACAAGCGAAATAACAGCTAAATTATTATTCTGGTCACTTAAAATTTTAGGTAAGGAACCCACTGTTAATGGATCATGGGTTATAGCTGACTCTACTCGATTTGGAATTATTCCAGAGTGTACAATTACAGCACCCCTTATGGTGTTAATAATTGGAGCAATAATCACTCCTGTTCATATGAAAAAGAAACTTTATATTATAGTAATAGCTTTTTTTCTTCTTTCATTGATAAATATGATTAGACTAACCAGTTTATTTTTTCTCTTAAGTTTTAATACTCAATATTTTGATATGATCCATGTATTGATTTGGCAACCGATGATGATTATTTCAGCAATTTTCATTTGGGGGTGCTGGATTTTTAGAGAGAATTCTTTATGAGTTATATTGGTATTTACACACACATTAAAATTATATTTTTCATAGTATTACTATCCATAGTAGGATTTATAGGGTTAGCTGATAAGTTATCGAGTGCTATAGACACGCTAATGTCATATCCATTTAGTTATCTTGATGTAAACGTAATTACAGAAGGGAATCGTTTTGTGTTATCTAGGGAAAATACTCACATTGGACCGAATGTTAATATATTAAATGTTCATAATTTCTCTTTTTATTATGGTCTAGTAATAGTTTCATCAGTCGTTATTGCCACACCAAATGACAAATATATTTATACCATAACAAATTTCATTATACTTACTCTTGTTGTACTATTTGCCCAGTTGATAATTTTGTCAGGATTTGCATTGGACACATCAAATTTCGGAGCTCATGATCAAGTTGCGATTTATAGTTATTCAGCTTGGTGGACAATGGGTCCGGTAATAATTGCAGTTACATGGTACTGGAAGTTTTGGAGAAAATTTTGGTTTTACAATAACTGAAATTTAGATTATTGAGTTATGAATCAAAAAAAACAAAAACCAAAGATTTTTCGTGGTTGGATTATTTTAGCTGTGGCTATAGCTGGTTCATTCACTGGAACTGGAATTGGAGCATATGGACTTAGCGTTTTTTTAAAAGCTATGAGTTCTGATTTAAGGTGGTCACGAACTGCAGTCTCAGGTGTTGTGACCTTACGTGCTCTAATTATGGCATTTCTTGGACCAGTTATCGGACCATTTGTTGATAGAGAGTATGGTCCAAAATTACTGTATGTTTCTGCAGCTATCATCGGGTTTGCTAGCCTTGTTTTATCTGGAATAGTGAATCAAGTATGGCAGTTTTATTTATTTGGTGGAATATTTTGGGGTCTTTGCCAAGGAGTAGTTTCTGGTCATATTGTAGCTGGTTCAGTAGTTGCCAAATGGTTTATTCGATATCGAGGACGAGCGATGGGCATTTTAGCTACTGGTGGAAGCTTGGGAGGTATTGTCTTTGTTCCTTTATGTGCTTTTCTGATTAGTAGTTTTGGCTGGCGATCTGCATGGATGATTCTTGGAATATTACCATTGGTACTTATTTTGCCAGGCTCATTATTATTTATGAGACGTCAACCTGAGGATATTGGATTATTTCCTGATGGTATCGAGATAGTTAACGATGAGAAAAATAATTCTCAAAATGAAATCCGTGAGAATAATTGGACATTAAAGGAAGCTATCAAAACAAGAAGTTTGTGGTTTATGGTTATTTCATTCAATTTAATGGGGATGTCTATTGGTGTATTAGCACTTCATCAAGTAGCGTTATTTACCGATAAGGGGTTAAGCATTGAAGCTGCTAGCTTATTGGCTACTTCTTTCAGCACAGTATCTTTGATTTCAAAGTTTTTTTGGGGAATATTGTGTGAGAAAATTCCAATTAGGTTTGTTACAGCAAGTAGTCTTGGTATAGCTGCCATTGCTATAGGAACATTATGGTTTGCTCAGGATTTTTCAGAGCTATTAATATATACAATTTTATATGGAATTGGTGCTGGAGCTACTGCTGTTGTTCAAAATGTTATGTGGTCAAATTATTATGGAAGATTTTTTCAAGGAACAATAAGAGGAGTGCTTACTCCATTGAATCTTCTTGGACCAGGGTTAAGCCCACTTTGGTCAGCTTGGATATTTGATGTTTATGGAACATATAATCCAGCATTAATTATTTTATTAGTAGGTTGTGGTATAGGTGCAATACTACAGCTTCTGGCAACCCCACCAGTAAAAATCCACGATTAATTTTTCAGGCACCGTGACATTTTTTGTATTTCTTTTCGCTTCCACACGGACAAATTGAATTTCTGCCAATTTTTTTTCCATGATCATGTTGAAATATTCTTTTGTCCTCACATTCTGAGCATGTGCAAGCAGGGGGATGATCTGATATCCAATGTGGTCGTACCATCGTTTTGGAATCCTTTACTTAATGATCTATGAAATGTAGAGTAATTTATGCATTCACTATACAACTCGTATAGAAAGGTACAAAATTGAGCAGATTATCTGCTACCTTTTCTTCACTTAGCATTCCTACATATAGATATTACTGGTTCGGTCTTCTTTTGCATATGGGTGCAATGCAAATGCAATTATTGTCCAGAGGGTACCTAGCGTATGATCTTACGGGATTAGCTTCGAGAGTAGGTTATGTGGCTGCAAGTGGAGCAATTACAGCTGTTTTATTTTCTTTACTTGGTGGTGTATTGGCTGACAGGATGGACAAAAGATTGCTCATTCAGATAGGTCAAATTATTGCACTTATATTGGCGATTATTGTTGGATTGTTAATTTCGTTTGAAGTAATTACTTGGATTCACTTAGTCATAGCTTCGTTTGCACAGGGCATGATAATGCCGTTAGTTATGCCTGCACGTCAGGCATTAATTCCTCAATTGGTTGGGCGGAAATGGGTGATGAATGCTATTGCCCTTAATTCAGTTGGAATCAGTATTACTAATATCGCCTTTCCTTCGCTAGCAGGAATTTTAATCGAAAGTATTGGAATTGCCTATACCTATTATTTAATGGCTGCCATGTACTTGTTTGCAATTGTGCTCACTGCCTTTTTACCTAGTTTTTCTCCTGCATCTAGAGGAAACAATGTTGTAGCTGAATTTACTGCAGGTATAAACTATGTACGCAAGAATGCTTTATTGCTTACTCTAATCATTTTGTCTTTTTCCAGTTTGATATTTGCAATGCCTTTACGTATGGTAATTCCAATTGTTGCAAAAGATATGTTTTCTGTAGATGCTGAAGGTTTAGGATGGCTGCTTAGTGCAATAGGTGTTGGTAGTTTGGGTGGGGCTATGGTTGTTGCATTTCTAGGTAAACTTGGAAATCGGGGAATAATTCTAGCTTCCACTGGAAGTATTTCCGGAATTTTATTAATTGCTTTTTCATTGGTCGGAAATATTTACCCTGTTTTTTGGATAGGTTTATTGGGGATGGCATTAATGGGTCTAATTCAGGCTGCTAGAATGACATTTACAAATTCCCTGATGGTTGAATATTCAGATGAAGCTTTTCGTGGAAGAGTCATGAGTATTCAAGGAATGGGATGGTCATTGATGCCTGGAGCCGTTTTGCCAATAACATTGATAAGCCAATATTTCTCTATTGAGATTGCAATTTTATTCATGGGTTTAGCATTAACCACTATTTCGTTGTTAGTGCTCTTTTTTAATCGCTCATTGAAATTATTAGTTTAATACTTATTTATTCTTCAATTAATATTGCTCGTGCTGGTGAACCGTCACCACTAATGATATTTAGAGGGAAACAAATTAGTGTATAAATCCCTTGAGAAATTTTGCTTAAATCTAATCCCTCCAAAATAATCACATTATTTTTTAAAAGTTTCTGATGAATTGGAAAACTACTGGCAGTAAAAGTATCAACAGATAAATAATCTATACCAACCAATTGGATATTATTATTTATCAGCCATTCGGCAGCGTAAAGCGAAAGCGACGTAAAATTTGGTTGAACTTCATGTTTTTTCCATAACGTCGAATTATTGGTCTTAAACAATATTCTTGAAATGCCATTAGGTATGGTGATGTTTTCTATTTGTTTTTCTCCTATTTGCTCATCGTGGTCAAGAATTTCAGCTACATATGTTGAGCCAATAAATAGTTCTGGATTGATTTCATCTATTGTGATTCCATCATTAAAAAAATGATGCGGTGCGTCGATGTGTGTGCCTGTGTGGCTGCTCATTGATATATTACTTGTTGTAATCGAACCATTATTAATTTTTGTAATCTTTTTTTGGATTTCTAATGGAACATCATCCTTATATACAAGTGTTTTATTGGAAATTGGAATACTTATATCAAAAAGTTTCATTTAATTGATCTTTCCATTTTAGAAAAAGGATAGCATTTAATATTATAAATTCTATATGATATAAAGTATTATTCTATAAATTGAATTATTTCAAGCGAGAATGCATATGTCATATTGGCTATTTAAATCCGAACCCTCTTCATATTCTTGGGATGATCTCATTTTCGACAAGATTGCTGAATGGGATGGAGTTCGTAATTACAAAGCAAGAAATTTTTTACGTGATGAAATTCAAGTTGGAGATCAGATTCTTTTTTATCATTCGAATTCAAAACCTAGTTGTATTGTTGGTATAGCGGAAGTAGTGCGATCAGGATATCCCGATTTTACAGCATTGGATAAAACTTCAAATCATTTTGACTCAAAAAGTCTTCCAGATAATCCTATATGGTTTATGGTTGATATAAAACCAATTGAAAAACTATTACATGAGATATCACTAAAGGATATAAAAAATACTAGTGAACTAAAAGATATGGGATTACTTAAATATGCAAGATTATCTATCACTCCAGTATCTCATAATGAATTTTTTATAATTCGTAAAATGGGTGGCCTCGAATAGAATTACAATTTTATTTAGTGTCTTTTTTGTCAGATTAGTAGTGTTTTGGGTATAATTCATATGTTAAAAACCGATGCATGAAGGTAATTACTAGGTATAAATATGGAAAACATACAATCAAATTTTATCAGAGATAAAATAATCACTGATATGAATGAAAGCTCTGATTCATACAAAATTATTACTCGTTTTCCCCCTGAACCGAATGGATATTTGCATATTGGACATGCTAAAGCTATTTGTTTGAGTTTTGGTTTAGCTGATGAATTTGGAGGACAGTGTCATTTACGATTTGATGATACTAACCCTAGTAAAGAAGAACAAGAATTTGTTGATTCGATTAAAGAAGATATTCAATGGTTAGGTTGGGATTGGGGTTCCTCTTTATATTATGCGTCAGATTATTTTGATCAACTTTATGATTTTGCAATAAAACTTATTCAGAAGAATCTTGCTTATGTTGATGACCAATCACATGAAACAATCAGAGATCAAAGAGGCACTCTTACTGAAGCAGGTATAAATAGTCCTTTCCGAGATAGATCAATTGAGGAAAATGAGGCATTGTTTCAAAAAATGAAAAATGGTGAATTTCCAGATGGGTCTCGAGTATTACGTGCCAAAATAGACATGACTTCTGGCAACATTAATTTACGTGATCCAATATTATACAGGATTATGCGATCTACCCATCATCGCACTGGAAATAATTGGTGTATTTATCCAATGTATGATTTTGCTCATGGTCAATCTGATTCGATTGAAGGGATTACCCATTCACTTTGCACTATGGAGTTTGAAGACCACCGCCCACTATATGATTGGATAATCGATGCTTTGGGTATCCATCATCCACAACAGATAGAATTTGCTCGTCTTAATCTTAGTCATACTGTCTTAAGTAAAAGAAGACTAAATAGATTGGTGACAGAAGGATATGTTACTGGATGGGATGATCCTCGGATGCCTACTTTGTCAGGACTTAGGCGAAGAGGTTACTCTTCTGAATCGATTAGAAATTTCTGTGAAATTATTGGAATTGCCAAACGTCAAAACACTGTGGATTTTTCGTTACTTGAACATTGTATTCGTGAGGATTTGAATGTTAATGCTCCTAGAGTTATGGGTATTATAGATCCAATAAAAGTGATTATTGATAATTATCCATCCCCTCAAATTGAATATCTTGATGCAGTAAATAATCCCATGAAACCTGAACTTGGAACAAGAAAACTACCGTTCGGGAAAGAATTATATATAGAACGAAGTGATTTTGAAGAAAACCCTCCCTCAAAATATTATCGTCTCTACCTAGGTAATGAAGTTAGACTTAGGTATGCATATTTCATTACCTGTGTCGGATTTGATAAAGATGATACTACTGGAGAAATTACTGCCGTTCACTGTACATATGATCCTGATACAAAAGGTGGTAATGCACCAGATGATAGAAAAGTTAAAGGAACCATTCATTGGGTTTCGGCTAAGGAATCAATCGACGTAAATGTTCGGAAATATGATCGTTTATTTAATGTTGAGAATCCTGATTTTGATGATGATTTTCTTTCATCGCTGAATCCAAATTCTTTTATAGAAATCCAAAACAGTAAAGTTGAAATTAATTTAAAGGATGAAAAAATTGGATTTAAGTGCCAGTTCGAAAGAAATGGTTATTTTGTTATTGATAAGGATACGACATCATCTAGACTTGTATTTAATCAAATTGTTGCTTTAAGGGATTCATGGAATAAAAAGATTAATCAATGATTAGTAGATTCTTTTTAATTTTATTGATTACGGTTGTATTGTTGTTTCCCATATGGGCTCTTGGTACCGAACATGGTCAGGTAAAAGTTCGCTCAGTATTTTTTATCACCCAAGTATTACCACAATTACCTTCGATAAAACTTGGACAGAGTAACCCAATTGTATCTAATGAAAAATTCAATATTGGTTCGGATGATGTAACCGTACAGATATACAAACCTAATTTAAATGGTAAGCATCCTGGAATTATACTTTTTTTAGGAGTATCTCCTGCTGCAAATCATGATCCACGTATTGTTAACTTAGCTTCAGCATTAACGAGAACAGGTTTTGTAACTCTTATATATAGTTCACAAGAGATTGCTGAAGGCAACCTAAATTTTGATGATGTTCAAAAATTAGTAGGTGTGTTTAAACATATGCAATCCATGGAATATGTTGATAAGGACCGAATTGGATTTGCTGGTTTTTGTGTTGGAGGATCGTATGTTTTAATGGCTGCATCACAACCTGAAATAAATGATGATGTTGCGTTTGTTAATGTTTTTGCAAGCTACTTTAATGCTGAGTCACTTGTTCGTTCAATTGCTACGAACTCCTTTTGGAACGGAGAGGAATATATCAAATGGACTCCTGATGAGTTAACGATGAAAACACATCAGGAAATGGTATTAGAATCTATGACTTTGGAAGATAAAATTATTGTGCAAAATATGATGTCAACTAACGGTTTCGTATTTGAGTCAGAAGATGATTATACTCAAACGGTTTATGAACTACTTACTGGGGTTACGAATGAAGAATATGATAGTTTATATGATTCATTACCATTATCTATGAAAGAAAAGTATGAAGAAATTTCCCCATCAACATATATAACGAATCTAAGATCTCCAGTTTACATAATGCATGATAAAAAAGACGATATGATTCCATATATTCAATCAAAAGATCTTTATGAAGCTTTATTAAACAAAGTAGATGTTAATTACACAGAATTTCAATTATTTCGCCACCTTGATCCAGACAGAGAAATATCACCTGTAAATATGATCATAGAGATTAAAAAGTTATATCAGGTAATTAATAGCATAATAAAGCATTCAATCTGACGAGGTGAATATTGGAAATTTCTTTGTGGTTGCAATTAGCTGGAATTTGCATAGCTGGTGCTATTTCTCCGGGGCCAAGTTTTCTTCTTGTTTCAAATAATACTTTGTCCCGAGGTATAGTTCATGGAATTTTCACTAGTGTCACTCATGGATGTGGAATATTTATTTGGGCTATTTTTACCGTTGGAGGAGTATCTATATTTATCCTTGCGTTATCCTTTGGGATCCATTTATTAGAAACTTTAGGAATTGTTGTGCTTATATATATAGGTTTTCGAATGTTGTGTGATGGAGGAAATTTTGAAACCAATATTCCTGTTAATCCTCTGAAAAATATCTCCCTGAAAGTTTCATGTCTCGAAGGATTTCTTATGGCACTATTTAATCCCAAAATCCCTGTATTTTTTCTAGGTATATTTAGCCAATTTGTTTCTGAGGATGCAACATTTTTTCAAATGACTGTGATGGTGTTTACAGCCACTTCAATAGATATTCTTTGGTATATAATTTTATCGATGGTTATGTATCGGTTAAGTTGGAATAAATCTATAATTAATAATCTATCTTTAGCTCAGAAAGTTTCTGGTATTATATTAATTCTAGCTGGAATCATATTTGGATTCAGGCTATTTTAATATTTGTAAGAGATGATTTCTTGTTTCAATTGCTAATGGATGAACAATTTGTTCTTTTTCGATCATAGTACTAATTGATTTACTAAGAAATGTAACGATTGCTTTAAGAAGAGAAACCTTTGCAAGAGATCTGATTTCTTCTTGGAATGGATATTGTTTCAATTTCCGTTCGTCAAGTTTATCAGCAAGAAAAGTAATTTGGCCTATAGGACCAATATTTTTTTGAAATGTAGTGTGCCACCATACTGCTTCAAGTATTTCTTTTTCGTTGATGTGTTCTTCATGTTGAAGAATATGACTCCCAACTTGGCCATGTAGTAGTATGGGTGATTGTCTTTCTATTGGATCAATAGGGATGTTGTTATTTTCTGCATAATTTAGTAAATCATTTTCGGGCATTCCTCTTGCTATATCATGTCCTAAACATGCGTAAGCAACTAAATTAACTGGTATATTATGATCGTTGGCAATTTCAATACCAATTTCTTCAACTCGAAACATATGATTACGTAAACCTTTAGGTAATAAACTTACTCGGTTTCTTAGTATTCTGATGGTATCTTCTGATATTTGATTTCTATTCAAAATATTATATTGATTGCATTAAAAGACCCGGAACTTCACTAAAGAACCGGGTCTCTTAAACATTTTATCCTATAGATAATTATTTTTTATCGAAGTCGATACTGGTATTTCCACGTTTTTCAGCAAATGCTCGA
>CAJWQJ010000001.1 GCA_913045315.1 uncultured Chloroflexota bacterium | reverse complement strand
ATCTAATTTACTGGCTGCCCGGCTAGGACTCGAACCTAGGTCAGGGGATTCAAAGTCCCCTGTGCTACCGCTGCACCACCGGGCATTAATTATCTTTAAATAATTAATCAGGAACGAAGACTCTTCCCTGCTTGTGAAAGGATATCATAACCTGTGACATCTTTGTGTCTATCAGCTTGAATTTTTAGCCATTCTTCGTCAACCTTATCTCCTTGAGCAGCTTTTGCCAAAAGTACCAAATAGCCTTTTGCAGTTGCCTCATCAACAAATTCATCCGTATCAGGCATTACAAAAGCCCCACCACCCTGATGATGAAAATAATCTATAACTTTCATAGCATATTGAACTTGTTCATCCTCAGGAGTGAATGCTTTATTAGCAATGGTAGCTTGAGATGGGTGAATAACCCATGTTCCATCCATCCCAAAATTAGCTGCTTCCTTATTTTTCTCATATAACTGAGTTTCGATTCGTTTTGCCTCTTCTTCAGGTGTATCTCCTCTTACAAGGTTAAAATAAACATTATCAATAGCATGAAGTCCTGCAGCTTTGGCAGCTACAGCTACTGATTGTTTTGCATACGCAAAGTTAACGTTTTGCTTTTCTACTACTTGAACTACACCCATTGAAGCAGCAAAATCAGCAAGTCCAAAAATAAGACCAGCCATTCTTGATGAAGCTTTAGCAATGTCATAAGCTCGTATTAAAGCTTCTGGAGTTTCAATTAAAGCTTCAATTTTTATCTGGTAATCCCAACCTGATTCATATTCAAGATTATCAAGCAACTTTGAAAGATAAATTATATCTTCTGGGTTATTAGATTTAGGAAGAATGATTCCATGGAATTTATTTGGTGCCCCTTTCACAATTGCTTCTACATCACCAAGAAAAAATGGTGATTGAATGTTGTTAGGTCGAAAAGTAACAACTTTCTGATTAAAATCAATTTCATTAAATGCATTAATTATTGCAGTTCTGCTAGAAGGACCCTTTTGGTCATATGGACATGCATCTTCCAGATCAGCCATTACGTGATCTACTTCAGCTTCTGCTGCTTTTTCATGCATTCGTCGATTATGTCCAGGAAAAGTAAGTTCTGTTCTCGGAACAACCCACCTATTGCCATTATCTAATATAAACACTCGATTACCCTCTTTAAATTACATTGCCTCAATATTCATTAGAATCAAATTGCCAATAAAGCTTAATATTACAACACAAAACATGTAATAAAAAGAAAATGATTACTATGAAATTGTTGGTTACATTGATTAATAATGATGATAGAATGATTTCAAGTTAATTGACTAAAAGAATCCATTAAGGAGGGACACATGGTAAAGCCCGAAGTTGGTGATTATATCGCTGCTGCTTGGCATCGATTCCCGCTGGGTATAACAGTCATATCTAGTCTGAACAGTGATGGATCAATTCATGGTTTATCTACTGAAAGAGCTATGACGGTATCTCTCGAGCCTCCTATGGTTCTTTTTTATCTAGGACGAAAAAAGGGCACCTACGAAAATATCATGCGCGAAAAACGGTTTGGCATGAATATACTTGGTGCTGATCAACTTCAATGGTCTGAATATTTCTCAACTAAACCTTTATCTCCCGACAAACCTGGAAATCTAGAAACTGCACCAAGTGGAATGCCTCTAATTGAGGACTGCATAGCATCTATGGATTGCAAACTTGTACATATGATCCCTACAGGTGTAAATACTAACCACGGGCTAACTGGTCCTGGTTTTATGGTTATAGGTGAAGTTACCGACATGGAAGTAAAAGATGGTTTTCCACTTATTTTCATGGAAGGAAGCTATCTTGCAGTAGTAGCTGGACCTGAATAAAGGCTTCACTAAGTATGCAATTACAGTATCTTTTCTGGTCTTAATTTCGGTAAATTGTAAATGTTTTCGATCATTAATCAGTACTCATTTTTACTAACCACGATCTTCTTTACTATATCATTACAATTATTTATCTGGCGTTTTTTCCCAAACTGGATAAAAACTTTTTCCTTAATCAGCATCTTTGCTGCTTTACTAATCGTTTCCACTGTAATTATCATTAACCAAAATTCCAACGAAAGTTCACTCAAAGATTTATCTGAAGATATTTTGCCAAATAAACCTGTGCTGCTTTACTTCTACTCGGATATGTGAATAGCTTGCTTATTAGCTAAATCTGCAGTTAGCAGCTTAGAAAAACAAATCATTGATGAGTGTGATTTGATACGAGTGGAAATAAGATCCGAATATGGTCGTATAGTACGAGAAAAATACAAGTCAGATGTAATTCCTGCATTTTTATTATTAAATAAGCAAGGAGATGAAATATTTCGAAAAAATGGCACCCCTCCTACAAAAACAAAATTGCTTAGTATTATTAATTCAACGAAACCCAATTTACCTAACTGAACTTAGGAAAAAGTCAAAATGGCTAATACCGATAATCGAATACGAAATGTTTCAGAAGAAAAATCAGCATATAAAAGTATAAATTTAGCTATAAAAGATAGCAATCCGGGTGACTATATTCACATCTTTCCAGGTATATATAATGAAAATATTGTAATTGAAAAGTCAATTACAATAATCGGGATTGGATTAGCAAATAAGATTGTTATCAACAATACATCAACAAGCCCGAACATCCTGAGTGGAGATAATATTAAATTAGAAAATATCCTTTTTGAAAAAAATACACCCCCTGACCAGGTGAAAACAGCATGTATCGAATTACGCAATGGAACATCCTACATAAAAAATTGTACATTCATTGGAAATGCAACAACTGCTCTCTGGGGAATAAAAGAAACTCAATTAGTCATGGATAATTGTAAAATTTATGAAGAATTTGACACTGGTTTGTTTTTAGAAAACTTTTCCTCAATAAAAAATACATCAATACATTCAACAAAATTTGCAGGAATTGAAATAACTGATTCAGGTAACGCAATTATTAACAACAACCGATTGAATAAGATTCAAGAGTCCGGAATTCTAATTCAAAAATCAGCTCAAGGAATAATAACAAAAAATGAAATTACAGGAAGTTATTTTGCTGGCATAGAAATACGGAATTCAGGAACTGCCAAAATTATCGACAATAAAATCACTCAAGGTAAACAGGCAGGAATCAATATACATACTGGGGGAATTGCCACTATTGAGGAAAATACCATACAAAATAACAGATCAAGTGGCTTGGTGGTTAAGGACAAAAATAGCCAAGCTACGATTCGTAATAATCAAATAAGTAAAAACGATGAAGCTGGAATAATTTGTGATTTGAATTCATATGGATTACTCGAACAAAATACTATTTCATTAAATAAATTCAGTGGGATTCAAATAACAAATACTGCATATTGTCATATTTCTAATAATTTAATCTCCGGAAACGGTGGAGGAATACTTCTAAATAATGCTGGAAATTGTTTGGTAACTGAAAATGATTTAAGAGGTAATGCAGGAGGACCATGGTTTATTGACCTTAAGTCTGATGAATTATTAGTCAAGCGTAACAATATTGAAAATACGCAAATTGAAAAAAACTAACGGCTCATTCAACCCATCTTAATCACGAAAATTAACATAATCAAGAGGTTCATCTAGATTCAATTCTTTTACGAATTGAATAGTCGCCTGAAGATCATCACGTTTATTACCTGAAACACGTAATTCTTGACCTTGCTGAGTAACTTGAACCTTAATTTTACTTCCACGAATAGCCTTCATAATCTTTTTACTTAATTCTTGATTAATACCTTGTTTAATTACAACTGGTTGACGAAGACTTCCACCTGAAGCATCTTGAGGAGTTTGAAAATCTAAAGAACGCATGTCAATCTTTCTTCTTGCAGCATAATTCAGTATCAAATCTTGCATTTGACGTAATTTCATATCATCATCTGCAACAATAGTAATTAGATTCTCCTGCCGTTGCACCTCACATTTCGAACCCTTTAGATCAAATCTTTGCTTGGTTTCACGATTTACACCATTAATTGCATTATCCATTTCCATGAGATCAGTTTTACATACAATGTCAAAAGTCGGCATAAAGCTTTCTCCTTTCAGGTATACATACAATATTACAATAAGAATCAAAAAAAATGAAAACATTTGCCAGCTTGTCGAAATATTATTATTTTAGAGTTAATTAAAAATATTTAATAGCAGTAACACTCCATATTTTTCTTCAACAAGGAGACTCAGATGGAAAATGAAGAACGCATCAATAATTTGACTCCAGAACAATACGAAGTAACCCAACACAAATCGACTGAAGCTCCGTTCAGTGGAATATATTGGAACTGTAAAGATACCGGAATTTACCATTGCATTTGCTGCGATGAACCTCTTTTTTCATCAGAAACTAAATATGAGTCTGGTACCGGATGGCCAAGTTTCTGGGAACCAGTCAATGAATCTGTCATTGAAGAAGAAAGCGATTTTTCATTCGGAATGAAACGGGTAGAAGCACTTTGTTCTTCTTGTGGAGCACACTTAGGTCATATTTTCCCAGATGGACCTGAACCAACTGGCATAAGATATTGTCTTAATTCTGCGTCTTTGGATTTAAAGAGAACTTAGTAAATCATTTCTTCATACTTCGCAAGAATTCAGATTTAAGAACTTCAGGATTAAGTACCCTCACTGGGTTATTTTCTATGTATGAATAGATGTCTTCTACAACACCATCAAAAAAAGCTTTATATGATTCCTCAGTAACATATCCAAGATGTGGAGTTATCATAACATTACTTAATTTAAAAAGTTCATGGTTCATTGGTAATGGTTCAACATTAAAAGTGTCTAATGCTGCCCCAGCAATTTTCCTATTTTTTAACGCTTCCAAAAGTGCTTCTTCATCTATGATAGGACCTCTTGATGTATTCACTAAATAACTTGAAGGCTTCATCATTTGAATCTCATTTTTTCCAATAATTCCTTTTGTTCTTTCACTTAACTTGAGATGAACAGTAAGAATGTCAGACTGTTCGAATAAAATATTTTTTTCTACTAATTGAACACCACATTCTTGTGCCCTTTCGTGAGTGAGATTCTGGCTCCAGGCAATGAGATCCATGCCAAAGGCAGTTCCAACCCTTGCAACCAAACTGCCAATATGTCCTAATCCCAAAATTCCCAGTTTCTTTCCTTTTAAGTCTCCTCCCAAAGTTGTTCCCCAATGTCCTTGTTTAGATAATTCTTGTTCAGCAGGAATATTCCTAATCAATCCAATAATTAAACCCCATGTAAGTTCTGTAGTTCCTTCCCCTCCAGTCGGCGTTCCACAAACCGTGACCCCATTAAGAGTAGCAGCCTCAAGATCGAATGATGCATTCCGTAAACCGGTAGTAATTAACAATTTTAGTTTGGGCAGTCTATCAATAACCGTTTTAGGAAATGGAGTTCTTTCTCTCATGCCAACAATAACATCATAATCAATCAATCTAAGCACAAGATCATTTTCTTTATTTATATGCTTTGAAAAAAAATCAACTCTTACCCATGAAGGCAACCGTGTCCAGTCGGTGCATGAAGATGCGATGTTTTGATAATCATCAAGTACAGCAACTTTCATTAATTTTTCCTTCCTTTTCATCATGATATATACATTCGAGTGAACAAAGCATCTTTTTCAGACTCTAGAACCCTATTTGCTAACCCAAAATAGTCTCGACTATACCTATGAGCCTTAAATATCGAATTGGAAAATCCATTTATTCCTCTAGTAAAATACGGGTTAATATATTCCCAAACAATTTCCCCATTACTTGTAATCTCAAATAATCTTCCCGACGCACCTTCAGTTATAAAAATATTTCCTGATGGTAGTAACTGTGCACCACTTATGTGAAAACTGTAAAATTCATCAAGAGGATCAGACTTATATTCCCAAACAATTGTATTTGTCTCAGGATTAACCCATATAATGCGCGAAAAACTCATTCCTTTTCTATGTGTTCCATTATCAAAAATTTGAATTAACCCATTATTTAAATAACGTGCATCGTGTTGATGGGATAAATCGCCTCGTCCCCATTTCCATTTTAGCTGTCCTGATAAACTATTTAAAAGACTCACACTATCTATTTGTCGATGACTGAGCAAAAAATCCCCGTTACTATTAACATCAATAGAATTACTGTGCGTCCAAACTCTTCTGTCCTCTAAAGGACATATCAAGTCCTCGTTAAAAGATAATAGCTCCCAAATTTTCCACGTTGAAATAACTTTATTCAGAGGACTTATCTCATGAATAACATCACCAAACATTCGGTCCATTTCTATACGAGGATCGTATCCTCCTAAAATCCTTTTTGAAATATCTTTAGGTAATTCTTCCCATGCAAGAATTAAAGTATTTCCGTTGTCCAGTCTTTGAAAGTCATGATGAAGAAATTGGTCATAATGTTGCCACACTATATTACTGTCCCAATCAATCTCGAGTAGACATTCACCAGATCCAGGCATAGGTTTTAACCCATTTAGTTGTTCAGGTGGACGAGTCCTACACAATAAATTCCCATTTGGAAGAAGATACCCATGACGAATTCCTTCTGGACGATACCATCTATGACAAATTCTTCCACTCATATCAATAAGAAAAGCATAGCAATCATTAGATTTCATGCCCGAAGCATTGCAAAAAAATGTATATCCGGCTTCAGTCTGATTGCTATCATGATGAATTAATCCAACTTTATGGTGTTTCGATCGTCCCATAACTAATTTTCCTGTTGAGATTGTTTTAAACTAAAATTATAAATAATCATTTAACATTTATACAAAAAATACATTATTACAAATAAATCTCAAAAAATAGAAATGTGGAATTACCCAGTTCAAGAATCAACTACTTGACCACTGGTTTGCATCCCCTTATCATTCGCATGCACAGAAATACTTTAAAAACAATGTGAGGTGAATTATGGGGAAAATGAGTCCCGTCCCTGATGAGGTAAGTAAACCTTTCTGGGATGCATGCAACGAAGGAAAACTCATAGTGCAAAATTGTGCAGGATGCAAAGGAAATGATGGGAAAGATTGGCTACAACATCCTCCTCAAGCTGCATGCTACAAATGTGGCACTACTGAAAATCTTACTTGGAAAGAAATGAACGGACGTGGAAAAATTCATGGGTATTCGACCATGTATGATTCACGAATTAGATCACTACAAGAAGACCAACCATTCATAATTGCAGTAATTGAATTAGAAGATGCACCAGAAATTAAAATGTTTAGTCATCTACCTGGTACACCTGTTGACGACGATGTTCCTGTAGGTGGAACTGTCCAAGTTGAATTTCAAGACACACTTGGTACTGAACAAAAAGTAGCCGAGTGGAGAGTCGTAAGCTAATTATAATAAATAAAGTAGAAGTTTACTAAAACTTTAAGGGGTAAATAATGGCATCAACCGAAATGTTTCCTGAATCAAGATATAGAAAAACTGAAGGACTCGGTGTTTGGGAACACCGAGGAAAAGTGGCCATCGTTGGTCTTGGAAACTCACCAACATCACGACGATGGGATGGAACACTTGAAACTAGCTTAGGTGCATGGACAATGCTTGCAGCTCAAAAAGCACTTGATGAGGCTGGAATTACAGTTGACGATGTTGATGGTGTAATTGCATGTGATAAGGGCATGGGAGATGATTGGGGAGGTGACGCAAGTCAAGGACGCGGATACTTCGAAGCTCCTTACGATAGTGAGGATGGTCTTAGCGGTGTAAGTGCACATTGGCTAGTCAAAAACATGGGTCTAAAGAATGTAAAGATGACCTATCATGCTCCAGGATGTCTTTCTACTGCTCTCGTAGCCGCTGCACAAGCAGTAGGTGATGGAGAAGCACACACTGTATTAGTTGTTCGTGGAACCGGGAACATGCCTGGAAGGTACCATCAAACACCAGGAAACACTACAGGTGGTAACGGCCAATGGACAAATCCTTGGGGATGGCAACTAATCCCTCAAATTGCTTTTGGGTTCGATCAATATTGTAGAACCTATGGTAAAAACCATGACATGATGGCACCTTTCATTCTCAACCAGAGAAGAAATGGTTCAATGTTCCCTGAAGGTTTCTACTATCAAAACCGACCAGACGATCTTCAAATTACTGCAGAAGACTATCTAGCTTCAAGATGGATATGTAAACCAATGAACATGAATGATTGCGACTTGCCAATTCAGACAGCTGGAGCATTTCTCTTCACAACTGCAGAGCGTGCAAAAGATATGAAGAAAAAACCTGTTTATGTTTTAAATCATGTTACACAAAGAGGTGTCGTTCGAAGTAGTCTTGAAACAATGGCTGAAACTGAAGAATTCAGTGCACATATTGCAAGGAAATGCTATGAAGGATCAGGCTTAACTGCAAGTGAAGTTGATGTATTCAATCCTTACGACGGATTCACATTGTTCACCCAGTGGTTCCTTGAAGGTTTTGGGTGGCATGGAGTTGGAAAAGGTGAAGCACTTGATTTTTATGCAGGAGATATTCGTGTTGAAGGACCTCATCCATTTAGTTCAAGTGGTGGAAACAATGGCAATGGTAGAACAAGATGGTGGGGACACTACGACACTGTGCAACAACTCCGAGGTGAAGCAGGAGATCGACAGGTTCAAATTAAACATGAAACTGGAATTTCCGGAGCCTTCACTCCTGGACACTCCGACTGGTTAGTTCTAGGTACAAGCCCAGACTAATATTAATAGTAAAATGAGTGTGTGGAATTCCACACACTCATTTTTTAGAATTCCCTCAATTTTTCTGATATCATATATTCACTATAAACCACAATTTGGAGGCCCTAACTTGAAAATATTAGTTAGTTTTGATATCGATGGCTGCTTAGAAACTGGGGACCCCCCTGGACCTATAACTCTCGACATGGTGCGCAAGGCTCAATCAAGCGGATGTATAATTGGTAGTTGCTCTGATCGAGCTCTTTCATCTCAAAGAAGAATGTGGGATGACAATAATATTGTATATGATTTTGTTTCTCCAAAATACGCACTCGGTGACGTTATGAAGCAATTTGAAGCTGACAAATATATCCATACTGGGGATCGAGACATGGATGAAATGTTTGCTAAAAAAGCTGGTTTTGATTTCTACTGGGAAAAAGAAGGTGCAGAAGAACCTTGGTTAGCAATGTTAGAGGAATCTAAAGATTAACAGATTCCAATCAACATAAAATAAGTATAGTAATTTTTCACAAAAGGCGTTTTTGACCCGATACAAATAATGGATAACATAAGGGGTTGAAATGAAAATCGGTCTTATTTCTGACACTCATGTTCCTACAATGGGTGATGAGCCACCAATAGAAATCAAAGATGCATTCAAAGATGTGGATTTAATCCTTCATTCTGGAAACATTCACGTGCCTCGCGTTCTTGATTGGCTTGAAACAATTGCACCAGTTAAAGCTGCAGGAAGTATAGATGGAGATAGGTTTGAAAACCCAGAAAGCTTCTCAATGGAATGCCAAGACGATCCAAGAGTTTCTCCAATACAAATACTTGAGATTGAAGGTCATAATATTGGTGTAATAAATAATCTTCTAGTTCACGGAATTGATGACGAACTTAGACCAGGAATTATTGAAAGACAACTCAAAAATAGACCTGAATTAGATTTTCCCAAAATGATTGAAACTATTTTTGACGCTTCAATAGACATAGTTGTTTTCGGTCGAATGAATTACGCTATGATTGAAGAACATCAAGGATTACTTTTTATAAATGCTGGAAGTCCTGTCTTGCCAAGAAATCTTCGAAAGTTAGGCAATGTAGGGATCTTGGATATAGCCCCAGGAGAACGAAAAGCTAGTATAATAGAGCTATCTCAATTTACAAAATAAATTACAAAAAGAAAAACATAGGCAATTAGTAGAAAAAAATGGGAACATTCACTGTCGGCATAACTGGGGGAAGTGGTAGTCCATACACATTGAAAGTTGTAAGTGCCCTTCTCGAGTTAGAACATAACGTAATAATTGTATCTTCCAAAGCTGGTAAACGCGTTCTTGAAATTGAATCTGATTTTTTGCTTGAGGGGACCCTCGAAAATCAATTATCTGCCTGGCAAAAACAGTTGAATTTAAATTCTAAGAACGCTACAGGATTAACAATACTTGATGAAAATGACTATGCCGCTTCGATTGCTAGCGGATCCTCAAATTCTCTTGGAATGGTTGTTGTCCCATGTTCGATGGGTTCACTTGCAAGAATTGCAAATGGAATCTCATCGAGTCTGATTGAAAGAGCTGCCGATGTGATGATAAAAGAAAAAAGAAAACTAATTCTTGTTACACGTGAAGCACCCTTAAGTGTGATTCATATAAATAATATGTTGAACCTTGCTGAAATAGGTGTTGAAATACTACCAGCATCTCCAGGTTTTTATCATAAACCCAAAACACTTGAGGATCTTGTGGATTTCATAGCAAGCAGAATTTTAGACCGGTTGGGTGTTCAAAACAATTTAGTTCCAAGATGGAATGGTCCTACAACCGAGGAAAAATAAACTAATGCCTTTTCGTGACCTTAAGAGTTTCTTAGCCAAATTAGAATCCCAAGGTGACCTTGTAAAAATTAAAACTCAAGTAAACCCTGAACTTGAAATTACTGAAATAGTTACACGAATTATAAAACAAGATGGACCAGCTCTTTTATTTGAAAATGTACAAGGATCAAATTATCCATTAGTGATAAATCTTTTTGGAAGTATTAGAAGAATAGAAACAGCAATAGGTCGTCCTCCAGAATTAATAGGACGTAGTCTGATTGATTTTATAAACCATATAAACCCTCCTTCGATCCAAGGTTTATGGAAAACAAAAGGGCAAATCAAAAAATTACTTAGTGCCCGAACATCTAAAAAATGGTTTAGTGCTCCCGTTCAAGAATGCACAGCACCTGTTGATCTTACTAAACTTCCAGCTTTAAAATGTTGGCCAGAAGATGGCGGTCGATTTATTACTTTCCCACTGGTATTAACTCATGATCCATTGAGCAAAAAACGCAATCTTGGAATATATCGCTTGCAAATACAGAGTCATGAACAAACTGGATTACATTGGCAACTTGGAAAAGGAGGCGGATACCATTTTAATAATGCTGAAAAAATCAATAGTGAATTAGATATCATTACGGTATTAGGGTGTGATCCGTCACTTATGCTATCTGCAGCATTACCACTACCAGAAGGAATTGATGAAATTGCGTTCAGTGGTTTTCTACGAGAATCCCCATTGTCTATGGTTAGAGCTAAAACTCAACAAACTATGGTACCTGCAAATGCTGAATTTATCATAGAAGGAACAGCACCACCTCATGTAAGAAATCAAGAAGGTCCTTTCGGAGATCACATCGGACACTATTCAGAAAAAGAAAACTTCCCGATCTTTAATATTAAAACAATAACCCATAGAAAAAATCCAATTTTCCCTGCTGCAGTTGTTGGTTATCCTCCGCAAGAAGATAGTGCAATTGGTGAAGCTTCACAAGAAATGATCGGCCCATTAATTAAAATAATTCATCCTGAGATAATAGACATGTGGTCATACTCTCAAGCTAGCTTTACTAATCTTGTTGTAGTATCCGTTAATAGTCGTTATGTAAAAGAACCTATGAAAACTGCCCTAGGATTGCTCGGCAACGGACAACTTTCTTTATCAAAGTGTGTGATATTAGTAGAAGGAAATGTTTCTGTTCGTAATTGGAAAAATGTTGCAGCTGAAATTACACATTTTTTTAATCCACAAAACGATTTCTTACTTCTGCCAAGGCTTCCATCTGACACTCTTGACTTTACAAGCTACAAAATTCATCTTGGGAGTAAAATGATCATTGATGCTACTCGTTTTGGCAAACGAAATAATAATGTCGAATCCCAAATAGAATTTAATCAATCTCAAAATTTGTACGAATTCTCATCTATGATTTACTCGTGGCATTATATAAACGAAAAATTTCTTGTTATAAGCACAAAAGAGAATGGGAATAAGCTTCTTGAAATTCTTCTTAAAATTCCTTTTTTTCAAAAGCTTAAAATTTTGGCTTTAGTTAGTGCAGAAACAAATCTCGAAGACGAAACATCCATTCTATGGGGAATCTTTTCCCATTTCGATCCTGCTCGTGATATTAGATTCCCTCAAACTTCCTTACTAAATTCTGTTCCAATTTACGAAGGAACTTTAGCAATTGACGCTACGAATAAACTTGGTTATCCAAAAGTGCTAGAAATGGATTCAGAAACTATAGAATTAGTTAATAGAAGATGGAAAGAATATTTTAAAAAATAATCTAATTACTTCTCATTATTTCTACGTATGCAGATCCCTGATTCATGGTATTAATAGGTGGTTTAACCTTTGCTACTCTTACAAGAACGACCTGCACAGAAAATACCATTAATATTTCTGATGCAATGGTTTCAGCCAAAGTTTCTAATAAATTCTTCGAAGGACCCTCAATGATTTTTTTAACAATTTGATACACTAGGCTATAGTCTGCTGCATATGTAATATCGTCATATTTTGCGGCCTTGTTTTGATCGACAGTTAATTCAATATCAACTAGAAATTCTTGTTTTGATTCCTTCTCTTCTGAAGTAACTCCATGATATCCGTAAAAGGAAAGACCTTCTAGGCCGACAATATCATCATTCATCAATATTTATCCATTATCCTGTTTGGACTTTGAATAATTTTCCAAAGATTCAACAAGTGCAAGTAGCGATTCTGCACGTTTAACAATTGGAACATCAATCATTTTTCCATCTATTGATGTGGCCCCACGTCCTTGTTCTTCAACCTCTTTAAAAGCAGCTATTACTTTTCTAGCGTATTCAATCTGATCATTTGAAGGGGAAAATAAATCATTAATTGCTTCAATTTGACTTGGATGAATTGCAAATTTCCCTTTAAATCCAACACTCTTAGCCAAATTTGCCTCATGAAGCAACCCATCACTATCACGAAAATTTGGATACGGGGTATCAACTGCTAAAACAGAATTTGCACGAGCAGCAATCGCTACGATACTCCTTGGATATGCTAATTCATTTCCTTCGGCTGTCCTTTCAATTTCCATATCACTTGTAAAATCCTCAGCACCAAAAGCTACTGCAACAATTCTTGATGATGATTTGCAAATTTCATTAGCATTTAAAATACCTTTTGCAGTTTCTATCCATGGAATTAATTTAACTGTGCCTACTTTTATCCCTACACGTGACTCTAAATTACCTATCAAGTTGTCAACATGTTCAACTTCCCAGCTGCTTTCAAATTTTCCTACTGACACACCATATATCAATGGTCCTACTACTGCCCTAAGATCTTCTTCAATTAAACCAGTATCTAAGGCATTGGTTCTTGGAATAATTTTCTGAGTTCCTTTAGCTAAATCGCTGAGCATATTATTTATAACATTTCGAGCATTTCCCTTTTCAGCATCAGGAACTGAATCTTCCATGTCAGGAACTAGAGCATCAGCCATAACTCCAGTAGCTTTTTGTAGCATATCTTCACGATTTCCTGGGACAAATAAAAGGCTCCTTAAAACTTCCACATCACACATCCTTGTTAATCTTTTCACCCTCAAAGTGATCACGAGTTTTTCACAATGCAAACAATTAATCAATAGTTTGAGGATCAAATTATCCTATCATTTTCAAGTAGGGCAAAAAATTCCTTATTGCCAGTAGTACCAGCTAAAATTGAGGGAATTAAATTTTTCAATCTAAGCTCGGATTTTGACAACCAAATAATAAAACGACCTAATATTCTTGCATGGACAAACGGGTCCTTAATAACACCCCCCTTGCCAACCTCATTTTTTTCACTCTCAAACTGGGGTTTAATTAAGGCAATAATAAGTCCAGAACTTTTAAGATGTTTTATAACCTCTGGAAGGATGAGCTTCAACGATATAAATGAGACATCAATCGTAATAGCATCAACAAGTTCAGGTAGTTCAAATGTATTTCTTGCATTTGTTCTTTCAAGAGAAATTACTCTATTATCTCTTCGTAATTTATCATGTAATTGTCCTCTGCCAACATCTAATGCATAAACTTTTTTTGCACCTTCCTGAAGTAAACAATCAGTAAATCCGCCAGTAGAAGCACCAACGTCCAAAATCACAAGTCCATTTGGGTTAAAACTAAAATCTTTTAAGGCACCGGATAATTTGATACCTCCTCGACTTACATGGATTGGTCGTTCCTTAATGTTTATGTTTGAATTTACCTTAATTTTCGTTCCAGGTTTTGTAACAACGACGCCATTGACCAAAATTTCACCCGCCATTAACAACGACTGAGCCTTCTCACGACTTTCAACAATTCCTTTTTCGACAATTAATAAGTCTATTCTTTGAGATGATATTGACTTACTCATAATTTACATATGTCCTCTTATATCTACTATAAGCTATACTTACTAAACCATCTCTTCTAATTTTTTACAATTCAACAAAATTATGGATATTTTTGCAATTAATATAAAAAATTTACAATCAAACCTTATTATTTTTTTAAATGCTTGTAGGATTCGACAATGGATAAAAAACCTTATCGTTTTTTTGCCATTAATATTTGCACTGGAAAACCAGTGGAATACTCATGATAAATCTTCAATAATTAATACAACAATTCAGGCGGTAGTAGCATTTACAATTTTTTGCTTTTTAGCCAGTGGGACATACTTAATTAATGATCTTTTAGATTTAAAAAATGATCAACTTCATCCAAAAAAAAGATTTAGACCATTAGCTATGGGTTCCCTTTCTACTAGTTTTGCGAAAACCACAGCAACAATTTTTATATTGTCAGGACTTGGTGCTTCTTTAGTATTAAATACAAATTTTATGATTATTGCTTTAAGTTATTCAGTAATTACAATAGCTTATTCAAAACTTTTAAAACATATTGTCTGGATTGAAATTCTAATCCTGATATGTGGATATGTCTTAAGAGCAATAGCAGGAGCTTTTGCTATTGAAGCACCAATTTCAATATGGTTGTATGTGATCGTAGGATTAAGTGCAACACTAATTGGATTAATCAAGCGCAAAAGTGAAATAGAAAACAATTTATCAACATCTTCCCGTAATGTATTAAATAAATATGATCCAATAATTTTAAAAAGGGTAATATACTTAGTAAGCATCCTTACTATATTTTCCTACTCATTCTACACACTTTTAGCTAAGAGCCTTCCAGATAACAATTCAATGGCATTTACTATCCCAATAGCAACCTACTGTCTTTATAGATATTTAAAAATTGCAAATGATAATAACTTAGGAGAAAGTCCCGAAGAAATATTGTGGAAAGATAGACCAATTAAATTTGGCATCGTAATTTGGCTGTTTTTAACTATTTTTATTCTCTTTTCTCAATAATTTTCATCACAATAAAGAATAATTCTTAACCTATATTTGAAAAGAAATTTATTGACCATAAAGATTACTAGTGATACCATTCACATATATCCTGGGGGTATATTTAATGCATTGGTGGATAGTTGCCTTACGGCTAACTGGCATTGGATGGTATGTGGTTGCATCAATCTTGGGAGGAACCCTACTGGGTGTTTTCATAGACAGTAAGTTCGGAACAGGGGTAACTTTTACAACAATTGGTGTCTTAGTCGGAAGTCTCATAGCATTTTACGGGCTATATAAGGCGATTATGCCAATTGTTGAAGCATTATCTACAAAAAAAGATAAAAAAGAGCATATTAAATCAGGTGATTAGGTAACAGTTGAAAAGTATCTTAGTAAGCATAGGAATAATTATTGTAGCGATGGTTGGTGCTGGGTTTATTGCTGGCGCAATAGGATCATCGTTTTTTGGTGAAACTTCACTTAAGGGTGCTATCGGAGTACCCCAACCAGAAGTTCACTTAGCTCCACAAAAGGTCTTAAGTGCTCACTCTGGAGATTCAGTAAAGGGTGGCAGTCAATTCGTACTCACCAACACCGTCCTGTCTTCACTTGTCTCTACCTCAATTCTTGCACTACTATTTATATTTGGAACCAGAAAATTGCAAGTTGTGCCAGGGCGACTTCAAGGGTTTCTGGAAACAATAATTGATGGACTGATGGGATTTGTAAAAAGCGTGATTGGCGAAGAAAAAAGTCGAGCAGTATTCCCAGTCATAGCAACTTTCTTTCTCTTTGTCTCATTTAATGCATGGTTTGGTTTAATACCCGTATATCAATCTTTTGGATATACTAAATGGGAAAATGTCTCTCTAACACAGATTGAACAAAGCAGCCATTTTCACGATGGAGACCATGTGACAATCAAAGATTTGGACCATGAATTTCATCTACATCATTCGCGAATTGCTATCATCGATGATGGTTCTTTGTCAAAATCTCTTACTATTGAAGCAAATAGATTTGAAGGAAATAGCAAACAAGCCATAGTTGATGCTGGTGGATCAACAGAATTAGTAACGCCAGGGCTTAGTGCCACATTTCTAAGACCTGCAGGAACAGACTTAAATATGCCAATGGCACTAGCAATTATTTCATTTTTGTTTGTTGAAGGGCTGGCTTTAAAATATCTTGGCTTTAGTTACTTTGGAAAATTCTTCAGATTCCAAAATCTTCTGCGTGGTAAAATTGGAATGGGCCTAATTGACTTTTTCGTTGGCATCCTTGAGCTAATAAGTGAATTTGTTCGGTTACTCAGTTTCACCTTCAGATTATTTGGTAATATGACCGCAGGAGAAATACTCCTTCTCGTCTCAGCATTTTTAATTTCATTTATTTTAACTATACCTTTCTATGGATTAGAATTACTGGTAGGATTCGTTCAAGCATTAATCTTTGCTGGATTAACACTTGTTTTCGTTTCTATTGCAATTACTCCGCATGAACATGACGAAGAGCATTAAGGGGAGATCGTATGGAGAGTTTATCATTTGTATTATCGCTGGTAGCCTTAGGTTTATCAGCAGCAGCCTTAGGGCTGATTTTCGCAATGTATTCAAACAGACAAGATTAATATTATAATCTGTCTGAAATTTAGAATAATACCATAGCAATTCAAAGGAGGAGTTATGGAAGCAGAAGCTGCAAAACTTATCGGAGTTGGTCTCACAGCCGGATTGGGCATGATAGGCCCAGGCATTGGAATCGGCATATTGGGTGCTGGTGCTATGAATGCGTTAGGGAGGAATCCTGAAGCACGTGGAGCAATTCTGACAAATATGATTCTTGCAATTGCTTTCGCGGAGGCAATCGGAATCTATGCTTTCGTTGTTGCTATCATGCTGCTATTTGTAGCATAAAGAATTTAATTTAAGTAGGACAGGAGGCTATCGTGGCCGAACTGGGTTTCCACTGGCCAAGTTTAGTTGTCTATTTAGTCAACTTCACTATATTGCTTGTGGTACTTTATAAATTTGCATACAAACGCATTCTCGATATGCTTGATGAGCGATCGCAAAAAATTGCTGACTCTCTAGCTGAAGCTGAAGCTGTGCGACAGGAATCATCTGACGCACGAACTCAGCTTGAAGAACAATTATCAGCAAACCGTCAAGAGGCTCAACAAATGCTTGAGCAGGCTAGACAAGTAGCTGAAAATGAACGGCAACAAATAGCAGAGCAGGCTAGACAAGAAGCGGACAATTTGCTCGCAAGAGCTCGAATAGAAATTCAACAGGAAACTGATGCTGCCGTACAAGAAGTTCGGCAGCATTTCAGTGAGCTTGCTATTACCGCTGCTGAGAAAATCTTACAAAGCAGCATCGATAAAAGTAAGCACAGTGAACTTATTGAGAATGTCCTTGTGGAAGACAGTAATAATAATAGTTAATATCGGCAGGTACTTGTAATGGCTTCAGCCAAAAGATATGCACAAGCAGTTTTTGAAACTGCACAGACAGCTGGTGATTATGACTCTTGGACGGTGCATCTTTCAGAGATGTCGGATGCACTTCAGCATAAGGATCTGATAACCATCATGAATGCACCAACTATTACTGAAGATGAAAAAATTGAAGTAATAAAGCTTTTGGTTTCAAATTTCCCTGGAGATTTTGAAACATTCTGTCGTCTTTTGATTCTACAGGGATCTGTATCAGATATCCCTGATATCTCAAAACAATACCAAATACTTGTTGATTCAATAAAAGGAATCAGTAGGGTAGCCGTAACCTCTGCCGTGAAACTTAATAAAAACGAAAAAACGAAACTAACTAAACAACTTTCAGATCAATTAGGGAAGAAAATTGAATTAAGTGAATCTGTAGATGAATCTTTAATAGGTGGAGTTGTAATTAGGATTGGAGATAAAGTGTTGGACGGAAGTATCAAAGGCCGACTAGATTCAATGCGATCTTCATTATTAAATGGATAAATAATGTTAAAACTTGCTATACATTTTCAACTAAGGGTGGGAGATCATGGCTAATAAAGGACAAGACATAGTATCAGTTATAAAGAAACAGATGGAAAGTTTCGGAACCCGTGTCACAATGGTTGATACTGGTGTCGTAGTGGAAATTGGAGATGGTGTGGCACGCGTCCATGGCTTATCCAGTTGTCGTTCGATGGAATTACTTGAATTCCCAAACAGTGTATTCGGTATTGCTTTAAACTTAGAAGAGGATAGTGTTGGAGCAGTTATTCTTGGAGATGAACGCTCTATTCAGGAAGGTGACGAAGTTAAAACTACAGGAAGGATAGTTGAAGTTCCTGTTGGAAAAGAACTTCTTGGTCGAGTAGTAGACCCATTAGGGCGTCCATTAGATGGGAAAGGCCCAATAAAATCAGAAACATTCCGCCCTGTTGAAAGAGTAGCACCTGACGTTTCTAAAAGAAGTTCAGTAGATACTCCAATACAAACAGGTATCAAAGCAATCGATGCAATGACTCCCATTGGACGTGGGCAACGTCAATTAATAATTGGTGACAGATCTACTGGAAAATCCCAAATAGGTATAGACGCGATCATAAATCAAAAAGGTCAGAACGTTCAATGTGTATACGTTGCTATAGGTCAAAAGGCAAGTAAAGTATCTCAAGTAGTAGGTACACTTGAACGCTTCGGAGCTATGGAACACACAGTAGTAGTAGCTGCAAATGCTGCTGATTCTGCTGCCCTACAATGGCTTGCACCTTATGCAGGTTGTGCAATTGCTGAACAATTCATGGAAGGTGGAGGGGATGCCCTTGTAATCTATGATGATCTTTCAAAACATTCATGGGCATATCGACAAGTATCACTATTGCTAAGAAGGCCCGCTGGACGTGAGGCTTATCCTGGAGACGTATTTTACCTTCACAGCAGATTGCTTGAAAGAGCTGCAAAATTAGACGCAGAAAGTGGAGGAGGATCAATAACCGCTCTTCCAATTATTGAAACTCAAGCTGGTGATGTTTCTGCTTACATACCAACGAATGTAATTTCAATTACTGATGGTCAAATTTATTTAGAAGCAGACCTTTTTAATGCTGGTACTCGCCCTGCAGTAAACGCTGGACTATCTGTTTCCCGAGTAGGTGGAGCTGCCCAACGAAGAGCAATTAGACGAGTTGCTGGTCGAATAAGACTTGACCTTTCACAATATCGGGAACTTGCTGCCTTTGCTCAATTTGGAACATCTGATCTTGATCAAGCAACACTTACTCAACTTGAAAGAGGTCAACGAACAATTGAAATTCTTAAACAAGGAATAAATGAGCCAATATCAATGGAACATCAAGCATTGATATTGTATGCAGTTACCAATGGATTCTTAGATAGCGTTCCACTTGATGCTGTTGGACGTTGGGAATCTGAATTCCAAAGATTTATGCAAGCAAACTACCCTGAAGTTGCTAATGGAATTCGAGAATCAAATGATTTGGATGAAACCCAAGAAGAAACTCTGAAAAAGGGTATAGAGGAATTTAAAACCTCTTTCATTGCCTAGGAATACGGATAGAGAACTATGCCAAGCCTAAGACAAATTCGATCTAGAATCAGAAGTGTTCAAAACACTGAGAAAATAACTCGTGCAATGCAAATGGTTGCATCTGTTAAGATGCGAAGAGCTCAGCTTGCTGCTATGGCTTCACGTTCATATACAGAAAAACTTTCAACCATGCTTTCGAACCTGGTTTCAATGTCTGATGGTGATCTCGATGAAACCAATCCACTTCTGGAAGTAAGGAATGAAGAAAATGTAACTCTTATCCATATAACACCTGATCGAGGTTTATGTGGAGCTCTTCCTGGTAATCTTAACAGACAAGCCAATGATTTTCTTAGGCAGTCTCAGGAAACAAAAGAAATATCTGTGGTAACCGTAGGCCGCAAAGGAAATGACTATCTTTCAAGAATCACAAAAAAGCTCGATGGATTTTTTACAGGATTAGGAGATAGGCCTAACCTGACTGACATAAATCCAATTGCAGAACTTGTTGTTGACGCATTTATTCAAGGTTCTACAGATGCTGTTTACATTGGTTATGCTGAATTCGTTAACACTGTAAATCAGACCCCCGTACTCAAACGTTTATTACCAATTGAACCAGCAGAAATTTCAACTCAGGAATCCGGTGGTTTTATTTACGAACCAGGACCTATGGAAGTTATCGATGCACTTTTGCCTAGATACGTAGGAGCAAAAATATACCAAGGAATTAGAGAATCTATCGCCAGCGAAGAATCTGCACGAATGGTTGCAATGAGAAACGCAACCGATAATGCAAACGAACTGGCAAAAGATCTTAAATTACAAGCAAATAAAATAAGACAAGCATCTATTACGGCAGAACTTCTAGATATCATTAGTGGAACTTTGTCGATAGAGGGATAAGCAAAAAATAATATTCATATATTAAGGCAGGTTAGCCATGGCACAAGGAACAAAAGGAACTGTAGTTCAAGTAATCGGAACAGTAGTAGATGTAGAGTTTTCCACTGGAGAAATGCCAGAAATTTACAATGCTGTTTCCGTTCAATTAGATGATGAAGAACTTGTACTCGAAGTCGAACAACATATTGGAAACAATTGGGTAAGATGTTTAGCACTTGGTCCTACAGAAGGTCTTGCTAGGGGAGTAGAAGCAATAGATCAAGGTGCACCAGTTCGTGTGCCTGTTGGTGCTGCTTCACTCGGTCGCCTATTCAATGTTCTCGGTCAACCATTAGATGGACTAGGTGATGTGAATGCACAGGAACTATGGTCAATACATCGAGCTCCTCCTGCATTTGACGAACAAGAAACAACATCTACAGTTCTTGAGACAGGAATCAAAGTAATTGATTTGATTTCTCCATTTCCAAGAGGAGGAAAAGTTGGAGCATATGGAGGGGCTGGAGTTGGAAAAACAGTCGTAATCATGGAGCTGATTCGAAACATCGCAAATGTTCATAGTGGATACTCAGTTTTTGCTGGAGTTGGCGAACGATCTCGAGAAGGCAACGATCTTTGGAACGAAATGGCTGAATCTGGTGTTTTGAAAAATACTGCACTTGTTTTTGGTCAAATGAATGAACCACCAGGAGTTCGTGCAAGAATAGCTCTAACAGGTCTTACAATGGCTGAATATTTCCGAGATGAGGAAGGACAAGATGTGCTTTTCTTTGCCGATAACATATATAGGTACATATTAGCAGGAATGGAAGTATCTGCACTCTTAGGAAGAATGCCATCGGCAGTGGGCTATCAACCAACTTTAGGAACTGAAATGGGAGCTCTCGAAGAACGTATTACCACAACAAGCAAAGGCTCCATTACTTCTTTTCAAGCTGTATATGTCCCTGCTGACGACTACACTGACCCGGGAATTGTTGCTACTTTTGCTCATTTGGACGCTGTAATCGCTTTAGAAAGAGCTCTTGTGGAACAAGGTTTATATCCCGCAGTTGACCCTCTAACTTCATCCTCAAGAATTTTAGATCCACAAGTAGTAGGTGAAGATCATTACAATGTTGCTAGGGAAGTACAGGCTATCCTACAACGCTATAAAGAATTACAAGATATCATTGCAATTTTGGGAGTTGAGGAATTATCAGAAGAAGATCGAACCTTGGTCGCTAGAGCAAGAAAACTACAACGATTTTTCACTCAACCATTTTACGTTGCAGAGCAATTTACTGGTCAGGAAGGTAGATACGTTCCCGTACAGGAAACTGTTAGAGGATTTAGAGAAATTCTTGATGGTAAACATGATGATTTACCTGAGCAAGCGTTTTATATGGTGGGAACAATTGACGAGGTATTGCAAAAAGCAGCTTCAATGAATGAGGGTTAGTACGAAAACCTTAATAAGGAACACTAAGAATGGCAACCATGAAATTAGAGATTGTTACCGCTGAAGGAACAGTGTACTCAGGTGAGGTGGATTCGATTGTTGCACCAGGTGATTCTGGTGAACTAGGTATATTACCAAACCATGCACCATTACTAACCTCATTAAAATCTGGGAATTTACAAGTAACTAATAACGGAAACAGGGAAATTATAACAATTGGTGGTGGTTTTTTAGAAATGCTAGCAAATACGGTTACTGTCTTAGCTGATTCTGCGGAACTTACTTGAAAATTAAACCAAACTTATTTCTACTTCTTTTTCCGATTGCAGATAAAAAGTCATAGCTTGTAGAGAAACTATTGGATCAATATTACGAACCCTAACGTTCTTGGGAGTTATTGGTGAAGTTGGAGCATAATTCAAAATAGCCTTAATTCCTACTTCGACTAACATATTGACGACTTTATTGGCTTGTGAAGCAGGCACAGCAACAATTGCTATCTTTATATTTTCTTTACTTACAACATTTGCAAGTTCACTCATCGGTCTAACAATTAAACCTCCAAAGCTTTGTCCAACTTGACGCGGGTCTTCATCAAATGAAGCTACAATTTTAAAACCATCAGGACCAAAACCAGGGTATCCAATAATAGCTCTGCCTAATCGTCCAACTCCTATTACAGCAACTTTCCATTCCCTATCCAGGCCTAAAACTCCACGTAGTGCATCAAGTAAATACTCTACGTTATATCCCTTCCCTTGTTTGCCAAATTTTCCGAAATAACTTAGGTCTTTTCTAATTTGTGCTGGTGTAATTTGAAGAATTTTACCCAAAGATTGTGAGTTTATGACAGTTTCACCTGACTGAAATAAATCATTAAGAGTTCGAAAATATTGGGGAATCCTAGAAACTACTACTTCAGGAATATGTGCTAAATGTATGTGAGCAGTATCGCCATTTTGGTAAATCATGTCCCCTTTTTGCATCGTCACATCTCCACCCCCCCCACTAGGCATGAACGAGTGAATAATAGACCAAAATAACATATTCATGCAAACTATTATGTAAAATTCATTTAAAAAATATATTCCCCATCTAGCAAGATAAGATTAAACTATTATAGAAAAGTAGAATAATGTATAAGGTTGAACCATGATAAGTACACTAGATATCCGCGAAAAGTTTTTAAACTTTTTCAATAAAAAAAACCATCTGATTATGCCTAGTTCATCACTAGTTCCTGCAGGTGATCCAACACTACTCTTAACTACAGCTGGAATGGTTCAGTTTAAACCTTATTTTCTAGGCGAAATTTCGCCTCCAGACAAAAGAATTACCTCAATTCAAAAATGCTTTCGAACAACAGATATTGACACTGTCGGAGACCACAAACATCTTACATTTTTCGAAATGCTAGGTAATTTCAGTATTGGTGATTATTTTAAAAAAGAAGCTATTTCATATGCATGGGAATTTATTACAGAAACCTTAGGACTCAACCCAAATAAATTATATGTAACAGTATACTTTGAAGACGAAGAGGCAATTAATTTGTGGTTAGAACTAACCTCAATACCTAAAGAAAGAATTTATAGATATGGCAAATCAGACAATTGGTGGGGACCTCCTGGAGATGAGGGTCCGTGCGGACCTTGCTCAGAAATTCACTACGACTTTGGTGAAAATTTAGGTTGTTCAAATTTACTATCACCAAATGATCTTAATCAACAAATTACAGATCCTGATAGGATAGTTGGATGTCACCCGAACTGCGATAATTGCGAACGATTTGTGGAACTTTGGAACCTTGTTTTTATGCAATTCTATCAAGACCTTGCTGGATTATTAACAGATCTTCCAACTCCGAACATAGACACCGGCATGGGATTAGAACGAGCGGCTGTAATTTGCCAGAATGTTAATAATGTATTTGAAACCGACTTGTTCAAACCAATAATTTCACAATTTTGTAGTACAAATGGTTTACATTATGGATCAGATAATAAAACTGACCAAGCAATTAGAGTAGTTGTTGAGCATTCAAGAGGTGCAGCATTTTTAGTGAATGACGGCGTAGTACCAGGTAATGATGGTCGTGGATACGTTTTGAGAAGGCTTATACGAAGAGCAGCACGATATGGAAAAAGCATAGGGCTTTCAGGATCATTCATTAGTGATACATCTGATACGATGATAAAACATATGGGCAAGACATATCCAGAATTATTAGCAAATCAACAAATTATTTCAGATATTATTAACGCTGAAGAACAACAATTTGGAAGAATCCTTGAACAAGGTTTAGAAATAGTTGAGACAATGCTAGATTCTGAATCAGGAATGGTTTTAGAAAATACTCTTATTGGAAGTGCTGCTTTTACAATATGGGATACCTATGGAGTACCAATTGAAGAAGTAGAAGAAATAGCTAAATCAAAAGGTATAGCAATAGATCATCAAGGATTTCAAGATGCAATGAATTCGCAAAGGGAACTTGCAAGAAATGCAAACAAAACCAAAATCAAAAAAGACTCAAAGGTATTCCAATACGACCAAATCAATTCAGAACCAGTAAATTTCATAGGTTATTCCGAAATGTCTGGGAAATCCGTGGTAATTGCAATATTAGATGAAAAAGGTCAACCTCTAAAAAAAGCGAAAAAAGATGAAGTAATCGAAATTATACTAAAAACTACTCCGTTTTATGCAGAAAGTGGTGGTCAACTTGGTGACAAAGGGTGGATTTTTAACGAAAAATGCAATATATACATTGAAGATACCCAATCACCAATTGAAGGATTGATCGTACACCATGGTATTGTAAAATCAGGAAGTATCAAGGTAGAAGACGAAATTCAAACATCTGTTGACACTACTTATAGACAAGCCTTATCTCGAAGTCATTCTGCTACGCATTTAATTCATGCCGCTCTTAGAAACTTTCTAGGGTCACATGTCAGACAAGCAGGTTCACTAGTTGCTCCAGATAGAATGCGTTTCGATTTTACTCATCCAAAATCACTTGATTCACAAGAAATTCATGCAATCCAATCTCTTGTGAATGTTCAAATCCTAAATGATTCAACTATATTGAAAACACATTCTTCTTATGCAGAAGCTTTGAATGAAGGAGCATTAGCATTTTTTGGAGATAAATACGGATCACTTGTACAAATAATTGAGATGGGAGTAACTAATACTGAAATAGAATCAAAAGAAAGCTTTAGTAAAGAAGTTTGTGGGGGAACTCATGCTAATAGAACAGGAGAATTAGGCTTAATCTATATCTCCTCTGAGAGTTCCATTGGTTCAGGTGTGAGAAGATTGGAAGCAACTACTGGTTTAGCAGCGTTAGAAAACATAAATGATTTAAATAATACTATTTCAGCAATATCCAACAAGCTCGATACTTCACCAAATAATATCCTGCAAAGAATTGATGCGATTCAAGAGGAATTAGAAAATGAAAAAGATAAAACAAGTACACTTAACTCTATACTTTCTATTCAACAGGCAGAGAAATTGTTGAAAAATATTGAATTAATAGGTGAAATAAAAACAATTTCAGCTGAAATTCAAGCTACGAATTCAGAAGATTTACGTGCACTCGGTGATAAACTGCGTGACCATATTATTAGTGGAATCATTGTATTAGGTTGTAACAACAATAACAGTGCATTATTAATTGTTATGATTACTAACGATTTGGTTCAACAAGGATTTAATGCAGTAAACCTAATTAAAGAAGGCGCTAAATCAATTAATGGTGGTGGTGGTGGAAAACCTGAATTAGCTCAAGCAGGTGGGAAAAATCCTGAAATGTTACCTGAAGCAATTAATAGTATTCGTAAATTAATAAAAACACTTCAAAAATAAAAAATAGGACAACGTATAAATATGACTAAGTATCTAGGCTTAGATGTTGGTAATGCAAGGATAGGCGTGGCTATAAGTGATCCCAATGGGACCTATTCTTTACCACTTACCACAATAGAAAGAAGATCAATTGAAGAAGATATAATAGCAATAAAGGTATTAGCAACAAACTACAGAATCGAAGATGCTATTATTGTTGGCATACCAATTTCTTTGAAAGGGTCAATAACTAATCAAACTGAAATCACTTTAAATTTTTGTGAAAAACTATCAGTGTTAGTGGATTACCATCTTGTAAAGTGGAATGAAAGTAATACCACAATTGAAGCCGAGCGTTTGATTAAAGATTCAGGTAAAAAGCCTTCCAAAAACCGTGCAATTGTTGATGCGACCGCTGCGTCTATAATACTTCAAGACTATATAAATCATTTAAAAAACTAGGGTCATGAAAAAATATACTGGAATTATAGGAAAACCTCTAGGTCACAGTATGTCCCCAGTACTTCAAAATTCAGCTTTTGCTTACCACAGGCTTGATATAGTTTACGAGGCTTGGGAAACTGATTTAACCGAATTGTCAAACCGAATTGAACAATTACGCAAATTAAACGTATTGGGATTTAACGTTACTGTTCCATTTAAAGAATCCATCATGGGATTATTAGATGAAATTGATATCCATGCGAAAGAAATTGGAGCTGTAAATACTGTTGTTAATAACAACAACAAATTAATAGGTTTCAATACAGATGCCAAAGGGTTTTTACAAGCACTAGAAGAAGACGGAGGTTTCCATTGTACTGATAAAAACATACTTATTATAGGAGCAGGAGGATCTTCTAAAAGTGTTTTTAGTACACTTTTGAGGGAAAAACCAAAAACCATAACAATAGCAAACAGATCTATTGATAAGGCTCATAAACTAATAATTGAAAATCACGTTAAAGATATTGAAATAAATATTTTGGAACTTGATGAACTAAATTCGCTGAATTATTCCCATAAACATATACCTGATTTAATTATAAACTGTACCCCTATTGGGATGCGATACACAGATGAAGAAAAAATAAGTCCTGTTGGAGAAAGGGTCATATCTGAAAAGAGTTTAGTTTACGACCTTGTTTATAACCCTATGGAAACAGAGCTTTTGAAAATTGCAAAGAAAAAAAGTGGTAAAACTTTGGGGGGACTTCCAATGTTAATTTATCAAGGTGCCGCTGCTTTTGAACTCTGGACAGGTAAATATCCTCCGATAGAAATAATGTTTGAAAAAGCAAAAAATGCACTGTCAATAAATAATAGTTAAAACTAATTCACTAGGTGCGTGATCTTAATAGCTAAGTTATAATGAGGCTAATTCATATTTAAGGGGTTTGTAATGCTCCGATTCCTAACAGCAGGTGAATCACACGGCAAAGGTCTAACAGTTATCATAGAAGGTATTCCAGCCGGAGTCCGACTTGATGAAGATTATATTGCAAAAGATCTAGCAAGAAGACAGGTTGGCTATGGTCGTGGAGGGCGAATGAAAATTGAAACTGACAGAGCCGAAATTCTTTCGGGCGTTCGGCATGGTTACACGATGGGTGGACCAATAAGCCTTTGGATAGTAAATAGGGATTATAGTACTGGAAAAGGACCAGATGGAAAACCTTGGACTGAGGTGATGAGTACAAATCCAACCGAAACAACTTTTGACACTATTCAACATCTCCGACCTGGGCATGCAGATACTCCTGGAATCACTAAATACATGCATGACGATGCCCGAAATATCCTAGAAAGATCAAGTGCAAGAGAAAGTACTGCAAGAGTAGCAGCTGGTGCTATAGCAAAAAGATTTCTAGAGGAATTTGATATAGATATACATGGTCATGTCACTAATATAGGAGGAGTATTCGCAAACCCTAGATATCCAATTAACTGGAAAGATTTAGAAAAGCCTCCATATTCTTCTGAAAATCCAAAAGGATCAAAAATGGCATCCGTAAGATGTGCAGATGAAGATGCTGCTGAAAAAATGATAGCTAGTATAGATGCTGCAAGAGATGAAGGTGATAGCTTAGGTGGAATTATAGAAATCATAGCTACTGGAGTTCCTATCGGGATAGGTGATTATATACAATGGGATCAAAAATTAACTTCAAAAATCGCTGCTGCAACAATGAGTATTAATGCAGTCAAGGGAGTAGAGTTAGGTATAGGCTTTCAACAAGCTAATATGCGGGGATCAAAAGTACATGATGTGATTAAACCACTTAGTGAATGGAAGGCATCTCAGAATAAGGGTTGGGAACAACCATTTCCGAGAATTACAAATAATTCTGGAGGTTTCGAAGGAGGCATGTCTACCGGAGAACCAATTATTGTTCGAGCAGTAGTTAAACCTATAGCAACAATTATAGACGGACTCCCTACTGTTAATTTGGCAACTGGAGAATTTGTCGATAAAGCACATTTTGAACGCAGCGATATTACATTTGTTCCAACATGTTCAATTATAGGAGAATCTATGCTTGCACTTACTCTTGGAGAGTGCATGCTTGAAAAATTCGGTGGGGATAACATAAAAGAAACCCACAGAAATTACATTAATTATATGAAATCAATAATGCCAAACAAGTAACATGGAGAAAATATTTGCGTCAACCACAAAATATTATTGGAATTGTCTGTGATTTCGACAAAACTTTAAGTCCTCACACTATGCACGAAGACACTATCTTTCCTTATTTGGGAATACCTCATAATGAATTTTGGAATGCTGTTAACTCACTAGTAAAAGATCGATACTACGAAAGTGAATTAGCTTGGATGAAGCTATTGCTTGAAAGAGAAGATTTTCAAAAATTATCTAATGAAGATTTAAGAAACATGGGACTTAGTCTCACTTATTATCCTGGCATCCCTGATTTTTTTAATGAACTCTCAAACATAATTGAAATACAAAAATATCAGGAATACGCAATAGAAATAGAATATTACGTAATCACCTCTGGATTAAGAGAAATATTAGAAGGCAGCAACATTAAACCATACGTAAAAACAATTTTTGGTTCTGAGTATGATGAGAGTGAATCAGGAAAGCTACAATTTCCAAAACGAGCAATTGGGCACACTCAAAAAACTCAATATCTATTCAGAATAAACAAGGGATATCTTGATCTTCAGGACGACGTAAACGATCATCTTCCTGAAGAGGAAAGAAGAATTCCTTTTAACAACATGATCTATATTGGTGATGGTCCTACCGATGTGCCTTGTTTTTCAGTAATAAGCCAAAATGGAGGTCATACACTAGCAGTCTACGACCCATTGGATCAATCATCATTCAATAAGTGCATGCAATTACAACGTTCTTCCAGAGTAGATTTTATAGCTGAAGCTAATTATCAAGCAAATACTCATCTTTGGAGATGGTTAAGCTACACTGTTTTACAAATAGCTGATCAAATAATCCTCGACAGTAATGAGCGTCAAAAAGAAACTGGCCTTATTCCTGCTCCGAATCACTAGAAATACTATGGATAATATTATATTAACAGGCTTTTCAGGCACGGGAAAAACTGAGGTTGCAAAGCAACTCGGCAATTCTTTGAATTGGAATGTGGTTGATACTGACATAGTTATAGAGCAAGAAGAAGGAAAAACAATAAAAGAAATTTTTGAAAACGACGGAGAAGAAAATTTTCGAAAAATTGAGTCAAGAGTCATACGAAAAGTTTGCATGAACACGCATACAATTATTGCGACTGGTGGTGGGGCTTTTATAAATGAAAAAAATAGAAACATCCTGAGCGAATCTGGATTCGTGGTAACACTAGATGCTTCACCAAATACTATATTATCTAGGTTACAAAAAAATTCTAGGAACCCTCTTAATGAACGACCATTACTTAAAAGTTCTAATCCCCTAGAGAAAATTACCGAATTAAAAAAACAACGACAATACATTTATTCTTTGTCTAATTGGACTATAAAAACCGACTTTCTTAATATCCATTCGGTATCAAAAGAAATTATTCATGCTTGGCAATTACTAAATAATCAATCTAATTCAAATATTGACACTACTACTTCTGATATCCACTATACGTCATCAATTATTACTGAGAAAGGAGAATGCCCAGTTTATGTAGGTTCAGGCATAATTGAATTACTTGGTCATTACTGTAAGAATAATACTCTTTCTTCAACTGCATATTTGATAGCTGACTCTATCACTGGTTTTCAACACACTAGAAAAGCTCAATTGTCATTAGAAAATTATAATGTTCCTACACATACATTCACTTTTCCACAAGGAGAAATATCAAAAAATATAGGAACTATTACCCCTATTTTCGAATGGTTAGCTCAACAAAAAGCAGAAAGAAAGCATTTTATCGTGGCACTTGGAGGTGGTGTAGTAGGTGATATATCAGGATTTATAGCATCAACATACAATCGTGGTATTCCTTTTGTGCAAGTTCCTACTTCACTTGCAGCCATGGTAGACGCATCTATAGGCGGAAAAACAGGTATAAACCTCCCTCAGGGGAAAAATTTAGTTGGTGCATTCCATCAACCAAGCATAATTCTTATTGACACTAACTTCCTTAAAACTTTACCTAAACGAGAACTTACATCAGGATGGGCAGAAGCTATTAAACACGGAATAATTAAAAATCTTGATTTATTTGAAGATTTTGAGCAAAACTCAAACCTAATAAAAAACCTTGATCCATTAGCCTCTACAAGAGTAATAAAAGCAAGTGTTGCCACGAAGATTGAAGTTGTAAATATTGACCAATACGAAACACTTGGAATAAGAACTTTACTTAACTATGGACACACAATTGGACATGCTTTAGAAAACTCACTTGGATACGGAGAACTATTACATGGTGAAGCAGTTTCAATTGGAATGTGCTTTGCGGCAAGAATAAGTGAAAAAATGGGACTCATTGATATGGCATGTGTCCACAGACAAGAAAAAATACTCGAGACATTTGGCCTACCGACATTTTGGAGAAATATCAACCACGAACAAATTAAATTAGCAATGAAAGTTGACAAAAAAACTGTAGGGAAATCTATCAATTGGGTATTATTGGAAAATATTGGTAAGGCTGTAATTCGTTCAGATGTTCCTGACGACATCGTTGAATCTACAATGAAAGAAGTACTATAGCAAGTTTAAATCAATGATCTCAGGGTTAATGTTGCCAGCATGATCAATATCTATTATTCCTAAAGTTCCTAATTTTCCTTTTCTTTTTGATGAATGAGAATGATTAGGACTTCCAGGATTAATAAAAAGTACGTTGTCTCTAAATTCTATAAGTTCTTGATGCGTATGTCCAAAAGTAACGATATCGACCAAACAGCCAAATTTACGTATTAAAACTTCTTCCAATGACATATCATCAGGAAGAATTAATTCTACATCTGCAATGATGTGTGGTCCTGGCCAACCTATATCATGAACCATAGCAATAGTCTTTCCAGCTATTTCCAAAACACGAACTGTCTCAAACAATCTCGAATCTTCAGGTTTAGGTTCAGTGAAATCCCTAACAGCAATTACCGGACATATTTCTTCCAACACATCTAATACTCTAGTTGAATTTATGTCTCCTAAATGTAATATCATTTCAACATTGTAAAAATTAAATGCTTCAAAAATCTCTTTAATAAATCCCTGAAGATCGTCCGAAATGTGTGTATCTGATATTAATCCGATTCGCATAAATCCATGTCGTTTAAAAAATTATAGTTACAAACCCATACAACTTCTGACTTCATCAATAGTTTCACTTGCTATTAACCGAGCCTTAGCTGCTCCAGACTCCAAAACATCATTAACAAAATTTGGTTGCCCTTCAAATATTTTTCTACGATAACGAAATTCTTCGAGAGATTCATTGATTTTTTCACCAAGTTCAATTTTACAATCAACACATCCTCGAAGTGCATTCGAGCATTCATCGTGAATTTTTGTTAGTTGACTTGGGTTAAAATAATTATGTAACTTATAAATGTTACATACCTCTGGATTTCCAGGATCAGTTTTTCTCAATCGATTAGGATCTGTATAAGCTGGTCTTAATCGTTTTAATGTTTCTTCTGGGGTAGCAGCAAGTTCTAAATGATTATCTAAACTTTTACTCATCTTAGAAAATCCATCAGTACCAAATATCATTGGTGCTTCAGTTAATACTGCCTTAGGTTCAGGAAAAATAGGTTCAAAGATATTATTGAAGCGTCTAACAATTTCTCTAGCCAATTCAATATGAGGCAATTGATCTTCTCCAACCGGAACAGTATCTGCCTTATATAAAATAATATCGCTCGTCATTAATACCGGGTAACCAACAAGTCCATAACTCACCGAGTCTTCTGTAGTATCCATTTGACGAATTCGCTCTTTAAAAGTTGGAACTCTCATTAACCATCCCAATGGGGTAATCATGCTTAACAACGATTGCAATGTTAAGACATCAGGAACGCTAGATTGAACAAAGATAATACTTTTGTCAGGATTTATTCCAGCAGCTAACCAATCCAAGACCATATCATAAATATTTCCTTGAATCGATTGAGCTTCTTCGCGATCTTTAATAGTAGTTAAAGCGTGAACATCAACTGCACAATAAAAACACTCGTAGGATTCCTGTAATTTAACCCAGTTTTTCAATGCACCCAACCAATTACCTAAATGAAGACGGCCAGAGGGGCGCATACCAGAAAAAATTCGTCCTTTTGGTATTTGATTCACAGTTATTTTGTCATCCCGGAATAGATCTCTTGAGCAATTCTTCCAATATCAGCTGGTGTTGGAATTGGAACAACTCCTGCTGAAGCCAAAGCTTTAGCTTTTTCAGAAGCTCGAGCTGCCGTTCCAGTAATTATTGCTCCGGCATGTCCCATTCGTTTTCCCGGAGGAGCACTTGCCCCAACTACTAACCCAGCAACGGGTTTTTTCATATTACTACTAATGAATTCTGCAGCTTCCTGTTCTTTAGTGCCACCAATCTCACCTATAAGTACAACCATATCAGTATCTTCATCATCATTAAAACGTTGAAGAACATCAACAAATGACATGCCACTTACAGAATCACCACCTATTCCAACACAAGTAGATTGTCCGATTCCTAAGGTGGAAAGTTGTTGAACAGCTTCATAGGTCAATGTTCCACTTCGAGAAACGACCCCAACATTACCTGCAGTATGAATATTGCCAGGCATAATACCTACTTTGCAATTGGCACCTGGGGTAATAACACCTGGACAGTTTGGCCCAATTAGTTGAGTTGAGGAATGTTTTAAATATTCAGCAATACTAATCATATCCCTAACAGGTATACCCTCAGTAATGCATGCCACAACACCAACGCCAGCATCTGCAGATTCAAGAATAGCATCACCAGCAAATGGTGCAGGCACGAAAATCAAAGAAACATTTGCTTGCTGATCACTCACTGCTTGAGCAACAGTGTTGTATACGGGTACTTGATCTTCCCAAAGTGTTCCTCCTCGACCAGGAGTAACACCAGCTACTATATTTGTCCCATATTCAATACATCGACGAGCATGATTTCCACCTTCTCGGCCTGTAATACCCTGAACCACAACTCTTGTATTTGCATCGACTAATATACTCATTTTAAAATCCTCCAAGAAAATTTAGTAACATTATTACTCAGTAAGTCTTTCTGCTACCTCAGTCAACGTATCAGCAAAAGAAACATTTAAGCCTGAATTTTCCAAAATCTTTTTTCCTTCGTCAGCATTTGATCCAAGTAATCTTGCAACTAACTTAGGATTTACTCCTTTGTTCTTGCATGCATCAACAACACCTTGTGCAGCAGTATCACATGACAAAATGCCACCAAATATATTTACAAGAATCCGAGACACATTTGAATCAGCTAAGATAATTTCAACAGCTTTAGTACATTTCTCAACATCAGCACTTCCGCCAACATCTAAGAAATTAGCAGGTTTTGCACCTGCGGCAAGGATAATATCCATAGTTGCCATTGCCAAGCCAGCACCATTTACTAAGCAACCAACGTCCCCATCAAGTTTAACGTATGAAATATCATAGGTTGTAGCTTCAGCCTCTAGTTGATCTTCCTGGGAACTATCTCGCATTTCTTCCAGTGCTTGTTGGCGAAACATAGCATCATCATCAATATTTATTTTAGCGTCAACGGCAAGAAGATTACCTTCAGAAGTCACAACCAATGGATTAATCTCAGCTAATGAGCAATCACGTTCAACAAATGCTTTATAAAGATTACCAATAAGATCTGCAGCCGGCCTTACTTGAGACTGATCAAGCTCAAGACCATATGCAATCCGTCTACCTTGATAAGCTTGATAGCCAACATTTGGATCGACAATTACTCTCAATATTTTTTCAGGAGTTGCAGCAGCCACTTCCTCAATTTCCATACCACCAGACTGACTAGCAATAATAACGTGTCTTTTAGTCGAACCATCAACAACAATTGCTAAGTACAATTCCCTTTCAACCCCTATCGTCTCTTCCACAAGGAGTTTTTCAACTGGAACACCTTCAGGTCCTGTTTGAAAAGTTACTATTTGTTTGCCAATTAACCCTTCAGCAAAACTTTCAGCTTCTTCTGGACTTGAAACTAATTTAACTCCACCAGCTTTGCCTCTACCACCTGCATGAACCTGAGCTTTAACAACTGCTTTGCCACCTAGACTATTTACTACTGAAGAAACTTCTTTTGAAGTTGTTGCAACAGACCCGTTTGGTGTAGGAACACCATATTCTGCCAAAATAGATTTGGCCTGATATTCATGAACTTTCATTTCTTTCCCCCAATGTCTATCCTGTATAATTACTAAATCAATTCAACACAGAAAGATTCCTAAGAAATACAGTTTTCCCCTCTGTAGTTCCCATGTTTAAAACAAGAAGGTATTCTAGCACATGAGTGTAAATGAAGCATCTCCCAAAAGTTTTTTTAAACTAAGAAGTAGGAATAAGAAATGGAAATTCATCAATATAAAAGTAGAGAACTGGATTACATAGCTATATATCCAAAAGAAAACCCAAAGGAATCTAATAAACATAATTTAGTTATTACACTTCTTCATGGATTTGGAGCAGACATGTATGATCTCGCTGGATTATGTCCTGAAATAGATCAAAATCATCTATATATCCTTCCTAATGCTCCTTATGAAGTACAATTTGATTTTGGCATGGTTGGTCGTAGTTGGAGAAATCCAAATAACTTAAATTCTCAAATGGAAAATTCACAATCTTTAAAAATAATTAATGAAGAAGAAGAATTAATAACATCATTTATGTCGGAGATAAACGAAAAATTCAACCCTGGAGAAGAGAATAGGATAATTGGTGGATTCTCTCAAGGTGCTGGAGTAGCTTCTAGATATGGTTTAAAAAATACAAATTATACCGATGGGCTTCTAATTTTGAGTGGTTCTACATCATGGTTAAATGAAACAGATGAAAATTTTGTTGATGAAAATTTTAATTTTCCAATTTTTATGGGCCATGGAATCAATGATCAAATGATCCCAATAAGTAGTGCACTCAAAACATTTGAAATATTAAAAATTAAAGGTTTTCATCCGGAATATCATGAGTATCTTATGGGTCATGAAATTAATTCTGAAGAAATTAATGACATCAAAAAATGGCTTGAGAATTTTCAACGCTGATGGTTCAATTATCTGTTTCAACACTTCTAATAATTATTTTTTTAACCCTATCGTGTAGTCAAAATTCTCAACAAAATTCACTCGAAATACTATCGAAAGAAACTCAAGATACGCATAAGGAACCATTTTTCGATATTAATAATTGTAGATTCCATTTAGAGATTGCCAAAACAGTAAATGAGCGATCTCAAGGTCTGATGAATCGAAATGAATTACCTGAAAATAAAGCAATGCTTTTTATATTCGAAAATGAAGATTATCTAAATTTTTGGATGAAAAATACATATATTCATCTAGATATACTCTTTCTTTCAAAAAATTTTGAAATTTTAGACATTCAATCCATGCAACCTCAAAAACTAAATAGTAATGAATTATTGCCAATATATACATCTATCAAACCTGCAAAATACGCAATTGAATTAAATTCAGGTTTATTAAAAAAGTGCAAAATTGAAGTTGGTGAAATTGCAATCATTCCACATATACAATGAATTATACATATTTACATTTACGATAAGTTGACATTAATTATGTTTCACCAATACAATATGTGATTGGTTAAGACTTTAATAATTGAATATGTCTAAACGCGAAGAAGGGAAGTAGTAACTATTTGCTAATTCTAAGAGAGCTGGGGTTTGGTGTAACTCAGTAATTACGCGATAGTGAAGTCGTCCTGGAGCGGAGAATGCGAAAATGTTTACGAGGTAAATAAAATAACATTCTACGGTTGTTCCGTAAAACTAATTAAGAGGCCCTTAGCGCTAGGGCAATCGGGGTGGTACCGCGGGTAATTTACTCGTCCCTAGTGCATTACTAAGGGTTTTTTTATTTTATTTGTAAATTAATCCCTGTGTTATGACTTAAACATTTAACAAATAATTTTAGCAAATAATTTTAGAAGGATAAACAAATGAAACTAACAGGTTCAGAAATTGTCTGTGAAGCACTGATAAAAGAAGGTGTTGATACAGTTTTTGGATTGCCAGGTGGAGCTATCCTCCCTTTTTACCAAACACTTTCCGGCTATCCCCAACTAAGACATATATTGGTTCGTCATGAACAAGGTGCTGTAATGGCAGCAGATGGATACGCACGTGCAACTGGAAAGGTAGGAGTATGCATATCAACTTCAGGTCCTGGTGCAACAAACATGGTTACTGGACTTGCAGTTGCAATGATGGACTCAGTTCCTATCGTAGCCATAACAGGACAGGTAGCAAGGCCAGCAATTGGAACTGACGCTTTTCAAGAAACAGACGTTACTGGAGTTACATTGCCAGTTACAAAACATAACTATCTGGTAATGAACGCTGCTGATTTACCACGAATCCTTAAAGAAGCTTTTTTTGTAGCAAGGTCTGGAAAACCTGGGCCAGTACTTATTGATATTCCAAAAGATGTTCAAACAGAACTTGCAGATTTTGATTATTCAATAGAATTAGATCTTCCAATTCAAACACCTATCCTGAAAGGAAAGGATAGTGACATTAAAAAAGCTATTAAAATGATTGAAAAAGCTGAACGTCCACTTATTTTAGCTGGACATGGAGTTATACTTTCACAAGCATATGAAGAATTGAAAGAATTTTCAGAAAAGTCTCAGATTCCTGTGGTTACAACACTTCTTGGGCTCAGTGCTATGAAATCAAACCATGTTTTGAATCTTGGATTACCAGGGATGCACGGATCAGCATTTGCAAATAAAGCCATCGATGAAGCAGACTTAATTATCGCAATTGGAATGCGTTTCGATGATCGGGTTACTGGAAACTTGAAAACATTCGCTACGAAAGCAAGGATCATTCATATTGATATAGATCCATCTGAAATCGGAAAAAATATACTTCCTGAAATTGCAATAGTTGGTGATGCTGGTACTGTTTTGCGACAGCTTTTACCACTTAGTCCAAAAAAAACTCATCCTAAATGGCTTCAGGAAATTGATCAATTAAGAATAAACCATCCATTGAGTTACCCTGAAACCGATAGGATTTTGCCCCAATTTATTGTTGAAGAAATTTCAAGAATCACAAAAGGACAATCTATTATTGTAACTGGAGTAGGTCAACATCAAATGTGGGCTGGCCAATTATATGAATTCAAAGATAACAACCTCTTTATATCATCGGGTGGAGTTGGTGCAATGGGATTTGAAGTCCCAGCAGCACTTGGTGCTCAAGTTGGCCAACCTGATAAGGTAGTATGGACTATAGCGGGGGACGGAGGATTTCAAATGACGCTGACTGAGTTAGCAACAATGGTTGAGGCAAATGCACCTGTTAAAATTGCTTTAATAAATAACTTCTCTCTTGGTATGGTTAGACAATGGCAAGAACTTTTCTATGAAAAAGATTATTTTGCAACGCTTTATACTGGAAATCCTGACTGGGTAAAATTAGCTGACGCATATGGAATAAAAGGTATTAAAGTAACAGAAAAGGATGGAGTTGAAACAGCTATAGAACAAGCCATGAACACCCCAGGACCTGTTCTGGTAGATTTCCAAGTAGACAAAGAGGAAAATGTCTACCCATTCATTCCACCAGGAGGTGGAGTAGAGCAATTAATAGAGTATCCGGATACAAAGGTTGTTTGAAATGTCTAATCATGAAGAACAAACAGTAGTTGCCTTAATGTACGATCGCCCTGGTGTGTTAAATAGAATAGTTAGCATGATCCGAAGAAGGGGTTTTAATATAACCAGTCTAGCAGTTGGTCATTCTGAAACTCCGGAACTCTCAAGGATGTCACTAGTAGTAGCTGGTGACGCTCAAACAATTGAGCAGGTTTGCAAACAACTGGAAAAACTTGTTGATGTTGTTCAAATTAATGATCTAAGTAACGAAAATATTGTCCAGCGTGAACTGTCTCTAGTACGAGTTAAATCAACTTCGTCTACAAGAAACGAAATTATCCAAATAGCTAATGTTTTTCGTGCAAAAATTGTCGATATAGGGCAGAATTCAATTATTATCGAAATAACTGGGAATGAAGACAAACTTGAATCCTTTTATATGCTAATGAATCCATATGGAATATTAGAAATTATTCGTAGTGGACGATTGGCAATGATACGGGATACAGAATCAGTGAAATCGATTCGAAAAAAGAAAGCTGAGGAAAAAAGAAAAGCTGAGGAGGAAGCAGAGAAAGAAAGATTAATAAATCCTGTTTTCGAAGCACCTTCTTAGTAATCAAGGAGATTTAAATGGCAAAACTTTATTATGATTCTGACGCTAATCTGGAACTGTTGCAAAATAAAAAAATTGGCATCTTAGGCTATGGGAGTCAGGGACATGCTCACGCGCTTAATTTAAAAGATTCTGGATTAGATGTTCTAGTTGGGCTGTATGCAGGAAGTAAATCTAAGGAAAAAGCTGAAGCAGAAGGCCTAAGGGTATACGATTCTGCTGAAGTAACTAAAGCATGCGATATTATTATGATGCTTGTTCCGGATATGACGCAACGAAAATTGTATACAGAATCCGTTGCTCCTAATCTTTCTGAGGGTAAAACGATAATGTTTGCTCATGGTTTCAGTATCCATTACAAACAAATCTCTCCTCCAGAATATGTAGATGTAAGCATGATTGCACCAAAAGCACCTGGCCACAGAGTTAGGCAATTATATCAACGACAACTAGGTGTACCTGGTTTATTAGCTGTCCAACAAGACAGTAGTGGGAATGCTAGCGAAATTGCATTGGCATATGGAAAAGGTATTGGATGTACACGTGCAGGAATACTTCTTACCACTTTCAAGGAAGAAACTGAAACTGATCTATTTGGTGAGCAGTCTGTACTTTGTGGTGGAGTAACTTCTCTGGTAAAAGCGGGTTTTGAAACCCTCGTGGAGGCAGGATACCAACCAGAAAGTGCCTATTTTGAATGCATGCATGAATTAAAGCTAATCGTTGATTTACTTTACCAAGGAGGAATGGAGTATATGCGATATTCTGTTAGTGAAACTGCAGAATATGGTGATTACACTAGGGGACCTAAAGTTATTGGTCCTGAAGTTAAAGAACGAATGAAAGAAGTTCTTGCATCAATTCAAAATGGAGAATTCGCCAAGGAATGGATAGCGGAAAATGACGAAGGACTAAAACGTTTCGAGGCTGCTCGTACACAAGAAGCAGAGCATCCTATTGAAAAAATTGGCAAAGAATTAAGAAATATGATGCCTTGGCTACAAGACACTGTATAAGTATACTAGAAACTTAAGGTAACTTAATGATTCAAACTATGAAACAGATTTTAGAGGAAATAACCGTAATCCACCGGTCTCATAGGAGTAATGACTCCAAATCGGTGGAATGCGGTTCCCTTTGAAACTTTATTTTTATCAAAGAGTTTCAAGCTAATAATTTCTGTGAGGAATAAAAAAATGCCTAGAGATAAAGTATACATATTCGACACCACGTTACGAGATGGAGAACAGTCCGCTGGTGTCATGATGAATCCACAAGAAAAACTCGAAATTGCTCGGAATTTAGAACGACTCGGTATCGACATTATTGAAGCTGGATTTGCTGCTTCATCCCCTGGTGATCTCGATGCTGTAATAACTATAGCAAAAGAAATTCGGGAACCAATAATAGCATCACTTGCACGAGCTCATCCAAATGATGTAGATAAAGCATGGGAAGCAGTCCAACATGCAAAAAAGCCAAGAATTCATGTTTTTCTTTCAAGTTCAGACATTCAAATGATGCATATGTTGCGCAGAAGCAAAGATGAAGTATTGGAAATGGCCGTTTCAAATGTCACAAGAGCAAAAAAATATCTTGATGACGTAGAGTTTTCCCCCATGGATGCTACGAGAACAGAACCAGAATATCTTTATGATTTACTAGAAGCAGTAATTGACGCTGGAGCCACTACTGTTAACATTCCTGATACTGTTGGATATGCAATTCCAAGTGAATTTGCAAAACTCTTACTAGATATACAGAAAAATGTGAAGAATATAGATAAGGCCCGACTGAGTGTTCATTGTCATAACGATCTTGGCTTATCTGTAGCTAATAGCCTAGCTGCAGTTCAAGCTGGTGCTCGACAAGTGGAAGGATGCATTAATGGTTTAGGAGAGAGAGCTGGTAACGCTGCAACTGAGGAATTTATTATGGCACTAGCAACACGAAAGGATTACTTTGGCGTAACCATTGATATAGACACAACCCAACTTACACGTACAAGTCGATTAGTAAGTGAAATTACTGGATTTGCAGTACAAAACAACAAGGCTATAGTTGGACTAAATGCATTCAGGCATGCTTCAGGTATTCACCAAGATGGAATACTAAAAGAGAAAAGCACCTATGAAATTATTGATCCAACCTCTGTTGGGCTAGCAAGTAACTCATTAGTATTAGCAAAACTTAGTGGTAGGGCAGGACTAAGAGCTAGACTTGAAGAATTGGGTTATGAATTATCTTCCGAAGATCTTGACCTAACTTTCCTGGCATTTAAAGATCTGGCAGACAAAAAACGTGAAATAACAGATCGTGACCTAGAAGCCCTTATGGCAGAACAAAGAAGAGTTACTCAAATTAATAATTTTCAAATAGTAGATGTAGAAATACACACTGGGTCAGGAAAAAAACCATCTGCAACAGTCACATTAACTAATACTGAGGGGAAAGAATTTACCGAAACTTGTGATGGGAACGGTCCTGTAGATGCAGTATGCAGAGCTATTGCAAATGTAGCAGGAATACATCCAACTCTTGAAGAGTACAGTGTCCGATCAATCACTGGTGAACTAGATGCAGTTGGAGATGTGACAGTACGTCTAAATCATAACGATCAATTATATTCTGGACGTGGAGCAGATACAGATATTATTCTTGCAAGTGCAAAAGCATACACGAATGCATTAAATCGCATGCTAGCTTAGAGCGGTAATAAGCGTTACACTGCAGAATATTTTTTATTGAAAACTTTAGGAGTTTAGTTAAATATGCAACCACAAACGATGTTCGATAAAATTTGGAATAGCCACATAGTAAGTGATGAAGTAGGCAAACCTACCATATTATATATAGATTTACATTTAGTTCATGAGGTTACTTCACCTCAAGCATTTGAAGGACTAAGATTAGCAGGTCGTAAAGTCCGAAGACCAGACCTAACTGTTGCTACCGTTGATCATAATGTGCCTACAACCGATAGATCATTACCTATAATTGATCAAATATCTAAAAAACAAATAGAAACCTTAGATATGAATGCAAAAGAATTTGGAATAACATATTTTGACATGTTTAGTTCAGGACAAGGTATTGTCCACGTTATAGGTCCAGAACAAGGCTACACACAACCAGGAAAAACAATAGTATGTGGTGATAGTCATACTGCTACACATGGTGCATTTGGCGCCTTTGCACTAGGTATCGGGACATCTGAAGTTGAACATGTTTTGGCTACACAATGTCTGGTTCAACAAAAACCAAAAAACATGGAAATTCGAGTAAATGGTTCACTGCCATTTGGTGTAACCGCTAAAGATTTAATACTTGCAATCATTGGGCAAATAGGAGTTGGTGGTGGAGTTGGACATGTGATTGAATACACAGGTGAGGCAATTCGATCATTATCAATGGCTGGAAGAATGACTGTATGTAACATGTCTATTGAAGCAGGAGCAAGAGCAGGCATGATTGCACCTGATGAAACTACTTTTGAATATCTAAGAGATAAACCGCAGGTCCCTCAAGGAGAAAGTTTTGATGCAGCAGTAGAAAAATGGAAGTCATTAGCTTCGGATCCAGGAGCTAAATTCGATAAGGTAGTTGAGATTGATGCAAGTAAACTCACACCATTTGTCAGTTGGGGAACAAATCCTGGAATGGTTACTTCAGTTTCAGGAATAGTTCCTGATCCAGAAACATTTAACAATGACAGCGAAAAAGCAGCTGCTCGGAGAGCTCTTGAATATATGGGTCTTCAACCAAACACACCTATTAAAGAAATCACTTTAGATAAGGTTTTTATAGGTTCTTGTACTAATTCACGCATTGAAGATTTACGATCTGTAGCTTCAATAGTTAAAGACAAAAAGGTAAATGCCAATGTTAATGCAATAATTGTTCCCGGATCGTTTACAGTAAAGCTTAAAGCTGAACAAGAAGGCCTTGACGACATATTTAAAAATGCTGGTTTTGAATGGAGAGAAGCTGGATGCTCTATGTGTCTTGGAATGAATCCAGATATCCTTCAACCAGGAGAACGATCAGCATCAACATCAAATAGAAATTTCGAAGGAAGACAAGGTCCTGGTGGAAGAACGCATTTAGTAAGCCCAGAAATGGCTGCAGCTGCAGCTATTGCAGGCCATTTTGTAGATGTCAGAGAATGGAAATAACTATCTGTCTCAAAGCAATAAGGAGCATCTTATGGAACCATTAATAAAAATAACAGGAATTGTTGCTGCTCTTGATAGAGAAAATGTTGATACGGACCAAATAATTCCTGCAATACATTTGAAAAGAATTGAACGGACAGGTTTTGGGCAGTTTTTATTTTCCCAACCTGGATGGAGATTTTTGCCAGATGGGAATCCAAACCCTGAATTTGAACTGAATCAAAAACATTATCAAGGCGCAACAGTTTTAGTTGCCGGAAAAAATTTTGGTAGCGGTTCTTCAAGAGAGCATGCACCATGGGCTCTATTAGATTACGGATTCAAAGTAATATTAGCACCAAGTTTTGCGGATATTTTCTTCAATAATTGTTTTCAGAACGGTATGTTGCCAATAGTATTACCTGAAAATGAAATTAAAAAACTTATGGAAAAAGCTCAATCAAAATTAGAAGGGTATGAATTAACTGTAGATCTTGAAAATCTTCAGTTAACTGACACTGATGGTTTCAGTGTCAGTTTTGTTACAGACATGTTCAGACGAGATTGCCTTATGCAAGGTTTAGATGATATAGGTATTACTCTTCAAAATGAAAATAAGATTAGTGAATATGAAGAAACATTATCCTAGAATTTGAATGGGTTTCCTATTCCGAATCAATGCCACCCTCCCAATGCCCTGGTTGTTTGGATCTTTCTCTAAACCTCTTCAAGGTGGAACGATGTTTTAATGCAATTCTCCAAGTAGGAATGTTATACGGTCGCTCAGTAAGAGCTTTTATGCTTACTTCAGCATCATCCATTAAAGGAGGCCCATGCCCAAAGCAAGCATGTTCAATTTGTTCGTCCCTCAAAGACCTAAGTGAAACATCTAACTGTTTTCGTTTTCTCCGATCCCAAGTTAAAGGTCTGCTTAAACGAATTCTGTTATTCAGTACAGAATCACCAAGAAAAATCATTTTTCTTCCTTCCAAAATAGGGCAAATACTCCCAGGAGTATGACCAGGAGTATGAAGAATTCTTAGGCCTCCCAAAACTGGAATTATGTCACCATGGTTAACAGTTTGATGAATTTCAGTATCAATGTAATCAAAACGTTTTTGAGTGCCTTTTTTCTTTCTATTCGAACGAATTATCCGATTTCCAAAAAGTGTTCTATACCACCATGGGGGTCCAGTTCCAGTATTTTCATTGCCTTTTAGTAAAAATTTTTTACCTTCAGAAGTTTCTATGGTTTCATCAAGGTGAGCAACAATATTTGCTCCAGTAAGCTTACTTAATTCATCAGCACTACCTGAATGATCATAGTGAAAATGCGTAACAACTATCCACCCTAAATCCTCAGGTTTCCTGCCTATTTCCTTAATATATGAAATTATGGTGTCTCCATTACCAGCAACACCAGTATCGACTAATACCATTTTTTTGTCTTCAATTAAAACAGCATTACTTCCGTTTATATTAGGTATTCTATGTACTTTAGGAGCTATTTCTGTCACATCAATACATCCTAAAACTTAGTTGGCCTAACTTTTTCAATTAGTAAGAAATATTTCAGTTAAGCCAACAAAGATGATATCAATTTAATATTTTTCAAGAATTAAGTTTGTGATCCCAGGCTTTAACAGCACTTGAATCAATTAACTGATCTATTTTTGCAGAATCGTAACCAACTTCTTGTAGTAATTCAACCGTATCTTGTCCCAAAACAGGGGCAAAATTACGAAACTCAAATGGTGTATCACTAAATTGAATTACAGGGCCAAGCTGTTTTACATCACCGATAGTGGGATGATTCAATTCAAGAAGCATACCTCTATGTTGATTTGCAGGATTATCAAATAACTCATCAAGTTCAAGTATTGGAGCTACACAGGTTTCTGCGTCTGCTAAAATCTTAAACCACTCATCTCGATCTTTAGTTAGGAACAATTCTTTAACCTGCTTGACCATTGAGCTAAATTCTTCAGGATTTTGATCACTAGCTTTATGAAGTGGAATAAATTCTTCATGTCCGATAGCTGTACAGAAATTTACCCAAAAGTGAGTTTCAGCATTAGAAACTGTTAAAAATTTTCCATCCCTGCACTTTAGAACGCCCATTTGTTCACTTACTCGAGGTTTTGGGCCATCACGGAAGAAATTAGCTGTCGCACTAACCATCCAAGACATAACACTATGTGTTAATGTAACATCTATATATTGGCCTCTACCTGTTTTTTCTCTTGCCATCAAAGCAGCCATTATCCCCATTGCTGCATGTACTCCTCCTGCAACATCGGCCATAGGTATCCCATTACCAACAGGAGTTCCATTTTCATCACGTTGCAATGAAAGTTGACCCGCAATCGAACAGTAGTTCGGATCATGTCCAGGTAAATCCACATACGGACTATCTTGTCCATATCCTGAAAGACTACAATAAACTAATCGGGGGTTTATCTTACTGAGAGTCTCATAATCACAACCCAACCTCTTCATTACACCTGGCCTATATCCTTCAATAAACGCATCAGCAGATTCAACTAATTTGTACAAGGCTTCACGACCTTCATCAGTACGAAGATTAATTGCAATGCTTTTTTTGTTTCTTGCAAAAGCATTGTAAGCAGAATACAAAACTTCTGTTTCTGGAGTTGGAATAACTGGTGTTAAAACATCTCTCCCCATTCCTCCTCTTGGTTCGGTTTCTTCAACTTTTACTACTTCCATTCCCATATCTGCGAGAACATGAGTACCTGATGGTCCTGGTTGTAATCTCGAAAGATCAAGCAATCGATATCCCTCTAATGGCATCATAATTTTCCCCTCCTCTTTATCATTATCGATGGTAGCTTAACGGCAGTAGTTTAACACAATTCTAATTCAGTTCCACAAACTCATAGAAATTTCAAAAAACTTGAGTGCATCAGAAAAATAACAATATAATTAACTAATGATTAAACATGTAATTAAAATACTTATTCTAATAGTTCTCTCATCATCGTTTAATTTCGCTTGTCTTAAAGAGGCAAATGAACTCTCATATAATAATTTTGCCTCAGGAATACTAACAGTTTCTGAAATTGGTTTAGGTCCAAACAGGATAGCTTTTAAACTTTTGAGTCATGAAGGTGAATTGATTAACGATGCATATATAACCGTTTCTTTCCAGCACGTTGAAGCTGATGAAAATATAGAGGATCTAGTACAATATAAGACTGCCAAATATACCATAATTTCTACTGACGATCATGGTCATTCAAATGAATCGACACATCACCACTCTGAAAATTTTTCTTTATATGTAGTCAATAATATCTATTTCTCAAAATCAGGGTATTGGGAAGTATCATTTTCAATAGAAAGTAAAGAATTTCCTGAGATAGTTAATGGTAATATGTTTATAGAAGTAAAGGATTCAACTGCTACACCCTCTATAGGCTCAAGTCCTCCTTTCACAAACAATCCAACAATAAACACCATCAAGGATTTAAGAAAAATTTCTACCTTGGAGCCAATAAACAAAAATTTGTATGAATTTACTGTTGAAAAAGCCTTAGCAATGCAAAAGCCAATAGTGATTGCATTCTCATCTCCAGGTTTTTGTCAGTCAAAAGCTTGTGTTCCCATGACACAGTCTGTAAATCAAGCTTCCAAACTCTACGACAATATAATATTTATTCATATTGAACCATGGGATCTTGAAATCGCGCGACAAAATGGAAAGCTCGAATCGACAGCACAATCACTTGCCTGGAAAATCCCTTCCGAACCTTGGGTATTCCTTATTGACGTTAACGGTAATATAGTACATAAATTGGAAGGTGTTTTCTCGGTTGAAGAATTAATCTTAGCAATTAGAAGTTTATAAATATTCCTATATGCAATTAGAAAGGTTATTTTATGTCTTCGAATTCTAAACTCTATCTTGTGCCATCAATATTATCAGCTGACCCAGGTTCATTGTGGGATGATGTAGAAGAAGCAATAGAGGCTGGCATCGACGGAATACATATAGACATGATGGATGGACATTTTGTTCCAAATATCGCATACGGAATATTAACTATCGAAGCACTTCGAAAGCGTTCATCAATTTTTCTTGATATTCATATGATGGTAAAAAATCCTGACCCACTCCTTAAAAAGATTGCTGATGCAGGAGCAAGTAATATAACGGTACATTTTGAAGCTTGTAATAATATTAAAAAAACCGTATCAGAAATAAAAAAACTTGATATTCAAGCGGGAATTGCTATAAATCCTGATACTTCAGCAAAAAATATTATTGATATGTTAAAAGATGTTGATTTAATTTTAGCTATGACAGTTTATCCAGGTTTGCCATCTCAATCTTTTATCCCTTCAGTGCTTTCAAAAATTAAGGAAATAAGAAAATCAATCAATGAACTTGGACTTTCAACCATTTTAGAGGTTGATGGAGGAATTAATACAGACACAGCAAAACTCACCGTTGAAGCTGGTGCTAACATGATTGTTGCTGGTTCTGCAGTATTTAATAATTTGAAACCAACTAGCGATTCTATAGAGGAACTAAGGAAATCAGTTTTATAAAAACTTAAAGAATTATTATACACTTGTCCTTGTTTTAATACGTGTCTCTTTATACTGGTTCCTAATACACCTTGTACAGGCTTTTACGCTCACTCTTTTTCCAGCAACCATCATTGTAGATTTATGAACATTCAAGCCCCACATTGTTTTTGTTCTACGCTTTGAATGACTAACGTTGTTTCCAAAGCCAGGAATTTTTCCACAAATTTCACATTTTGCCATAATCATGTAACCTCTTAGATATACATCAATCACTGATGATACCATATCATAGACTTCATAAGCAATTAAGAAAGTTTTAAATAAAATGAAAATATATCAATCAAATATTACCTTACATCGAGAAACATTATTGATAACACTAGAACATGCCATAAGAAATATGGAAAGAAATTACGAAGATATAAACTTACTCAATGTTTTTCCCGTACCTGACGGTGACACTGGCATAAACATGTTGCTTACATTGAAATCTATTGAGAAAGAAGTTGATTCGAGTCCTATAGATGATTCCAAATCATTATTAGAAATTGTAAATAGAGGAGCATTATTAGGAGCCAGAGGAAATAGTGGTGTTATTCTTTCTCAATTTATACGGGGATTTTGCTCTTCTTTGAGTAAAAACTTAGAAATAAATGCTAGCTCGCTAAATGAAGCATTCAAACAAGCTACTATTTCATCATATCAAGCGGTAAGTAATCCGGTAGAAGGCACAATGTTAACTGTAATGAAAGGAGTTAGTGATTCCATAAACAAGTCATTCGATTCAGGAGAAATAAATTTATTTACGTTATTTCAAAATTCAATACTCGATGGTGTAAAAACATTAGAATCTACACCAGATCTCTTGCCTATTTTGAAAAAAGCTGGGGTTGTTGATGCTGGTGGACAGGGATTCCTAGTAATACTAGACGGAATTTGGCGTTTGATTTCAAAAATTGATCCAAATCAACAAACAATCCCCATTTATAGAGTAGCTGGAAAAATTGATAATAGTTTTTTTGAACAATCAAAATTATTAGAGTTTGGTTTTTGCACTCAATTTCTAATTAGTGGCGAAAACCTAAATGACAACGAAATAAAAGTAGCACTAGATGAAATTTCAAATTCAATAGTCGTTATTGGCGATCATACATTACAAAGAGTTCATGCTCATTCTGAAAAACCCGATACTCTTGTAAAAATTGCGAAATTATTTGGCATTGTATCTGAAATTAATATCCAAAATATGGATGACCAACATGAAGAATTTCTTGATTCCCACGAAGTTCAGATTATTGAAAAAGATATCCCAGTTATATCAGTAGTTAATGGTAAAGGACTTGAGAAAATCTTTAAAGAATTAGGGAGTGATTATATTATTAATGGGGGGCAAACGCATAATCCAAGTGTTCAAGAGTTTTTGGATGTTATAAATTCAATGCATTCAAATTCTGGGATTATATTAACCAATAATTCAAACGTAATACCAGCAGCAATACAAGCAAAAACTTTATCGGAAAAAGACATTCAGGTTGTACCAACAAAAAATATTCCTGAAGGAATAGCAGCAATTATTGGTTATTCAACAGAAAATGAATTAATCGATAATTGTTTTAATATGTCTAAAAGTATTGAACAAGTAACCTCCGGAGAAATAGTTACAGCTATACGGGATGCGGAAATAGATAATTTTCAAGTTAATGCAGGTGAATATATGGGATTCATTAACGGAAAATTACAAACTACAAATACAACACTTAATGAAACAATGATCAAACTACTCGAACAAGCTATTAGTACCAACCCAGAACTGATAACCTTGTACTGGGGAGGAGAGTTATCAGAAAAAATCTCAAATAAAATTTTTAATTCTATATCTTCTGCTTACCCAAATGTTGAAATAGAACTTGTATATGGAGGACAAGATTATTATCACTTCCTAATTTCAGTAGAATAATTAATTCGTTCACAATAGTAATTTATAAAGATCTATTACTTCTTAGGAAATTAACCAAATGACTAATATTAGGATCAAAGAATTCGTTTTCGGAATGCAAGACGGCATTTTAAGCACTGTTGCATTAGCAACTTCAATAGCTGTTGCAGGTTCTGAAAAATCCATAATCATTGTAGCTGCTACGGCAGCAGCTATTGCAGGAACTATATCAATGTCAACTGGATCATACTTAAGTTCAAAAGCTTATCTTGAAACTCTTTCTGTCGATTCAGATATAGTAAATGAATCATTAAAAGATGCTTTAACAATGGGAATTTCATTTGTTATTGGAGCTATCATTCCAATAATTCCTCATATTATGTTCTCAACTAAAAGAGCAATACCCATAGCTATTTTAGTTTCATTAGTAGGATTATTTGCTCTAGGTTTTGGAACAGGGAAAATCGCAAATTTATCTCCATTAAGAAAAGGTTTGGAAATTTCAATAATTGGTGGATTTGCTGCTATGTTAGCCTTCTTAGTAGGTAATTTTTTACCAAATATCCTATAGATATCAACCAATCATCTAGGAACAAACATAACCGTAGGTAAATCTTCCCACATATTGGAAAAATCCACTTTAACGCTCAAACCTATCTCAATAGTATCAGGATTATTACAATCAACTCCAGAAATAAATCCACTAACTCTAGGACCTTCCTCCAAGGTTACAATTCCACTGCAATAAGTATTATCTCTGCTAAACCCACGATTCACCATGATAGTAGGTGGAATAGCAATTATGGTAAAAGTTGATAAACTTCCAAATCCACTGAATTGAACCCATTCTAATACCTGACTATGACATTTAAAACAAATTGGACGAGGTCTTATAGATAAATCACCACAATTATTACAACGAGTTCCCATAAGCATTTCGTTTATCAAATACTCATAGAATGAAGCTGACGAAAAAGATTTATTTAAATCAAGCACAATATTTAACCTCTTTCATATATAGTCACAACACTAGTTCCACCAGCACCACCAACACTTTGAGAAAGAGCAAGATTCAAACCTTTTTGTTGAACCTGTCTTAATTCAGCTTTACCAGAAAGTTGGAGAAAAACCTCTGCTGCCTGAGCTACACCTGATGCTCCTACTGGATGTCCTTTTGCTTTCAATCCTCCAGACGTATTTATTGGCAACTCTCCATTCAAAGAAGTTCGTCCATCATCCACAGCTCTGGAAGCATCTCCCGGAGTAAAAAGACCAAGATCCTCCATTGCTATAATTTCTGCAATCGTAAAGCAATCATGGACTTCTGCAAGTTGAATTTGATTTGGGTTTATGCCAGCCATATCATATGCCTCCTTGGATGCTGAACGAGTAGCACCAAATGATGTCAAATCCTCTGCATCATGAAGCGGGCGACCAGTAGCTTGTCCTATCCCAATAATATTTACTGGTGTATCCGTAAAATGCCTAGATAGATCACTTGATACCAAAAGAGCACAAGCAGCACCATCTGTGATAGGTGCACAATCAAACAATCTTAAAGGCCATGCTATCCACGGATTAGCCATCAAATCATTTAAAAACTCATTTGCATCATTCCAGTGAGGAATCTCTGCACTTCTTTCTTTAGCCCAATCGATTCTCTGTTGCATCAGTTCCTCTAGCGGCATATTAAATTGAGCTTTTGGATTTAATGACCCGTTATGATGATTTTTTATGCTTACCTTCATTAAGTGTTCAAGATTGGTCTCATATCGGTCCATATGAGCTTTTGCAACCGAAGCATATATTCCTGGAAATGTAAATCCTGCAGGAACCTCATATAAACTATCCGCAACAGACGCTAGGTTATCTGTTGCTTCCATAGTTGGAACAGATGTCATCTTTTCTACACCACCAACCAAAACAATATCATATAAACCTGAAGCAATAGCCATAACTCCTTCTCGAAGTGCACTACCACTACTAGCACATCCATTCTCTACTCTTGTAAATGGTGTTGGGGTTAATCCTATCCAATCAGATAGTATTGAACCCAAATGTGCTTGTCCTTCAAATCGATCAGCAGAAAAATTTCCGATATATCCACACTGAATATCACTTATATTTAATCCATATTCACTCCTGTTCAAGAGATCCTGAACAGCTTCAGAAAAAATATCCCGAGTAGTTTTTGCAGGAAATGCTCCGAACTGAGCAATACCCACTCCTGCTATTGAAACTCCTTTAGCAAGCCTTCGATTCCTCCTAAGTTCAACCATCTCTTCATCCTCCAAATACGAAAACATATTGTGGCGATTATCAATCTCTACATTAAATAATGTCAACCGTAATTCTTTGTGATTCTTTACACTTGAGGTATCGAATGTTAGTGTTACTATCAAGTTTTCATGGAATATAATCAATGACTGAAGATCTGGCATTAAAGTACTCAGCCGTTATTCTTGTAACATTTATAGGAATCCTAGCGATAGGCATGATGCTCGTCGCTAATTTCCTACTTGCTCCTAAGAAAAAGACACTGGAAAAAGCACTTCCTTTTGAATGTGGAATTCCTGCAAGTCCTTTCTCATGGTCTCAAATACATATGAGATACTACATATTTGCAATTTTATTTTTAATTTTTGATGTTGAAGCGGTGTTTTTACTCCCTTGGATTTTAGTTTTTATGGAGCCAATAACGATGAGTCCTTGGGTATTTTACGAAATGGTGTTTTTCATAGCTATATTATTATTTGGAATTGTCTATAGTTGGAAAAAAGGAATGTTGAAATGGAAATAAATGAAGAAAATAATTCTAGTGAATTCAACATTCCTCTTAAGCCGATAAAATGGGAACAAGGAAGTGTTCTTGGTCCACCAAAACACATTCAAAATTCTGGAAATATTCCTCCTCCTAGCCCATTGAGAAACGCTGGACCTGGCTTAATAACGGCAAAATTAGATGAATTAATTAATTTGGCCAGAAAAAATTCTCTCTGGCCACTAACTTTTGGACTTGCATGCTGTGCTATTGAAATGATGTCAACGTATATGGCAGATCATGATTTCGACAGGTTTGGAGTAGTTACCTGGCCTTCACCACGACAATCTGACGTTATGATTGTAGCTGGAACCGTTGTCAAGAAAATGGCCGAACCAATTCGTTTAATTTATGAACAAATGCCAGAACCAAAATGGGTAATTGCTATGGGTAGCTGTGCAAGTAATGGCGGCCCCTATTACAAATCATATTCAGTTGTAATGGGAGTGGATCATATCGTTCCTGTAGACGTTTATATACCTGGTTGTCCTCCTAGACCAGAGGCTCTTCTTGATGGACTTATGCAATTACAAAATAAGATTCAAAAGGATACAAAAGATTATGGTAGAGCAGAATGATAATTCTCCTGAAGAAAATCTAGAAGATTCTAAAGAGACAGAAGTATCAAAACTAAGACCTTCAGAAGCTGCACTTCTACAATTACTTGGAAAACAAAATCTAGTCCCTGATGTGACTATTTCACAATCAATTGATGAAATCGTATTAAGTGTTCCATCAGAACAAATTCAGGAAGCTGCACAAAAATTACGCCAGTCTGAGGAATTTGCTTTTGACTATCTCCGATGTCTTTCGGTCGTGGACTATGAAGAGTATTTTGAAATTGTTTATCATATTTGGTCTAGACTTCACAGACATAAACTTACTTTAAAAACAACGACCACCTACTCCAATCCTATTGTAAAATCTGTAATTTCGATTTGGAAAAGTGCTGATTGGTTTGAGCGAGAAGGTTATGAATTATTTGGGATTGAATTTGAAGGCCATGGAAATCTAAAGCCATTACTATTATGGGAAGGTTTCGAAGGGTACCCTGGCAGAAAATCATTTCCCTTCCATGAATATTCGGAGTGGTAAATGTCAAGTGAAAAAACAAAGGATTTAGAATCTGTAGATATTATGGTTAATATGGGTCCTCAGCACCCATCTACTCATGGTGTTTTCAGAATGGTGCTTTGGGTAGACGGAGAACGTGTAGTTGAACTAGAACCACACATAGGTTATCTGCACAGGGGATCAGAAAAAATTTCAGAAAGTGAAATTTATCCTCAAGTTGTTACTCTATTTGATCGTTTAGATTATTTAAGTAATTTAAACAATGAAATGGCTTTCTGTTTAGCTGTTGAAAAACTCATGGAGATAGAAATTCCTAAGAGAGCCGATTATGTTCGAATGATCCTTTGTGAATTAAACAGAATATCTAGTCATATGCTTTTCTATGGAACTATGGGCCTCGATGCAGGAGCTATGACACCTATAATGTACGGATTTAGGGAAAGAGAAAGAATTCAAGATTTTTTCCAATCAGTGACTGGTGCACGTATGATGCATAACTACATCCAAATCGGTGGATTAAGAGAAGAACCTCCTAATGGATTTCAAAAACAGCTTAGAGAAATGTTGCCTAAGCTCGAAAAATCAGTTGAAGAATGCGATCAACTATTAACACTCAATGAAGTATTTCTTTCACGAAGTAGAGACATCGGAATCATAAATGGTACCGACGCCTTAGAATTTGGACTTACCGGTCCATGTCTTCGAGCTTCAGGAATTGCAGAAGACATAAGGTTTACAGAACCATATTCATTATATGATGAAGTTGATTTTAATCTACCTATAGGTGTAACTGGAGATACTTGGGATAGGTATGTGATTCGCATTGCTGAAATGAGAGAATCAATAAAAATTATCTACCAGTTATTACAACTTTTGCCAGATAAAGGCGAAACAAAAGCCTCAGGTATCCGATTAATCCCTAGACCCCCAAAAGGTGAATCTTTCGCTCGAGTTGAAAATCCTAGAGGTGATCTAGGCGTATATCTCGTTAGTGACGGAGGAGATAAACCTTATAGAGTTAAAGTAAGAGCACCATCATTTGCCAATCTTCAAGCCCTAAGAAAAATGTCAGTAGGTTCATATGTTGCTGATGTAGTCATGATCTTAGGATCACTGGATATAGTTCTTGGAGAAGTAGATAGATGAAAGTAATAGTACAATTAACTCTAGTTTCTTCAGCAATTGTTGCAGCATTTATAGCACTTTTATTTTCTGGTCAAAATGATATTTTTCTCAAGGCCTTAGGAGCTAGTACTTTATTTGGTTTTCTTTCAGTTGTAGTACTTGCTATGATTTGGTATGAGCGAAAATTACTAGCAAGAATTCAAATGCGAATTGGCCCCATGCGTGTTGGACCATTCGGAATTCTCCAAACTATTGCAGATGCTATCAAACTTGTTACTAAAGAAGATTTAATTCCAAGTGAAACTGACAAAACTTTATATTGGTTAGCTCCAATTGTTGTCTTTGTTCCTAGTTTTGTAGTTTGGACAGTAATTCCATTTACTCCTTCATTAGTGATCCAAGAAATGGAGCTTGGTCTTTTATTCGTACTAGCATGTTCAACATTATCCATCGTTGGTCTGATTATGGCTGGATGGAGTTCAGCAAACAAATATAGTGTGTTAGGTGCACTTCGTTCTACAGCACAATTAATAAGTTATGAAATTCCTATAATTGTTACTGCACTAACCATTGCAATGTTAGCTGACTCACTTAACCTAATAGAAATAGTAAAAGCTCAATCATCAGTAGCATATGTTTTGTTCCAACCTTTGGGATTAGCTTTATTTTTTATTGCAGCCTTAGCCGAATTAGGAAGAACACCATTTGATATTTATCATGCAGAGTCAGAATTAGTAGGTGGTCCATTTGTAGAATATAGTGGTGCTCATTGGTCAATTTTTTACCTTGCAGAGTACTTTAATACGTTTTTGTTTGCTACTTTAGTATCTCTATTATTCTTAGGTGGTTGGTTAGGTCCATGGTTACCAGGAATAATATGGTTATTCATAAAAATATTTATTGTTATAAGTATAATTTTCTGGATCAGAGGTACTTATCCAAGACTTAGAATTGATCAACTCATGGAAGTTGGCTGGAAAGGATTAGTTCCACTTTCATTTGCCAATTTTGTTTTGACTGCAGTATTTATATATTACAGTTGGTCATTGTGGATTCTTGGTTTTATTGGAATTGCATCAATACTTTTGATCATGTTTACATATAAAAAACGAAAAATCAGTCAGCCACCAGAAATTATACTAATATCATCAAGCGAGGTTCGACGTGTTTAGTGGAATTAAAGGACTAATTGTTACTATAAAAACAAGTCTACGAAAACCCATTACTGCACAATATCCGAAAGTGCATGCTCCTATTCATGAGCGTTATATGGGATTTCCTGCATTAACTTGGGATTTTGACATAAGTGAACCTTACTGCGTAGGTTGCATGGTTTGTATCCGAAACTGCCCAACTCAATGTATGACTGCAACAATGGGAGATAATCCCTTATATGCTGAGGAGAAAAGCCCAAGAAGAAAAATTGTAGAGTCGTTTGAAATTAACCTTGGTCGATGCATACTTTGTAACATATGTGTTGAAGTATGTAATTTTGATGCAATTGAAATGTCTTATGAACATGAATTAAGTACTTTTGAACGAAATGGAAGAAGGATCGATCTTTCTGCTCTCTTAGAAATGGGGAAAAAATACCAAAAAGAATCTTCATGGACTCCTCCAATAGCTAAAGGTAAGGCTGCTAGCAAAAAAGCTCCTGAAACTAAAATAGAAGAAGAGCAAAAGGAAGTATAAATGAGTGGAGAAGTAATAGTATTCACCATAATATCTGCGATGGTACTATTTGGTGCTCTAGGAGTAGTTTCAACAAAAAATGTTGGGCATGCGACTCTCTATTTACTAATCACATTAGGTTCCGTAGCTGGTATTTTTATATTATTACTAGCAGAATTTTTGGCATTGGTTCAAATATTAATTTACGGGGGAGCCATAACAATTGTTTTGTTGTTTGCACTTATGCTAACAAGAGTAGATGAATTCTCCTCGATTAAAGATGCAGTCCAACGTCCAGTTGCAATTGTCGTCTCCGTTTTATTACTTGGTGTTATCATCACCCCTTTCCTTCAAGAGACTCTTGGAGGGCAATCTTTAACTGAATCAAACTTAAGAACATTGGGCCATGAACTTTTTACAAAATGGCTCATTCCTTTTGAAGTAGCTTCCCTAGTTTTATTAGTAGCACTGATCGGAGCAATTGTAGTTGGAAGAGATGATTAAACAAATACACAACAGGAATTTCAAATGGAATTAATTTATTTTGAATTATTGAGCGCAGTACTTTTTTCCATTGGAGTTTATGGTGTTCTTGCAAGAAGACATGCTGTCTTAGTTCTTATGTCAATAGAATTAATTTTGAATGCGGTTACGATTAATGCTGTTGCTTATGCTACTCACATAGATGCTTCTGGAATCACAGGCCAAATTATTGCAATTTTTGTAATCACCATTGCTGCAGCGGAATTTGGTCTGGCGTTAGCAATAATTTTAAGACTTTACAGTCAACAATCCAATGCAAATCTTGATGAAGCAAATCGGATGAAATGGTAGCAACATGAAAAAATCACAACGGTTTTACAGAAAAATTCGTAAGTATACTACCTTTCTAAAGGAATTGGGGAGTTATTAATGGGCACCGCAGCTTGGATAATTCCAATTTCAAGTGTAATTGCATTTATGATAGTTGCCTTGGGGCGGAATGCATCCCGAAAATTACCTTTAATTACACTTACTGCCACTATAGTTGGCTTCATCGCATTCGTTTTTGTAGCTAATACACTACTCCAAGACGGGACATTATCATTCGAAATAACTTGGCTGGAAACAAAAGAAGCAATTTTAATGTGGGGCATAACTCTGGATCCATTAACTGTCACAATGCTTGGGTTAATTACTTTAACCGCTGCTGGTGTTCAATTGTATTCATTAGTATACATGGAAAATGACCCACGATTTAACTGGTATTTCGCTGTCCATAGTTTATTTCTTGCAGCAATGATCACTTTGGTGCTCGCTAATAACCTGATATTAATCTATATTGCATGGGAACTTGTGGGAGCTTGTTCTTACCTGCTAATTGGATTCTGGTGGGAAAAACGTTCTGCAGCTGAAGCTGCAAAAAAAGCTTTTATTACCACTCGTATTGGTGATGTGGGGCTTCTAATTGGAATAGTGTTGCTATTCAATGAAACGCAAACTTTTAATCTTTCAGAAATTTTTACTGCCGCCTCTAATGGAGCAATCGATCAAACTACAATTACACTCTCTACATTATTAATACTTCTTGGTGCTTTAGGTAAATCGGCTCAATTCCCTTTTCATATCTGGTTACCAGACGCTATGGAAGGACCAACACCGGTAAGTGCTTTAATTCACGCTGCTACAATGGTTGTAGCAGGAGTTTACTTAATCGCACGATGTCTTCCACTTTTTCAATTATCTGAAATCAGCATGATAATTCTCCTTACATTGGCGTGTATTACTGCTCTACTAGGTGGAATCATAGCCTTGGTTATGACAGATTTAAAAAAGATTCTTGCTTATTCAACAATTACTGATTTGGCATTCATGATGATTGCGTTGAGTTGCGGAGGGATTGTTCCGGGCATGTTTCACTTAATAATGCATGGGTTTGCTAAGGCGGCTTTATTCTTGGGTGCTGGAAGTATAACTCATGGTTCAGGTGAAACCGATATTCGCAACCTTGGTGGATTGAGAAACAAAATGCCCATAACTGCCTTCTGCTTTGGTCTAAGCAGCCTTTCTTTAATTGGGATTCCACCTCTTGGAGGTTTTTTCAGCAAAGAAGGAATTTTAGAAGCATTAAATCATGAATATGGAATAACCTTATTGGCAATAGGGTTATTCATTGCTTTTCTGAAAGCTTGCTACTTAGGAAGACTATTTTTCTATGTATTTTTTGGTAGGCAATCACAGTCAAGCTCCACAGCTCATGAGTCTCCAAAATTGATGCTCTTACCAATCTTTATCTTCACAACCCTAACTACTATATCAGGATTGTTATTGTTCTCATTCGGGAAATATGATGGATTCAGCATGTTTCTAACTCAAAAGAGCACACATGCTATAAACCTTCTTCACCCAATAACAATAATTTCTATATTAATTGCAATTATTGGATTATTAATATCTTGGAATCTATCAAAAGGTAAATCTATACCAGTACTATCCATCGTTATTAAATCCCAATCACTTCAAAATCCAATTCGCAATACATTTTATTTCGATACTATGTATCAGTGGTTTATTAACACCATTGTCTTATCGCTTGGAAAAATAACTGCATTATTCGACAGGCAATTTGTTAATGACAAAATGGTCGATGGTTCAGCAAATGTTTTGAGTCATTTAAGCAGCATTTTCCGTTATCTCCAAACAGGAAAAATGTACAACTATGCTTTAGGAATGACATTTGGAGTTATAAGTTTAGCAGCTTTAAATATTATATGGCGGTTTGTATTATGAACCTAAAAAAATCGCCCAACACTTACAAAGGAAATACATACTAAATGGAATTCCTTGATAACAACATTTTATTATTGATAATACTTCTTCCTTCAGTAGGGTCCTTGTTTTTACTTTTCTTTAAAGATAATGATCCCATTTACACTAGAAACTATGCAATGGTAATTGCCTTTATAGGATTGATCCTAGGTATTTATTTATTTTCGGTAGCTCTTTCCGACAAAACACTTGAGGTTTTCTCAACCTCTATTGCGTGGCTTCCATCTTTAGGAATAAATCTGAATCTTAGTGTGTCAGGCCCTACGAGCACACTCGTGTTATTAAATGCAGTTATATTCTTCTCAAGCGTTTTAGTTTCTCGGAATTTAGAAATACGGCCTAATCATTTCTTTTTCTGGTTAATGCTTTTGGTTGGTGGAGTCTATGGCGTATTTTTGTCACAAGATCTCTTTTTCTTCTTTTTCTTCTATGAACTTGCTGTAGTACCTATGTATCTCTTAATTGCTGTATGGGGAAGTAGTTCTGACTTTGTATCGTTTATTAGAACTAAAGAATACGGAGCTATGAAATTGACTCTCTACCTTGTTGCAGGAAGCATTTTAGTATGGGTCGGAATATTAGCATTATGGGTTGAGGGAGCTGAAAACCTTGGAAAATTCACAATGGATATGAATATTCTTATAAATGCTAATTATGATCGAGATTTTCAGTTGATTTTTTTCCCATTCTTTATGATTGGATTTGGAATACTAGCTGGCTTATGGCCATTTCATACTTGGTCTCCAGATGGCCATGTCGCTGCACCAACAGCTGTTAGTATGCTACATGCTGGAGTATTGATGAAATTAGGTGCATTTGGAATACTGCAGATTGGCATATTGCTCCTTCCAGAAGGCGCAATATATTGGGCACCATTATTTATGGGATTAGGAATTGTAAATGTCCTCTATGGATCTGTAAGTGCGTTAGCACAACAAGATCTCAAATATGTAATTGGGTATTCCAGTGTTAGTCACATGGGGTATGTTTTACTAGGATTAGCAGCATTAAATCCTACTGGTTTTAATGGTGCTATCCTTCAAATGGTTTCACATGGAATAATGACTGCACTATTTTTCGCTCTAGTAGGATTTATTTACGGTCAAACTCACACAAGAGATATCCAAGTACTTGAAGGTTTAGCAAAGCGAATGCCTCTTGCAGCAGGATTTTTTACTGTAGCGGGCCTTACCTCACTCGGATTACCAGGATTAAGTGGATTTGTTGCCGAACTATTAATATTCATAGGTTTATTTCAATCATCGCCATTAATTGCAATTTTAGCAATTATAGGTGCAGCAATTACAGCTATATACATACTACGTTTAGTTTCAAAAGTATTTTTTGGCCCTGTTGATGTCCAATGGGAAAACCTCAGAGATTTTTCAAAAATTGAAACTCTTCCAATATTAATTCTTACACTCTGCATAGTTGTTATTGGACTATTTCCATGGCCGATGATGACAGTTATTAATTCAGGAATCGAACAATTTATAATAAGAGTAAGCGGGGTTTAACAGATCGTGAATACAGAAAGCATAAGGTTACTATCCCCTGAATTGCTAATCGCAAGTTTAGCTATAGTAGTTTTTAGTATTGATCTTTTCAAACCTTCAAAATCTTCTGATTTTCTTGGAAGACTAACATCGTTAGGTGTTTTCATAATCATGATCTTCTCATTATGGTTACTTTCAGGTAAAGAAACCGAAATATTCGAAGGTATTCTAGCAATAAACTCATATACTACATTCTTCAAAATTCTTTTGATGGCAATTGTTATTGGGATTTCTTTAATATCTATCACATATACCAAATCTTATAACATCAACACTGGGGAATATTATGCAATTATACTTCTTTCGCTTGTTGGAATGATGCTGCTTGTCTCAGCTCGAGAATTAATAACAGCTTATATATCAATCGAATTGATGAGTTTTAGTCTTTATGTTCTCGTAGCAATAGCTAAAAAAGATCTTAAATCAAATGAAGCAGCAATCAAATACATATTATTAGGAGCCTTTTCCTCAGGCCTTTTGCTTTATGGCTTAGTTCTTATATACGGAATCTCAGGCACAACATCATTCAGTGGTATTGAAACCGCTCTGTCATCTATAGATTCCAATCTACGAATACTCTTAGCACTTTCAATGATAGGCGCTGGTTTTGGTTTCAAGCTTGCAATTATTCCATTTCATATGTGGGCTCCTGACGTTTATGAAGGTGCTCCATTACCAATAACCGCACTAATCGCCATAGGATCAAAAATAGCTATCTTTGCATTAGTATTAACCCTATTCTCACAAACTTTTCTTCCGAAAATCGAACTATGGAAACCTACAATTTCAATAATTGCAGCTATTACAATGGTCAGTGGGAATATACTGGCTATTGTTCAAAGTAACATTAAGAGAATGCTTGCATACTCCAGTATTGGGCAAAGTGGATATATGTTAATGGGAATTATATGTGCTTCATCATTAGGCTCAAGCGGATTAATATTACACATGACAGGTTACGCAGCTACCAGCATGCTGGTTTTTAGTTCAATTATTATAATCCATAACAATGTTTTATCTGATCAAATTCAAGATTATGCTGGAATTGCAAAACGAAATCCATTAGCAGCCATATGCATAACTGCATCATTATTTTCTCTTGCAGGATTACCATTCTTTGCAGGATTTACGACAAAATTCTATCTGTTTGCTGCCACTGCTAAAGAAGATATGCTATGGCTTGCAGGGATTGCTGCAACAGCATCAGTGATTTCTCTTTACTATTACTTACGAGTCATAAAGGAAATGTATGTGAGTGATCCTATCTCATCAACTAAAATTTACACAACCAAAACATTATCTACATTTGTTTTAATTATGTTAGCAGCAACAATCTTCATTGGGCTTTACCCTGAACCTATTGTCGATATTATTGATACAGCAGTAGCATCTTATATTTTTAACTAAGTAAAATATTGCGAATTCGATTTAAATTAGTTTAAAACTAACAACAATTCATTTAATGACTGAATAATATCAACATTATTTCGAATTTCATTAGGCAATGGATTGAAATTACGATATTCATTCCTACGGTCAATAAGAATTGTATTCATACCAACCTTTCTAGCACCTAAAATATCAGTATCAAACTGATCACCAATATGAATAGCTTCGAAAGGTTTAACATTTGCGAGTTTAAGAGATTCTAAAAATATTGGGGAATGGGGTTTGTCTGCTCCAATATCTCTTGAAGTTAAAAAATAATCCAACTGCCCTCTTAATCCTAAGAAATCCATTAATTCGTCCGAATTACGATCTACATTAGATAATATAATTAACTTATATCCCAGCAAACGAAGTTGCTCTAGTACAGGTATGACATCATCAAATAATTTTAATGCATAAGGAATTTTTTGAATTTCCTTCCAAACAAGATCTGCAAATTGAAGATCGGACTCAATTCCTGCACCTTGCAATATTATTTGCTCATACTTATTAAAAAAAATTTTTCTTTCTTCTCGTTGGCGATCTCTAACGGGATATATTGCATTTTCTTTAGCCATAAATGTATCAGCAAGCAAATAACCAGAACTAATATTTGTTTGAGAAACCTTCACTCCAAGACGACTACATGCAAGAACTTGAATTTCCTCTACTGGCGGCCAGAATCTGGCTAAAGTATTATACAAATCAAAAGTTATTAATTTAATTTTTTCTTTATTAAGATTTACCATATTAAATTTTTACTGTAATCCAGAAAAATAAACTAATGCTTCAAACAACTGCTGGAATTGACGAGGCACTTCTTCTTGCCGTTCAGGAGAACACTGAATACCTAAAACAAATTTATGTTCAGGACTTTCAATTCCTTCAATGAGAAAATCATCTACAGAGTATGCTGAAGCGATCAATCGTTGGGCTTTTTGAGCTTCTCGAAACCCCTTAAAATGCAAGCTATTCACCCGAACTTGACCGCCTGAACCTAAAACCGTAGCAAGTTTGCTACCTGGAGAAATCCATATGTGATGATAGAAAGGTTCTTCTAAAGACGCATGACTGTGACGAGATAAATCTTGTATTAAAGTGCCACCCATTGCAATATTTAGTAAGTGCATACCTCTACAGATTCCTAGTATAGGAATATTTTTTTCTAACGCTTTCTTCAAAACTTCAATTGAAGTTTTGTCATAGTCATCAGATGGCACGATTTCTGAACTTTCAATTCCATACAAATTACCTGAAACAATAGTTGATCCACCAATAACAATTCCATTGATTGACTCGCTAATCTCTGAATTATAATTTTCCAAAGTCATGTGAAATGCATTTGCTTCCCAAGACTTTATAGAATTAATATATTCTGAAGCAATTTCAGGATTTATAGCTAAAACCCCTATGTTTAACATTCGATGATCCTTAAATTAAAATTATTAATGTTACACTATGAAAATTGTCATTTCGAAAGATGAGAAAAACAAAGTTTAATGTATACTATTTTGAAAATTTCAACTAGGAGTGAACTGTATGTCTATATTCTACGAAGATGACCGAAAACGGATTCACAAAATTGTGGCAAGTCCATATGCAAACAACTGCTACATTATAGTCTGCAAGACTACAAATTCTAGTGCCATTATTGACGCACCTATTGAGTATGAAAAAATAATACGTGAATGTGAAGGTACAGATGTAGAACATATACTTATAACACACAATCATTTTGATCACTTAGAAGGCTTTAAAGAATTAAGAAATAAATTCAATAAAGCTTCTATTGGTGTAGGAAAAACCGATGAAGATAAACTGCCAGAAAATAATGCTACAATTAATCTTTTCACTAAAGATGAACACATAACTATAGGTACACTGCAAGTTACAGCAATAATAACTCCAGGACATACGCCTGGATCAACATGCTATCTTCTTGATAAGCATTTATTTTCTGGAGATACGTTATTCCCAGGAGGACCAGGAAGAACCGGTTCATCAGAAGATTTTAATCAGATCCTTTCTAGCATAACAACAAAGCTATTCAATTTAGAATCAGATACAATTGTGTTGCCAGGACATGGAGAAACTACTACGATCCAAGATTCTAAAGATGAATACAAAATCTTCAGGGAACAAAATAGTAATCAAAATTTATTTGGTGATGTTACATGGTTAAATAGCACCTAACAATTATCTTTACGTACTTTATTTAAGCTATTTTTCCCAAGGGATTATTTTTAAGCTAAATAAACCTAAAAAAAGCTTTTCTAACCTTATAAAATTTGGTATAATACAAATGTGTTTTGAATATGAAATATTAACAAAATGTTGATATTCATAATATCTACTAAAACACCTAATGAATACGAGGCGAAAGCCTCTCGAAAGTGAGGGTCAGAAAAGTGGCTACTCGATCACGACAGGAAGTTACCTCTCAGTATACCGCAGATCAAATTCAAGTTCTTGAAGGGCTAGAAGCCGTTAGACGCCGTCCAGGCATGTACATTGGAAGCACTGACCAAAGAGGCTTACATCATCTTGTTTATGAGATAGTAGATAATGCAGTGGATGAAGCTATGGCAGGACACTGTGATCACACAATTATTTCTATCGCAAACAACGGTACAGTAACTGTTGAAGATAATGGTAGGGGTATCCCAGTTGAAATCCATAAAGTAACTGGTGTATCTGCCCTAGAAACTGTTATGACAACCTTACATGCCGGAGGAAAATTCGGCAGTGGGGGATATCAAGTTTCTGGAGGTCTTCATGGTGTAGGTGCTTCAGTAGTTAATTTCTTAAGTAAATATCTAAAAGTTGAAGTCCAAAGAGAAGGACAATTATATCAACAAGAGTTTGATCATGGAAAACCAGTGGGTTCTATAGAAAATTTAGGAAGTGCTACTGGCCAAGGAACAAAAATTTCTTTTATACCAGATGATTCTATTTTTGATACCACCGAATTTGATGCTTCTGTCTTAAGTCAACGATTTAAAGAAATGGCCTACTTGAATCCTGGACTCAGATTAACTTTTACTCATGAAGAAGCTGATGAGAAAAGCTCATACATGTTCGAGGGTGGGATCGTTAGTATGGTAGATGAAATAGATGAAGGTCGCGAAACACTTCATCCAACTGTTTCCATATCTGATCACATTGGAACTACACAAGTAGACGTTGCTCTGCAATACACTACGAATGTATCTGAAAATTGCCTTTCTTTTGCAAACTGCATTAATACACCAGAAGGTGGCACTCATGTAACCGGCTTCAGGGCAGCATTGACTCGCGTACTTAATGATTACAGTCGTAAACAAAAACTTGTGAAGGACGATCAGTCTCAATTAACAGGCGAGGATGTAAGGGAAGGCCTAACTGCAGTTCTTTCTGTAAAACTCATTGATCCTCAATTTGAAGGTCAAACCAAAGCAAAGCTAGGGAATGCAGACATTCGTCCTGCTGTTGAAAATGTAGTATCAAAAGCATTAACTATTTATTTAGAAGATCATCCAAATGAAGCAAAAAAAATAGTTGAACGTTGTGTCCTAGCACAAAGAGCACGAGAAGCAGCAAGAAAAGCCAGAGAACTTGTAATACGAAAGAATGCACTTGACGGGTCTGGATTACCAGGTAAGCTTGCAGATTGCTCAGAGAAAGACCCAGAAAAAAGTGAAGTATTTATAGTGGAAGGAGAATCAGCTGGCGGTTCAGCAAAAATGGGCAGAGACAGACGATTTCAGGCCATTCTCCCATTACGAGGAAAAATTCTAAATATTGAAAAAGTTCTCTTTCCTGGTGGTCGAAATAAAGTCGAAATGCCAGAAAACGGCAATGGTGTCGATGCAGCCACTGCAAATAATCAATTCATGCAAACTGAAAAGGCACGATTAGAAAAATTACTTTCTCATGAACAAATTCGCGTCCTAATAAGTGCAATTGGTGCAGGTTTTGGAGAGGACTTTGATCTTAAAAAACTTAGATATCATAGAGTAATTATTATGACAGATGCGGATGTTGACGGGTCGCATATAAGGACATTACTGCTTACATTCTTTTTTCATAACATGCGCCCTCTTATTGAAAATGGTCACTTATATATTGCACAACCTCCACTTTATAAATTGCAAAATGGCAGAAATATACGTTATGTCTATTCTGAAGCTGAACGAGCAGATGTATTAAAAGAACTTGAAGGAAAACGAGTAGGAATTCAAAGATACAAAGGTTTGGGGGAAATGAATCCCGATCAACTTTGGAACACCACACTTGACACTACAACTAGAACTCTTTTACAAGTCACCATGGATGATGCAGAAGATGCTTCTTCGCAAGTTGCAATTGAATTTGACCGATTAATGGGTGCAGAAGTACAGCCACGAAAAGAATTCATAATGACTTACGCAAAAGAAGTTCAGAACCTGGATGTATAAATCAATATTTTATTTTCTGGAATACTGATCTAAGGAGTTATCAATGGTATCAGAGATAGGGAAAATAGAGCCAAGGCGTATTGAAGCAGAATTACGAAGTGCTTACCTTGATTATGCAATGAGTGTAATAGTATCTCGAGCACTACCTGATGTCCGAGATGGCCTTAAACCAGTCCAAAGAAGAATATTATTCGCTATGGATGAGCTTTCTATGAATCCTGGAAGTGCATATAAGAAAAGCGCACGATTAGTAGGGGAAGTTCTAGGAAAGTATCACCCTCATGGTGATACTTCAGTTTATGATGCTATGGTCCGAATGGCTCAAGAATTTTCCATGCGTTATCCGTTAGTGGAAGGTCAGGGGAATTTTGGTTCAATTGATAATGATCCTCCTGCTGCAATGCGCTACACAGAAGCTCGACTTCGTGATATTTCAACTCAAATGTTAGCAGATTTAGACCGTAATACAGTAAATTTCTCACTCAATTTTGACGATTCCTTGCAAGAACCAACCGTCCTGCCTTCAATGATCCCAAATCTTTTAGTAAATGGTGCATCAGGAATTGCTGTTGGAATGGCAACTTCAATACCACCTCATAATCTTCGGGAAATTTGTAATGCAATCAATTATCAATTGGAAAACCCTGACGCAACTGTCGAAGATTTGCTACGATTTGTTAAGGGCCCAGATTTCCCAACCGGTGGAATTATAATGGCTGGAACTACAAGTGAAGGCATTAAGGAAATGTATCGAACTGGACGCGGGAGAGTTTTAGTTAGAGCAAAAGCTGAAGTGCAATCCGCAGGAAAACGAACTGATCGAAATCAAATTGTCGTCACAGAAATTCCCTATCAGGTAAATAAAGCAAGCTTAGTTGAACGAATTGCAATCCTTGCCAAAGATAAAAAAATTGATGGGATTTCTGAAGTTAGAGATGAATCTGACAGGCAAGGTCTTAGAATCGTCATAGAACTTCGTGGATCAGCTCAACCCGAAATAGTATTAAACAACCTATATAAACACACTGCACTACAAAGTTCATTCAATATGAATATGCTTGCCTTAGTTGATAATCAGCCCAAAGTGTTGAATATTCGTGAAGCTATAGGACATTTTATAGATTTCCGTAGTGAAGTTGTTCGTCGACGAGCAGAATATGACCTTGAAAAAGCAGAATCCCGAGCACACATAGTAGAAGGTCTCTTAAAGGCAATTGATCAAATTGACTTAGTAATAGATTTAATCCGTAATGCTGAAAATACTGACGAGGCAAAAACTAGCCTTGTAAATCAACTCTCCCTTAGCGAAGAACAGGCCCAAGCAATACTTGAAATGCAACTTCGACGACTTACTGGATTGGACACTAAGCGTCTGCAGGATGAATTTGAAGAACTTACAACCTTAATAAATTCCTTGCGGGAGCTACTATCTAGTTCAGAAAAAATACTTGAAGTAGTACAAGAAGAAACAAAAAAAATAAGAGAAAAGTTTGGAGACAAAAGAAAAACAGAAGTTTTAGGCGAAGAGGCAACTGAATATAGTCGGGAACAATTAGAACCACACCAAGATGTGGTAATAACTTTAAGCCAAAATGGGTATATTAAACGTATACCTCTTAATACCTACAAGATGCAACATCGCGGTGGAAAGGGTGTTGTAGGCATGAGAACTACAAAAGATGACGATATTGTTCAACATCTTTTGGTAAGTGACACTCACGATACTTTATTATTCTTTACAAGTAGGGGACAGGTTTTCTCAACTCGATCGTATGAAATTAATCCAGATATATCACGAACAACTCGTGGCACTCCACTAGCAGTTTTAATCCCTGCACTTCCTGAAGGGGATAAAATTACGGCGTTAGTATCATTCCCAGACCTGAAAAAAGATGGGTACTTAGTTCTAAGCACCAAATTGGGTCAAGTAAAAAGGGTGCCACTTAGTCAGTTTTCATCCATCCGAAGTAACGGCATCTTTGCAATGAAAAATCTTGGGAAAGAAGATGAACTGATATCTGCAATAATTGCTGATGATGATTCAGAAGTTATTGTGATAACTGAAAATGGCATGTCCTTATGCTTCGGTGTATCACAACTTGTCCTTAGGTCTAGGGCAGCTGGAGGCGTAAGAGCAATTCGCTTAAAGGGTAATGATAGAGTGATAGCAATGGATATTGCAAAGCCAGATGGCAAATTATTCACAGCTACACAAAATGGATTTGGGAAAATGTCAAAGTTGGAAAATTACAGACGTCAAGGAAGAGGTGGTTCTGGGGTAATTGCCTGTAAAATAACTCCTAAAACTGGCCCTGTAACAGCCGCTATTGTTGTGGAAGGCGATGAGGAATTGGTAATAGCAAGTGCAAAAGCTCAAATTCAACGGGTAAGCCTTAGTGAAGTAGGAACATATGGTAGATACGCAAAAGGCGTATGGATTATGAGGCCAGAAGATAAAGACAGAATAACTGCCATGTCAATTCTTGGGCCTCAATCTTGGGCTACAACCCCAAGCACTGAAGTTCAGAATACGGAAAATCAACCTACAACAGAAATTAAAGCCGAAGAAGAATTAAATACAGAAGAGGATGCTACAAAGCAGTTACAACTGGATATCGAGCCTACAAGTGATGATGAATAACAAGGTCAAATCCCATGCATGTAAATATTGAAAATGAATCTTTTGATTCTTTGACCTTGTTATTGGATGCTAAAGTTGAAATAAATAACAAAAATATAGTATGCGAACGCTGTAATTTTGAAATGATCTCAATTCATTGCAAAATTAAATGTAACAACTGTGGATATATGCGTGATTGTTCAGATCCATAAAGAAAAAACTCAACCATAAATAAATCTTCAGGAATTTTCTTGACTCAATCATAACAAGTTACTTATTATTGGTTAATTGACTGCTATAAAGTCATTTATGTACAAACAGAAAGGTGGTACGAACAGTGTCAGGAGTATTGTGGGTGGCAATTTTGCTACTCTCTGCCCTGGCGTCGTTAGGTATTGGAGCTTCGGTTGGCTTCTACTTGAGATCAACTGTGTTAGGACGCCAAAGGGCACTAGCGGAGTTGCAAGTTAAGCAAATCGTTCAAGAAGCAGAAAATAACAGAGCAACTATTCTACTAGAGATAAAAGAAGAAAGCATTCGGCTTAAATCAGAAACAGATACAGAAATAAGAGAACGAAAAAGTGAAGTTCAGCAACAAGAAAGTCGAATAATAAACCGAGAAGAGACATTAGAGAGAAAAATTTTAGAGTTAGATCAAAGAGAAGAAACACTCAAATCGCAAAAAGCAGAGATTGAAGAAAAAGAATCTCAAGTTAACGAACTCGAATCTCGGCACACCACTGAACTTGAAAGAATTAGTAGCTTAACCATTACCGAAGCAAAAGACGCCATTTTACAAAAAGCAAATGCTGAAATGGAACATGTTTTAGCTAAGCGTTATTATGATCTAGAACAAGATTATAAGGAAGAAACGGATAAAAAAGCTAAAATGCATTTGGCATTGGCAGTAGAGAAGCTGGCAGTAGATGTAGTTTCTGAATCAAGCTTATCAAAGGTTGAACTTCCAAACGATGAAATGAAGGGTCGATTAATCGGAAGGGAAGGAAGAAACATAAGAGCCATTGAGCAAGCCACAGGAGTAGATTTGATTATCGATGACACACCTGAAGCTGTGAGCGTATCATCATTTGACCCCATACGCAGAGAAACTGCTCGCATAGCTTTATCGAAATTGGTTGAAGATGGTCGAATACATCCTGCAAAAATCGAAGAAGCAGTAGAAAAAGCAACCATTGAAATTGAAACTATTATAAAAGATGCAGGTGAGCAAGCCGTTTTCGAATCTGGAGTAAGAGGATTACATCCGGAATTAATCAAATTATTGGGAAGACTTAAATTTCGTACAAGTTACGGAAGCAACGTTTTGAGACATTGCATAGAAGCATCATTAATTGCGGGTACACTTGCTGCCGAATGTGGAGCAGACATAGAAATATCAAAAACTGGAGCATTGTTACACGATATTGGTAAAGCATTAAGTCATGAATTTGAAGGTCCTCATGCTGAAATTGGTGCAGACATGGCCGCAAAATATGGCATTTCAGACCCTGTTAAGCGTGCCATCGAAGAACATCACGACCATGAAAAAGGTTCAGTAGAAGCTTTTATAGTAGTAGCTGCTGATGCTATAAGTTCTGCCCGTCCAGGAGCAAGAAAAGATACAGTTGAAAGATATACTAAACGTTTAGAAGAATTAGAAGCCGTAGCAAATAGCTTTACTGGAATAGAAAAATCTTTTGCAATCCAAGCCGGAAGAGAAGTTCGGATTATGGTAAAACCCGAAGAGATTGATGACATTGGAGCTGCAAATCTTGCAAATGAAGTTACAAAGAAAATCCAAGAAAGTCTTGTTTATCCTGGACAGATTAGAGTAGTCGTAATTAGAGAAACCCGAACAGTTGAAATTGCAAACTAATTTGCAATTATCTTTCTTCTCAAAATTCGTATGTTGCTGACATAGAGGTAAATTATGCAACATCAGGTAGATCTTCATTTACATACAAATTCTTCTGACGGAACTCTTTCGCCATCAGAACTTATTATTCTAATAAAATCAAAAAAACTTAAAATCATATCTATCACTGACCATGATACAACTAATGGATTAAAAGAAGCTCAGAACACGGTGGGTCAGCTTGAACAGTTAACTATTATACCAGGCATTGAATTATCCACAGAAACAAAGAATGTTGAAATTCATCTATTAGGTTATGGAATAAGTGTTGATAATTCAGATTTCCAAAAAGATTTGTCTAATCTCAGAAATGAAAGAGAAATTCGCACCAAAAAAATAGTTGAAAATTTACAAGATATGGGATTATTAATCACATGGGAAAGAGTGAGAAGTCTTGCCAATGATGCGGTAGCTCGCCCACATATTGCTAGAGCATTAATGGAAAAAGGTTACGTGAAATACAACTTTGAAGCATTTGATAAATATATAGGAAATCATGCTCCAGCTTATGTTCCAAGAAAAAAACTATTAACAATTGATGCTGCAAAAATGATTCAAAAATATAACGGTTTATCAGCAATTGCTCATCCATTAGATATCCCAAATTTAGATTCTATAATTCAGGAATTAATCCCACATGGATTAATTGGGATGGACGTTTATTATGGTAGATATAGTTCTTATCAAATAGAAAAACTATTAAAAATTTGTAATAAATTCAACTTGATACCCTTAGGCGGTAGTGATTTTCATGCTTCAGGAAATCCTGAGGAAATTTATCCTGGAGATGCAGGACCTCCTTTGGATAACGGGATTGAACTAATATCTCGATTAAATACAAATAGAAAATTATCATAGTTTCTGATGTTTATTCTTTTACTTACAGCAGTAATTTCTTATTTAATAGGAAGTATCCCCACAGCACTTCTTATATCAAAATATTATAGGAATATTGATATCCGTAAGATTGGTTCAGGAAATATTGGAGCATCGAATGCTGGAAATATATTGGGAAAGAAAGGATTTGCTGTTGTTAGTTTCTTTGATGGCATTGTAAAAGGAACATTTCCAATACTTACATTGAACCTACTAGAATTCGATCTCACTATTCAAGTATTTGCAAGTATTTGCGTTGTAATGGGACATAATTGGTCAATATTTATAAAATTAAAGGGCGGAAGAGGATTGTCTACTTCAATGGGAACTTTTTTAGCTTTTTGGTTAGTCCCACAAATGATAACTATAATCATAATAGCTTTTTTATGGGGATGGTACATAAGGAAAAATATCGCACCATGGATTATGCTAAGTTTTGTTACTGCTCCCATAATTGCAATTGTGACTGGAATGCAAGTACAACTTCAAATACATACCTTTACCATTCTAATACTAATTGTAATCAAACGATTATTAGCAAACAATGAATCTCTTCCAAGGTGTCAATCAATAATAAAAACATTCCTATTCCGACTTATTTTAGATAGGGATATTGCTGATCATGATCAATGGATAACAAAGAAAAAATAACTTTTATAATAACAATATCTATTAAAAAATAAACAATTGTTGGTATTAAATTCATAGTGATATAAAATAACAAAAATATTAAGAATTTTCTTTATTATCAAAATTATCAAATTTTATGGGAGATAGTTTTATGGAAGAACTTTTAGAAAAAGGATCAGCTATTCCAGATGTTAGTTTTCGGCAAGGTCGAGAAGAAATTCATCTTAAAGACTTATTAGGAAAAAGATTTATATTAGCATTTTATCCAGCAGCTTTTACAGGAGGCTGAGAAAGAGAAATTGTTGGGTTCCAACAAAACTATAGTTCCTTTAAAGAACAAGATGTTGAAATCATTGCTTCTAGTGCAGATCTATACTTCGCTCAAAAAGCTTTTGGAGAACATTGCGGAGTAGAGTTTCAAATGGGTGCCGGTGCTCCAGCTCATCAGATGGCAAAAGCCTTTGGTGTATATGATGAAAGAAGGGGATCTTATAAAAGAGTTACCTTCATAATAGGAAGTGACGGACACATTCAACATTTAATAGACGAGTCTCCTCCTGAGGATCATTCTCAAGAAGCATTAGAATTTATCCAAAGAAATTCCTAATCTAGGTAATTATATTAATTAACGAAAAATACCTCATTGGTTCGTTTATTTTGTTTTTGGTGACCCCAGCGGGATTCGAACCCGCGATCTCCACCTTGAAAGGGTGGCGTCCTAGGCCGCTAGACGATGGGGCCATATGAAACCTGAATTGAAAGAAATGTCTTAATTAATTATAAACTGTATTAAGGGTAAACAGCTAGCGATTCAATACCAAGATCCTCTGGTAAATCAAACATAAGATTCATATTTTGTATTGCTTGCCCTGCCGCACCTTTTACTAAATTATCTAAACAACCTACTGAAATAAGTCGGTTGGTTCTTTCATCAATCCAAGGATATACTAGGCAATCATTATTACCAAGAGTATGTTTTGTTCTTGGAGATCCATCAACAACTTTTGTGAAAGGTTCATTTTCATAAAAATCATTATAAATTTCCCTCAAATACTCATTAGTCCTAGTCGAAGGAAGTGAATCGGTTTTTAAGGAAACATAACAAGTGCTAAGAATTCCTCGTGTCATAGGAATTAAATGAGGCAAGAAAGTTATCCTAAGATTGGAAGAATCATTAAGTGGATTCAATTCTTGGGTAATTTCTGGAAGGTGACGATGACCATCAATGGAATATGCATGCACACTTTCATTTACTTCAGAAAAGTGAGTATTTAAACTTAACGCTCTGCCTGCACCTGATACTCCGGATTTACTATCAACAATAATATCGTCCTCTATAATTCCTGCTTTAATAGCAGGAGCTAATGCAAGAATTGCACTTGTAGGATAACAACCTGGATTTGCAATTAAATCAGCAGCTTTAATCTCGGTTTTATGCAGTTCTGGAAGACCATAAACAGCATCTTCGATATGTTGTGGGCATGGATGCGTAACATCATACCAAGATTCATAAACTGATAAATCCTTCAGTCGGAAATCTGCACTAATATCTATTACTTTTACACCTTGCTCATAGTAATACTGGCATGCTTCAGCACTCGCCTTATGGGGTAAAGCTGAAAAAACCACATCAATGCTCTTTGTAATCTCGGACTCGATCGTCATATCATATTGACTAAGATGAGGAAATACTTCTGCTAATTTTTTACCTGCTTCACTTCGACCCGTTACTGAAACAAGTTCAGCTTCTGGATGAGTAGCAATAATTCGAGCAAGTTCTACACCAGCATAACCAGTTACATTTAATATACCCACTTTTACCACGGGGCCCTCCTCAAGAGAAACACATTACTTTCGACAGAAATAGACCAGAATGACAAGTATAAATTCAAGCCTATTTTGTGTCCAGTTTGTTATCGTTAATATATTCGTTTAAAAATAGAAGAAATTGAAATATAGTACTGCTTACAGCTCGTCTCTTCATAATTGATCTATTCCTTCTGAAATCCATAACCCAATCTCTGGAATGCGAAGAGGAAGAAATATTAATATAAGCTACACCTGGTTGATTTCCATCTACAGGTGCTTCACCTAGAACACCTGTAATTCCAATACCGATATCAGTATCAAAAAAAACCCGAACAGCTTTTGACATTTCTTGTGCAACCTGAGGACTAATAACTCCATATTCATTAATTACATCAGAATTCGCACCCAACAATATTTTACTTTCAGTAGAATAAGAAACCACTCCACCCTTGAAATATTTAGAACTTCCTTCTATTGAAGTTATAGTATCGGACAATAAACCTCCAGTACAAGATTCCATAATAGATAATTTAAGTCCATAATGCTTCATCCAATCGCAAAGTTTTTGTTCCAAAGTATCATCATCAAACCCCCAAATATCGGGTTTTAAAACTGATACAATTTGTTCCTCAAAGTTTTTGACTAAATTTATAGCTTTCGCTTCAGATTTATCTTTACCCATAATACGAAGATGAACACCATCAGGTTTTACATAGATACCTAAGCTGGGATTTTGACTTCCAAATAAATCAAATATCTCCTCAGCAATACTTGATTCAGATCTACCGAATGTTTTAATTGTTCGAATTACAATATTAAGATCATTATTTTTTAACTGTAATTTTTCTCGTATACAATTCCCCCACATTTCATATAATTCTGAAGGAACACCTGGCATTGTAATTAATATTTTTTTATCCCTTTCGATCCACCATCCTGGAGCAGTTCCAACTTCATTAGGAATTATTTCAGCACTTGGAATAATCATCGATTGACTAAGGTTTGATTCAGGCATCTCAATATTTCTAGTTTTAAAGTATTGAGTTATGGTTTCTCTTAGGATCGGAGAAATATATTGTTCTTCTTTCAAAGCCTTGGCAACAGCATATCTAGTTAAATCATCTTCTGTTGGGCCAAGTCCACCAGTTATCAAAATTATATCGCTTTTTATGTATGAAGAATTAATCGCTTCAACAATGACATTTATTTCGTCTGGAATAATTTTAATACTGTTTACTTCAATTCCTAATTCAATCAATTGTGAAGATAAATATGCAGAATTGGTATCCTGAGTATCTCCAATAACTAATTCATTACCAATTGCAATTATTTCAGCCTTCAAATCGAAACTCCACAAAAAACAAATAACTGCTACTAGATATCAGTAGTTGGTGAGGCATACGGAGGGTCTATTGCCAATAATTCAATTTTCCCATACCAATCTTGATCAATTTCAAGTAAGTACGGTTGACCAACAACCTTAACATACCTACTTGTGCCGTCTTCTGTTTTAGATCCTATTTCCATTTCAAAAGAACGCTTAAGACTTTCAATAGATTCTTCAGGTCTATATTCAACTCTTATAGATCCTTTTGGAACATCTAGTCCATATTTTTGAAAGTCTTCAGGCTCAAGTTGACCTTTAATTATTCTTATATGACTTGGTCCTCCAAGTATTGGTTCAATTTCATGCCATCTTTCAGAATCAATTTGAGATCGGTCCTTACCACTAAATCTCCATCCTGCATCATCTTTAATAAATTCTGATTTGTTTCCACCAGCCTTAACATTTAAAAACACAACCTGATCAGGGTAAAATTTGTATAGCCATTGTGGGTATGGTGGATCAGTCGCAAGTTTGGACAATACATTCACCCATAAATCATCAATTAAATACAAATGTGGATCATCACCTTGCATTGCATAGTAATGATATCCATCTGGCGTAATATCACCAAGTTTCAATATAATTTGCCTATCTCCACGAAGGCCAACTGAAAAAACTCTAGCAGGATTATTTAGACCATAGCGAGATAAACTAGGAACTTCATCTGCAAGCACTCTACTAGTAGTAGGACCACTCAACAAGAGTGTCATTCCGCCCCACCTATCATAATCAATAGGAATCAATTCTTCTCCTTGAAAAACCCATGCACCCTGATATTTTATAAATGATTCCTTCTCTCCTTGGGCAATTATTTCAACTTCTATTACGTCATCCATTTCAGTGGAATAAAACCATGGATTGGGATCCTCACGATCACTTAAAGGAGATTGGAAATATGCAATACCACCAATTACAGTAAGCGCTATAATTAATACGAGTGTTGTTCTTATATTCATTAGATATCAGTAAATCCCTCCAACTAACGCCTTTGCCACCAAGCCAATAAAGCTGCAAGACCTACTATAGATGGTAAAAGAAACCAACTTGAATACCGAATAAAATTATATTCAGATCGTGTTAATACTAAGTTTCGGAATGTGTAAATTTTAGGCCGAATAGAAATTAAATCATAATCCTGAGCTAACCAATTTATTGAATTAATAAAAAGATCTTTGTTTGATGAGTATGAATAATATTTGTTCGATGCAAAATCCGAATCACCAATAACAATCAAAAAGGTTTTACTTAATTCTGCAAGAGAAGGCTCAATGTTTACAGGGGAAGCAGCCTCAACAGAATATGCCATTGCATGCGGGCCAATTATATCTAAACCAGGAGTATACTCCAGTCTCTCTTCATCTAGAGTAACCCAGCTCGCAATAGATGAATTTGCAAGATTACTATAATTTATCCATGGAGGTAGTTTTTTGGAATCAACTATAATCGAAACAGGAGAAGCTTGAGGCAAAAGTGAAGCATCCAAAAATCCTGTGATACGGGACTCCTCTGAATATTGTCGAGGTTGAATAATTGGATTCTTTGGGGCTTCATATAAAGAACTACCAGGATCAACTATAGTGCCTACTCCTGCAGCAATACCCCATGGCTTTAAAACATTAACGAAACTTTCTGGAGTATTAGGATCAAGCATAAACAATGCTCTACCACCATTATTTAACCAGTTTGAAAGAAGCTCAGCTTCTTGTCTAAGAATATTACCTTTTGGGCCAGCAACTACTATTACAGCTGCATCCTTAGGAACTGAACCACTTTGACTAAGGTTTAATTCATCAACACCATACCCATCGGATAAAACTCCTCTCACTGCCATACCTATGGCATTAGCATCATTTTCCTGAATTTCTGAAGGAGATTTTTCGCCATGCCCTCGTAGAAAATAGATCATCTTTCTATCTGAACCTGTAGTTACTAATAATGCACTTGTAATGTCCTGTTCTGTGACAGGAGGAATAGGGAGGACATATCTCTCATCACTATCTTTAGCTTCAAATAATATTGATGGGAATCGCGAAACACCTTTCTCTTTTGCAAACGCAGGATCTGAATCAGGATCAATGAATTTAAAAGTAATTAATCCATTTGATTGATTTTTATACTCTGATAATAAATCCTCTGTCCGCTGTCGCTCAATAATCTCATCAGTCTTATCAGGAATAAAAAATGCTGTGGCGTGAACCGGTTCAGTAATATCATCAATAATCTGAATAGTTTGAGATGATAAACTAAATTGCCTACTCGACGTAAGATCATATCTTAAGGTCCCTTTGTATCCAAGATAATTTACCAATATAGCAATAAAAATAGCAGCTATTAGCATAGCTAAGGCATTGATAGCATATCTTCCTCGTTGTCCAGCAAGAAAATGTCTTATAGGTACCAAAGAGGAAAAAGCAGCAATCAAAAGAAGAACAGCACTCAGAATCATCAGCCAATTGGCAAATGTTCTTAGTTCAGAAACCCAAATATATAAAAGAAATCCAAGTATGAATGAAACAATTCCGATTATAGTCAATAACAAAGCTGTAGCTGAAAGAATATCGGTTATTCGTTGCCATCGTTGACTATTTGCAGAAGAATGAGAAGGAGACTCATTATTATTCAAACAACTACCTCCACCGCCTTGATTCTAGACTGCGAATTGCTGAAAACACAAAAATCCCAATTACGCTAAGATAATATGTAACATTACCAATATCCACTATTCCCCGAGCAAAATCATCAAAATGAGCAGTCAAAGAAATTTCTTCTAGAATTGTTGCAGATAAACCAACTGTTACAAGTGCAGCTTTATTGGTTAAAGTCAGTAACAGTAACAAACCAAAACTCATCACCGCAGCTAATACTTGGTTACTTGTTAATGAAGATGCCAATAAACCTATTGCCAAAGTGGCTCCCCCAAAAAGAATCAACCCCAGATAGGATGTGAGAAGTGGCCATAAATCAGGGTTTCCGAACCAATACAAAAGAATAACATACCAAATGGTAGGAAATAGTGTTCCAATTAGTATTAGGAGTGTTGCAAGATATTTTCCTATTACAACTTCATAATCTTTGACTGGAGAAGTCATTAAAAGCTCAAGGGTTCCAAGTTTTTGTTCTTCAGCTAATAACCTCATGGTTAGAACAGGAGACCACAGAACAAAGATAAATGTACTTGTAACAACCCAACCTCTAATAGTAGCTTCAGGAAAAGGGTTGCTGACACTAGACACAAACATATATCCCGTTAGAGCCAAAAAAACGGCACCAATAACATAAGCCATTGGTGATGAAAAGTATGCCTTAGATTCCTTCTTTGCAATAATAAATGTGTTTCTCAAATGTGATTTACTCTCTTTCTTCTTCGAAATCACTAGACGTTAACTGTAAGAAAATTTCTTCAAGGCTCATAGAAACTGAACTTAAGCCCAATAATTTCCATCCTTGTTGAAGGATCATACTAGCCAAAGATTCAAGTAAACTAGTTCCTGATCTCGCATCTATAACATATCTAACAAATTCACCCATTTCAGTTTGACGTACACCAGTAATCCCATCAAGTGATCTCAAAAAAGAAGTAACATCGGCAATTGGACCATCAATATCGACTTGAACTTTTTCGCTACCACGTAATTTTTCACCTAGATTTTCTGGAGTATCTTCAGCTACTAAATTTCCTTCATGAATTATTAATACACGTTCACATAAAGCACTAACTTCAGGAAGGATATGGGTGGAGAGAAGTAGGGTATGATCCTTTCCAATTTCTTTAATTAGTTGGCGAGTCTCAACTACTTGAATTGGATCAATTCCAATTGTTGGCTCATCAAGAATCAATACATCTGGCTCATGTAATATCGCCTGCGCCAGACCTACTCTTTGTTTATACCCCTTTGAAAGTTTTCCAATATGCGTATCTAAATAATGCCCTATGCTAACTTGATCAACAACTTCATCAATTCTATTTTTTATTTTGTTATTATTCATTCCACGCATAGCGCCCATAAAACTTAAATACTCTTCAACCTCCATATCTTGATAAAGAGGAACAGTTTCAGGTAAATATCCTATTTTTGCCCTAGCAGAAAGGGAATGACTTAAGACATCATACCCAGCAATTTTTACGATCCCTTCAGAAGGTGGCATGTACCCAGTCAAAATACGCATAGTTGTTGTTTTACCAGATCCGTTAGGCCCTAAAAGGCCAACTATTTCTCCCCTTTTGACTGAAAAGTTAAGGTTTGTAACGGCAATGAAATCACCATAAAGCTTTGTTAACCCTTCAACCTCTATCATTGTTTGGGATTCATTTGACATATAAGTAAGCCTCACTAAGAACAATTTAGTATTAACAATAAAAACCTAAAAGTAAATACACTTTATAAACACAATGCAAATCAAAATGTCACCAATCTATCAATTATTTTTCTCAAGTACACTCACGCTAAGAACGTCAACCTGTTCCCATCTGAATCCTCGAAGTGGAGCACCTTTTGGAATCTCAAATACAAGCCACCCATTGATCTTAAAATCCTTAGGGAATTCAGAAACCCCCCATATGAAGGGTGAAACATTTAGAGGAGGATCGCTCAAATTATTATAAGGAACTCTTTGGGTAAAAGGATCTATTGGAATGTACGACTTTCCTCCTGCTCCAGATAATTCTGCAGATGTACCATCAACAAACATTGAAACATTAGCAGAACGATGATTAACAAGAGTAACATTTACCAATACTAATTCCAATTGGGAATCAGAAGGACTGACTAGATATAAAGAATCTTGATCCTGATATGAAATTACAGGAGCACGCTCCACTTTTTTTACATTCATACGCATAATACGTCCACTGACCCATTGACCAGGATCTACATCACTTACACAAGACAAATTACCACCACTCAATAACATTATAATAAGACAAGTTAGCATTAAATAAATTCTACTTGTTTGTATATGAAAGTTGATGTTCATTAAATTACCTTCCAAAAGAAGACATGCTTCTAAGTTGTTCAATTACTGATGCCAAAGAATTCACAGCGTAATCTACATCTTTCTCGTTATTATTTGCTCCTAGTGTGAATCTAAGGCTCGATCTAGCCAATTCAACATTCAACCCCATTGCCATAAGAACATGTGAGGGCTCAAGACTTGCAGTAGAACAAGCACTACCACTTGATGCATAAACTCCACTAAGATCAAGCCCAAGAAGAACAGGTTCTGCTTCAATTCCGGAAAAGCTATAATTCAAGTTGTTAACTACTCTTTTTGTGCGGTGGCCATTTAGAATTACCTTGGGAATTCTTTCCTCTATGCCAGACATTAGCCTAGACTGTAAACCTTCAACCTTTGAAACAGTTTCATCAATTTTACTAGAAACCAAATCTAAAGCAACTGAAATCCCTATTATTCCAGGTACATTTTCAGTTCCTGATCTATCATTACTTTCCTGTCCACCACCACTAATCAAGGGTACAAACGGAATTCTACGTTTTTTATAGAGTATTCCTACTCCCTTAGGTCCATAAAATTTATGAGCAGATAAACTCATCAAATCCACACCTAAGTCTTCCACATCAAGACTCAAATATCCTGGTGCTTGTACTGCATCTGTGTGCACAAGCACTCGAGTATTTAAACTATCTGCTTTTTCTTTAACAAGTTTGGTAATTTCCTTTATCGGCTGAATTGTTCCCACTTCATTATTAACATACATAATACTTACTAAAACAGTTTTATCAGTCATTGCATTCAGTATATCCTGAGGATTAACCAATCCATCACTACCAACTTTAATAAAAGTAGTATCATATCCTTGATCTTGCATCTGATAACAAGTGTTCAATACCGCATGATGTTCTATGGAAGAGGTAATTATATGGTTTCCCTGTTGGCTTAATCCTTGCGAACCACCTTTAATTGCTGTGTTGTCTGACTCAGTTCCACCACTAGTAAATATAATTTCAGTTGGGCGACAATTTAATATAGAAGCAATTTTTTCTCGAGAATTATCAACTGCTATTCTAGATTGTTGGCCCATACTATATAAACTTGAAGGATTTGCATACATTTCCGACATGTATGGCAGCATTTTTTCAAGCACTAGTGGGTCTAAAGGAGTAGTAGCTGCGTGATCTAAATATATAGGTCTATGATTTTCCAAATATTCTGTCATTGTCCTGTATGCCTTATCGTTAATGTTTTAAATACAACGAAATTATAAAAGAACTAGGCAGTTTTACCAATCCAATTTTCCAGAAACAAGAGCATCCTGTATGGAATCAGGAAGAAAGGCTTTCATATGAACTTCTGGAGAATAATATCTAAATTCTCCTTGAACCTTCCGTGAAACTTGTCTAGGATCAAAACGTTTAGAAGCAATAGAAAAAGTCCACCAGTTACCAGCATAAGTAGAAAGAGCTTGTGTATAACAAAAACTTAAGGCAAACAAATTTTTTAGGTTTTGCTGGACCCTTGTTACATGGGGTAAATGAAAAAGGAGGGATTCTGATTGAGTAACAAAAATCCCATCAGTATCTAAATTTTTATCAATGAGGGCATAAAAATACTCAGAAAAAAGATCTTTTGCAGGACCAATAGGATCTGTCGAATCAACTATTGCAACATCGAAAGCAAACGAATCATTTTGCAAAAATTTTAAACCATCTTGAGATATGATTTGAACTTTTGGATCATTAATTGACTCACTGATTTTAGGGAAGAATTTCTGACAAACTTCAATTACTTTCATATCCATTTCAACCAAAGTAACAGATTCTACATATGGGTGTTTAAGAACTTCTCTTACACTCCCACCATCCCCACCTCCAATAATTATAACTTGTTGGGGTTTTGGGTGGGTAAACATAGCAGGATGAACTAACATTTCATGATAAAAAAATTCGTCTTTTGTAGTTAGCTGCGTTACCCCGTCAAGAGCAAGGATTCTTCCGAAAAAAGGGTGTTCAAATACTTGAATCTGTTGAAATTCAGAGTCTTCATTGTGAATTTCAATTATATCAGAATAATTATAATTAACAGGTGAAAAAGGATCCTTTTCAGAAAAACTACTATACATTTAAATCATAACCACTTCTGGGATTGTCATCCCATTGAAGTTTGAAGCATAGGCAGTTGTATATGCACCTGCAGGAAATATCATTAATCGATCACCAATCATCGGACTTTCGAGAATAACAGACTTAGATACTACATCAAAACTATCACAAGAAGGACCAGCTATAGTAAAAGACTTAAGCTCTCCTTGTGAAGTTTTATTTGTAACTAAATAACTATATTCTATTCCGCCAATTGACTCCATAAGACCATTAAATACTCCAACATCAAGGTAAATCCATTCATTTTCTTCTCTAATTGCTCTTCCTATAATTGAAGTAACTAAGACTCCAGCATCGCCAACCAATCCTCTACCTGGTTCAATCGCTAATTCGATGCTTGGTGGAAAAGTGTTCTTAAGAATTGATAGAATATAATCAAATGTTTCACTTACACTCGGAACAATATCTCCATGAGATGCTGGAAACCCACCGCCCATATTTAGATAGGTAAGCATGATTCCTTCAGAAGCGGCATTTTCCCAAACTGTATACACCTCTTGGAGGGCTGATTGCCAAGCTTCATTTCCAATACATTGGGAACCGACATGAAAAGTGATCCCAATTGGATCTAGCCCTAGGGTTTTTGCTTTCAGAAGAAAAGCATTAGCATCAGATACACTCACACCATATTTTTCATCGAGAGGCCAAGCACTTTGGGTATTATCTACTGCTAAACGCAGAATAACTTTAGCATTTGATAATTTTGAACTGATTTTTTCGAGTTCATCATATGAATCAAAAACAAAACGAGAAATCCCAGCTTGAACAAGGCGGTCAATAAATTGGGGGGTTTTAATAGGATTGCTAGAAATAATTCTTTTACTAGAAATTCCCAAATTTAATAGTAGCTCTAATTCAGATTCAGAAGCAATTTCAAATCCCAATCCAGATTTTGCTATACGTGATATTACTGCCTTGTCCGGATTAGCTTTAACAGCATAATAAACATCAAATTTATCAAGAATCTTTTCAAATTCTTTTATCTTCGACTTTAGGATGTTTTCGTTCATTAGCAGAAAAGGGGTAGGTCTTTTCATGTGAACATTTACTAAACTCAAAAACTCGTCTATAAACATTATTCCAATTCGTATCTAAATTAACTCTATATTTCTCTATAGTTTTTTAATATATTTTTGTAGTTTTCAGTACCATTCCAAACTGCATATTCTTCTTCGACAATACCTATATCATCCGAATCCATTAGTAATTCAAGGTGAGCAAAAGTTTCAGAAACAGCAGCCTGGTAAGAACCTCCATCCAGTTGGAAATGAGAAAATAATTTTCTAGTAATTTTTTCAAGATTCATAGTTTCCGTTCCCATCAAGGATAATATTTTATGTATCCTTTGAACGTGATGCTCAATAATTGATTGAGCACGAAGAGCCGTCATAACATTAATTTTCCCTTTATTTACCAATCTATGCGCTGGCATAATAATTGCTTTTTCACCATATTCAGCAACTCTTGCAAGAGATCTAATGTATGTTTCCAAACCAAAAAAAGATTCTACATTCTTATATTTTTTTGGCATAGAATCTAGAATAGATTTTTGAAAGCTAGCTTTCATTGTTGGATGTGGAGATATTTCAGGTAAAACGTGATCACCAGTAAAAAACATTGAACCAAATTTAATAGTTAATTCGTCAGCCGTATGCCCAGGTGTATGGAAAAATGTAAACCCGTTAGCCGTTTCGCCATCAGATACAGTCTTGGAAATCTTTAAGTTTTTCCGAAGCTCTTCGTATTTCTTGTGTCTATCTGAATCAGGTCTATCGTTTTTATTAATTTGCCTATTCGGACCTGCATCCTTATAAGTTTTCCATAACATTGGATGAAAATTACTATTCATTTCCTTAAATGAAACAAATCTGAGGTGATCATATAAGTCGTGAGTCCAAACCTCACCTCCAGAAATTTCAGAAAGACCTTGAGCACCTCCATCATGATCTAAGTGGCTGTGAGTAATAACAATTCTATCCACATCCGAGATGCTCATTTTCAAAAAATTAAAAGCATCTTCTATGTATTTTTGAGCTAAAACACTTCCAGCATCCATTAGTCCTAATCCAGAACCATGATCTACAATGTATATCCATGTGGGTCCAGTAGGAGAATACCAATCCTGCGGAACACCTACAGTATATACAGTGTCCCCATCTGGCATTGATATCTTTAATATTCCACCAGTTCCATCTAATTCAGTTGGTTGTCGTAATAATTTGCTAACAGGCATTAAACTCTGATCATTAATCAAATTATTGTACCCTCCAAATTAATCGTATGATAAGGTCCGGAAAATTTTAAAGGGTGAGCGATGGGGGTCGAACCCACGATCTCCTGTGCCACAGACAGGCGCCTTAACCACTTGGCCACGCTCACCACACGATTAAAAAATAAACTATTCAATTGCATCACATAATCAAAGATGCCACATAATATACTATATCGCAATTTTAACATTATGTTTGAAGAGTTACTTCACCAGCTGAAAAAACTGCAATTTCACCGTCTTTCTTTCTAATTATTAGATTACCATCTTTATCAACAGACTCAGCATGACCTACTACAATAGATTCGCCAACTAAAAAATTAATTTCTGTACCCAAAGTATCTAACAAATTAATCCATTCGGTTCTAATTTCATCAGAACAATCAAGTTTTTGATAATAGGCATCAATGGAATTAAGAATGGACACAAATAAATTTATTCTTTCAACTTCTTCACCCAATTCATTTGATAAACTTGTAGCGAAAGATTTAATTTCTGAGTGTTCATCAATACGCATATTTACATTAATACCTATCCCAACAACCATATATAAGTTATTTTCTTTATCATATCCAGATTCAATTAGTATTCCGGCAACTTTCTTTTTATTAATTCTGACATCATTTGGCCATTTCAGCGTAGTTTTGATACCTGTAATCAAATGAATTCCACTTGAGATCGCTAAAGCAGTTGCCATATTAATCAATCTCATTTTAGAAATTTCAGGTTTAAGCAATATTGAAAAAGTTAGATTTGCACCTTGATCACTGATCCATTTTCGTTTGAATCTACCCCTACCTGCAGTTTGTTCTTCAGCAATAAATACTGAACCTTCACCAATTTGTTTACTCACAGCCTTGTGAGCTTCATCCATAGTTGATTTTGTTTTTATAAAATAAAAAATATCTTTCCCAATAATTTTGTTCTGGGAAACCTTAGTTTTTACATTTTCAACATCAATTTTAGTCATATTATTAATCTGGGCCGGCGAGTCTATAAGCCGAGTTCTGTACCTTACTTGAACGGTTTACACAAATGCTTCTTCCCGAACGTTATTAAGGCGATGATTATCTATCTTGGACTCTAATTACTTAGAGTCTCATGCGGCCTACCCGGAACAGGCTGGGCACCTATATTCCTTATTCGGCCTTGCTCCAAGTGGGGTTTACCCACTGATATGTCACCATATTCAGCCGGGAGCTCTTACCTCCCGATTTCAACCTTACCTCTCTACAATGCAGAGTGGCGGTATGTTTCTGTGGCACTTTCCATCGAGTTACCTCGCCTGGGTGTTACCCAGCACTTTGCCCAGAAGAGCTCGGACTTTCCTCTCCCAATCTATTGATTAGGAGTAATCATCCAACTTGCCGACCCGAGTAGATATTACTATTTCTCTACTAATCTTGTCATCAATTCGCTACAAGGATTCGTGCACAGTTTTTACAATTGAATATATCTTTTGAATCCCTTGCTTTTTGAGCTTCGTTAAATGGAAGACCTACACCACATCCACTACATAATTCTTTTTCAAGTTTTGCAACAGCAAAACCTTTTGAAACTTTTAATTTATCATACAAATCTAAGGGCTCTTTAGGTAATTTCTGTCGAGCTTTTTTAAGATCGGTTTCCAAGATTTTCATTTGGCTATAAAGTTCTTTCCCTTTTTGCATTAGAACTTTAGCTTTTTCATTCCAACTTTTTTCTTCTGCCTTCAAAACTTCGGCAGCATTATCAAATTTCACCTTAGCATGATCATATTTCTCCATAATCAATATCAGGTCTTCTTCTAATTTTGATTTACGAGCATTAAGTGACCCTAGATCTTTTTGCAAACCAGAAAGTTCTTTTGATGAAGAAGATTTACCACTGTATAGAGATTTTTCGGTATTCGAAATCCGTTCGAGAACTTGAAGCAATACATCATTCAATTCTTTCTGTTCAAGAGAAAGTTTTTTAACGTGTTCCTCGGTTTTTACAAAATCTGCAAGAGCAATCTTTGCTGGATTATTTCCTTCAAGTTGGTTTTTAATCTCAACTAGTGTTTTACGTGAGTGGTCGATTGAAATTTCAAAATCTTGCAATACCATAAGATCATTGGAAATCATTGCCAAACCACCTTAGAAGATTGAGAAAGTTTACCCATAAGTTGGCATTCTACGCATAGGAAAGAATTTGTGTCAAATATTCAATATATTCAATAAGTTTTGAACTTTTTCCAAAGTTTTATCTCTGATATTTCTAACTACATCTATGGGTTGTTCATGGGGATCATCAAGGTTCCAATCTTCATCAGGAGTAAATAACACATTGCAACCCTCATCAGGAGGACATCCCATTGATACAAGCATATCCGATTTCTCTACCATTTCTTGAGTGACCATCTTTGGTTTTTGGTCTGAAATATCAATACCTAACTCTAGCATTGCCTGAACAACTATATGATTAAGATTTTCTGAAGGACTTGTTCCTGCTGAAATAGCTTCAAGCCGTCCTTTTCCTATTTTAAAAGCAAAAGCCTCTGCCATTTGACTTCTTCCAGAGTTATGATTGCAAAGAAATAACACCTTCAATTAATTAATACCTCAATTAATTTTTTTCAGACCTTCTTCACCTCTGAGCCACTGATAAGAAAATCCACCTGCACAAGCACCTAGTATTGGTCCAACTACATAAATCCATTGATGCGACCAAACTCCTGCAGCAATCATTGGCCCTATTGATCGGGCAGGGTTCATAGAAGCTCCTGAAATATGTCCAGCAAAAATCGCTTCCAACGCGACTGTTCCACCGATTGCTAATGCTGCTGAACTACCTACAGCGCGAACATCTGTTGCAACAGACATTATTACAAACATCAAAATAAAACTCAGGAGAAATTCCATTAATAGAGACTGTCCAGCCGAACCTGATGGGACCGTAGCACCAAGTTGAGCAAAATCACCAATCATATATAAGAGGATGAAACTTGCTGTCATGGCTCCTAAAATTTGGGCTATCCAATAAGGAAACAAATATGTTGCAGGAAATTCTCGAGTAACTACAAATGCTAATGTAACAGCTGGATTGATGTGAGCACCAGAAACATGCCCAAGTGAAAAAATCATTACCGATACGATTAAACCGAAAGTCAAACCTATACCGAGATTGGTTATTGAACCTCCCGATAAATCATTAACAATAATTGCACCTGTTCCAGCAAAAACAAGTGCAAAAGTGCCAATAAATTCAGCAACACATTTTCGAATTAAAATATCGCTCTTTGTAACCATATCCATTTAATCAATTATATTAATATCTATCCTGCATATTCAGCAAGACTTAATTGAATACTTAATAAGAGATAGAAAATATACTATAAGGAGAACATTAAACAAAATAGTGGTGGGCCGGGGAGGATTCGAACCTCCGACCTCAGCTTTATCAGAGCTGCACTCTAACCGACTGAGCTACCGGCCCTTAAGTAAAGAAATAGCAAGCATTAAAGATGCTGTGCTAAAACAGAGCGGAATCTGAAGTATATCTGTACAAATTTAAGAGTGTCAAGCTGAAACAATATAGAAATCAATCTGGAATAGTAGCTAAGTAAATCTAAGCATGGTTAATAAAAATATATGAACATATAATAAGTTCTATAAAATATGCAAGTATTGACCATAAGTATCCTAGGTATTATAGTCATTATAGGTACATCTCTATTTAAAAATATTTAAGGAGGCCCACAGTGCTCAGGAAGCAGAATCTATTCCAGCGTAGCTTGATTGGAACAATGACGCTAGTATTTGCTGTGGCAATGATGTTTGGCACAACAATAGTAGCTGAAGACTCTTCAGCTACTCTCACAGACAAGGGAGGAACGCTAAGTTTTCATGGTGGTGCGGTACAACTGATTGCACCTGATGGTGCTGTGTCATCCGATACTACAGTAAACTTCACGGTAGAAACATCAGAATCGGTGAGTGCAGCTCCTGATGGAAAAGCATTAGGCTCAACTGCTTTCACTCTTTCTAGCAGTTCAGCTGTTTCACTTAAACAACTCGTTAAAATCCAAGTAAGCACTGCAAACGATACGAATGCAACTATTAGCATGTACGACTCAGTAAGTAAATCTTGGCTTGGTCTTTCTAGTGCAATTCCAGATGTGATCAATAACACACTAACCGCAAGCATAACTAACTTACCTGTAACGTTAGCTCTTGTTGTAGATGCAGCTAGTGTCCCAGAACCAACCCCAGAGCCAACCCCAGAGCCAACAGCTACTCCAGCTCCTGCACCGGCAGCCCCAGAAACTGGTGATGCCTTTTCATTGCAATTGCTAGCATTAGCTATGATTATTCTTGGATTATCTTTGGCAATTACTAAGGGTACCGTCACAGCAACTCGAAAATAAATTAGATGCTAAAAAACAACGTAGCTAAATTACTAGCTACGTTGTTTTTTAGTCATGTACGTAGTTTTGTTGTCATTCGGATTTGATCTACCTATCTTGTTTGTAAGATATAACCCTTCCAACAAAAATTCCAAAGATGATGCAAACATGGCATCGTTATTTAAGTCTTCAAGTTTTCCCATGATGGTAGTAAATTTAGAATCAATTCCTTGCGTTTTATAATCACTACTTGGCATGTCGTTACCAGTTTCAAGAATTAATCCTTGATCAAAATCATTTATAATCGAATCCAAATCACTATCTTGAAAATATTCATTAAATGTTTCGATAATTGCAGTTTCTAAGAGTTTCGATAAAATAGCCTCTTCTTTACCATCTTCGACAATTTCAAATTCCAACTTTCCGATAGTAGATGGTCTTATTGAATTCAAATCAGAAATTCTAGGTACTGCTACTTCTTCATGATTTATTATAGATCGTACAATTGAAGCAGCACCTAAAGTTTCATAATTAGCTATTGATAACCTCACAGATACGCCAGAACGCTGATTTATCTCAGTGCTATGACGACATAACATTGTCAATTTAGCTAAAACAATTGCCATGAACTTAGGCATAATAAAATTATGGTCTTTAAATTTAACTTGTTCTTGTTCTGCGATGAGAATTTCATTATTAACTGTAAATGGATAATGGGTTCTAATTTGTGCACCATATCGATCTTTTAGAGGGGTAATTATTCGACCTCTGTTTGTATAATCTTCAGGATTAGCACTTGCAACAACAAAAATATCCAATGGCAATCGCATTTTAAAGCCTCTGACTTGAATATCTCTTTCTTCCATGAGGTTGAGCAATCCAACTTGAATTCTTTCTGCTAAATCAGGAATTTCATTTATACAAAAGATTCCTCTATTAACTCTTGGGATAAGACCATAATGAATTGTTAATTCATCAGAAAGGTACTTTCCTTCCGCAATTTTAATTGGATCAATTTCTCCAATAAGATCAGCTATAGAAATATCTGGAGTTGCTAACTTCTCTCCATATCTTCTATTTCTTTCAAGCCAAACGATTTCAGTTTCATTCCCTTTTTCATTTTTGATGGAGCGACACTGGCTACACAATGGATCAAAAGGATTATCATTAATTTCACACCCAGCAATAGTGGGTATGAATTCATCAAGTAAATCTACAAGTGAACGAATTAATCTGGATTTTCCTTGTCCTCTTTCACCAAGAAAAATAATATCCTGGCCTGCAATAATTGCGTTTTGGATTTGAGGAATAACTGTAGTGTCATAACCTAAAATTCCTGGAAAAATTGGCTGATTTGTTTCCATCTTAACGATAAGATTTTTTCTGATCTCTTCACGAACTGACAAAACTTTATAATCTGCTTTCTTTAAATCAGCAATGGTTTTTATATCTGTTATTGTCATCGTGAAATTCCCCCTCACTACAATATGTTTTAGATCATCAATGGCCAAGTCTCAATGCAATAAAGATTTCTGTCAACGGATATTATAGTTTGCTTGTAGCCGTCTTGTTAGCATGTTAGTATTCCATTTGTTCAAGCAATAATTCAAGTATTCCAGAGCCTAGGGAGAAATCCGAACACAAAGTGATTACTAGGGTAAGAATTACAGTGCATAAACAATTTCAAAGGAAAGTAAGACGCTCTGAACTTCGATCTATAGCAAAAACTGCAGTAAAAATCGGATGGGAGAATAGCACCAAGTCTAATAGAGTAAGCGTAGTAATTACCGACGATAAAACTATAAAATTACTTAATACGAACTATAGAAATATTTCTGAAATTACAGATGTTTTAGCTTTCCCAAATTATAAGCTGGTAAATTCACAACTAGTTTCACTTGATGATTTTCCAACAGTAACAAATGCTTATCTTGAGCTTGGAGAAATTGTTATTTCTTACCCTCAAGTAATTAGACAAGCATTAAATAATGGAAATTCTCCTAGTAGCGAATTCGCTTTGTTAACAGCACATGGAATACTACATTTACTTGGTTATGATCATGAAAACATTGATAATAAAAACCATATGTGGCGGCTTCAAAATAATGTGCTGAGTTCAAATGGAATTGATTTTAAGAAACCATGATGCTGATATGCTACGTACCATGAATTATCAAAATAGGTATTAAAATAATGACTAATTCAATAAGTAATATTTCTGTTTTTTATAGAAAGTGGAGACCACAGTTTTTTAAAGATGTTATGGGCCAAGAGACGCTTATACAAACTCTGAGACAGGCAATCATTCAAAACAGAATAGGGCATGCATATTTACTTGCTGGACCTAGAGGAACAGGAAAAACTACAACTGCTCGAATACTTTCAAAATCAATTAATTGTTTAACAAATATTCCTGGTACCCCATCAGCATCTAATCAAGATGGTGAACCATGTGGTAACTGCCAATCTTGCGAATCTATAACTAAGGGTGCGTCTATGGACCTTATAGAAATGGATGCTGCAAGTAATCGTAGAATAGACGATATCAGGGATCTACAAGAACGAGTTTTTGGTGCAGGACCTTCAATTAGTCGTTCCAAGGTGTACATCATTGATGAAGTCCACATGCTAACAGATCAATCATTCAATGCATTATTAAAAACACTTGAAGAACCAGCACCATGGGCTCATTTTATACTTTGCACAACTGAACCTCACAAAGTTCCTGCTACTATTATCTCTCGATGTCAAAGGTTTGATCTTAGTAGAATCCCAAATGACATTATAAAAACCAGACTTGAATATATTTGTAATAAAGAAGAAATAAACACTCAAGGGGACCCTTTGAGCAAGATAGCGTCAGCATCTTCTGGCAGCCTTAGAGATGCATGCAACATGCTTGAACAAATTTCTATAGCTAACAACAACATTGTTACCGATAAAATTGTTGATACTGCTCTAGGAACTAATTTAGATCCTTACTCATTATCATTGATTGAAAATCTAGCTGAGCAAAATATTATTGGTGGGCTAGAAGTCATCGCAAACTTTTCATCCCATTCATATGATATTAAAGAATTCAGAAAAAATATTCTTTCGGATTTACGAGATATACTTCTTGAAAAATCTGGAGAAAGTAACCTTACTACAACAAAAAAAGACTCAGAAGAAAAGGTTCTTTCAAAATGTGCAAAATTAATGACTTGGGAACAATTAATTCAATATATAAGAATATTTGGTAAAAGTATCGTTTCTGATCATGGAGATCATGGAATGTTGATTATTGAACTGGCTTTTATCGAATGCTGTTCGATTTCTGATATAAACATTATTAGTGAGAATGCCTCAAAAAATACAAAACCCAGTTCAATAGAAATAGTAAAGAAGCAAGAGCAAATAAACTCAATGAAGGAAATTGATCCTTTACAAACACAAAATAAAGACCCAAATACAACCTTGGATGTTGATCCAAATGAACCAACTGTAGTTGATCCTGCATTTAATGATCAAAAAAAACATATTGAAGAATTAAATTCATTAAGTGAAAAAGATTGGGATAGCATATGTAAATCGCTGAAAAAATTTAGAGGCAAAACCTTTGTACTTGGTTCTCTATTGTATGATTGTGTGAATCAATTTATAGAAGACGATTCTATAACTTTAGTATTTAAAAATAAACCCAACCTTGAAAGATTTAAATCTGAACTAGATCACCCGCCAAGCAAACTTGCCGTTGAAGAAGCATTACTTGAAACATTATCCAAATCATATGAGCTAAAATTAGAAATTGCTGATACTTTTTCAGATCCCAAAGTGCCTGAAGGACACATGGTAAGATCAGCAATAGCAATGGGGGCAAGAATTATAAACGAAGAGGAGAATGAAAATGAACCGACAATCGATGATTAAACAAGCGCAATTATTACAAAAAAAACTTTTAGAAGCTCAAGAAAATTTAGAAACATTAACTGTAGAAGCTACTGCTGGAGGAGGTATGGTAAAAGCTATTGTAAATGGAAAAATGAAACTTACATCTTTAGCGATTGACCCTGAAATCATTGATCCAAATGAGGTAGAAATATTAGAAGAAATAGTCACTGCTGCTATAAACGAAGCCCTTCAAAAAGCTCAAGACCTAGCCCAAGAAAAAATGAATGCTATTACTGGTCAAATGGGACTCCCAGGTACATTCTAAGATGGAGAATCGTCAGCAAATTTCGGTCATAAATTCGGTAGTTAAATTAATCCAAGAATTCAATAAACTTCCTGGAATAGGTATTAAAACTGCCCAAAGATTGGCATTCCACCTTATACGAATGCCAAATGAAGATTCAATATCCCTCGCAAACGCAATTATAGAAATGAAAAACTCAATTATTTCGTGCGACGTATGTCAAAACATTACAGATATAAACCCATGCAACATATGTAATAATCCAAGCAGGAACAATAAAACTATCTGTGTTGTAGAAGAACCTCTAGATGTTTTAGCGATTGAAAGAACAGGATCTTATTTCGGTTTATACCATGTATTAAATGGGTGCATCTCTCCAACAAATGGAGTAGGTCCCGATGAATTAACTATAAAATTACTTCTAGAAAGACTTCGATTAACAAGTGAAAAGTTAAATGATTCCGTGGAAGAAATCATATTAGCTACTAACTCAAATCTTGAGGGCGAGGCAACATCAATGTACCTTCAACAACTAATGCAACCGCTGGGATATAAGATAACAAGAATTGCCAGAGGCCTACCTACAGGAGCTGAACTAGAATACGCAGACGAAACAACTATTGCTAGAGCTATTGAAGGTAGGTACACACTTTAACCCCTTCATTAAGATGTTTTAATGTTAAACCATAAATCAAATAATCGTTTTTATAAAACCACAGGAATAATCTTAAAGCATTCCCCAATAGGCGAATCTGATCGTCTTCTTACAGTTTTTACATCCGACATGGGTAAATTAAAACTCGTAGCTAGAGGGGTTCGTAAAACTAATAGTAAAATTGGCGGACATTTAGACCTTCTAAGTCATTGCCATTTGGAAATTTCAAGAGGTAGGAATATTGATGTTATAACTAGCGCATCAAACATAAATTCCTTCAAAACATTACGAGAAAATCTTATCAAGATAGGAAATGCATTTTTCTGTCTCGAATTAGTGGATTCACTTACGCCTGATAATGAACCAGAAAATAAAATATTTTTGAGTTTAATAGAAACCTTAAAAAAAATGATTACTAATGAAAACCCATTAATTATTTGGTATTTTTCATTTAAATTATTACATCTAACTGGATATCTTCCAGAATTATATAATTGTGGTAATTGTCAAATTAAAATACAACCTAATCAGCATTCATTTAATGCAATACTAGGTGGTATTGTTTGTAAAGATTGTTCAATTCGATTAAAAAATAACCTTCCAATACATAAGGATTCATTACCCATTTCAATAAATACAATAAAAGTACTCAGGTACTTTAGAAATCAAACGCTGGAAAAAATATTAAATTTAAAGATAGAACATTCTGTTATGATTGAAATCCAGAAAACGTTATTATCTCATCTTTCTATTTCAATTGAAAAAAATCTCAAAAGCACATTATTTCTCAATCACATCTCTCATTTGATAACAAATAACAAATAAATTAACTAAAATCACTGTGTTTCTCTTCCAGTTTTCTTTTTTTCCAATTACAATAATTTAAACAAAAAATGGAGTAGGATTTTTATGTCATCCGAAATACGCAAAAAAGAGTTACGACTACAAGTAAATAACAATTGGCACGATGTTACGATTGAATATAAAGGTAATAACGAAGCTATAGTCACAGTAGGAAATGATCCGGTAGAAATACGATGGGAAAATAAGAAGCCCATTGACCAAAAACCTACTACAACCCCTAAAACACCAGAAGTGACTCCTGTTCAACCAGCTATTACACAGCCAGTAACACAAAATGATAAAACTATAACTGCTCCTATGCCTGGAAGAATCATTGGCATTAGCGTAAAACCCAATGACTCCGTCTCAATTGGAGATGAAATTTGTATTCTAGAAGCTATGAAAATGCAACAGACTATAACTGCCACCTTTTCAGGTACCGTCAAAAATGTCGCAGTTCAACCTGGTGATACAATACCCGCAGGACAAACCATAGTAGAATTCGAATAAAGAAGTTTTAACCCCTGCAAGCAGATTCACTCAGATGTTAAAGTTTTAAAAGAATTTGCTCTATCTCAGCAATATCTGAATTATTTATTTCAGGCCCCACAATTGCTAAATTGGTTTTTTCTGGAACAAATATCGAACTAGCTGTGTCACGAATTTCAGAAAAAGTCACACTTTGCATTTTTTGATAAATTTCATCAATACTTATAACTCTATCATGCGTTACATACTGAGCACCGTACCAATTAGCTACCGACAAAGTACTTTCCATTCTCATCATAAAACGACCCTGAAGATAGTTTTTTGATCTTTCGAGCTCTTTCTTGAACGACTGAGCTTTTAAATTGTTCATTGCTTCTACAATTAAATTAATGGATTCTAAAACATTCTTTTTATCAAGGTCCATAGATATATAGAGCGCACCTGTATCAATTAAGTGCAAAACTGAACTTGAAATTTCATAAACAAGTCCTCGCTTTTCTCGCAATTCTAGAAAAAGATGACTGCTCATTCCTCCTGCCAAAATAACACTCAATAAATTAATTGCAAATCGAGAAGAATCCTCAGAAGAGACCCCTCTCAAACCTAAGGAAACATGAGATTGTTCGCTAGGAAAATTTCGGTTGAGAACAACTGGTTTATTTTGAAAATCCATAGCTGGAACCCAATTATCTGAAACTGCTCCAGACCAGTCACCAATAAAATCATTACAAATATCAAAAACGGTTTCAGAAGAAACATTTCCAGCTACAGAAATTACAATATTCGTGGGAATGTATCGCTCATTATATGATTTAATCATTTGATCACTACTTAGGTTATTGACTGAGAATTGAGTGCCTCCCACATCTCTGCCAATGGTTTGGTCTGGCCATAAGGCATGATCAACAAGCAAAGATGCAATTTCATCCGGATGGTCATTGACAGCAGCCAATTCTTCAATTATTACATTTTTTTCACGTTCAAATTCGTGGAGGTCAAAAATTGGATTTTTTATCATGTCACATAGAACATCTATAGCTTGAACCCAATAATTAACCGGAACTTGACTCCAATATACAGTTAATTCACGATCTGTACTCGCATTCAAAAGACCTCCAACATTTTCAATCGCACCACTAATTAATTCAGGCTTGGGACGTTTTTCAGAACCCTTGAATAACATATGTTCTATGAAATGAAATACCCCATCTTCTGTATATCTCTCATACCTGGAACCAGCTTTAACGTAAATAGATACGCTAACTGTATTAGAATGAGGCATTAATATGCTAACTATTCTGGTGCCATTTTTAAGAACTGTTGAATCAAGTCCTTGATGCTGTAAAATGAAATCACCTCAGATTTGAAAAAATTGGATAGTATTGATTATATTGGAAACTCTACCAGAGCAAAAGAAAATAATTTCAGGAGTAGAAAATGAGTATAGCACTGGGAATTTTGATGTTATTTTCAACGATCCTATATCTCGCAACACTTATTTTAAGTGGTAAATTGCTTCACAGTAATACCCATCGATCATTGGGCCCATTAACAGCACGAACATTAGTTCTATGCTCAAACACACTCTTTCTCTTAATTTTTGGATCTGCTGCAGCATTATTTAGTACTAAACAATCAGTTTTATATTTGATACCAATATTAGTATTGATAAGCACAATACCATTAACAATTCCATCTCAATCAAAATTTACCTCAATGACAACAATGCAATTAATCTTGATATCAATGCTAACAACAATATTAGGAATCCCTGTAATAGCAATTTATATTTTGGTACACTTTCTTAGAATGAAACCTGAATTACTTTAATTCCACTAGAAAAAATTCATATGCAATTAACTGTAGCTCATCAAATCGGAAAATCCGAAGCAAAAAATAAAATTAAATCTAAGATTCATGAGATTCTTACACTTGGGGACAAAGAGATAACAAATTTGAAACAAGAATGGAAAGAGAACACACTCAATTTCAGTTTTTCAAGTCAAGGTTTTACATTTTATGGAGAAACAGTCATATTCGATGATTCAATTTCTATAACAATAAATCTACCATTCGCATTGAAATTATTCGAAGCACAATTGAAATCTAAACTAGAGCCAAAATTAACATCAATACTTCTAGAAGGATAAAAAATCAACAATGAAAAGTTTTTATCCTATACATTTTCATTTATTTAAGGTTTATTCTAACGAATAGAAGTGTTATAATCACATGTCTTTGTCCACTTTAATAATCTTTGGACAAAAAAGGAGTTTTGTGGCCAACGAAAAACAATATGAGTTAGTAATGGTTATCAGCCCTGCTGTGGACAGTGACGAAGCAACATCAACAGTAGAGAATATCCATGGAATAATATCTTCAAACGGAGGTTCATTAATATCCCAAAATACTTGGGGAATGAAGCGTCTCGCGTATCCTATTAATGAATACACAGAAGGAAATTACTTCTTCACTGAATTTGAATCTGACCCTTCTACTACACAGGTTCTTGAAAATGCTTTACGTCTATCTGAAAACGTAATTCGTCATTTAATTGTAATGGCCCCCGCTGGCAAAGAAGACGGACAAAAGCGAAGGCCTTAATATAACTTAGAACCGAACTACAGGATCATTTTTATGTACAACAAGATAATGGTTATAGGAAATTTGGGACGTGACCCGGAAATGCGATACACCGCACAAGGAATTCCAGTCACTACTTTCAGTCTTGCGACAAGTAGACCTTTTACCGATGGGAACGGTGAGCGGCAAAGTGAAACCACTTGGTTCAATATAATAACATGGAGACAACTAGCAGAAAATTGTAACCAATACTTACAAAAAGGACGAAGAGCTTTCGTAGAAGGCAGATTACAAGTTAGAAATTGGGAAGCAAATGACGGGAGAAAGGGAACTTCAGTTGAGATTGTAGCTGACGTTGTCAGATTCTTAGACAGAGCTGAACGAGAATCATCTGAATCAATTCAGTTAGACGAAACTCAATTGTTTAGTGATACTCCTTCGTCTGCAGACGACTTGCCATTCTAACAAATTCATAGGAGATCATATATTCATGACAACGGATAATCAATCACAAACAGCAACCTCAAGAGAAAATGATCAGGGGTCCCGATTTAGTTCAGGAAGACCTCAGGGATCCTCTGGAATGCAAGGACGCCGTGGCCCTGGACGTGGAGGGCGGCGCTTCTTTCCCCCCAGACGAAGAGCGTGTGGATTTTGCGTAGAAAATCATGGGAGCATTTCATACATCGATTACAAAGACGTAAGTAAGTTACGTAGGTATATCTCTGACCGATTTCGCATAGACCCCAGACGAAAAACTGGCACATGCGCAAAATGCCAACGTGCACTGTCAAGAGCTATCAAAAGAGCAAGACATTTGGCTTTGATTCCCTTCACCACTGATCAGGCAAGATTGACTGGTTGGCGATATGATTAAATTATAAATATAGTTCGATGTTTTTCCCTTTAAAGGTTTATTAATTTTTTTATGGCAAATCAACGCAACACATCAGGAATCGGAAGAATAACTCGTTCTCGTAGAATTGAGCGTCGCAAAGAGAGATGGGCTTTACTAATAGCAAGTATAGCAATAGCACTAGTTATTGCTATACCCTCAGTTGGTTATGTAATAAACTTCGTTCTCCCACCCAGAGAAGTTGTAATACAAGTAAACTCGGTAGAATATTCTCTAGGTGACATTGTTAAACTGCTTAGAGTGTACCAGAAACAGGCTGAAGCCAATCAAGGAACATTTAATTTAGCAGTTTTACCATTTCAAGTAGTAAACACACTAGTAGAAAACGAATTAATAAAACAAAATGCTGATAGTGCCGGGATCTCCATTAACGATGAGGAAATCGAGAGTGAAGTTCGCAAAAGAATACTTGGACCGATAGACAATGATTCACAAGCTACACAAAGTGAACTTGATCGTGAATTTGCAGAGAAATATCGTCGTTATCTAAATTTGATTCAGTATTCACAAAATGAACATTACGAAATGGTTCGATTGGATTTATATAGAACAGTATTAATCGAGGTATTGTCTGAACAAATACCTACTAATCAGGAACATGTTCACCTTTACAAAATGATGATTGCTAATGATCAAGAGGCAGATGAGGCTCGTACTGATTACATACGAGGAGCATTATTTGAGGAACTAGTTCAAAGCTATGACAAAGACCCTGAAACTATTCGTAAAGGTGGAGAAGTAGGATGGGTCCCTCGGGGTATTTTTGAAGATATTGATGAACTGATATTTGACACTTTAGAAATTGGTGAATTGTCTGAACCTCTTCCAGAGCTGAATATACAAGCTACTCAAGAAATAAAACTACAACTATTTATGATTGCTGAAAAAGATCCTTCTAGAGAAGTTTCTCCCTCGCATTTGAATACACTGAAACTAAGTTCGTTAGATGAGTGGTTATCAAAGGAAAGGGCAGAAAATGATGTTCAGAATAACTTCGACTCCGATCAGTATGAATGGATAGTCAAACAACTAAGCCTTTCTGCTCAAAGAAAACAATAAAGAGGGTCTATGTATAGTGAAATTAAAGTTGGTATTTTGGGGCTAGGCACGGTTGGTTCGAAAGTAGCTGAGGAGCTTATCGAAAGAAACGAATACCATTCAGCAAAAAGTGGCAATAACTCACACTTATCCCTTAAAAAAATTTTAGTGAAAAGCTTAAACAAAGAAAGATCATACAAAGTACCAACAGAATTACTTACTGAAAATGAAAATGACATTTTAAATGACCCAGACATATCAATAATTATTGAAGTGATCGGCGGAGAAGAACCTGCTAGAACATATATAGAGAAATCTTTAAACGCTGGAAAAAATGTTATTACTGCTAACAAAGAAGTTATTGCAAAACATGGTAAAGAACTAAAGAAAATAGCGGTGAATGCTGATAAGCAACTGCTTTTTGAGGCAAGTGTTGGTGGTGGAATTCCAATTATTCAACCATTAATTAACGATTTAGCCGCAAACGATATTACGGCAATTAGAGCCATTATAAATGGAACAACAAATTATATTCTTACTAAAATGTCTCAAGAAAATATGGATTTTACTGAAGCATTAGATGAAGCTAAGTCTCTTGGATACGCAGAAGCTGATCCAACAAATGATATTGAAGGAATAGATGCCGCATACAAAATATCAATCTTAGCCTCATTAGCTTTTGGAGTAGACGTCAAGCCAGAAAATATTTATGTTGAAGGAATTACCAAGCTGACTTCGAAAGATTTCCGATACGCAAAAGAACTTGGTTATGAAATAAAATTACTGGCAATCGCAAGAAAAGATTTTTCTGGTAACTTGCAAATAAAGGTCCACCCCGCTCTCGTTGATAAAGAATCAGAACTCGCAAGTATAAGTGGCCCTGATAATGCTATCGAATTTACTGGGGACTTGGTAGGACATGTAACTTTTTCTGGTCCAGGTGCAGGTCCTAATCCTACTACAAGTGCAATTTTATCTGATTTAATACTAATAACTAGGGGTAATTTCCCAAGCTCTTATAAGATTAATAATGATTTGTTAGCAACTCCTGTACTATTACCAATGGAATCTGTCGAATGTCGGTATTATTTGTTGCTTACAACAATTGATCAGCCTGGCGTTCTTGCAAAAATTGGAACGATTTTTAAAAAGAACGGAATAAGCATATCTGCTGTTATACAAAAGGATACACAAGTCAGTAAAGGAACAGCAGAACTAGTAATAACAACTCATACAGCCACAGAGAATTCAATCCAGGTTGCTATAAATGAATTCAAAGGGATTGACTTAATCGATAGCATAAAGAGTATAATTCGTATCGAAGACAATTAGCATATTAGTAATGAGGTGCAAATGTCACTCGGTATTTTAAACACTTATAGTGAGTTTCTTCCACTATCTGAAAAAACTCCAAGGATTTCACTTGGGGAAGGAGGAACTCCTTTGGTTCAATCAGAAAGACTAGCAAAGTCTTTAGGAATTCCCAACCTTTTTTTCAAACTTGAAGGATGTAATCCAACTGGTTCATTCAAAGATCGTGGTATGGTTATGGCTGTGGCAAATGCTATAGAAAACAATTCACGTCAATTGATTTGTGCCTCGACTGGTAACACAAGTGCTGCTGCTGCTGCCTATGGAGCACACTGTGGTATTCCAACAGTAGTTCTGGTGCCAAAAGGAAACGTAGCAACTGGCAAAGTTGCACAGGCAATCGCATATGGGGCCAAAATACTATCTATTAATGGGAATTTTGATAAGGCTTTAGAGTTGGCTCAAATATTAGCCGTAGATCTTAAAATGACCCTAGTGAACTCGATTAATCCTTATCGAATAGAAGGACAAAAAACAGCATCATTTGAAATCTGTGAGAGATTAGGATCTGCTCCTGATTATTTATGTATACCTGTAGGAAATGCTGGAAACATCACCGCATATTGGCGTGGTTTTAAGGAATGGAAAGAAGCCGAATTTATATCATCAACTCCAAAAATGTTTGGGTTTCAAGCAGAAGGTGCAGCTCCAATAGTTTTGGGACATCCAGTTAAAGAACCTCAAACAATAGCTAGTGCTATAAAAATTGGAAATCCGGCAAGTTGGACAACTGCACTTGAGGCTTGTGTCGAATCAAACGGACTCATAGATTCAGTAAGCGACGAGGAAATTCTCTCAGCCTACAAATCTCTTGCCAGAATGGAAGGAATTTTTTGCGAACCCGCATCTGCTGCTTCAGTAGCAGGCATGATGAAAGCAAAAAGAAACAATCTAATAAACCCAGATGCATCCATAGTCTGTGTATTAACTGGGACTGGATTAAAAGATCCTGATTTGGCAAGTCAAATTGCCGACAGGCCCTTACAAGAAGTAGAGGCAACCACTGAGGCACTTTCAATAGCACTACAAAGCATCAATTAATTTTCGCTTTCTTCTTAGAAATTTCTTCGGTTAGCAAACCTCCAGATATAACTATTTGCATTGCCTCATCAAAATCCATATTTGTATCTGTAACCTGGTGCTCAGAAACCATCGCAAGAAAGCCAGAAGTAGGATTAGGAACTGTTGGAATATACACAGCAAGTTTTTCTTCATTTTCATAACTGATAAATTTGCCTGTAACAATTCCAAGGGCTTGGATTCCCGGACTAGGGTATTCAAGTAAAACCACTCTATTCGTTTCTTTATTTTTGTCACCAGTAAACATAGCAGTAAAAAGTTTAGAAACTCTATATATACCTCGAACAATTGGAATGCGTTCCAATAGTCCCATCAAAAAAGAGGAAAATTGTCGACCTATAAAAGTTGGGGTGAATGATCCAAATACATATAGAAACAAAATAATTAAAATTACTACCAAAAATCGAGTGAAATATGTTGATATATTCTCAGGCATACCTAAGACAGCTAAATCAAACAATGGCGTAATAAGAGCATATGTGGCGTCCCAAATAAATTTAAGAACTAGTAAAGTGAGACTTATAGGAATTAAAACAATTATCCCCGTCAAGGTTCTTGAACGTAAATGTATAATAAAATTTTTCATGGCTTAAGAATATATATCACACTGGTAGATGTAAACCAACAAGTTTTTCATATGTTGTCTTTACAGATTGAGCAACTCTAGTCCAAGTAAAAGTTGATGCATATTCAATGCCATTTTGGCCCATTCTGAACCGAAGGGATTCATTATTTAACAACGTCAATATAGCAGACGCAAATATACGTGATGATCTCTTGCCAACTAATAATCCTGTTTGTCCATGGGTAATCAAATTGGCCAAACCTCCTGTGCGCATAGCAACAACAGGGAGCCCACATGCCATAGCTTCAAGAGCAATCAAACCAAAACTTTCATAATAAGATGGTATTGTTAGTATATCAGCAGAGGCGTAATAATATGCTAAAACATTCTGTTCAACAGCATTCTGAAAACAGATATTTTCACTAATTCCTAGTTGTGAGGCAATCTCATAGAGTTTTTGTGATTCCAAATCTTCGGACGAATTTCCACCAATAATTATTATTTTTATATCATGATAATCTTGAATTAATGAAGCTGCCTCCAGTAAAAGATCAAAACCTTTTATAGGATCAAGTCTTCCAACACTTAATAAAATTTTTTCGTTACCAAGGCTCAATTTTTCTCGAGCTTCAAGTTTATTAATTGGATAAAACATCGATAAATCAACCCCACCAGAAGTTAATGTAAAATTATCAATAGGGATTCGGTAGGCTCTGGACAAAAATTGAATTTCATGAGTATCTGCAGCAACTATTGAATCTGCATTAAAGGCAATCATCCTTTCAGCAAGTATTCTTTCATTTTTTTCAACTTGGCTCATGAAGCATATGTTTTTTATATCGCCTACAGTATGAAAAGTAGTAACGTGAGGAACATTCCATTGATTCGACAATTTTTTGCCGATTATACCAGATAGCCAATAGTGACTATGAATAATATCGTATCTAATTTCATGCAACAAAGTAAAATTTAAAACTTCTTGTATAAAAGCATTTATCCCGTTTGAAATAGAAGCTTTGTCATTTTTAATATTTGGGTCGAATATATTAATTAATCGCACTTTGGGGAATAGAAAAAAAATGCCAACCGAATTCTTATCATTGCAGCGAGTGAAAATATCTACATCTATACCCATAGAGCCAAGAAATTTAGAAAGATAATAAATATATACGTTCATGCCACCGGCATTTCCTAGACCAAGAGTAGCAACTGGGCTTGAATGAAAAGAGAATAAAGCAACTCGAAGATTTGACGACATTGGGTAAATAACCATCCTATAAAAGGGAAACTTTGAACCCTTTACTCAAGAGTACACTATAATTACTCCAACGAGCAACCATGAATGAATAATAGAAAAACAATATGTGTTATTTAAAATAAATTTTCATATGATTGTAAAAAAACTTTGCAAATATGAAAATAGGTTCAAATAGAGGGTAACAGAAATGGAAAAAAATCAGCAGATTGAACGGCATTTTACCGCCACAGGATTTGTAATTCACAAAAACTACACTTTGCTACACTGGCACAAAAAAGTTAAGGCTTGGCTTCCTCCAGGCGGTCACATCAACAAAAACGAAGATCCAGTTCAAGCAGTCACTAGAGAAATTTTTGAAGAAACAGGTATATTGGTTGTAGTTAAGGGAAATGACTTCAATTCAAAGTTTTCCGAACCTAAAAGAATATTTTCTCCTATGGCAATTCTAATAGAAAATATCAATGATCCAGATAATGGAAACCATGAACACATTGATTTAATTTATGCTTGTAAGCCAAAAATGGAAATAATAAACTTACCTACTGGGTGGGTTTGGGTAAGTAAGGATATGCTTTTAAATAGAAGTCCTCTTAATTCGGATCTTGAAAAACCTCTTCATCCACCTGATGACGTTATAGAACTAGCTTTGGAAGCTTTTGAAATAGTTAATGGTTCTTAATCCGACCAGGATCCTCTCCTATTGTAAGCCTCCATCTACAGGAATAACCGCACCCGTCGTTCTAGATGATCTATCACTAGCTAAAAACAAAACCGTTTCCGCAACATCTTCAGCTGAAACATTAACTTTTAACAAATTCCTTTGTACATAAAATTCTTCTATTTCATCAACGGGTATTCCGTGTGCCTCAGCTCTTTGTTCTCGAATCTCAGAAGACCATAACTGTGAATCTTTAAAGACAGCGTCAGGATTTACAGTGTTTACTCTTATTTTATACTTACCATTTTCAAGTGCCAAAACTCTTGCAAGTTGTCCTGCTGCCGCTTTTGAAACACTATATGCTCCAAATTCTTTGCCAGGTGAAGTTATATTTTTGGTTCCTATAATAACTATGCTTCCGCCAAGACCTTGTGGTTGCATAATTTTAAGTGCCTCTTTTGCAACTAACCAATGTCCAGTAGTGTTTATCGAAATACTATCGTTCCAATCTTGTTGAGTAATATCCGTCATAGATCCCCATCTAGCAATTCCTGCATTTGATACAAGAATATCTAAACCTCCGTAAGCATAAATTAGTTGTTCAAATGCTTTTTCGACTTGTATCGGCTTAGAGACATCCATTTCAATTGCTATTGCTTTCATGGATCCATGCTTTGAAACTATTTCATTTGCAACTAATTGGGCACCAGACAGATCCATATCAGAAACAACAACGTGAGCACCTGCTGCAGCCAATCTACGAGCTATAGCCCTGCCAATGCCACTCGCACCACCTGTAACCAACGCTATTCTTCTACTAAGCTCCATCTCAGGCGGAGCAAGTGTTAATTTATACATTTCAAGAGGCCAGTATTCTGCATCATATACATCTTTAGGCTTTAGGGATTTATAGGAGCCAATAGATTCTGCATTATTAATAATACTAATGGTATGATTATATATTTTATTAACAGTAGAAGCTGTGATTGCATCTTTACCTAGAGTCCACATTCCTACACCAGGGATTAAAACCACTCTAGGTTCTTTAGTCTTCATTGAAACATTGTAATGATTATATCGATGGAACCAATTAGAATAATTCCTAGTAAAAGCATTAATGCTAGTATTTATACTATTATAAATCTCTCTTGGTGAATGTTTTTCAAGAATATCTATCCACAGAGGATTACGTTTTGTAACCAAAAGATGATCTGGAGTAGCAGCACCAAGACGACTTAATAATTTACCCTTATCACCGTTAACAAATTTCAAAATATCATCATTGTTGTCGAAGTTTAAAATAAACCTTTCTTCACGACTCACTAGACCTCTTAAAACAGGGGCAATTATCTTCACAAAATTACGGTTTAGTTTGTTGTTTTTCGAATTGTGGGGATTGGTTATGGAAAATGATTTATTGTCTTCTATAAATTTTTCAGCCCTGTTAACTAGTTCTATATGAGAATCATATGATTCCTTCGGGGTATCACCCCAAGTTACTAAACCATGATTTATCAAAACAACACCACGTAAATTATCGTTTTTCAGAGCAGCTTTTCCAACCTCTTTTGATAATAAAAAACCAGGTCTTTTATAGGCTACAACCCCTAAATCGTTACCAAAAACCTTTTTCAAATTTACTCTAGATTGATTGTTATTTGTTAAAGAAAGAATTGCATCTGCATGACTATGAAGAATACTTATACGAGGAACAAATGCGTGTAGAAGGGTTTCTATAGACGGTCTACCAGAGTCCAATTCTATCAAGGACCTATCGAGATATTCAACCATTTCCTCATCCGTCATAATGCTCTTGTCAAAAAGATTCTTTAGATCTTGGAGCCTAAGGCCTGGAAACTGATTGCGCGTAATATTAATTAAATTAGCACCAGTACCCTTTACCCTCAAAACTTCAATTTCATCCCCTCGCCAATCAATTTCTTTTGTTTTTAATGAAGTATTGCCACCACCTCCAATTACTAATGAATCATCTGAACCGACCAAACGAGTTTGGTAAACCAAAAGGTCAACAGGGTCATCAATAGCTATAACATCTTGCTGAATCCATTTATTAATCATGGCACTTCACTTATAAATTCTTTGTTGAATACTAACACAGCAATACAATTCACAATATATTAGAATTTCACACCAATTTATTAAGTAAATTATAATTTACTTAATTCCAAAATAATGCTTCACTTTACAATTAATGTATACAAGTGATAAAATTTTGAACCGAACACAGTGGGATAAAACCACTTCAAAATGATCAGCGCTCAGGATAGTAACAAAGCGATACTGAGCTAATGGTAAATGATGAGAGATATACGTATAACTGGCGGAATCGTAAAAAATCGTCTTGTACGGTTTCATTCCAGACCTGGATTGAGACCGACCACTTCACTTGTGCGAAGTGCAATATTTAATATTATCTCTCCCTATCTGGTAAACCCTCTCGCACTTGACCTTTTTGCTGGTACTGGGGCCCTTGGTATTGAAGCATTGAGTCGTGGTGCCGTTTACTTAGATACGGTCGAGGAAAATGTTTTAAATTGCAAAACTATTACTAGCAATTTAAAAGAATTAGGATTTGCTTCCATCAGTAAGGTGCATCAATCCAAAGTTGAAAAAAAAATCCCTCTGCTTACAGGTCCATATGATCTAATAACTATGGATCCTCCATATTCATATCCAAACACAAATGAAATATTAGAAAATCTTGCACATTCACTTATTTTGAATACTGGTGGCATATTGGTTTTAGAACACAGTAAGCCATTAGAGTTTCCTGAAAAACTCGGGAGCCTTAGTCAAATAAGATCTGCTACGTACGGTGAAACTTTACTAAAAATCTATATACGAGAATAAAGGATTAAATAAATGGTACTTGCACTTTATCCTGGAACTTTTGACCCAATAACTAATGGACATATCGATATTGCGGAGAGAGCAAGCAAACTTTTTGATCGTATACTAATTGCAGTATATGCAGACTCTCCAAAACGTGTGGTTTTCTCAACTGAGGAAAGAATCGATCTGTGTCAAAAAGCGTTAAGTCACATTCCTAACATAGAAATTGTTCCATTCACAGGTTTAGTAGTTGAATTCGCTAAAAAGGCAGGCGCACAAGTTACTTTTCGTGGATTACGATCAGGGACAGATTTTGAATTTGAGTTCGATATGGCACTTATGAATTCTTACCTAGCGCCAGAATTAGAGGCTGTCTATTTTATAACAAAACTTGAGTGGCAATTTCTTAGCTCATCAAGATTAAAAGAGGTTGTCGAACTTAATGGAGATATTTCGAATTTTGTTCCTAAAGAAGTAGAAACCGCACTGAAAAATAAATTGCAATTCCAAACGGAATAATATAGGTCGATAATGAAAGGAGACTCATGAATATATTAACCCATATAGACCGGTTAGAAACAATAGCTTCCTCTGCGGGGAGACTCCCTAGAACCAGAAAGGTTTTAATGGATTTGGATGTGCTTCTCGAGCTTGTCAGCTTGATGCGTTCGGATATTCCAAACGACATACAAGAAGCAGAAAGTGTTTTAGACAAACGAGAAGCTCTTCTTAATCAGGCGTTGCTTGAAGGAAGAAGAATTAAAACCGCTGCAGAAGAAGAATCTAAAGATTTAGTTAACGAAAACGAAATCACAAAAGAAGCAACACAAAAATCCGAAGAACTATTGTCTGATGCTAAAGAACATGCTGACGCTTTACTTCAAGATGCACAAAGAAAAGCTCATAAAGCCATGCAAGAGGCTGAATCATTTGGCGAAAACAGGATAGAGGAAGCAAACCAGTACGCCAAACAAACCCTGAAAGATCTTGAACAACATCTTTCAATTGTATTAAACAGCGTTCGACGAGGTCTAGACAGCCTGGATCAAATAGAAGCAACACAAATTATTGAATAGGTTTTTTGCCAGAAATAGTAATGCTTTGAATACGACCTTGGTTTATTTGAATCGTTCCTAGTTCATGAATTGATATTTCACAAAAGCCAGCCTTTTTAAGGCTTGAAATATATAGATCAGCATCAAAAATGTTTGCCACTGAAAAAGGCCAAATAAGGCTTGGCTTTTTTTCGTTTTGGTCACTACTATTTAGAATCATATCAGAAATGCATACAGAAGCACCTTGCTTTAAAACTCGAAATATTTCAGGAAAAATGGACTCGGGTTGTGGCAAGCAACTTAGTGAAAAATTACCCATAACAACATCGACAATTTCCGATTTTATTGGTAATAATTGCATATCTCCATTAATAAAATAAAGATTTTTGGCGTTCATCTTCTTCATTTCTGAATGAGCAAAATTGATAATCTGGGAAGTAATGTCAATTCCAAGAACAAAACCATTAGGACCAACTATCTTAGAAGCTAAAAAACAATCCATTCCTATTCCACAACCTATATCAACTACGAAATCACCTTGATGGAAGTTCACAAAATTCGTTGGGTTTCCACTTCCCATAGCCATAGAAATTACATTACCATTTATCGACTTTAATTGTTCAAAGGTATAAATACGAGCAAGATTGCCAGTTCCTGCACTTGGTGATGTACAGGTTTCCAAAGAGATCTCTACAAAATCTTCATAGAGTTGCTTAATACGCAATTTGTCATGGGTATCCTGTAAAATAATAGTAGTTTTTCCTTTTAAAAGTTTCTTGTCTGCAACAGTAACTCGCTATACTATGTTTGTAAAATATTTAAAAACATACTGTTTTATTAATATTAATTTGTCTCACGTTAATCTACCAAGGAATAAAATTTAGTAATGTCAAAAATACAAGATACAGTTTTATTAATAGATGGTCACGCCCTTGTTCACAGAGCATTTTATGCCATACAAAGGCCCTTAACTATACGTAAAACCGGAGAGGATGTAAGGGGAGTATATGGATTCGCTCAAATGCTATTTGGAGCAATTCAAAATATTAAACCTACTCATCTAGCTGTAGCGTTTGATACGCCAGCCCCTACATTCAGATCTGATATTTATTCAGAATACAAAGCAAACAGACCAAGCAGCCCAGATGAACTCCGATCCCAATTTCCATTAGTAAAGGAATTATTATCAGCATTAAATACACCATTCTACGAACTTGACGGATATGAAGCTGACGACATTCTAGGAACATTATCTGCACAAGCTACAAATCATGGATTAAAAACCATAATAATGACAGGGGATTCAGATCTTCTTCAGCTTGTTTCTGATTCAGTTGGTGTATTGATGCAACAAAACATGGGAAAGCAGACCTTATACAATCCTGCAAAAGTTAGAGAACGATACTCAGGACTAGAACCTGAACAACTGATAGATCTAAAAGCAATTTGTGGGGATAAATCCGATAATATTCCAGGAATTCCTGGAATGGGAGATAAAACAGCAACACCACTTTTATTAAAGTACGGAACACTTGGAAACATATATTCAAATATTGATCAAATTGAATCCAGACCGAAAACACTTCTCCAAGATCATAAATTTGCTGCATATCAAGGGCAGGAGTTAGTGAAAATATTACAAACAGCACCTGTCAATATAAATATTGAAGAAGCTACTCTACAAAACTTCGATAGAACAAAAGCTATAACAAAATTAAATCACTTTGAATTTTCGAGTCTCGTGAATAGGTTGCCTGAAATATACACGATAGAGAAAAACAATCCAGATAATATTCCAGAATTGTCTCCACAAAACTATTCACAGGTTTCCAATGAGGAAGAATTAGAAATTCTTATGGATTTATGCATAAAAACAAATAAGGCTAGCATATCTCTCAATTATGTTCCTGCGGAAAATGTTAGCTCGAAAGAGCATCCAATGGGAAATGTCTTAATTGGCATTGCAATTTCTACAGGGGTTACCAAGGCTAAATATATTTCAGTAGAAGAAAGTGCTATAAATAAACATTTTGCTCAAGCAATATTATCTATTCCTGGAATTGACCTTTGTTTTTACAATGGCAACTTAGATCTTACTATCTTAAAAAATAATGGATTTACGATTCCGAAATTAAAATTTGATGTAAGTTTAGCAGGACATCTTTTAGGTTACAAAACAAATCAAATTAAAGACTTAACATATACATGTTTAGGTATTGAAATGCCAATACAAGAACTAAACAATACTTCTTTTGAGGGAACGTTATTTGCAAACAAAAACCACTTTCTAAATACATGTATTCAAGCAGATTACACGTATCGATTATGGGAAAAACTTGACAAGGAATTAGATCATGCTGAACTAAATAACCTCTATTGTGATATCGAGCTCCCATTAGTACCTATAGTGGTTGAAATGCAATTTTATGGTATCCATTTAGATGCAACGCTTCTGCAAGAGCTCAACAAAAAATTTACCTCTGAATTAAATACAACCAACACCCAAATATTTAATATTGTTGGACACGATTTCAATATAGCTTCACCCAAACAACTCGGAGAGGTGCTCTTCGACGAAATGAAACTACACGAAAAAACATTTACTGGAGCTAAGCCAAAAAAAACAAGAAATGGCAATTACTCTACAAATGCTGCAATTCTTGAATCTTTGCAAAATTATCATCCAGTCATTCAGTTAATATTACACTCACGTCAATTAAGCAAGCTGAAGTCAACCTATGTTGAATCCTTGCCAAAAATGGTAAACACAAAAACTAAAAGGATTCACACTATTTATAACCAGACTGGTTCATCAACAGGTCGATTTTCTTCAAGTGAGCCCAATCTTCAGAATATCCCTATTAGAACAAGTCAAGGACGAGAAATACGTAAAGCATTTCAAGTAACAAGTTCCGATCACAAATTAATATCTGCTGATTATTCACAAATCGAACTCAGAGTATTGGCACACCTATCTCAAGATCCAAACATGATTAATGTTTTTCTAAAAGAATTAGATATTCATGCATCAACAGCTTCCCTCATATATAACGTTCAAATCGATCAAGTTACAGAAGAAATGCGTAGAGTTGCTAAGGTTCTCAACTTTGGAGTTGCCTATGGGGTTAGTGCTTATGGGATTTCACAACAAACAGAACTCTCTATAGAATCAGGTGCAGAATTTATTGAACATTATTTTAATCAATTTCCTACTTTAAAGGCTTATCAAGAATCAACGATAGATTTTGCGAGAACTTTTGGTTATGCACAAACGTTACATGGAAGAAAAAGTTATATTCCTGAGATATTGTCCGCTAATTCCGTAGTTCGATCTGCTAACGAACGATTTGCAATCAATATGCCCATTCAAGGTACAGCTGCTGAAATATTTAAACTTGCCATGTTATCAATAACAAAAGAGCTTGTCTCTTCAAAAATGAAAACCTCAATGGTACTTCAAATTCATGATGAACTTGTTTTTGAAGCACCAAATGAGGAAATAGAACTCTTAAGTGTTAAACTTAAAAAAAGCATGGAAAATGTATTTGATGAATTCTCAAAAAACATAAATTTTAGTGTACCACTTAGAATAACAATTAAATCTGGAGACTCTTTAGCAGATCTAGAATGATCTAAGAAATAAATTAATCTATAATTTTTTTCAACATTTTGCCAAAAGATAACCAAACCTCCTAGAATAATAAGAGGAGTACATAATGTTTGAGTCTCTTACTGAAAAACTCAATCTCACATTTAAACAAATAACAAACCGTGGGCGATTGACAGAAAAAGACATTGACGAGACCCTCAAAAGTATTCGTATTGCGCTGCTTGAAGCTGATGTTAACTTTAAAGTTGCTAGAGATTTTGTCTCCAGATTAAAAAATCAACTAACTGATGATTTATTAGCACAAGGTTTAAATCCAAGTCAGCATGTTATTAAAGCAGTTGATAATGAACTTAAAGCTACATTAGGATCTTTTACTAGCAAGTTGTCAGAAGGAACAACAACACCAAGTGTCATTCTTTTGGTAGGTTTACAAGGTTCAGGTAAAACTTCTACTGCTGCTAAACTAGCACTTTATTTAAAAAATCTATATAACACCTCTCCTCTTCTTGTTCCAGCTGATACAAAGCGTGCAGCTGCTTCTGATCAACTCATAACATTAGCAAAGAGTATCGACGTCCCTTTTTATACTAGTAATGAATCTGATGGCACACCTCTCGAGATATCTATGAGTGCTTTAAATCAAGCAAAACAAGATGGAACAAAATGGCTAATAATTGACACAGGAGGAAGAACAACTGTAGATACGGAATTAATGGAAGAACTTCAAGAAATCAAGAAAACAATTAATCCATGTGAAACCATACTTGTACTTGATGCAATGACTGGGCAAGATGCAGTTAAAACTGCATCAGAATTTCAACAAGTAACAGAATTAACAGGTTTAATATTGAGCAAATTAGACGGGGATGCAAGAGGTGGAGCAGCATTATCTGTAACAGCAGTAAGCGGAATTCCAATCAAGTTTGTTGGAACTGGGGAGAAACCAGAATTCCTAGAAACATTTCATCCTGATCGGATGGCATCAAGGATTTTAGGAATGGGGGATGTCTTATCCCTTATTGAAAAAGCAGAAGCTGTAGTTGATGAAGAAAAACAAAGAGCATTAGAAAAAAAATTTACTCAAGCAAACTTTAACCTTCAGGATTTGCTAGATCAAATTCGCGTCCTAAATCAAATGGGGCCTCTAGAACAAATAATGGGCATGATACCAGGAATGTCGCAAATGAAAAATCAACTTGGGACTGCAGATAGTAATCAAAAGCGTCTTTCAAGATTTGAAGCAATCGTATTATCAATGACCCCTAGAGAACGTAATCAGCCAGTTATTATAAACGGATCGAGAAAACGCAGAATAGCTAGTGGTAGTGGGACATCTGTTCAGGATGTAAATCAATTGCTCAAACAATTTAAAGATATGCAAAAAATGATGCGTCAGTTTTCACCTAACTATTCTGCTTTAAGAGGAAGAAAACCAAAGCTGCCAAAACTATTTCTAAAACAATAACAACTTGAGGTCTACTAGTTTGTTATGTATAATTCACCGTCGTTGTCGGGGTGTGGCGCAGCCCGGAAGCGCACCTGCATGGGGTGCAGGGGGTCGTTGGTTCAAATCCAATCACCCCGACCATAAAAACCATCAAATTTATAACCTCAAAGTATCTTGATTCTGCTATCAAAACAATGGAATCTTGACTCATTCCTACTGAGTACATAAGATTCCCGATAGTAATTGCATATATGGAGGTAATGGATGAGTTCCTTAAATGGTAAAATTGCAATGGTAACTGGAGCAAGCAGAGGTTTGGGAAAGGATATAGCTGTATCTTTGGCCAGAGCAGGTGCTTTCACAGTTGCAACAGCTAGAACAGAAACTGATTCAGACTCAAATATTCCTGGCTCACTAGAGAGAACTGTGCAGTTAATGAAAGAAGCTGGTGGTGATGGAATAGCAATGAGATGTGATGTCGCTAGAGAAGAAGATATAGAATCAGTTATTGCCAAAATTGTAGATTCATATGGCAAACTTGATATTTTGGTAAATAATGCAGGAATACAAACACCTGGAACAATACTTTCCATGCAACCTCGACATTTTGATCTTTCGTATCGTATAAATGTTCGAGGTCCTTATATGCTTTGTAGGGCAGTATTACCTCAAATGGTAAATATAGGTAAAGGACACATCGTCAATATTTCTTCAGGAGCAGCTATAGGACCAGGTGAAGGGCCCTATAGTGGAGAATTTGTTCAATCAGGTGGAGGCACAACTTACGGTACTTCAAAGGCTGCATTAGAACGATTTACGCAGGGATTAGCTGCAGAAATGTACAGTAGCAACATATCTGTGACCACCCTTTCTCCAAGTAAACCAGAATGGACAGAGGGTGGACACTATTTTCGCACTCTTGTCGCAAACAGTGATCCTTCCTATTCAGGGTGGAGAATGAGTGGGGAACTAATGGGTGATGCAGTAGTCGCTATCTGTAATAAAAATCCTCAGGAATTTACAGGTAAACTACTATATGACGAAGATGTGCTCTTAGCAGATGGCATGTCAGAAGCTGAATTATTGGAAAAATATCCTGTTGAGCAATAAAGGAGCATCAACGTGGTTAACAATTCAACGGTATCAGAATTTTTAAATGAGTTGGAATTAGCTTACGGGGAGTTGGCAGATGAGTTTCGTGCCGTTACTTCCGATATTATGTCCATCCGCCCAGGTGAAGACGATTGGAGTTTCCTTGAAACAGCTGAGCATATTGCACCTGTCGTTCGTTTTTGGATCATCTGGATACATAGAGTAAGAGGTTCACTCGAGGCAGCTAAAATTACACGTCCAGAAAAAAATAAGCGACAGATATTTACGTTTAACCACCCTGATGCTCAAGGAATAGAAATACCAGAATTACAAAATATTCTTACCGACCTGAAACAATCTACTGATGAACTTATAGAATTACTAGGATGGATAACTGAAAAAGAGTACCTTTCAGTTGTGCCCGAAATTAATGAAGAGGACCGAGCAATATTATACGAAACACCACCAGGTCATTACTATAGGCTCTCGCTTCCAGAACCTGAAAGACATGCGGGGCTAAGTAGGCTTCTAGATTATGCAGGAGGTTTTTCAATTAAGGGAATGTGTGGGCATTTATTGGAAGGGCATACTCGTAACCACATTGCTCAAATGAGAGAAGCAAGACTAAAAGCTGAAGATTTTCAATAAAACCCAAAAGCTCAATAGAAAGAAGGGTAAGATGCACATTGAAACCATTGAAGTAAAGGAAACTGAACAACGAGTATTAATAGTCATGGATAAAGAATATGAATCCAATAAAAAAAATTTATTAGATTCATATCTTGAAAGTAATACATTAAGTCCTAAAAGGGAGTATTTAGAAGAGAGAAACGGCAAAGACTATTTAGTATATTACTTTGGTCACTGCTACATAGAAGACCATCTGGAAAATATTGGAAAGATCGCTGAAAAATAAATAGAGCTTACCAAAATTCTACATCCAGAAATTTACTCAACTCTTTGATCTCGTTTATGGGAAAAGCAACAACACCAATTTCCGTACACTTCAACGATGCAGCAGCAACAGCAAATCTTGCAATCTCGTCTAATTTCCAATCATTAAGAAACCCAAAAAGAAAAGCAGCAGAAAAAGTAGCTCCTGCTCCATTCACATCAACCACCTTAAGATTTGTAGGTGGATGGACTCTCACATATTGATTTCCAGCAGCAACCAAACATCCGTTTTCAGCCATAGTAACAATAACAATCTTAGGTCCAGCATTAAGAATTTTATTAGCTACATTTAAAGCAGCTGAAGGATTATGTTGTTGACTATCCGTAACCGACTGAACGATAGTTGAATATTTAGCATATTTATCAAGAATTGATTGGTATTGATGCCCATATTCAAGATTCAAAAAAACTGGAACATCACGAGAAATAGCAAATTCAATAGGTCTTGATATGTGGTAATCATCATACCAATCAACATAAAGGAATTTGGAATCAGCAATAATATCTATATTTGCAGAGTCAAGAGATTTTAAAAAATCATAATCTCTCCGCCAGAAATAGGTTCGATTACCAAAGGAATCAGATATAGTCACTTCATAAGGTTTTTCAGCGTTGGGGGAGATACGAAATTCACCGATAATATTAAGCTCATGAAGCCAATTTAATATCTTTTGCCCTTGATCATCATCTGGGATTTCCGTACATATAAGCCCAGTGTTCATTTTCCATTGAGAAAGTAAAGTTGCAACAATAACAGCATCATCTGAAAGATATTTATTAATATTTTTTACTTGTATTCCAGTATTTATTAAAGGTAATTCATCAACTAAAATAAGATCAGCTAAAACTACTGGACCAAACGCTACAAGGTCTATATTCATTTCATACACCATATGCTTAGTAAAATAAAGGCGAGCTATCCGCTCGCCTTTATTTTACTAATGTTATTTTAACTGGGAATTATTTTTTAATTATTAAACTAGCCATTCTCTTTCGATGATATATGGCATCTCCCAAATAATGCTGCAGAGTTCTGGCTCTTTTTGTATATTGAGTTAACCCATAATTTAAATCGGCCCCAACACCAGCATGAACGTGATGTGACGCATCACAAGCTAATGGAAATCCATCACTTACAACAGCTTTCGAAAGTGAAATTGCATTTTGTGCTTCAGCTATTCCTTCATCTAAATATGAAACTGCCTCAAATCCTGTCCATTTACCAGCATCAGCAGCATTAAGTGCATCAATCACATGATCCTGAACTCTTTGGAATGTACCTATAGGAACACCAAATGCAATTCTGTCCTGACTGTAATCGCGAGCCATTTCATATACTCTTTGTGTTCCACCTGCCATATAGAGATTTAACATGGCAGTTCCACAATCCATTGCTCGCTCAATTGCAGATCCTACCCCACCAGGAGACCCAAGAACATCAGCGGAACTTACCTTAACATTGTTAATCTTAACCTCTGCAACTTTTGGACCAATCCATCCAGTTTGAGTTCGGATTGCAATACCGGAATCATTTGCGTCCACAACAAAAAGTCCAATTCCATTATCTGTTCGCGCAGCTACTATCAATTTATCTGCAACATTTGCATCATGAACAAAAAGTTTTGTTCCATTAAGGACATATCCCCCACCATCGGCAGTTGCTGAGAGGGTTACATTTGAAGATTCCCATCCGTAAGATTCTTCAGTATAAGCAAAAGCATATATTTGTTCTCCAGAAGCAATACCTGGTAATATTGCCTGCTTTTGTTCTTCTGATGCTGCGCTAAGAATCAGTTGTGAACAAATAACTGAAGAAGAAAGATGCGGACTTGGACACGCATATTGACCAAGTATCTCATAGACAACCCCTAAATCTGTCCAAGAGTTGCCTGAACCACCATATTCTTCAGGAATTGCCATTGCTGACCATCCTAATTCACTAATTTTTTGCCATAAATCAGGATCAAAGCCTTTTTCGCTTTCGTCGATCTCCAGAACTCTTGCTTTTGGAAGCTCTGCATCCAAAAACTCTCTAGCCTGATTTTGCAGCAATAGCTGCATCTCAGTTAATGATAAATCCATTGAACCCCCCTTAGGCTCTATTAAATTTCAAACATTACGTTTAGAACGGATAGGATAATATCGCAATATTAACTTTTTTACCATAGGTTAGAAAGAATTAATGACATATTTAGTCATTAATATTAAGCAACCCTATTTCCCTTGCTATTAATTCGCTATCACTTTCCATAGCATCTGCTATTCGAGGATCTAAAATAGTTTCCATCTGTTGAGTCAAAAAACGACCATTAGCAGGAACACCTGGTTCGTTCTCGTCTAATAGTGCATATACACCAATAATATCTCTGGTAATTTTAGCCAATTGAAGCGCCGTTTCTTTTTGCCATTTACGTGTTTGGGCTCGTTGATAAGTAATATTTTCATCTGAACTACTAAGCCACTGGTCTCTTGATTGAAACAATTTGCTAATATGGTTTAAAGCATATATTCGCATGATGCTTTGTTGTAATACAGCATCATCAATTAATCGAGTCTGGTCAGAATCAACTTGGGTAGCAAATTCAATTAGATCGTTGAGAATTCTATTATTATTAATACCATTATCAAATTCAGTTGGTTTATTCATAATTGATTGAAAAAAATCAAAACTATCACCATTTGAACCAATAACATAAGATCTCGGTATTCTTGTATTTTTATAGTAAACCTTATGAATAATATTTCCCATTGGGCCATTAATGTTTTCGACAATCAAATTCTCTTGGTTACCAGGAACTATTAATCCAAGAATATTATTTATAAGTGGCTGATCGAGATTAATTCGTGCAAGAGTCCAAATTATTCCTGGGGTTTTACCCCTACCTGCAAAAGCCCCTTGTCCATTTAACACATATTCATCTCCGTCTTCATGTGCAACAATCGTGAATTCTTCAGGGTCAGGATTTCCATTTTGATGAATTAGGGGAGTCCACGCAGAAAATTGTCCTGCTGCTAGTGAATGTATCCAATCGTCACTATATTCCGAGTGTACATCAGAAGAAATAATTTCGTGGATTTTTGATATATTACTATCAACATATTGCAACAAACCTACATTATCAAGTTCCTCAGCTAAAATTAAGATGCGATCTTCCGACAAAGATGCTCCTCCATTTTGAATTTCCGAAGCGGGCACAAGCCAACCTTGTGATCCTAAATATTCAATCTTGGAATTAACGGATTTGTATTCTGGAGCTTCAAGCTGTTCTAGCTTTTGTCTAACTTGTTTTCGGAAATTTTCTTGATCATCAGAATATTCTTGAGTAAATTTCAATCTTGGTTCCTTTTGTTACTACGAAGCAGAATTACGTTCTCTCTCTTCCTTTAGGAACTCCATAATACTTTCCATGGTTCCATCATCACTCATCCGAAATGCAAAACCACCTCGCTCACCTTCTAATATCGTTTGAGCAATTTCCCAACCTTGATATAAGCCTCCAACAAGAGAATTCTTGGGAACTAGAACATTTTCTAAGAAAACATTTTGCTCATTTCCATGATCCCAGTTTAAAAGCCTTTGTGGTTCAGTTGAAACTCCAGGAATACTAGCATCAATCATAAATATACCTAAATTCGTCTTCTGCGGTCGATCTGAACTTGTAACCGCCAAAGTCCAGTATTGATCTGGATCAAATCTTCCCGTAATGTAAGCTTTTTGACCATTGATAAGGTAACCATCACTGGTTTCAACAGCAGTAGTTCTTACTTCAGCTAGATCCGATCCACTCTGAGGTTCACTGAAAAGTTGCCATGTAATAGATTCACCACGTAAAGCAGGCAAAAGATATTTTCTACGCTGTTCATTCGTTCCCCATAACATCATAGCAGGAATCCATCGATCATTGTCACCCATAAAAGGAACCGCCAATCTTCGAATCTCCTCCTGAATAATTGAGGCCGGAACAGGCGGGAGACCACCACCACCAATCTCTTTAGGGTAGGTGGGAGCGATCCACCCTTGTTTTCCTAGTGCAACACGGAATTTTCTAACCTCAGCCTGAGTTTCTGCAGGCAATCTACCATTACCAGAAGGTTGAGAAGATATTTGAGGTTTATGGTATTCCATCCATTCACGAACAATTTGTCTAAAAGCTTTACGTTCTTGAGATTCTTCTTGTTCTCGAAAATCCATTAGGCATCCTCCTAAAACAATCAACATGTGCACTACAGAAAAAGCAGGGCTCCAGAATGATTGGAGCCCTGCTTCTTTAAACTATCAATTTTTGGGTTGCTGGGTATTAAACTCCAGTAGCCCCAGTTGTAGATGGTGTTGCAGCAGCACGTTCTTTAGTTCGGCTAATACCCATTCTACGTGCAATAATTACCTTTTGGATTTCAATTGTTCCTCCAGGATGTGCTCCAACTAAACTCCCACGCTGGTAAACCTCAGGTTGTCCCTTATATGGTGCAGTTGGTTCATCAACACCTGTCATTGAATACATACCCATGATTTCTCTGGCCCTATCAGCATTAGTCATGTTGAAGGTTTTTCTCCATAGAGAACTCTGAGAGCCATGGTAAGTCATCTCTTCCCTTGCTTGGTAGAGGTGGTAGTTTCTTCTTTGGAATAGAGCATTGATCTGAGAATCAATAACTGCTTCCATTGCAAGTTGTTGAACAACTGGATCTTCAGCAAGTGCACCTTCACCATTGCTTGCAGTCTCTACGTAGTCTATGAGATTCTCTAAAGGTTCATCCTTAGGGAATGCTACACCACGTCCACCATGCTCAATCTCAAGTGTGCTTTGTGCAACCTGCCAACCTTGATGATCGCCGCCAATAAGGTGGTCGCCAGCAACACGAACATGATCCATGAAAATAAATTGTTGGTCATGACCAGTCAGAAGATCGAGCCTTTGGATTGAAAGGCCTTCAGCTGGCGAAGGAATCATGAAATAACCAAGGTTTCTATGTCGAGGTGCATCTTGGTCAGTGACTATTGGTCCAAACAGCCAATCTGGATCACCGTGTCCACTCACCCATGTTTTAGTTCCTGTAATTATCCAATCATCACCATCTCGTTCAGCTCGACTTTGAAGTGAAGCTAAGTCTGAACCTGCTTCAGGTTCTGAGAAATTTTGAAATGCAACCTTCTCACACTTTAGAAGAGGAGTAAGGAATTGATGCTTCTGCTCTTCATTTGCCCAAACCATCAATGTAGGCAAACACAAAGCATTGGTGAAGTCTCTTACTACACCTGCTCGTTCAAACTCTTCCATGATAATTGTTTCATGGTCTCCACTAAGTCCACCACCACCATATTCAGCAGGGTATGTTGGGTACATCCAACCTTTTGCTGCCAATTGCTGGTGCATAACACGCCAGAACTTGTACTGCTCTTGTGTAAGACTCAATCGAGCATCAACTGGTGATCTCATATCTTCAGGAATATTTGCAGACAAGTAGTCTCGGACTTCAGTTCTAAACGTTTCTTGCTCATCAGTATAATGGTATCTAAAATCCATTTTCAATCCTCCCGGAACCAATTTCGTTAGTTACAAAAGTTAAATACAAATTATGTATAAAACTTCTAACCGAATCAAACTAACTCTATTGATTGTATTTGTCAATACTTTTTTGTTTATTTACACTTGACGTTGAAGCTAAATTCCGTTACACATAAAAATGTCCCCAAAACTTTTATGATCAAAAAGGAATCTGTATTGCCATCAATCTTTGATTTACACGTTCATACTAACCGAGGAAGTGCAGATAGTGGGCTAGATCCGGAAGATATGTTTCAAGAGGCTAAGAGAATTGGCTTAACTGGAATTATGGTTGCCGAACATGAAGGTTGGGCAAAGTATGATTTCGAAAAATTTTCAGACTCACATGATCTCGTTCTGATTCGAGGCTTGGAAGTCTATACTCCACTAGGTCATGTAATTGCTATTGGACTAGAAAAACAGGTAACTGGCTTCCATGGGGGCATAGAACAAGTAGAGTTGCTTAGAAAAGAAATTGATGACGTTGGAGGGTTCTTAATACTCGCACATCCATTTCGATTTTTCTTTGATCTTCAAGGTGTTTACTCTCAAAATATACTTTTCAGAGACACTCAAAACTTTCCTGATACCGCTGAAGAGGCATCGAAACACCCTGTGTTTCCTCTGATGGACTCCATAGAAGTTGTTAACGGCGGAAATATTGACACTGAAAATCGTTTTGCCCAAGAAGTAGCAGAAGTGTTGGGAATTAGTGGTACAGGTGGAAGCGATGCGCATTCGCTACAAGGACTAGGCAAGGGATCAACTTACTTTGATGAAGACATCCGAAATGAATATGACTTAATAGAGGCACTAAGATCAAACGCTTCAATCCCAATGGATGGATTCCACACAGGTAATCCATCGCCATATTCTTCGAAACGACTTGATTTAAATAACGAAATTTTCAAAATAAATGGTTAACGATGAACTTAGTTACCGAGTCTTATCCTGAAAACCCCTCCTTAGATATTGCAATTTCTAAGGCTTTATTGGACAGAATAAGTAATGGGGAAGAAGAGGACACAATAAGAATATATGTCCCTCCAAAAGTAGTAGCATTTGGACCGCAGGATGTTGTATCTAGAGGATATGATTCTGCAAAAGCATCTGCGGCTCTTCACGGATTCCAAGGAACTCGTCGAATTGTTGGGGGTCGAGCAGTCGCAATGACAGATACGACTATTGCTTTCTCAATAATTAAAAGATCCGATCTACCTAGATCTGGCCTTATTCCACGTTTCATTGGTATATCGAATTCGCTACGTGCAGTGTTAAGAAATTTAGGAGTAGATGCAAATATCGGCAAGATCGAAGGAGAATATTGCCCAGGAGATTTTAGTGTAAATGCCAGACACCTGAAAAAAATTATTGGTTTAGGACAAAGAATAGCTTCAAGAGCAACGTACCTTGGGGGAATAATAGTAGTAGCGAACAATAGATCAATCAAAGAGATTCTATCTGATGTGTATTCTCATCTTGAAATTGTATGGAATTCCAATACTGTAGGAAGTATTTCAGACGAAATTGGCCAGGTTACGATACAAAACGTTATCAAAGAACTTATTGAGGAGTTTTCTATGCATAACGATCTAAAAGAGGTTTCTCTTAATGAAGATACTCTTGAACTTGCAAAATATAAGATTCAACGTTATAAAGCCTGATGGAAATAATTTTGTTCTTTAAGTTGTGGTTATGAAAAACATTTTGCTTAGAATGCTTCCAAACGGAAACAAGGCAACGGATCCAGTATGTGGTATGTACGTGTCAAAAGACACCCCTAATGGTGGTACGTTCGAACACAACGGAGAAATTTTTTATTTTTGTGCACCGGGTTGTAGAGTCGCCTTTTCTAAAGAACCACAGGAATATCTATCTGGTAACAAACACATTGATATGTAGCTCATTTACTTTTTAATCAGATGAGCTATACAGCTTAAGTCCAGCAGACACAGACCAAAGAACAATTAATACAAAACTTATTCCTGAAATTTGACTACCAGCTTCAAGGCTTACTAATGGGTTAATGACAATCATAGCCACAACTAAAATCAACCCTTGTAAGATAGCTAGCCAACCAAGAGGAAGAAATGACAACGCTCCTTTAAAATCACTTCCTCTGTAGGCAATGCCTACAGAAATCCAGCCTATTCCAGCTAGTAACGCTGCTAAGCTATTTGCAGCTACTTGAACAGATTGGGTAAATCCGCCGGCAACTTCGATACTTCCAACAATTGATATCGCAGTAGCGTCTCCAGCTTGTGCACCTGGAAGAGCTGCAAGATATTTTTCGCCCATTTCTGCCATGGCTAAACTTAGACTAAGACTAGTAACCCATATGAAAATCGCAGTGATAATACAAAATATTCCTAGGTTTTCACTATTTCCACCAGCAATCCCTCGGGTATTTAACAATCCTACAGCATGAACAACTAAACCAACACCTACCATAATAGTAGCTATTTGCAGAATATTAACACCATCAGCTGAATTTTGAAGAATAGTTGTTATATCATCTAGCTTTGTATCTAACCCTATTGTGCTTTGCCACAAAATATAGCCAATAATTGCAATTACAATTCCAAGTGACAACGTTAACCCTGCTGCTTTCGAATCCATAATCATCCTCATTACATTCGTCGAACATTACAAGCAATGTAATAAAGTTAAATACGCTCCATTATTCAGGAGCTAATGCCGCATTTAACAAATTCCCTAATTTAGTTAGGAATTCACCTTCTCGTTTTTCCTTAAGATGCGTTATTATTGATTGCTGCCAATCATTAAAAGAAACTTTCAACTCTTGATTTGGTGTAGCTAGAACAGTATTTGATAGGGTTTCATTTGCAAGATTAATCTGCTCTTCAGAATCTGGTTGTCCACTACTGACTGCCTTAACATATTTCCATTCAAAATATGCATCTGCAGTTTCAGCATAAACAGATGCTTCTGCAACTTTAGAAGTTAACTTTGAAACATCCTTCTGCAGTTGGACGATCTTAGACTCAAGATTAACTTGAGTAGTTATAAGATTAGTTAAATCATCACTATGAATTGATGTTTTGCTATCTAGTTCGGATAACTTCTTTGTATTATTAGTTAATATTTTGATAGTGTCAGAAAGATTACTTTTTACCTGTTCCACGTTTTTTACAGAATCTTCCAAGGAGGCTTCTTGTTCTGCTATTTGATTATTTAGTCCTTGAATATGTTTTTCAAGATCATGTTGACCATTAAGTCTTTGAATGAGATTTTCCTCAGCGGCAAGAACTTGAGAAGTAAGTTCTTTTTGATTCTGAATTATTGATTGTTGTTCAATTAATATTTGATCTCTTGATTGGCTCAATGAATTATTGATTGTTTCAATTTCATCCAATTTATCTGACTGAGAAGCCGTTATTTGTCTGGTTAGCGTATTTTCTTGCTCAGACTTTAGTAATGATTGAATATTTTTTTCAAGTGAAGTGGTGCTTATTGAATTTATAGAACTGGACTCAGACAAAGCAGTTAATGCAATAACAAAAGAGAGGATTGCTAACGCTAATGCAATGGAAGGAAAGCCTTTTACAAGAACCGGCCCATAGCCTTTAAAAACTTCAAGAACAACTTTAAACATTTCTGTTCTCCTAATATCTACTTTGTCTAAAGCTCAAGCATTAGCCAGAGCGATTAAACATTAATCGTTACCAGTTTCAATATCATTAATAAACTGTCTGAGTTCATCGGACAATTCAGTAGATCCTTCTGTATCTGAAGAATCTTTGATATCTTCTGCACGGTAATCATAATTTGCCTCAAGTTGTCTCAATAAAGCACGAACCTGAGGATTGCCTTCAACGATTTTATTGAGTTCTATTTGCTGCTGATCAGCCTGTACTGCAACATCTTCTAAATCAATATTGAGTTTGTAAATTGAATTTAATACTTTGAGTAATGTTTCACCTCCACGATAAAACTCCTCTACTCGGACATAAGGAGGAAGTTGAACGATAAGATGCATCATATCAATTCCCCGTGCAGCCGCACGCTCACTTGCAAGAACCATTATAGTAGTGGTGCCACCGTATTTGCTTTCCTGAACTCCAAATGTGTCAAAGGTTTGTTGTATCGTCTTCTCAGTAGTTCTTCCACTCATTTTTAGTGGTCTTGTATGTGGCGAACTTCCATACATGCCACCAATTAGTGCGTACCTTTTAACTCCGAAATAACTTGCAAGGTCAAGAAGGGACTCAACAAACTTTTCGCCATCCCAATGCGGTTCAAGAGCATCAACAAGTATAAAATCTTCTTTTTCTGGTGTTTTGATGTAATTAATAGAAGTATTCGGAACACTTAATGTTCCGTCTTTCTTTCGTTTGGGTCTATATCGAGTAAAATCGTAGTAGATTCCAGGTTTTTCAATTCTTCCAAGTTTTTTTGAGTCGAAAGATTCACCCATGTAATTCAGCGCCATCGCTCCAACATTTCCAACATTGACCCAATCCCGAACAGTAACAAACATATGGGGGTTATCAAGTTGTGGAATTGGTTCTTCTATTCTAAAGCCGCCAAAATCCATTCATAGCTCCTAAACTACTCATTAGTAATTTATTTATCTGAACTGTTTTTTGATCTTCTTTTAGATACAAGTTCTTCGCCTTCTCCTGCTCCCTTTCGAAATTCCTTAATAGCTTTACCCATAGAATTTGCTAATTTAGGAAGCCTAGTGCTTCCAAAAATTAATAGAACTATAAAAAGAACAATAAGTAATTCTGGAAGCCCAATACCTCTTATAAAGTTCATGCTGTTACCTCTTTAAAAAGCTTGATACATATTACTCAAGAACGATTGTACACCCTTATGTCTAATTCTGTCATTTTGATCTATTAAATAGATTAATTAAGGGATAAATTATTAAATATACCTGTATCGTATGGAATAGATACCGATTTTGAGCTTAGGGGAAATTTTATTTCTGCATTTCCCCTAACACCAAAGTTATCATGGTCAAAAATATTTTCTTTTATGTTAATAAAAATTTCTACAGGTGTTTCTGATTCTCTTTTTATATATATCTCTTTATTTAATCCCTGTCCTAGTGATTGTTCTACATTGTCCACAATTGTATAAAGCTCATACTCCAAAGATCGAAGATTTGCACCAAATGGGTTAGAATTTTCAACCATTAAAGTGGCTTCAAGCTTGCCGCCATTTTCGTCAAGTTTTGGTTTAAGATTTATTATTGAAATCGAAGGCACAGTATAGTCTGCTCCAATAAAAGAAATTACATCCTTGTAGTCGTCCGGTAAAAGAATTAAGAAAAACGAACTATTATCTGTTAAAACTTCAGCAGCCTTTGAGTCTTCAAAAGAGTTGCGTGGCCCATCAAAAGGAAGAGATCCAACTAATGCAATAATCGCAACCCAAACTATGGAAGCTGTAAGAATTCCTGCTGTGGCACCTGCAGCAGAGTCAACCCAAGCCAAGAGCATGAAACTCAATATTTTTCTCACTGCATTAGCCAAAAGTACTGAACCTATAAATGTTATTAGAAAAATAACAGAGAAGCCAGCAATAGTAACTATCGAATCGCTTTCAATAAAATTTTCAAGCCAAACCAGCTTGTTGCCATATCGACTAGCGAAAACAACACCTAAACCAATACCAACGGCTGATGATATTACTTTTATAACACCTGTACGCCAACCCAAAAAGGCTGAGATGATTAGAGATATAGAAATTGCTATATCGAGACCTGTCATAATTGCCTCAAAATTGATCTGTTTTACCTGAATTTTATCCTGCAAATAAAATACTTACAAACCTCTGTTGTTTCTTTATAAATTGCTACCAATAATAATTAGCAATCCAGTCAGAACCATAAAGAATCCAAAATTTATTTTTTGTGTGAGCAACAATAAAATTTTCATTGAAGTAATTCCAGTTATTAAACTCACTCCAGCTGCAATCAGTATTTCTTTGGAGACAATAACTTCTCCAATCACTCCCTGGAGCAAAGAAACCCCAAGAGTTACAGGGATGCTCATCATAAAACTTAACCTAAGAGCAGATTGATGGTCTAAGCCTCTCCAGGCAAGGCAACTTAAGGTTAATGCAGAACGACTAAGGCCTGGCAAAATGCTGAACCCTTGGGCAATCCCGGCAAAAAATGCATCTGTTCTCAAAAGATGTTCCTCAAAACGAACACCATTTCGCGGCTTTTTCAATTGAATTAGTCCCGTGAAAAACATTAGTATTCCGATTAACGTCATGGTTTCACTTTCAAATCCAAATGGGATATTCTTTGCATAGGGCATTAGAATTGCACCAACTATTACACTAAACACTGTTGCCAAAAACAAAAAATCGCTTCTTGCAGATTTCTCTTTATTAAAAAGCAAATACTCTCGAATTGTTCCAGTCATTTCTTTCCGAAAAACATAAAAAGCAGCCAACGAGGTGCCGCTATGTAACCACAAAGCATACGAAACTGACTGGCTTAATTCATGTCCAAAAAAAGCAATTGATGCAACAACTAATACTCCCTCAGAACTAATTGGGAGCCATTCGGTAATTCCTTGTAAAAACCCTAAGAAAATCGCTATCCTTAAATCTTTCAAGTTTTTTCCTTTTGCTTATTCATCTTATTCTAGGATTCAGAATTTATTGTAACTGAAAGCAAATCTATTTTGCTAAAAACAGTTGTATAAAATTTAACATTTTTTATAGTTTATTACTCTTGACACGTTTAGTGGATTGGCATAGCATGCTACTACATGTTGTGCATGAGTGATTACTTAGTACAACAAGTTGTGTAAACAAATAGGGAGACCACACTAATGCAATGCCCGTACTGCGGCCACACAGAATCACGAGTTACTGACTCAAGAGATTCAGATGATGGTATAAGAAGACGGCGCGAGTGTTCTCTATGCGGCCTTCGGTTTTCCACATCCGAACGTGTTCAAGCCTCTTCACTAATGGTGGTAAAGAGAGACGGGCACAGAGAAGAATTCGACAGGCGAAAAATACATATAGGAGTTCTTAGTGCATGCACAAAACGACCGGTTACTACTGAACATATAGAGCGCTTAATTGATAATTTAGAAAGAGAGCTTTGGTCTCTTGGAAGAATTGAGATTCCTAGTGGCCTAATTGGCGAGCTTGTTATGGAACATTTATTGCAAATTGATCACGTGGCATATGTTAGATTCGCAAGTATTTACAGAAATTTCCAGGACGTCAAAAGTTTTCAGAAAGAGATCGAAGATATTTTAGATGACGAAACATCGAGTAAAGGAATAAAGGAAACTGATACCTTGGAGCGTACTCAACTAACACTTCCACTACCAGAAAGTATTTCTTTATCTCCAAGAAGGGCTAAACCATCAAAGTAAAACAAATTCATTAATCATTGCTTGGCTTGAGATTATACAAGCAATCAATACCAGAACACGTGAATATCTGTTCTGAATCGATAAAAATACAAAGAGGTAAATCATGCTAGACATCCAAAGAAAACCATTCGGATCTTCAGAAGAACCAGAACCAAACGATCGTGTGCTCGAGTCCTTGAGAAGAGCATTGGAAGCTGCAGATGACCCCGATGTTCGTGCGTCCATAGTTACCGCAATGGAAGCATCGAATTATACCAACGGGTCTTCAGCTAGAGAAATCATTAGTAACGCGATTATTAATGCGAATGCCAATGCTGATGATTACCAAGGAGAACCCGTCATAACAGAAAACGCACGAGTCGTGTTAGAAAAACGATATCTTCTCAAAGACAACGACGGTAATCTTGCAGAAACAGCTACAATGATGTTTAAACGAGTCGCTGACTCAATAGCTAAAATTGATAAACTTTATTTTGAAAGTTCAAAAACCGAATCTGAAGAAGCTCAACTAGACAACTTGGTAAAGTCTACAGCTGATTCCTTTTATGAAATGATGGCTAGATTAGAATTTCTTCCAAATTCACCCACAATGATGAATGCAGGTACGGGAGCTGGAACATTAAGTGCCTGTTTTGTTCTACCCCTTAACGACAGCATGGAAGATATTATGGCCACAGCAACAGATATAGCTATGGTGCAAAAATTTGGAGGTGGGACTGGAGTTCCTCTTTCCCATTTACGCCCCAAGGGTGCTCCAATAGCTACAACCCATGGAAAAGCATGTGGCCCTATAGAAGTTTTAAGACATCTTTCATCAGTATCTACGATGATTACTCAAGGTGGAAAACGTGATGGAGCCAATATGGCTGTAATGAATGTTCATCACCCTGACATTGAAGAATTCATTACGTGCAAGACAGAAGAGGGGCTTATACATAATTACAACATCTCCGTTGGAGCTACTGATGCATTCATGGAGGCTGTTCAAACAGATGGAGAATTAGATATTATTGACCCTGTTACTAACGAAACGGTGGGAAAACGCTCAGCTAGAGAACTTTTCAACATGATTGTTGAAGGAGCATGGAGAAATGGCGAACCTGGGGTAATATTTGTAGACAAGGTGAATTCAACCCATCCAACACCTCATTTGGGTGATATAACTGCCACCAATCCATGTGGGGAACAACCCCTTCTTCCCTACGAGTCTTGCAACTTAGGATCTATAAATTTAGCAAAAATGCTTTCGTATGATGATTCAGGTGGATCGATCGACTGGGAACGGCTGAGGAAAATTGTTCGACTCGCTGTTCATTTTCTAGACAATGTTATAGACGCCAACCTTTACTCCGTACCAAACATTGAACACATGACAAAACTCACAAGAAAAATAGGACTGGGCGTTATGGGATTCGCAGATATGCTCGTTCGTTTGGGTATTTCATATGACTCTGAAGAGGGCATTGAAACTGGCAGAACAATTATGCGATTCATCTCTGACGAAGCTGATATAGCTTCTACGGAATTAGCTTATACTCGAGGAAGTTTTCCTGCGTTCAAAGGTAGCCGGCTAGATTATCCAGGGGCCCCTCCTATGAGAAATGCATGTCGCCTCACCGTCGCACCTACAGGAACAATCTCAATGATTGCTGGCTGTTCTAGCGGGGTAGAGCCAATTTTTGCATTAGCATATAGAAAACAAAATATTCTCGGTGGCGAAACCCTGTACTACATTGATCCTTCACTTGAATCAATCAGTAAAGGCTCTGGATTTCATAGTGTCGAATTAACTGAATATCTATCCGAAGGCAATTCATTACGGGATCATTCTTCGGTTCCCGATTGGGCAAAAGATGTATTCCCAACTGCTCCTGATATCTCTCCCGAGTGGCACGTTAAGATGCAAGCTGCCTTTCAAGAATCAACAGATTCAGCTATTTCCAAAACTATTAATTTCCCAAATGAAGCCTCCCAAGAAGAAGTCAGGAACTCATATCTACTGGCATGGACACTTGGATGCAAAGGAATAACCGTTTATAGAGCTGGAAGTAGAGAAAAAGAGGTCCTAACTGCTGGAACTGTAGCATCAGTATCAGGCAATGGTAATGGTTCTTCTCCACTTGTTCCAAGAATGCGCCCTTCTCGCGTACAGGGAATAACAGAACGGATAAGAACTGGACATGGAAACATGTATATAACAATTAATTTTGATGAGAATGAGAAGCCTTTTGAGCTATTTTCAATGTTAGGAAAAGCTGGAAGTGCGGACTCTGCTCAATTAGAAGCAATATCAAGATTGGTTTCAATGGCTCTTAGAGCTGGCGTTGACCCTCAAGCAGTTGTTGATCAATTACGTGGTATTACAGATGATCCAGTATGGGATAGTGGTGTATTAGTACGTTCAGCACCAGATGCATTAGCACTAGCATTATCACGGGCAATCGGAACGGTTACACCCAATCTGGTTGAAGCACAGTATGAGCTTTTTGATAAAGAATCACCAGAACCCATTGCGACTATAACTCAACCAGAGGAAATAATTGAAAACAATTCCAACTCTGGTTTCTGGAATAATTGCCCTGAATGCTCCGGGCCGCTGGTTTCGCAAGAAGGGTGCCTCATGTGTAGAGAATGTGGTTATAACAAATGTGGATGAAGCGCATTAGCAATCCAAGCTAAGAGTGTCTTTCTATGTCTGGAACCGCTAGGGCGCCCTAGCGGTTCCAGATCGATAGAAACAGATTTAAATCACTTGACACAACAGCAACCCCACAGCTACCATCAATGTTTTAGAGGCCCCGTGGTGTAGTGGCCTAACACATCGCCCTGTCACGGCGAAGATCACGGGTTCGAATCCCGTCGGGGTCGCCAGGAAATTCTGTCATTAATGTTCTTCGCCCATATATACAGTTCGAACTGGGTAGTTAATGACGATTCCATGTTCAGTAAATTTTCCGTGTAGCGCTTTAATAATTTCTGACTGAACCTTGAAAGAAGAAAGGTAATCTCTAGCAGTAACCCAAACCCAAAAGTCTATGTTTGAGTCCCCGAAACGACTAAAGGAAAACCAAGGGGTATCATTAATTGCCTCTGGTAATTCTCGAACAATATTTTGAGCAACTTCTATAGTTGTTTTTTCAACAAATTGAAGGTCGCTCTCATAACTTACCCCGCATTCAATTAACACCCCGATAGGAGCATCAGGATTATTATAGTTAGTAATCATGCTGTCCGAAAGTCGTGAATTAGGTATAACTACAGCATTATTAAATGGAGTCCGTAATCTAGTGCTTCTCCATCCAATTTCTGTAACATACCCGCGAAATCCATTTTCTAATTCAACAAAGTCACCCGGTGTAATTACATTGCCCGAAACCAGATAAGTACCTGCAAAAAAATTACTGAGCGTAGGTTGAACAGCAAGTGCAACCGCCAAACCACCTATTCCAAATCCAGCGAGAATCGGACTTATTGCGATGCCCATATAGTCAAGAGATAGCATTATCGCAAGAATATAAACTGAAATTGTGGTTATTCTTCGAAGAGTGGGAAGAATTCTCGCCTCACCTAAACCTAAGTCTTTGTCTGACCTGTTATCGAGATATCCGCTGAATAACAGACGCAATAGGGCAACTAAGCTTATCGATCCAAGAAAAATTGAAGCTACAACAACAATATTGTTTATATAAGTAAAAAATTCATCCCTCGAATCAATGAAATAATTAAATGCCCAATACAAACCCTGAAGAAACATAATGGCAATCAAGGGCTTTCTAACTGCTCTAACTAGTTCAGCACCAATTCTCTGATTCGTTCCATTTTCAATCAGCCTGGCAACCCGTTTTAGTATTAAATTCATGAGAAATACTAAGAGTAGAAGTGCAAACAAAAAAATGGCCAGTTGAATAATAACAGTCCATCTATCAGAATCGAATAATGAATCTATCGAGATTTCATTCATAAAAACCTCGGCTAAGATTAAAGCCCCATTGTAACCAATACATTGTGTGATTCTTCAGATATAACGAGCCCTGATTCAACAGCTTCTTTATACTTTGCACTTATAGCATTTAATAATTCTTGGGTTGGTGCAATTCCTTGATCCAAATTATTAACAATTGAAGAAATATCATCAAATGCTTTGTCCAGCGACCAATAAAATGAAAGGATCCAAGACAATTCTCTTTCGGTCTGAGGAAAGGGAATATCATTTAGATCAAAAATCGAACTATCAACTTTAGTATATCTTAATATTCCAGCCTTATCCTGACTGTCTTTTCCATAGTATCTGGTTTGTTTCAAAGCAAGAACGCGCTTTTTGTACTCTTCTTTACCATAAATTTCTCTTGGTAACCATTCAGTTCTTAGATCCAGAACTTCCTCGCCGTTATTGTTGATAACAGCAACAGCTACTTCTACACCAAGAAGATCATCTCGTTCAAATTTCAGTGCCCCTCTTAGGAGTGCTTCCTGAAGCATTAATGTAATTTCCCTTGTAATTTTTTTGTACCTTGTTCCTGAAGTTGATTCATTATTATCTGCACCAACTCCCCCAGTATTGAACATAGTAAAACTTTGCTTCATTCCTCCAGATTCAATCTCATTAAGAATTTTGTACATGGCATTAGCATTTTCATCTTCTATGCCGATGATGAAGGGATCGGAAAAATATTCAACATAAGGCCGTCCTATAGCACCAGTTGCAGCACCAGTTTGAACAGCTTCACCGAACATTAATGCTCTTATATATTCCTCACGAGATAAACGTACAAGAGGTGGAAGGACAGTATTTTGCCTCATCACTCCTTGCCAATATATCGCATCAACAGAATTCATTGGAACATGAACAGCATCAGAAACTGAACCACCAGTTACGGAACTAAGAACTTTATCTACCCCTTTTCGTTTAAGCAACCGAGGTCTTGATAAAATCATTCGCATATTTCTAACTGGATTTCTAAGTGTATCAGGGATGCCTGTTATAGGATCAACAGGAACATTTTCCATTATTTCATAAGGATTAGGGTTACCAGGTTCGCCTCTGCAAACGTCATACGTTATTGGATCATCTTCTCTAGTTAAGCCAAATGGAACAGCATAAAAGTTGTTTTCAGTCCCTTCAATACTGTGCGTTATAGTAACATTATTTCCAGATGCAGGTGCCTCTTGTGGTGCATCTATTGGTCGCAACATGATAATATCATCATTCATTGGATAAACTCCTTCTTCAGGATCATCTTCTATTTTAAGGAGTTTAGAGCATTCGCTAGAAACAAAATCTAGCATTATTGTAAGTGTGCTTTTACCATGAAGAGAAGGACCAGGGGTAACAACTGCAATGTTTGCTTTCTTAGAATCGGCACCTCTTACGCGAGCAACACTTAGTGCAGCCTGAATTGCCAGTCCTCCTTCTTGTTTTACCTTAAACATTGCAATGGATAGTGGCCCCATTTTATGTTCCCCAAGATAATCAAAACCAAGGTGGAGTGAGAGTCCTTTTGTAGGTGCTTTAAACACAAGTTGGGTTAAGCCAGCATTTTCAATTTTTTCCCTAAGAGAATTTGGGAGTGGAAGGTCATCAAGCCAATTCGGCAATGAAACTTCCATTATTGATGGTGTTTGAAATTGCCGTTCGGGTGATATATCAAAAGTAAGCTGACGCCACATATACGGCAAGTGTAAATAATGGTCTCCATATAAAAGCTGTCTAGCATGATAAGAAGTATCCGGAGAATCTCCGATTAGCCTGTCAGTTTGAACAACAGTATCACCCCTATCAAATGCATGAGAAAAAGCCCTTGAAATATATGGGAAAATTTCAGCAAAAAGTTTTTGATTTTCCGAGCTGAATGAAAGTGCATCTCTGTTTTGAGGAAAACCATCAACAAAATACTGAGTAAGATCAGGCCGTCTTGCAACACCTAATTGGCTAAAAAACCCAAAGCCACCACTATCGAGTTGTATGCCTGCATCAGGCCAAGCTTTTGTAGCAGCTTTCCCTTCAGAATTAAGTTTTTCAGCCTCCTTTTGAAGTTTTTCAGCCTCATTTAATATGAGTTGTTTTTTATCTTCAGTAAAATCCTGAAAAATTCGTAAGTTTTTTCTAAGCCATTCATCATTTGGGTTATTGTATTCGGTTGTATTAGCATGTCCTGATTTAGCTGTAGCAACTAATTCATCTAATGCCCTCTCAAATTCAGGTTCTACCGTTGGCCCCGCAAGTGTCGATCTTTGTCCATAGCCCCCACCACCCCAGAGCTCAACTGCTTTTTTAGCACTCGACAAAAGTGCACCTCCTGATGCCAAATGTTAAGGGGTATTTATTGGTTATATTCTACTTGTTCAACCATGAATTTTCAAGAAAAATTCATCAATTACCTTAGATATTTTCTATATATGCCAAATGCTGCTACAATCCCAACGGAGTGAACTAATGCCATTTCTTCCAATGTTGTTTACTGTTGGTAAAATTTATCGTGGTTGGTGGGTTCTTGTTGCCTGTTCAGTAATAGGAGCCTATGGTGGCGGCGTCTATTTCTACGGTTTTACAATGTTTTTCAATCCGCTAAAAGATGAGCTTGGTATTACAAGCGCACAAACATCAATTGTATTTTCGTTAACTAGACTTGAGGGTGCTTTCGAAGGTGCAATTGTTGGTTTTCTTATAGACCGATATGGATCACGAAAAATAATGGCCATTGGAATTCCAGTTGCTGGAATAGGATTCATAATCTGGGCAATATTTGTTAACAATTACACAAGCTTTTTATTAGTCTATGTGGGAATAATCGCTATGGGTATAAATGGAGGATTTTTTCATCCTGCTATGGCTGTAGCAAACAATTGGTTTGTAAAGAAACGTTCTACCGCAATGGCTACAATATCCGTTTCGGTAGGTATAGGTGGATCAATTATTGTTCCAGCACTTGCTTTTATTATTGATGGATGGGGTTGGCGAGAAGCAGCTTTGGTAGCTGGAATAGGAATGCTCTTTGTAATTTGGCCATTGACTTTATTTATTCGACATAAGCCTGAGGATTTAGGACTCTTACCAGATGGTGATTCGATTTCGTCAATGTCAGATCAAACCGATAGCGATTCTCTAGGCACTTCATCCGTCTATGTTGAAGAACATAATTTTACTGTTACTGAAGCCTTTCGCACTCAATCCATGTGGTTGCTTATATCTGCAATTACCTTGCGATTCACTTCACATACCGCAGTAATGGTTCATCTGGCACCAATATTACAAGACAGAGGAATGAGTACTGTAGCTGCTGGAGGAGCAGTAGGCTTGTTGGTTTTTGTAAGTATCCCAGGAAGAATGGCAGTTGGCTGGTTAGGTGATAAATACGCCAAAAGAAAAGTAATTGCGATCTTGTTAATTCTTCAATTACTGTCATTAATTATTCTTGCTGAAGCCACAACACTTTGGCATCTATACGCATTTATAGGGCTATGGGCTTTCTCATATGGTGCAGGAATCCTTAATTGGGCAATTGTTGGAGACTATTTTGGCAGAGAGCGATTTGCCACTTTACGAGGATTAATGGGGCTAATTTACTCTGCCGGAGCAGTAGTTGGACCAATTTATGCTGGTTGGGTTTTTGACGAAAAACAGTCCTATACTGAGGCTATTTGGGTGTTTGCAGTCATAACAGCATTAGCAATCTTGTTATACTGGATAGCAGCACCACCTAAACAAAATCAGACGGAATCTTAAAGGTTCAATACAAAAAGTCGCATTAAACAAGGATTTCTTTTACGATATTTAGTATGGATTGATTCTTGTTAGAAAAAATAAGGCAGGCAATAAATGCGAGTTCCAATTTCATGGCTAAGAGAATATGTAGATTTTGAAATTTCTCCATCACTTCTTGCAGAGAAACTTACAATGGTTGGAATGGAAGTAGGAAATATCGAATCTACTGCTGAGAACTGGGAAAAATGTATAATTGCAAAAATTATTGAAATTAACCCACATCCTAACGCAGATAAGCTTCAACTATGTTCGATTGATTATGGTAATGATACGTTAGTCGAAGTTGTTTGTGGTGCTCCAAATATCTTTGTTGGACAAAAAGTTGTTTTAGCTCAGACCGGTGCAAGACTTACTGATCCAAATTCAGGAACAATACAATCTTTGAAACCTACAAAAATTCGTGGGGTGAGATCGGAAGGCATGCTGTGTTCGGCAATTGAGCTGGGAATAGGAGATGATCATTCTGGAATAATGATCTTGCCAACAAATGCCCCCATAGGTGTACAACTTGGAGAATATCTTGGAGACTTAATTTTGGACATCGAAGTCACTGCCAATCGAGCTGATGGCCTTTCACTTATGGGAATTGCCCATGAGGTAGCTGCAATATGCAAAACAAGTGTAAAAACCCCTTCAAACAACTTTGATGCAAGTGGCCCTCCTACAAGGTCATTGGCCTCTGTATCTATAAATGATAAGGATTTATGTAGAAGATACATGGGTGCAGTTATTACAAATGTTGCAGTTAAAGAATCACCGGAATGGTTGCAGCAACGACTTCAAAGTGCTGGAATGCGTTCAATAAATAACATTGTTGATGTTACTAATTATGTGATGCTTGAATACGGTCAGCCAATGCACGCTTTTGATTTTGATAAACTCCCTAACGCGAATATAGTAATTCGCAAAGCATATGGAAATGAAACAATAAAAACATTAGATGGGATTGATAGAAACTTAGAAACATCTATGTTATTGATTACTAATGAGTCAACTGGCCCAATTGCTCTTGCTGGAATAATTGGTGGATATGAAAGTGAAGTTGCTGAATCTACAACTAACATCTTTTTGGAATCAGCAAGTTTTGAACCCTTTTCAACTAGGGCAACCGCTTCTGAAATAAAAACCAGAACTGAGGCAAGCCTACGTTTTGAAAAAGGTCTTCGCCCACACTTGCCACCAATAGCTATGAACCGAGCCATTCATTTAATTTTAGCAACTGCAGGTGGCACAGTTTGTGAAAGCATCATCGATGTTTTTGAGGATTTGCCGGAACCAAAACCCATAACGGTCACATCAGAAGGAATAAAGCGTCTGCTTGGTTCTGATATCCCCATTGATTCGGCTCAGCAAATACTTGAGTCTTTAGGAATGCACTTCAAATCATTAAACAATGATTCATTTCAAGTTGTTCCGCCTCCCTGGAGATCGGATATTAATATTTCTGAAGATGTTATAGAGGAAATTGCTCGAATCACCGGGTATGACTCATTCCCCACAGAGGCTCTATCGGGCGCCATACCATTAACATCGGTTAATCCAACACGAAAAATTAAAGAGTTGGCAAGGGATATACTTGTTTCAAGTGGTTTACAAGAAATTATCAGCTATCCTCTGATAAGTGAAGCTCAAATGTTACTTCTTTCTAACACATCGGGTATACAACTTTCAAATCCCATAAGCACTGAACACGAATATCTTCGAGTAAACATGAGGTATGGTTTACTGAAAACTATTAGTATTAATCATAGGCAACTGATTGAAACCCCCTTGTGGTTCTTCGAAATTGGATCTGTCTACTTAGCTAAATTTCCAGATTTGCCAGACGAACCAAATCATTTAGGTGGGATTATTGCAGGTCAAGGAAACCCTCTATCTTGGCTAAACCAAACAGAAATCCCAGCTTTATTTTATGCAAAGGGAATTGTCGAGTTGCTATCCGAACGACTACAGGTTAAAAACCTAAAATTTGTCCCGAACAATAATGATTTCTTTTCCAATGGTAGCTCATCTCTTATTTATTCTGGGGATCAGAGGGTTGGTGAATTGGGAGAGGTTTCCAACAAAATTCTAGCAGGTTTAGATATCGGTATTTCTCCAGTAGCTTTTTTTGAGTTAGACCTAGAAGCTTTGTTAAAAAACACTCAAGTGGGTTTTCTTTATGAAGCATCTTCTCAATTTCCGCAAGCAATTAGAGATTTGGCATTAGTCGTAAATTCATCAGTCCCTGCTGAACAGGTTTCCAAAATCATCAATGATGGAAAATTGGTTAAATCAGCAACCCTTTTTGATTCTTACCAAGGATCCCAAATACAAACAGGAAAAAAATCTCTTGCATATAGAGTAGTTTTTCAGGTTTCCAATCGGACACTAACTGCAAACGAGGTCAGCAAATCCATTCAAGAAATCACTAATCGTCTCGTAAGTGAAACAGGGGCAACTATAAGAGTATAGCTTTAATATTGTATTTATTATTTAATCTGTGATTAAGTATGCTAAACAACCACTTTGGTTTTGCAAATTATGAGTAAAACGACAGAACATATACACCCATTTGAACCCGATATGCTTAGCGTAGAGGATGCATTAGAAAGAATTCTTGGGAGTTTACGCCCGAATGAACTTCAAAACGAGAACATATTAGATACTTTAGGGCTTATTCTCGGAGAAAAAATCTATGCCCCATTCGATATGCCTCAGGTTGCCGACTCTGCTATGGACGGATATGCAGTCCGGTATCAAGACGTTTCTGAAGCAAATCAGAACACTCCAACATTGTTAAGTGTCATTGGGGAAATTTCTGCAGGAGAAGTACCAAGCATTTCAATAAAGTCAAAAACTGCAGTTAAAATCATGACTGGGGCTATTATTCCTAAAGGTGCTAATGCCGTTGTTCCTTTCGAGTTAACTGATGAATTAATCAGGAAAGGAAATTTGGATCAACAAAATGAAATAGGCATACTTACTACAGTAGGAGAAGGAAATAATATTCGTCCTGCAGGTGAAAATTTTCAAGCAGGGGATTTAATTCTTGATATAAATACGCTGCTTCGACCTGCTGAGATTGGTGTTCTGGCAACAATTGGCAAATCCGAAGTCAAGGTAGTAAGAAGACCAATAATAGGCATTTTAGCAACTGGAAACGAACTTGCTCAACTTGGTCATCAACTAGATCCAGGAGAAATATATGATTCAAATACCTACAGTATTGCTTCTGCTATAAAAAATGTTGGGGCAATTCCTAAAATTATAGGAATTGCCAAAGATACATTTCAAGATACAGAGAAAAAAATTTTATCTGGGTTGAACACTGATATTTTGATTTCATCTGCAGGAGTTTCTAAGGGTGATTATGATATGGTAAAGGATGTAATGTCGAAGCACGGTGCTATCGACTTTTGGAGCATTCGCATGCGGCCCGCAAAGCCTTTGGCATTTGGTATGTTGTCCAAAGAAAATGGTGAATTGATACCATTAATTGGCTTACCTGGGAACCCTGTGAGTGCAATGGTTGCCTTTGAAGAATTTTGTCGTCCTGCTATACTTAAGCTAATGGGTAGAACCAACTTTGAAAGGCCTGTAATTGAAGCAACTTTGATGGATGCTATCCACAATCACGATAGTCGTCGAGTTTTTGCCAGAGTGATTGTATCTAGAACAAATAATGGCTTTGAGGCTAAGCTAACAGGTGCCCAAGGAAGCAATCTTCTTACATCCATGTCAAAGGCAAACGGCTTAGCAATATGCCCAGAAGATGTGAAAATGCTTGACGTTGGTGCACTTGTTAAAGTCAAGATGATAGATTGGCCTGAAGACACGTTATTATAAATAATAATTCGACTGTAATTTCAGTTTAGGAATGAGATGTTAAATTTAGAACAAATGCGTAAGGATTTTCCAATACTAAATCGGAAAGTTCACGGAAAACAATTAGTATACTTCGACAATGGAGCAACTTCTCAAAAACCACGCCAGGTAATTAATGAACTTGTCGATTATTATGAGAATTATAATTCTAATATTCACAGATCAGTACACCTTCTGGGAGAGGAAGCCACTGAAAAATATGAGATTGCAAGAAGCAAAATAGCCTCTTTTATCGGCACCAGTGTTCCTGAATCCATAGTTTTTGTTAGGGGAACTACTGAAGGCATAAATCTAGTAGCTAGTTCATGGGGGTCGATGAATATATCAGCTGGTGACGAAATCCTGCTGACCCCTATGGAACATCATAGCAATCTGGTTCCATGGCAACTTCTTGCTGAAAGAACTGGAGCCCAACTTAAATTCTTTAATCTAACTGAGGACGGTCAATTAGATCTTTCCAATATGGATTCACTAATTTCGCCCAATACCAAGCTGGTAGCATTGACAATAATGTCTAATGTCTTAGGAACAATTAATCCTGTAAAAAAAATTATTGATGCTGCGCATTCCGTCGGCTCTATAGTGGTTTTAGATGGTGCGCAAAGTGTGCCACATATGCCAACAGATGTAGTCGACTTAGATTGTGACTTTCTAGCATTCTCAGGACACAAAATGCTTGGCCCTACAGGAATCGGGGTTTTATATGGTAAGAAAGAAATCCTTGACGAAATGAATCCCTACATGTTTGGGGGGGAAATGGTTCGGCAGGTCTCATTAGAAAAAAGCACCTGGAACGATTTGCCATATAAATTTGAAGCGGGAACGCCAAATATCGCTGATGTAATTGGTCTTGGTGCTGCAGTAGACTATCTTCTTAAAATTGGATTAAAAAACATACATGATCACGAAATCTCCCTAACCTCATATGCATTAACTAAACTAGAAGAGTTTTCTGACAGAATGAAAGTTTTTGGTCCACGTGATACCAATTTACGAGGAGGAAACATCTCTTTCCATTGTCGTGATATTCACCCACATGATCTTGGAACATTTCTTGATCAAGAGGGAATTGCAATTCGTGCAGGGCACCATTGCGCAATGCCTTTGATGCACTGTCTTGAGGTTCCAGCTACAGGACGAGCAAGTTTTTATCTTTACAATACCCATGACGAAATTGACTTTTTTATTACCATTTTGGGTAAAGCGCTAAACTATTTCGAAAAATAACTTGAAGAAGGCCAAATATGATTAGAGAGTTGTTCGGGAAAGCCCCTCAAATAGATTCTAACGCATGGGTAAGTGAGGCTGCATATGTTGCAGGAGATGTTCAAATTTCAGAGGGTGCCAGCATATGGCCAGGAGTCACAATTCGAGCAGACACAGCTACCGTTTATATTGGGCCTAATGTCTCTATTCAAGATAATGCAGTGATTCATAATGGTGAGTTTGATCTCGTTATCGAGAAAGGTTCCATAATAGGACATGCTTCAGTGATTCATTGTAAAAGAATCGGAAGTAGCGTTTTTATAGGTAATAACTCAACAATATTAGATGAAGTAGAAATCAACGATGAAGCATATATTCATTCAGGAAGCGTTGTTCCTCCGTCAACAATAATTCCAACCAAAACGGAATTTGCAGGTGTGCCAGCAAAGGAAGTAGGAAAAGTTACAGCTGACTTGTCCGAAATATTAAAGTCAATGGTTGTAGAATCTCAAAAACTAGCTGAAAAGTATAAAAAAGCTGGATTATAATCCTTGCTAAGATTATAAGTTAAATTAGATATTACATACTTAAAAACTTGATTATTAACATGTATTGGTAAATATGGGACTTTGGCGAGATTTTCAAACCAGTGGAGGACGAGTAGGGGACCTTAGGGATTGGTCCGGCGAGATGTATCCCGGAACACCACCATCAATGCTTATTGATACTTCACATACTTTTAAAGCGTTTATAGAAACAAATAAAGGAATACTAGTTTTTCAACTATTTGCCAAGTCTGCACCTATAACTGTAAATAATTTTGTTTTCCTTATCAGGGAAGGTTTCTATAATGGTCTTTGGTTTCATCGGATTATCCAGGACTTCCTTATCCAAAGTGGTGATCCAAGTGGTTCAGGCTACGGAGGAACTGGATATACCTTTGAAAATGAACCCATAACTCTAGAATATACCCGTGGGAAACTTGCTATGGCAAATGCTAGGGCTAATACAAACAGTAGTCAGTTTTTTATTTTACAGAGAGATACTCCAAGCTTACCAAAACAATACCCTATTTTTGGAGAATTAATTGAAGGATTTGATGTGCTGGACGATCTTGCTCAAACACCTGTTGCATCAAATTCGTTAGGGGAAATATCACGACCCACTGAGGTAGCGTTAATCAAAAAAATATCAGTTGAAGAAACCGTGTAATGTCTGGTGGCGCATACGGGATTCGAACCCGTGATCTCCGCCTTGAGAGGGCGATGTCCTAGGCCGCTAGACGAATGCGCCAACTTGAAAAAAGGAAATGAATTGGAGGGGCATTATACTTGATCTCCTAAGAGTTAGCAAAGATAATTGTTAGTGCCATTCTTGGAGGAAATAATGATAATTCTTGGTATTGAAAGCTCTTGTGATGAAACTGGTATAGCCATAGTACGTGATGGAACTGAAATTCTATCTAATGTCATTTCGTCTCAAGTGGAATTGCATGCTAGATACGGCGGAATTATTCCAGAATTAGCTTCTCGTCAGCACCTGTTATCTATTGGTCCTGTATTTAGGCAAGCATGTACAGAAGCAAAAATTTCACCTTCTGAAATTGATTTGATCGCGGCTACTACAGGGCCTGGTCTTGCAGGAGCACTGATAATAGGAACAAATTTTGCAAAGGGTCTTTCACTTGGTTTAGAAATACCTTTTCTTTCCATCAATCATATGGAAGGACATATCTATGCGGCTTGGCTTCAAAAGAGTGCCGGTCCTGATAAAGAATTTGGGTTCCCGATTGTTTGCCTTCTAGCATCAGGTGGACATACGGAATTGATTCTCATGTCTGACCATGGTTCGTACACTAGGCTCGGGGAAACTCGTGATGATGCAGCAGGTGAAGCCTTTGATAAGGGAGCACGTGTCCTGGGATTAGGGTTTCCAGGGGGGCCTGCAATCCAAAACGAAGCAACAAAAGCTCCAAACCCAGAGAGGTTACCCAGGGCTTGGCTAGGTGATTCTTTTGAATTCAGTTTTTCAGGGGTCAAAACAGCTGTTCTTAGACGTGCTCAGGAACTGGGAATTGACAAGTCATCAAACCAAGAGTCGGTTGATACTAGCGTTTTTTCAGAAACGCGTGCAAATCTTGCTGCAGGATTACAAGATTCTATAGTAGATGTGCTGGTAAAAAAAACCATCTCTGCTGCGGTACATTATAAAGCCAAATGTATCATTATTGGAGGAGGAGTAGCAGCAAATAGTCATCTCCGCGAGGAAATAGTTAAAGTCTCACCTGTTCCAATAGTGGCTCCCATACCTTCATTGTGTACTGACAATGGCGCGATGATTGCCGGGGCGGCATTTTTTTCACATGGAACTCAAGCAGACTCATTTAATGCTGATGCGATTCCTAACCTTCGTCTCTAGCACAAGATATTTTGTTAGGTTTCATTAGTATTTACTTCGATTGAACCATTACCGGTTGTAAGCAGAAGACTTGTAAAATTGTAGCCCCTTTTTTCCAGTTTTTCTTTTCCTCCTTGGTTACGATCAAGAACTGTTATTACTTGGACAACGTTGGCACCAGCATTTTCTACTAAATCAACACTTCTTATTAAGCTGCCGCCAGTGCTACAGGTGTCATCCACAATAATAATTTTTGCTCCGTACTTCACAATACCTTCAAGTTGGTTTCCCATCCCATGATCTTTAGGAGCATTTCTTACGATAAAACCAGCAAGTGGGTGTCCTTGTTGGTAACTAAGAAGAACAGTTGCGCCTACCATGGGATCTGCTCCTAGAGTTGGTCCTCCAATAGCTGAAGCACTCAATCTTAGTGCGATTTCATGGATCTCATTTGCTATTAGAAATGAACCTTCAGGATGTAAGGTTACAAGGCGACCATCAAAGTAATAATTGCTCTTTTCTCCAGAAGATAATGTAAAGTCCCCGTATCTTATTGCTCCAAGTTCGATCGAGAGGTTTAAGATGCGTTCTCTTCTTTCAAGATTCATTGTCTACACCCCAGCTTTATAAAGATTATTGAGTTTAATGTATCTTGCAACTTTTTTTGGAACCATTTCTTCAATAGGATTTCCCAATAAAACGTTTTTTCTGATCTCTGAAGCACTTATGTTTACATTAATATTAGAAAGAGTGGTTATTTCGCAACCGGATTCCCTAACAATTTCTGAATCAATAACGGGCAGTTTATAGTGGGGTCTTGATACGATAATTAGATTTGAAAGTGTTACTATGCGACTGGGGTTTTTCCATTCAGAGAATCGCTCAACTGAGTCTGCTCCTAGTATCAGATGTAGGTTTGTTCCCATCTCTTTTTGTAGTTGTTCAAGTGTCTCAACCATATACGACGGTCCCGTTTTATCTATTTCAATTCTTGAAACAAGAAAATTTTCTTGGTTTTCTATTGCATACTGAGTCATAGTTAACCGATGAAGCGATGGCGATATTTCTTGACCGGCTTTCATCCAAGGATTTCCTGCTGGAACAAATACCACCTCATCAAGAGCACATTCTTCAAGAGATGCTTTGGCAATAGCAATGTGACCATTATGAATAGGGTCAAATGTGCCACCAAATATTCCAATCCTCACTATTTTAAACCTCGTATTCCCATTCGAATTCCCAGTCGCCTATACGAATAGTGTTCCCTGGTTTGACTCCAGCATTTACCATTGCATTTATTGTTCCATTTTTTCTTAACTCATCTATGAGTTGGGGTTGAACACGAAAATCATCGAGATTAAGTAATGAAACTAGGCGTATTGCTGGAGAAAAATGAATTGTTGCTTTTTGATTGGTTTCGTCCCACTCTACATCTTCCCAAACTTCTTTCCTTCGTTTTCTGGGAATTTCTAAGGTTTGATTATGGGATATATTTGTGTTTTGTTTATATTCTTCTATAAGTTCCCAGACAGCCACCTCAAGTTCTCTAATCCCTTCCCCTGTTTTAGCTGAAACTGCTAATATCTCTGCTTCCTTCAGGTTTTCTTTGCTTCTAAGTTGGCGAATAGCATCATCCGAATCACATATATCCCTTTTGTTAATTACTACGACTTTTCGTTTCTTTATGAGATCTTCATCGTAAAATTTAAGCTCCTCCTCAACCATGTTAAAATCATCCAGCACAGTGGAGCTGGTTCCATCAATTATATGAATAAAAAGACCGGATCGTTCTGCGTGCTGCAAGAATCTATGGCCGAGACCTACTCCCACATGTGCTCCTTGAATAAGGCCTGGAATTTCTGCAATCAACGTTGTTCTTGTTGGCTCCTCCATTACCCCCAAAACAGGTTGTTTTGTTGTGAATGGATAATCACCAATGACTGGCTTTGCATTGGTAAGTTGTTGTAAAAGGGTCGATTTTCCAGCATTTGGTTTACCAACAATTCCAACTTCTGCCAGCGTTTGTAATTCAAGCTCAATCTCTGTTTTCTCTCCGTCTTCACCTTGCTCTCTCAAAAGAGGAACTTGATTTGTAGGAGAAACAAACTCTTTATTTCCCCGCCCCCCGGCCCCTCCATGTGCAATTATTATTTTCGCTTTGTCATGATTCAAATCGCCGACAACTTCTTTATGTCCATCTGGAATGATTTCCCTGACCACTGTTCCTACAGGAACATAAAGAAATGCATCCTGACCTTTCTTCCCATGTCTGTTTTGTCTACCTCCAGAAATACCGTCCTTTGCAAGGTACCTTCGCCCATTTCTAAAGTTGGCAAGCGTTGTGACCTCTTTACTGGCAACTATCCAAACATTACCACCGATTCCCCCATTACCACCATCAGGCCCGCCTCGAGGAACGAATTTTTCTTTTCGGAAACTTACGGCTCCATCGCCGCCTTTTCCTGCTAACGTAATAATCATTACTGAGTCAATCACGATAATCCCCAAACATATATATTTATATAATATAGATAGTTAATAATACTTTATCTTTAATAATAGTATAAGTAATAAGCATGTGGATTTGTGGGAATAGATTGATAATTATGTTGACAGACTGTGGAAAAGAAGCATAGATTTGTTGAACAGCTGTGGAGTATTATTTTTTTCCACAGTAACGCAGCAAGATTGAGGGGGAAATTATGGCAGAAATGACTGGGGGACAGGCCCTAATACGGTCGTTGAAACGAGAGGGAGTGGAAGTTATTTTTGGTCTGCCTGGGGTCCAGATGTATGAAGCTGTCGATCCCTTGTATGATGAGAGTGAGATAAAATTTTTCACCACAAGACACGAGCAGGCCACAACGTATATGGCTGATGGATATGCAAGAGCGTCAGGAAAGTTTGGCACGGCAATGGTTGTTCCTGGGCCGGGACTTTTAAACGCTACTGCTGGAATCGGCACAGCATATGCCGCGTCTTCACCAATACTTGTTGTTGCTGGGCAAATTAACCGAGACAAAATAGGTAAAGATGTGGGCATGCTCCATGAAGTTAACGATCAACTGGAGACAATAAAACCCATAACAAAATGGCAAAAACGCATTCTTGATCCAAAAGAAATCCCAGGAGCAATTCATGAAGCAGTTCACCAGCTCTCTATTGGGAGACCACGACCTGTTGAAATTGAAATACCACCAGAAACGCTGGCAGAAAAGGCAGATATTGTTCTCTGGGAACCAGAACAATATGCTCGACTTTCTGCATCCGAACAGCAGATTCAAAGAGCAGCAGAAGCGCTTTCTAAGGCAAAACATCCGGTCTTATGGGTTGGAGGTGGAGCTGTTTCTGCCGATGCATCGGCAGAATTAGCGACACTGGCAGAAAAATATAATATGCCTGTAATAACTACCCCGGAAGGAAAAGGAGCTATTCCTGATTCACACCCATTGCATCTCGGCGTTATTAGTGCAAGACGCCCTGAGGATCCTGTGCGTGATTATTTCAAGGCGAGTGACGTAATCGTGGCTGTGGGCACAAGATTTGCTGATGCCCCTGTCGAGAAATCCCAAAAAGTTATCCAGATCGATATAGATCCACAAGAAATTGGTAGAAATCATGACAACACTCTTGAGGTTCTTGGTGATGCACGACGCTCCATGGCTAACCTTGCAGCTCTTCATCAGGGAGTCCAAGATAATAATGTACTTAAGTCAGTAAGTGAGATTCGGGCGCAACGAGCAATTTTTGCCCAAGAGACACAACCCCAAGGAGGGTTTGTGAAAGCAATTCGGGATGCCTTGCCGGTTAACGGGATTCTGGTTCCTGACATGACACAGATAGGCTATTTTGCAAGAATGTATTTCCCTGCCTATGAACCCAGAACTTATCTAACCTCGTCGTATTTCGGCAATCTTGGATTCGCATTTCCGACTGCGTTAGGTGCTAAAGTAGCCTGTCCCGATAAGCCTGTTGTTTCAGTTTCAGGTGATGGAGGATTTCTATTTAATGCTCAAGAGCTTGCAACAGCTAAAATGTATAACATTGGGGTTGTTGCAGTCGTATTTAGTGATTCAGCATATGGAAATGTAATGCGTGATCAGATTACTAGATTTGAAGGAAGGGTTGTAGGATCCCAGCTGCAAAATCCGGATTTTGCAAAAATGGCAGATGCCTATGGTGTAACTGGTTTAACAGTTCATACACCTGATGAATTACGTTCCGCAATTTCAAAATGCTTGGATGCTGATGCTCCTGCTGTTATTCAGGTTCCGGTAGGAATGATGCCCCATCCCATTTAACTCTTTGTGCATGAAATGAAGATATCGTGTACAATTATCTTCAAAAGCTATGGGTCCCCGTTGGACCCTTATCATGAGGAGGTGTGTGATGAATTCACGTACAATGACTGGCAGGTTCTTAATTCTTGGTCCTCTTGGCGTTATGGTGACTTGGATGGTTTGGGGTGGCGTTTTGGGCTTTCCTGAAGCCTCTGACGCGGCAGCAACGATAGCTGCAATATCCGAGAATGCAGTTATGACTAAAACCCTGATGGCGATTGTTGGAGGTTTTATGTTCATTATGGTAGCAGGTCTACAAGGTCTTAGAAACACTATGAATGAAGGGCCGGGCTCTAATTATGCAGCTATTGGGGTTCTGATTGTTACAATGTCTGCGGCAGTTAGCTTAGGGGAAATAGCCATGTCTCTAGGTGTTGCCGATGCAGGATCTGCTGGAGCTGTTGAACTCGCTACAAACCTGTATTATGTAGGAAGTGCAATTGGAGTCGTTACATCGGCTGGCATGTTTCTGGGTATGGCGACAATTGCATTGGCAGTGTATCTCCAGAAAAACCACAATCAAATCATTTCCGGCTTGTTGTTTATAACAGCAGTGTTCGGTCTTATAGTTGCACTTGTTGATTATACCAACAACTTGATGATAGTTGGATATATGGGAATGACTGTTTCTGTAATTTTATTAGGCGTTTCAACTCTTCGCTCGTCCGAATAGTTGTACTAAATTATTAACTATAAAAGAAATATTTCTAATAAATTGAACACGAAACCAATCAGGCTCTTTTACGCTTGAGACGTCTCATTGCTTTCTGCAGTTTGTATTTCGTCTGGGCTTTCCTCATATTCAAATGAGGGAAGCCTGGAACGTATTTCTTCTACCATTTGGTCAAATTGCTCAGTATTCCATGCTGCCACGAGTGGTCGCATGGACGTCATCCAAAGGCTGATTATTTCTTCTATGTTTTCAATCCGTGAAGACACGCTTTCAGAAATTTTCTCCTCCAGACCTTCAATCTGATTTTTTGATGTCTTGGTGATTTCCTTAGCTGCAGTTTTTGCTTCCTGAGTAATAGCCTTGGTTTCCTCGAGCGTTTGCTTCTTTGCCTGAGCAAGAATCGCAGCCACCTGATCCTCAGCATCCTGTAGCATTTTTTTAAGATGTTCTTCTGCCATTTTTAGACCATCTTCCTTAGCAGCCTCAGCTATCTTTTCAGCATCTTCTACGGTCTTTTGAGCTAATTTGTGTAAAGAATCTACATGCGAAAGTTTTTGGGTCTCACTCTGATGTTTTTCAATCAATTCATCAACAAAAGACGCAACATCCTTTTCCGACAATCCGTCAGCAACTAATCGAAACTTCTTCCCCCAAAGCGTCCTGTTTTTTTGAGCCATTCAAGACCTCAGAAATAATGAAAAATAATGGAATCAGCAAGAATATGACGAAGTATTCAGTAATCGATGGAATTAGGTAGTTGCCTATTCAGCTTTATCCTCTTCGTTTGCGGCATTGTTTTCTTCTGCCAAGGTATCTAGACGAGCAAGAACATTTTGGCTTACACCAGCCACTGCTGCTTTTATTTCATCAGCAAGGTGATTAGATGTACGTCGTACGATAAACTCTGCTTCTATTTTTGCTTCATTTCTAATTGCATCAACTCTATCACGAGCACCATCGATAAGGTCCGCTGCTTCTTTTTGTGCTTTTGCAACAAGATCCTGTGCTTCTTTTTCAACGCGCTTTCGTGCTTCTTCAGCGCTTTTTTCTGCACGAGCCAAAGCTTCATTTGCTTTTGCTACAGCAGCTTTCTCGGTTTTTTGAGCGGCTTTTTCAGCTTGCTCTTCTGCCTTTGCTACTGCATCAGCTACGATTTTTTCTGCTTCCTGTTTTGCTTCATTCCGAGCATCCTCTTTAATTCCTTCAGCCAGTTTATCTGCTTCAATTACTGTTTGTTCAGCTAGTTTTATCAAAGAGGCCTGTTTGTCATCAGATGACTTGCTAGATTTCATTAAATCGTCAACGAAGCTTACAACTTCTTCTTCAGAAAGCCCGTTCGGTACTACCGAAAACTTGACCCCCCAGTGTTCTTTTGCGGTGTTAGTAGTGGCCACGCCAGACTCCTTTCGAAACATGTGATTGTCCATGCTATCGATGGCTCCCCCGCTGGCAATGTCCATGCAGAATGCCCAGTTGCGACTACGCTATGCGCAGAATAATGTAATTATAGACTACGGATTCTCTAGCTGTGTGTCAACCATACCGCTCTCTATTTTCCCAACAAACGCGAAAGAAAAAACACTGCAGCAGATTTTCAGCAATAAAATGTGGTAAAGTACCGAAAAATGACTTTTTAGAAGGAAAATATGACATATAAAGCAGTTCCATGGAACCAAGTTCCAACAGATGAATTAATTGATGGAATAAAGAGACAAGTAGTAACTGGTGAAAAGGTTATGATAGGACGAATTGTTTTCCCTATGGGAGCCAAAGTTCCTGCGCACACACATGAAAGCGAACAACTTACCCATGTTTTAAAAGGAAAACTTCGGTTTATCGTTGAGGGAAATGAAGTGATTGTTTCTGAGGGGGAAACTTTAACTATTCCATCAAATTTAGAACATAGTGCAGAAGCGCTAGAGCCAACTGAGGAAATTGATGCCTTTAGCCCAATCCGAACAGATTGGCTTGATGGATCAGATATTTATTTGCGTTCATAGCGGGATGGGTAGCTCGTTGGTGTTTTTAATAGAGGGGGATGTGACATGACAAAACTAGTGAGAATTGGAATTGTTGGACTAGGTGGGAACACACGATATCGTCACGTTCCCGGATTTAAGGCAATTGAGGGTGTAGAAGTGGTAAGTGTTTGCAACCGTACTGAAGAAAGCAGTAGAAAAGCAGCACAAGAATTTGCCATTCCTAAGGTGTTTACTAATTGGATTGATCTCGTTAACGACAATGATATTGATGCTGTTTGTATTGGCACGTGGCCATATATGCATTCTCCAATCACCATAGAATCACTTAATGCAGGAAAACATGTTTTAACTGAAGCGAGAATGGCTCTTGATGCCAATGAAGCCAAATTAATGCTTTCTAAGTCTCAATCAGCTCCAAACCTCATATCGCAGATCGTTCCGGCCCCAATGAGTTTGCCTGTTGATACAACAATTAAAGAGTTAATAGCCCAAGACTATATTGGAGAGCTGATATCGGTACAGGTTAATGGATCTCAGTCGTCTTTTATGGACCCAAATGCAAAGACACATTGGCGAAATAATAAAACATACAGTGGTGTAAATATTCTTTCAATGGGCATCTGGTATGAATCTGTTCTTCGTTGGGTAGGACCAGCCACAAAAGTTACTGCAATGTCGAAAATTGTCCAGAAAACACGGATAGGATTGGAGGGACAAGAGGAGAAAGTCGATGTTCCGGATCATGTTGAAATTGTCTGTGAAATGGGGTTTGGTGGTTTAGGACATTTTCGCTTTTCTTCTGTAACAGGATTTGCTCAAGCAGGGGCCTGGATTTTTGGCAGCAAGGGAACATTGTTTTTTGATTTTAAATCTTCAAAGTTATTCGGAGGACAAAGTGGAGAAGAAACCCTTAGTGAAATCCATATCCCTGAAAACAAGAAAGGGTTTTGGAGGGTAGAAGAAGAATTCATCAATGCGATTAGAGGAATTGAAATTGTAACGCATACTACATTTGAAGATGGTGTTCGCTATATGGAATTCACTGAAGCAGTTACAAAAAGTGCGGAATTGGGAAAAGCCGTTAGCTTGCCGTTATGAGTTTAAAGCAAAGATTTGTTAACCAGAACCTTTAAGAGGTCGTGTCGGGAAATTATTCCTATCAATTTACCTTTTTTTAAAACAGGAAGCCGATTTATTTTATTGCTAATCATGGAACTAATAACATCCGCAATGCTCTTGTTATAATCTATTGTTATGGGGTTTTTACTCATAACATCTCCGACTTTTTGAGATAAAAGATCTTCAGTAACCTTTTCAAAATTATCTGGGGTTGCATACGTTCCAAGCACCATAAAAATTTTTCCTGAGCTACCAATTAATTTATGATTAAGGCCAAAGTCGGTATGGGTTAATATTCCTATAACTGATTCATTGTTATCGACGACAGGTAGACAGCTAACATTATGATTAAGCATCATTTGAGCTGCTTCAGACACCAAAGTTTCTGAAGAGACCGTGATAATTGAACTGGTCATTATATCCGATGCAAGCATTCCCACCTCCAATAAAACTATGGATTATTTCTTTGATAGCATGGTATTGTTTTTTGTTCTTGTTGCAAATTCTATCATTTGTTTGGCAGTTTTTTCTGAGGCTCCACCCAGTCCGCCGAGCATTCTGTCAATCTCCGTGATTCTAGACAAACTTTCAACTTTTAATGCTGAAGTTACCATTCTTTCACTGAAGATGTTTTTAGAGACCCCTATTTGATTATCTGCAAAACAGGCTATTTGAGGAAGATGGGTGATACAGATAATTTGTTGTTTTTCTGACAATAAGCAAAGTTTTTTACCAACTTCAAACGCGATCTCGCCTCCTATGGCTTCATCAATTTCGTCAAACAATAGGGTGGGACATTGTTCTTGTTCGGTTAAAACAGCCTTCAATGCAATCATAACTCTTGCTGCTTCACCGCCGGAAGCTATTTTTCCTAATGGTTGCATTGGTTCACCTGGGTTTGTTGAAATCACAAACTCGGCATCGAGGAGGCCCGTATGTATATTTGCTTTGTTACCTGATAGAGATTCGGCATCTGCACTTTCTTCTATGGAAAAAGACACATCGATTTTTGCAAACCCCATTCCCAGGTCATCAAGATGTGTTTGCAAGTCGTTACACAGTTTCTTTGCGATTGCTCTTCTTTTTGCAGAAAGATTGCTGCCTTTTTGAAAAAGGAGAGCGGAGATTTCTTTTTCTTGATCTTTTAATTCTGGAAGCTGTAGTGAAGAGGATGAATATTCATGTAATTCTTCGGAGCTTGATTTGTAATATTGAAAAACTGCCTCTAAAGATCCACCATATTTTCTTTTAAGGTCGCTTAAAAGCCCTATTCGAGATTCTACTTCTTCGAGTCTTTGTGGATCATGGAATAAACTGTCTCGATAATTCCTAATATTAGTAGTCAGTGAATAGAGTTGATCTGCAAGCATCTCGATTTCAGCATATAACTTCTCTCCAGCAGAATCCGTATCAGCAATTTTACGTAAATCGTTCAATGCAGCTTGAATAAGGTCTGTGGAAGAATTTCCAAAATCAGTTTCTCCATAAATTTTGTTATACGCATTGTTTGCAGCTTCTATTAGATGTCTAGCGTTAGCGAGAACCAAATACTCTCTTTCAAGCTCGATATCTTCATTATCAATAATATTTGCAGCTTCTATTTCGTTTATTTGGAATTCAAGTAAATTTCTGTGTTCGTTACTGCTATTAACAGTAGATTGGAGTATGTGCAATTCGTTACGGATATCCTTCAGTGTTTTAAGGCTTTCCTCAAAAGATTTTCGCTCCTCCTCCAATCCTCCATATTCATCGATAAGATATGCGTGTTGATTTGCAGCAAATATTGAATGATGTTCTGCTTGTCCCTGTACGCTAGCAAGTTTTTTCCCTGCCAAGTTTAGGGATTGTAGGGATTCTTGTTTATTGTTTATTTTGCATTTACTTTTTCCGGATACTGTAATTTCACGAGAAAGCAATAAATTGTCTCCGTATCCTGTATCAAAAAGGGCCTCTATTTTGGCAACTGTTGCTCCGAATCGAACCAATCCTGCATCTGCTTTTCTTCCTAGGACTAGACCAAGAGCATCTAAAATAAGTGACTTGCCCGCACCACTTTCACCAGAAATAACGGTAAGACCTGATGTAAAATCTAAATGGAGGCTTTCAATAGTAGCCAAGTTGGTTATGTTCAAAGTTTTAAGCATTGTACTGCCTGTTAAACCCGAAATTTACTCTGACATCATAGTTAAATTAATCCAAACTCTCAAGAATCATTGCTTATAGTCCATTCCTCGACAATTTCGACGTCTGAATTTCTAGCCACAATAAGTTCCATAATAGTTTCTCCTGAATTTAAGGGTGCATGGACAGCACCAGGAGGGATATAGATGAAATCGCCAGCGCTGATTTCTACAGACTCCTCAAGATTGTTTCCAGAAAGAAAAACCCCATTTCCGGTAAGTACGTAAATTGCAGACTCGCAGTTAACATGATGATGTGGGCTGGATTGCTGTTTAGGGGGTATGGTGGCTATGGCGAGGTGTATCCCTTCAGCGCTAGAGAGTATCCTTGATACTCCCTCAACACGTGTCATTTGTCCTGAGACAAGTTCTTCTCGTCGCTCGTTTGGTTTTATTACTTTAACCGTTTTATTGTTCATTGCTTATTGAGTATACCAAGATATTTGTGCTTGCAAAATGTGCCAGTCTTTACGATACTTCCATTTTACTTAAACTGTCCCTGTTTAGAATGTAATTGGAGGAATATGAATGACCATCTCTTCAATCAATCAAAAAAAAGCGTTATCGCATATCAGGATCTGTGATTTTACAGGTCAGCTTGCTGGTGCTGGAGCTACAAGGGTGCTTGCTGCTTTTGGAGCAGAGGTTATAAGAATTGAGGACAGGCTGACAGAAGGATCATGGGATATTCTTCGCGGCCAAGCACCCTATGTTGATGATCGAGTTGGAAATGAATTAGGTGGAGCATTTAATAATCACAACATAGGAAAACTTGGCATGAGTCTCAATATGCGCCTACCTAATGCCAAGGAAATACTCACAAGGCTTATAAAAGTTAGTGATGTTGTAACGGAAAATTTTAGTGCAGGTGTTCTCGACAGATGGGGATTTTCATATGAGGAAATGAAAAAAATAAAGCCAGACATCATTTATATATCCAATAGTGGATTCGGGCACAGTGGACCATATTCAAATTTCAAAACTTGGGGCCCAATCGTCCAAGCTGTGTCGGGCTTAACCTTTCAGTCAGGTTTGCCAGAAATGCCACCAGCTGGTTGGGGTTTTTCATACATGGATCATACAGGTGGATATTTTATGGCAATTGCTATTCTTCTAGCCATTTATCACAAGAAAATAACAGGCGAAGGACAATGGGTTGATATGTCCTGTACTGACGCAGGGGCCAGCTTAAATGGACCAGTAATACTTGACTATACTGTAAACGGCCGTCCTCTAAAAAGAGAGGGCAGCCCTAACAGTAATCGAAGCCAACACCCAATAATGTCTCCACATGGCATATATAAGTGTCAGGGTGAGGATAATTGGATAGCGATTTCTGTAAGAAGTGATCAGGAGTGGCACAACCTATGTAGTGTGATGAAGAACGATGAATGGCTTTCTAATCGATCACTTGACTCCAAGGAGGGCCGAGTGGACAGTGCAGATCAAATTGATGATGTAATTGAGAGTTGGACAAAAGGATTTAATGCTAGGGAGCTGATGGATGTTCTTCAGGCTGCAGGTATTCCGTCTGCTAAAGTTCAAACCCCACCAGACCGAGTGGATCAAGATGAAAACACGGCGGCATGGGAACTATTTCCTATAGCAGAACATGAAGAAATGGGTAAGGTAAGAGTCGATGGAGTACCTATAAAAATGTCTCAAACACCACCTGTAATTGAAAAAGGTGCACCTTTGTTAGGTCAACATAATAAATATGTTCTTGAAGAATTACTAGGATACACTAGTGAAGAAGTTAAGAATTTCGAATCGGAAGGGGTAGTTTAATGACTAATAGTGAAAATATAGGAGCACTAAACAACCTTCGGGTTATAGAACTTGGAACCGAATTAGGGGCTTGGTGTGGGAAGCTTCTGGCTGATATGGGTGCAAATGTCATAAAAATCGAACCGTTATCAGGTGATAAAAGCCGAACATATGAACCTTTTTATCAGGATGTGAATGATACGGAAAATAGTCTATTTTGGTGGCATTACAATACCAATAAACAATCTGTTACGATCGATATAGAAACTGATCATGGCCAAAAGCTTGTTCAAGAACTTGTTGCACAAAGCGATGTGGTGCTAGACAGTTACACCCCGGGATACCTTGATTCCCTAGGTCTAGGATATGAACAATTAAAGACCCAAAACGATTCAATAATCTTTGCAGCAGTTTCTTTTTTCGGGCAAAATATGCCCTACTCGAGCTATCAAATGACTGATTTAACTGCTGTGGCTTTTGGAGGACCTGCTTGGAGTTGCGGGTATGACGATCACTCCATCCCTCCTGTTCGAGGAGGAGGCAATCAGGGATACCAAACAGCTTGTCACTTTGCAATGATAGCAATTATGACTGCTTTGCTATATCGATTGGAATCGGGCGAAGGGCAGTTTATAGATGTAAATATGCACGCGGCTTTAAATGTCACTACTGAAGGAAGTTCTTACAATTATCTTGTAAACGGGGGAATCGTTCAACGCCAGACAGGAAGACATGCAGGTATTCGCCCTTCAGCAGGAACTCAAATTCCCGGACCTGGGGGTCGATATCTTCAAGTTGGGTTTCCTGCCAGGACAGAAGAACAGTGGTTTTCACTTTTAGCTTGGCTCGAAGAAGAGGGGGTTCTTGACGACATTGGGGATTACCTATCCCCTCCAAGTCGACAATCGCTAGCTGCAGGTGATGAAAAAACACAGGAACAGTTGCATCTGGTTATGAATGCAATTAGCAAAATGGCTGCTGAAAAAGACCCTGTTGAATTATTCCGTGAAGCTCAGAACAGAGGGTTTCAATGGGGAATAGTAAATACCCCTGAAGATGTTATGGAAGACCCCCATTTCAACGCAAGAGGATTTGTTGTTTCCGTTGACCACCCTGAAATGGACTCAACCTTTAGATATCCTGGGGCTCCCTACAAGTTTGAGAAGGGACAATGGTCCATCAGAAGACGGGCTCCATTTCTTGGAGAAGATAACAAAAGTGTATTAGTTGGTCGTTTGAACTTGTCTGAATCTGATTTCAAGAGACTCTCAGAAGAGGGTGTTATATAAATGACATCAGATAAGTTTCTACAACTTTTGAATGGGGTTGTTATTACTGTCATTTCAGATAACCAAGAAGTTGTAGAAGAGTGGTTGAATAATATACCTGGAAGTTGGGGAAAATTGGCAGGTCAAGCAATCATTCTTGCTAAGAGAAGTATTGGACGAGCTTTGGTTGAAGATGAACGGCTACTTGTTTGGAATCACCTTTGGCATCATCTTCAGAAATTCAAACTAGATAAGAAAATTAATATATAACTTCCTTCCTTCCCCACTCACACTCGTTTTGAATTGGACATGTTATGCATTCAGGAAGGGATTTATGGCAGTTGTTCTGTGCTAAAATTACTACAAGTGCATGATATTCTTGAAATAATAATGTGTTGTTATCCAAATTCTTGTGGAAAAATTGTTGCGCTGTAGAATAGTCAACATTTTTTTGAAGAATGCCAATTCGAGAGAAAATTCTTAGAGTATATGCGTCCACAACAAATGAGGGTTTATTCGATGCAAAAAGGATTATATCATCAGCTGTTTCATTCCCAATTCCATAGATTTCTAAAAGTGCATTTCGGAGTTTTGTTATGGGCTGTTTCAATAGATCACAAATAATACCGTTGTAATTAGCATACACGTAATCAACAAACGACTTTATTTTTTTTGCTTTTGCATTGTAGTATCCTGAGGATCGAATAATAGTAGCAAGCTCGTTAATTGGAATTTCTCGAACTTTTTCTATTGATACCAATCCTTCTTTTTTCATACTGCACAATGCCTTTTCTGCATTAAGCCACGACGTGTTTTGAGTTAAAATTGCTCCCAGGCACGTTTCAAATGGTCCTGCTTCATTAGGCCACCATTCATCAGTTGACCAGGTTTTTTTCAATAAAGCATGAATGTGTTCTAATCTTTGAGAAAAATCCAATTTTACCCTTTCGTTAGTATAATTCTATTTTAGCGATTAAATTTGAACAGGAATTTCTTGAGACAAACGTAAATTCTTTTTTGTTACTGTGCACGAATAGCAGAGGATTCGAATGCCTGCATTTTGAGCATTTATAATTTCTTGGTAAAAACTGGGATCTTGCCGTATGTTTGGCTTAAAGTCGTTGGCATCAGAACGTAAAACAATAAAAACAATCATTCCGGCATTACCGTTGGACGTAGCAGATATTAGATCCCTTATGTGCCGTACTCCTCGTGATGTTGGAGCGTCAGGAAACATTGCCATCTTGTCGGTTACAAGATTAACAGATTTTATTTCTACAAAGCATGTTTCTAAATCATTAAAAAAAGCAAAATCTATTCTGCTTCTTTCTATCGCAACCTCACGTTTGGCATGTTGATATTTTTGTAAGGCAGCAATTTTTCCTTCTTTCCAAGCTTCCCAAAACACCTTGTTAGCCATATGGGAATCCACACAAACCAAATAAGGCTTTTTCGTAGAACTCAGAGGGGTGTATTCAACAAGCGTAAGAGTGTATTTTGTTTTTCTCTGATTAGACTGGGCAGGACTAAGGTAACAGGTCGTATCTGAAATGAGAAGTTCGCCCATTCTTGCAGAATTAGGAATATGAACCAGAATGAATTCATTTTTTAAGCATACTAAAGCCGCAAATCTATTAATTCTTCTTACAAAAGTTGCTTTGGCTAACTCACCTAAATGCATGTCATATATCTTTTAGATTAAACATCATCGCAATTGAATAAATTGTATTAAGAATGGGTGAACTTCTTCAATCTGCTTTAGAGCTTGATTCATTGCATCATGGATAGTGAAGTGCGCTTGGCTTTGAACCCTTAATTTAAATAAGGCGTAACACTCGCGTAGATTAATTTTTGTGAGTACTCTTCTTATATGACCATGAGTAACAATATATTCTGCTAATCTAGGAGAAATTTTGGAAAGAGAGTCAAAGTTAGAATCGGATAATTCAATTGCATGAGTATATGCATCTAGTAAATTTGCCTCTTCTATCAATGGGGGGATAACAAACCCTTCATTTACGTGGAGATTTTGAGGTAAATATGACTGCATTCGATGGCGTTTAAATTCTCTGTATGCTCCGTAATCTAAACACAATTCAAATGTGTATTCAATCTGCTCCAGTTCACGAACTGGAGCATCGTGTGGCCCTATTTCAGACAAAGCATTTGTAATCACCTGAATTTGATTTTCATATGATAAGTTGTCAACTTTTTCAGAGATTTGTTCGTAAGACATATCTGAATTCCGATATAGTAATACTTTTGAAAGCCGAGATTCAGCATCATTGTCAAAGTTAACCAATTTTGCTGAAACACCAGAAGGTGCACGGTTTATCGATGAATTCACAACCTGATTTTTTTCGGCATCTTCTTGTATGTTGGATCTGCTTTTTTTAAGATACACATTTGGATCTGCATATCTTACAAGAGTTGGAGTAATTGATTGGGCTTGTGCTTTAAACTCAGAGCCAATTGCTTGCTCCTCCAGCAGTTCAGAAGAAAGTAATTTTCGTACAGCATGCTCTACTGAACGGGCATTCATGGTTACACCAACGTTGGTTAAGGTTGAGGCAGGCAAAATAAATCGACATGTATCCGTAGCTTCACGTCGTAATCGTAATCGATATGCACCATCTCGTTCTTTCGGACCTTGTGGGGTAGTTTTGCTCAAATGAAATTGAAGGTTGTTAAGTAGTTGTTCGTATGCTGCAAATAATTTGTCACAGGTTTCAATATATTCACGTCGAACATTGCTTTTTTCTATAAGTTCAGATGGTACATGATAAGATCCAGCTCCAATAACTTGATATCTACTGGATTTTTCTGTGTATGATGCTAAACGATTGTCCTCTAATGTATCGCAAGCAAGACGGGAAATGTTTTCAAAAGCTATATGTAATACAGCGTGCTCAGCGACGGACGAATGTCCGTATCCGAGAACCCATCTTTCATTAAAATCAGCCGCCTTTTCAATATTTACCAAATCGCGAATTTCGTCAAAAGCTTCAGGCCTTCTCGAAGTCATTGCAAATACCACGGCTAATTCCTCTTGACTCAGCTCTCTCGGGTCTAATGGGTATATGCGTCTTTTCAAAATGGAATTATCCGGCATTATTTCTCCTCATTCTGATATTTTAGCTTAAGCATTTAAGCGAATCTAGTAATAAACGATTAAGCTGTTTTTATCATTGCTGATATCCAATTTTCTATTTTTGTTACAACAGTTTCAAGATCTTCTCTAAGACTGTGGGATGATCCCTCTAATATTAATAACTCCTTCGGTTGCTTTGCCCAGGAATAAATCTGTTCCGAACAATAGACGTCAAGACGCTCATCTTTTGTTCCATGGATAAGAAGAAGTGATTTTGGGGAAAGTTCCCTAGCCGGCCTCGCCCCGTATGTTTGACTAGCTAATGCTACAACGGTGACGATGCTTTCTCTTAAGGGTCCGGTTGTAATTACAACGGCACCACTAAATGAATGTCCTACCAACGCAATTTTGGAATATCCCAGACTTTCCAAAAAGATTATACCAGCTTCGGTGTCGATTGAACTGGAAGGAAGTTCCCGGGGTTTTCTGTATTTTAGTATTAATGAATCAATTCCATTTTTTAGAAGAAGGGACGCTGTGTTTTTTGCAATTGGACTAATCCTTTCTTCACCTGTCCATGATCCAGCCCAGACAACAGCGAGGTCAGTTTTCTTATCTGAAATATAAAGGCCATCAATAGAGCCATGATCAGTGTTTAGTGTTAAAGCTTCTCCAATAGGACCAAGTCCATTAAAGAAATAATTTTCTATTGAAATTCTCTGAATAGTCACATTACGTATTCCTAGCTTAATATTGGATCATCTTCAACGACGAGTAAATTAAAATTCCGGTGGATTATATTAAATTCATCTATCTGGGAATCTCTAAGGTATACAACATACTCTTCTTTTGTTCGTTCATAATCGATAGAGGATTTTTCCAGAGCGTCCATAAAATCCATTCGTTTGTTAAATGGTGGTGGAGTAACAAGATAAGTTGGCATAAGCATGCTCCAATTTTAAGATTCGCCTTAACAGTATATACCTTTAAATATGGTGTCAAACACATAGTATGCGATCATTGACTACATTGTATTTTTTTTATTCGTTATAAAGAAATATTCCATCGGCAGGAGAAGGAAATGAATTTTTAGTTTCTAAGACCCATTTATAGGCGTTACTCAGGATTTTTCCGTTTTCTTCTCCCCTAAATCCATGATCGCAATTTGGTATCTCTTCTACATAAATTTCTTTTGAACTATTTGCCAAGAAAGAGAGGCTATAGGCTAAGAATTTAGCAATTCCATCGCTTGATCCATAGGTTACGAAAAGTCTACCTGTAAAGTTGCCAATTCCTTCATAAAAATAATCCCCAACGCTATCGTATGAAGAAACAAGCAATATTTTTTCAATTTCTGGATACTTGTATGCTACTGCTCCGCATGAAGATCCTCCAGCTGAAAAACCGGCCAATATGATTTTTGGAGTATTAGTTCTACAAATACTAATGGCATTTTTTATTGTGTAATCGATGGTATGTTCTAAACTTTCAACGGCAAGTTTGTTCCAACTTGTATCTTGAAATGAGTAAGGTTCATCAGGAAATTTCCATTGGGCATCGGGTTGCGGAGCATTGTGAGAAACGTAAGCACATAGGTTGCTAGCTGATAAATGTTGGCCTAATTTTTGGTAAGCGTTGTGCCTTCCAGAAAGAACTTGGCCTGCTCCTGGTGCTTGAATTATTATCGTATCCGACTGAGATGGATAGACAAAAACTGGCACTTCGAACTCTAATTCGTTTCCAAAATAGGTATCTGTATGATGAATTAATTTGTCTTCAAAGTACCCATTTGTATTCAAACTCATCCTACTAAATTTCCTTTCTCATAAACTTATTAGAAGGTGTTAGTAACAGGAGTTTAGTGAGCTTTACGAAGGTATTGTACTATTTCCATCATAACCTTGCAGTCGATTTCGTTATAATTACTTATTTCCCTCATCAGAGGCATTTCTATAAGGGGTTGATTGCTAGTCTCAAGATTTTTGGCTGAAAGTATTGCACCAACCATTGCTCCAAGTCCATCTAAGGAGCTTTCTTCCCAAGAGGTTTCTATCAATTTATGGGAATAAAAAGCTTTTGCTATTTCTTTTAATCCGAAAGTGAATGCACCTCGAATCGCAACAGGTTCTTTTCTTATAACTTCTGAAAGAAAATCGAACCAACGAATAATTGGAGGGTGTTCCCATCCATGTCTGAATTTTGCAGCATTGAAATTTGTTTCTAAGACTTGTTCTTCTGCCTTTGACCAGTTAAAAACCAATGAATGCTCACGGGTGCTTCCATGTTGATTGGAAATTGTTTCCATGTGTTCTATCCATTCTTGAATCACAACGCTTTCAGATTCTTGAGATAAATCGGATACGACAAATGAACGAAATTGCCACTTGTTGTTTTTATCTAAATGGCCGCAGCCAATCATAAAAATAAGTGGCTGACCTCCTTTGTCTGGAAAATCTTCAAAGTTGTCAGCAAGATCATTAATCATTTCAAAATCCACATAGAATTCGACTGGACCTGGTTTGTACCAAACATCTCTTGAAGACATCACTTTTTCTGGATGAACTATTGGAGATTTTGATATGCGATTAATATCAAGGATGGATTGTAGTATGGATTCCCTTTTGCCATTTGGGATTCCAAGAGTTTCAGGAGTGCAATTGGAATTTTTCCAGCTGAATATCTTTTTTTTATGTGCAAACTCTCTAGCTGTAAAACCAACTCCCCAAAGCATAGTTATATCATCTAAATGCTTGGCTATCTGTTTTTTTTCATTTTGCCATGGGTAATCATTGGATATTCCTAAATTTGGCCACAATTCATTAACCGTTGGCCTTGGAAAGACTGACCATTCAGAACCTTGAAAACGTAAAGAGCGTATCCATTCACATGCCCGAATAACCCATCCTTCTAAAGTATCACCTCTTAATGAAGAATCTTGTGGTACGAATCCCAATTTACTAAGGGCGTTGTTAACACGGATTTTAGAATTTCCTTTTCCTTGTTCCCAACTTCTTCCTAAAAGATAAGATTTCTCAGGTGTATATCCTTGCATGACACCAAGGGCTCTTGTGTACATAAATAATTGTGCTTTGTAAGCTGCTTTTGATCCTAGAGACCGAAGTGTTCCATCTTGGGATAGAGCAAGTGATGAAAATTTGCAATCTATTACCACATAATGCCACGGATTCATTCCTAAATCATGGGCATTACGTGAAGCCTCATCTTTGCCTATAATTGTTGGAAAGAGTTCTTTTAAATAATCTGAACGTATTAAAAAGTCTGGACTGCCATATGTTTGAGAATCTGCGTCCATTAGCGTTCCCTGATAAATCATTTCAGTTCCAGCTGCCATCAATTCTAGCGTTTCAATTGCTTGAGCCAGAATGCCTTTATGTAAATTCTCAACAGTAGTGATTTTTGTAGTTGTTGATAAATGTTCAAAAACTATTCTTTCAAATTCTTGTCCTTTTGCCATTATAAATGGTGCAAACGCGAGTTCTGGTCTCCATCCGGCCATTAAATAATCGGGTGTGAATCCATTATCTTCACCATACAAATTCAACCAGTCTAATAGGGTATTTCGTAGCATATAGTTTCTGGTTGCGGTAGCACTAACCCAATTTTTCCAATCCTCTTTAGAATGTGGGGTTATATTTTCTCCAGATTTATTATGTGTCAAAGCCGTAATGCTCATTGAGATTCCTAGTATGATCTATTGGTTAATTATGGTTTTTATTTTAGTTGATAATATCATTAATATTCCTGAAATAATCCAAAAACTTGCAAACAAAGCAAATGCAATGTCATATGATCCGAAATAGTCCCAAACAAATCCTCCAATTACAGGACTGATGGCTGCAAACACTTGAGTTATCGGAACCATTACTCCTCTAATGGCCCCCATATGATCCCTACCAAAATACATTGGGAGAACAATATTTATTAATGTTGGGAATCCTCCCATCGTTATACCCATAAATAAAGCATAAGTGTACAAAATTGTTAAACTTTGGCCAAAAATTAATAGAAAAAGTGAAAATCCAGCAGAAATTGCACATATGCTAGTGAGAATCGCAGGATTGAATTTTTCGGCTAGAATTCCCCAAGGAATTTTTCCAATCATAGCGAAAAACGCCACTGTTGTTGCTATTGTAGTAGTAGTAGTGAGTGTAAAACCCTTATCTTGAATATATGCAACTTGATGCATAATGACAGGAAATAGCCCCCCCATTCCGAAAGCCGAAACTCCCATTATGATCCAAAATTGTTGTTGCTTAACCACTTCTTTGAGTGTAAAAGAAATGTCATGGGTGGCAGTGGACTTGCTTGTGTTTTCTGCTTCACTATCACCCTGTAAATCACCGTCAGGTAAAAGACCAATATCTTCAGGTTGACGTTGCATGAATAAGAATGTCGGAGGGGTAATAAATATGATAACTGATAGGCCTAAAATTACCCATGCAGTCTCCCAACTATAGTTACTTAGTAGCCATCCTACTATCGGGCCTATAATGAAGCCTCCAGCCGAGATACCCATTGTTCCGATGGCCATAGCTCTACCACGTTTTTTGATGAACCATTTTGATAAAACTGCAGGCTCTACGATTTGACCACCCATTAAAGTATTTGCAAGGCCAAAGATGATTCCGAATAGAATAAAAAATTCCCATAGTTCTGTTACATTCGATGTAGCTATTAGTGTTAATCCACCAATAATACTTCCAGATATTATCAATGCTTTTGCACCGTTTTTTTTGTCAACAAGAGGTCCAAGAAATGGAACGATTGGCATTAGAACAAGCCGAAATAAAGTAATGGAAGAAAAAGCTCCTCTAGATACTGCCAAAGATTCACTCATTGGTCGGATAAAGAAGGCTAATCCATACCCAGAAATGCCAGCATTAAGCATACTGGTTAAGAATGTTATTGCAACGATTAACCATCCATGAAAAAATCGAAATTTGGGCATAAGTTTAGTGTTTTTCAAATTAGATTGAGTATACCATATGTGCAGATAGATATATTTTAATCTGTCTCTTTTTTATATGTGGGTGGGCGAGCAAATAAAATTGCAACAATAGCAATAAAATAAAACATTACATAGAGAGGCATAGCTACTGAATATGAGTTAGTTGAGTCATATAATATTCCTCCAAGAAGTGGACCAATAGCGCTTGCGACTATTGTAAATGGTTGCCCCGTGCCTCTTACAAGTCCTAGGTTTTGTCTTCCGAACGAATTTCCCCATATTAATTCGTGATTTACTACTACTCCACCAATACTAATTCCGATTATACCAGTGCATATATATACCATGGCTATGTTATTTGTGAATTGAACTGTAAGAAAAACACCTAGAAGTCCTATTCCTCCAAAAGCAAATTCAATTGCAGTTGCGTAACGAATAATTGAGCGCTCAGCTATCATTCCCCATATTGGTTTAAATATAAATGCCACGAAGTTTTGAGCCGTAAAGGCACCTGCAGCAGCCATTCTAGAAAAACCCCTTTCCTCTATTAGAGGAAGCATGTGCAAAAATATTCCTTGCATGCCAGCTGAACTTAGACCAAATGCAATAACAATAAACCAGAAGGATTTTGATTTCATCAGTAATTGTCTATTCCATTGAGCCCCTTCGGATGCCCATGCCTCATTTGTAGTATTTGCTTTTAGACGAGCCCGTAGCTCTTCATCGCTGAGACCATCCGGGTTTAACCCAAGGTCTTCGGGGCTTTTTCGCATTATGAGAGCTGGTGGAATTATAGCTATGCACCAAATAACTAAACCTAAAACAAGCCAAGTGAATTGCCATCCGAAAGTGTCAATCATATTTGCTGCTATGGGAGGCAACACTATTCCTGCACTTGAAAGACCAAGGGCAGAGATTGCTATAGCACGTCCCCTTTTTTGAATGAAGAATTTTGAAATTGTTGTAGCAGAAACAAATGGACCAACAAGTGTCATTCCCAAACTGAACAAAACTCCTCGATACAAGTAAAAAGTTAAAAGATTTTTTGTTTTGCTTGTAAGAATAAAAGAAAGACCCGACAAAACCGCTCCAGTTACCATTAGGATTCTAGGCCCACGTGCATCCAGGATGGGTCCAATAAATGGTGCGAATAATCCATTGCCTGCAGTTTGTATGGTCGAAACAAGAGAGATTGCACCTCTGCTCCATCCAAAAGTTTCTACCATCGGACGGATAAAAAGAGTCAACGTATAAACTCCAAGTCCAGATATCACAGTTGATAAGTAGCCCATTCCTACGATATTCCATCCATAGTAATATCTTGGTCTTTTAATGAACCTATACTTTCTTAGCATAATTCTCATTTATCAAACCCTTGACTGTCTTCTTATGCTTTTACAGTGATATGATGATCAATATATATCTCTGTCTTAATAAGTCGTCAAGAAAAGGAAGTTTATGTCGAACGACAGACATATAGTTTTACATATGCCACAAATTCCTCATAATACGGGGAATATTATGCGATTATGTTCCAATGCGGGAGCCAAACTTCACCTTATCCGGCCAATTGGTTTTAGTCTGAAGGATAAGCATATGAGACGTGCAGCCTTAGATTATTCTGATGTTGAGGATATAATTATTTATGAAAACTTCGACCAATATTTGACTAACAATTCTAGTAGAAGAATATTAGTTTTTTCTTCTAGTGGTACAACTGGGTATTCTGATATTGTTTATTCCTCTCAAGACTCACTTGTTTTTGGTTCAGAGAGTGAAGGGTTGCCATTGGAAATTCTTAATAGGTTTCCCCCCGAGCGAATAATTAAAATACCGATGATGCCTTCAAATCGAAGTTTAAATCTTTCTAATGCAGTAGCTGTTGTTCTTTATGAAGCCTGGCGGCAAGATGGATTTATTAATTCTGAGCCGAATCTGAAAGAGTTTACGTAAGAGCGGATTTATTTCGCAAAACTTCATTTGCTGCATCAATGGTCGATTCTATTTCTTTTTTCGTATGAGATAATGATATATACCAAGGATGCGAATTAGGAACTGGAATGTAATGACCTAATGAAAGCATTTTTGCAAAAAAATTATAAATGAAACCTTGGGGCCAAGGTGAATTTTCCGTTGGAAATGATATTGAAAAAAAAGAATGGAATCGTTTGATTTCAATTGGCAAGTTATGTTCATTTTTTATCCACTGAAATCCGTTTTCAAGATGCTTGGCTAGATCTTGTAAGATTAAATATGTATCAGGTTTTAATAGTTCAGTAATTGTTTCTATTCCAGCTGCCAGAGCCAACGGGCTCAGATTCAGAGAATGTCTTCTCGAAATCATTGAATTATCTAGTAGACTCATTAATTCAAAATTCCCCCCCAGAGCTCCTGAGGGTAAACCACCCCCAATCAATCCACCAAAAATTGTAAGATCAGGCGTTACCTCAAGAATACTTTGAGCACCGCCGATTCCTATGCGGAAATTACTTTTTGATTCATCAAAAATTAGAATAATATTGTTTTTTTTGCTTATATCACGAAGTTTGAGTAAAAATGTTTGTTCCGGAATTAAAAATTCTGGCGACGTAGGAATAGGTTCAACTAATATGGCAGCTATTTTTTCTTTGTTAGTTGTAATAATTTGTTCTAGTGATGACAAATCGTTGTATTTCGCGTAGAAATGTAATTTATCGATATTTTGATGGGCAGAATCATCATTTGATATTACAAGAACGTTATCTTTTCTAGCGTAGGCTTTTGTTAATAAAATTGCTAATGCCTGTGCGTCTTCTGGGGAATTTAATAATTGAATTTGATCAACTGAGGGAACTAGTTCTGCAATCATTTTAGCCAGCTCAATTTCTAGCGGATAAGGAAATCCGAACGCAAACCCATTCAGTGCAATATCTCTTATAGCACTTACCACCCGGTAGTTAGCGTGGCCAAGAATTAAATCCCCGTTTGAACAGACATAGTCAATATATGTTTTGTTATCTGCGTCAGTAATCCTTGAATCTCTTCCTCTAGATATAAAAGGAAGTTCGGCCATTGGGGTTTGATTGAAATTTAAGTACGTAGGAATATATTTTTTTGCTTGGTCAAATATGCTGTTTGAGATTTTTTGCTCTTCCATTTATTGGATTATATTGTTCTGGGTTATAAACACCAACATTACCTTTAAAACGGAATTTTGTTAAGATATTTCTGCCCGTACAATAAATTATCTGATTCCTGCAGTAATTGTATTTGAAATATTTTATATTGAGTTGGAATGAATGTGTTAAAAGACTACATGGTTGACAATACTGAGGAAATTATAGATCTCCTTCAGAGACTAGTAGAGTTTGAATCACCAAGCTCTGACAAACATGCGAATGACATGCTGGGTGAATTTATTGCGAAGTTACTCTCAGACATAGGTTTGGAAGTAGCTTTTGATAAACAAAGTGCCATGGGAAATCATATAATTGCTAAGTGGCCTTTGGTAGAAGATTCTGGTGATCCGATTCTTTTGTTGTGCCATATGGATACAGTTTGGCCGATTGATACAATCCATGAGCGTCCGTTTAGTCGTGGAGAAAGAGCACTAAAAGGCCCAGGTGTTTTTGATATGAAAGGTGGCCTTGCGTGTACTCTATTTGCCTTGATAGCTATGAAGAGGTTAAATCTGGTTCCTTTGCATCCATTAACCCTGATTATTAATAGTGATGAGGAGCTTGGAAGTCCCACTTCTCGCAAACTAATCGATGATGAAGCACGGAAAAGTCAATATTGTCTGGTAATGGAAGCAGGAATGGGCCCCCAAGGGAAAATCAAAACTAGCAGAAAAGGTGTTGGTTCATTTGAAATACAGGTACAGGGCTCTGCTGCCCATGCGAGTTTGGTTCCCGACAAAGGTATTAATGCCATTGAAGAGATGATGTTTTTATTACTAAATGTGCTCGATTCTGCAGACATTTCTAAGGGAACCACTGTAAATATAGGAATGATAGAGGGAGGAATTGCAAGAAACGTTGTTGCACCTCATGCCAAGGCAGTTATAGATGTTCGAGTATCTTCTCTTAGCGAGGCAAATCGAATTACTGACGCCATTCTGAATCTTCAACCTAGAAATCCTGAAGCACTGATAAGTATTTCAGGTGGCATTACAAGACAACCTATGGAATTAAGCGAAAAAGGGGAAATATTATTTTCGGTAGTGAAAGATTTGGCTCTTAATGAGTTAGAATTAGATTTGGAACAAGGGTCTACAGGTGGAGGAAGCGATGGGCAAATTGCTTCTGCTGCTGGATGCCCAACATTGGATGGCATGGGTGTTATAGGATATGGTGCTCATTCGGTAAACGAAGCAACTCTTATCCGTTCATTGCCTATTAGATCTGCACTCATAGCTACAGTTCTAATGAAAGTATAGGAATATAAGAAGGTTGAGGTAAAAAATGGAGATTAAAAAAACCCCTGATGGCTTGGAAATCCCACCACCTAGCCCGGAAGATGTTGTGTATCAAAAACAAGATGGATATGCCATTATACGAATAAACCGTCCTGTTGTTTTAAATGCAATGAACAAGAATGTCCAAAGATTGCTGATGTCAGCCCTCGAAGATGCTGAATCAGACGATTCAGTTGGAGCAATTATGCTAACAGGTACAGGAAGAGCGTTTTCTGCGGGTGGGGACATGTATTCGCACTTGTATCCGGATGACGATCCTGCCCCAGGTGGAATTGATGTACAAATGAAAATTTGGAGTAGCATTAAACCAGTTGTAGCAGTTGTAAAAGGATATGCACTGGGACAAGGTTGTGAACTTGCGGCTATTTGCGACATTACAATCGCCTCAGAAGATGCCAGATTTGGCGAAATACAAATTAGACAAGGTAGCCCTCCTCCAGTTTTGATAACTCCTTTTGTTGTAGGAATAAAACATGCAAAAGAACTTTTATTATTGGGAGATCAGATTGATGCGAATGAAGCATTACGTATGGGTTTGATCAACAAAATTATCAGTTCAGATCAGGACTTAGAAGAATACGCTATATCTGTAATTACTAAGCTAGTGAACTTGCCAAGGTCGACTGTTTCGTTGAACAAAACACTTATAAACAGGACATATGAACTTGCTGGCTTCAGAGACGCTATTGCATATAGGGATGATGAAAATATTGGCATTATGCTTGATGCAACTGACGATGATGAAGAAACTAAGGAGAAGAGGCGACTGCTTCGAGAAGAAGGATGGGGAGCTTTTAAAGCAAAAAGAGATGGGTTGTACGAATAATCTTTTGTTGCATCACTATTTAACTGACTGTCTGTGTTTTTCTTCAAAATCATTAGTGTCATCGGACCATTCGAAAAGCGCAAACTCAACAACAGTTTTTTCCAAAACTCCTATAACGAGTTGTTGAACAGGATACATGGGGCCATCACCCCAAGGACTTGAAGCAACACGTCTGTCTGTTTCTGAAAAGTAAGCTTTGCCATTTGGGTGCGAGTGATAAATTACAAGTGGAGGAGTTTCTGTATCGAATGCCCTGTTAAGTTCTATGAGGTCTTTACCATCGATGGAATAAGCTGTTTCAGCAGTACGATTTTGCACTAGAGCATCAGGGCTTTTTGCTTGACTGTTTATGCAAGGTCTGATGCCCGTGATTGGACCATTGGGTTTGGGCCCAACCAACCAACCACAACATTCATTAGGAAATTCATTCAAGGCCTGAATATAAATTTCATTAAGAATATTTTCAGGAATAGATACAGAGGTGGAGTTTTCCATTTATTTAGTTTCCATTATAAGGTTATTTAGTTGTTGTGCGGCTAACCGACCACTTATAACTGCAGATTCCATAGTAGATGGCCAATCTGTGTTCGTCCAGTCCCCAGCAAAATACAAATTTTTGAATGAAGTCTTTTGTGGATAACGTATATTTTCAACACCGGGCTTTGAAATAAATGTGGCTTGAGGGTGCTTTATTACTAGAAAACGAACAATGTTTGTTTCATTTATTGATGGGAATGACTTGATTAATTCTTCAATAAAGAAATTTCGGAGAGTTTTTTTGGACCAAGACATGTATTTTTCTGCATCACTAATTGAAATAGTTAGTTGCTGACCATTTGAAGCGGTTTCATGCATTTTGGTTTTGTTAAAAATCCATTGCAATTCACTTCCTAAAATTGCAATAAAATCAGAATTCATTACTGGCTTATTAAGCCAGATATGTAGAGTTATAATAGACCCATGGGTCAGTGCGGGAGTGCTAAAAACCTTTTTTGTTTCCATTGAATTGCTTTGAGGTGCAATTAAATTTATTTTGTCCCATGGGATAGCACTAATTACAGCATCAGACTCAATCTTGTGCACTGAATGCTTGTTTGTGTTTCGCAAGGAAACACCTGTCACCAATTCATTGTCTGTTAGTATTCCACTAACCTCAGCGTTAGTAAGGATTTCACCGCCTGTCGTTGATAAGATTTGGTGAATATTCTTTGATATGAGGTTGCTTAGTCCTATTTTCGAATATCCGATATTCCCACCATTTTTATAATGCAGAAACCCTTCTTTAAAAATCCTCGTACCCATGTAGGCACTAACCTTTTCACACGAACTATTTAATGTCGCTTTAATTATCAAGTCCCAAAATGGCATTATGGAAGAAGTTTTCTGATAATTTTCTGACAACCATTTTTCAAAAGTCATGTTTTCCAAGTAGGTTTTGTTCTTTTTGATATTTACAAAGAAAATTTTGGATAAGGCAGTAAATATTCTTGCCTTATCACTTAACGCGAGATGTTTGTAGGTTATTAGAGATGGCAGCAAATTCAATGGAGTAGGAAGCCAGTTAACACTGTATATGTAACTGTTCCTTTCTCTGAGCACAATCGGAACCCTTAAGGAGGTTTGAATGTATACATCGTTTAAACCTCCTAAAGTGTCGATAAGATTTATATATTCAGAACAACACCCCAAAAACACATGTTGGCCATTATCTATCTCAGTACCCATTATGGGGTCAAGGAATGAATATGCTCTTCCTCCAAGAAATGGTCGTTTTTCTAGTAAGGTAATTCGCCATCCCATATTAGTTAAATGGCAGGCGGCTGAAAGACCTGCAACGCCACCTCCAACAATCACACAATGGGGTCTTTTTTTATTGGTAAAAAACTTCGTATCCATAATCGAATTGCCAGAAAACCTTTCTCAAGTGTCGATAGAGAGATGCGATTACTAAAAACGTTATAATTTTGTTTTTCTATACGATCTAAAATAGCATTATAGAATTCTAAAAGAATAAGTGGACAAGCTCTAGAACGTTTTGGTAGATGCTGCAAGAGTAATTTTCCACTATTCAAGTACATTCTTGCACGTTGCAATTGATATTCCATAAGGAGTATGAATTTTTCATTGTATACTCCACTCAGAAGTTCTTTCTCGGAATATTCAAAATCCTTGATTTCATCGAGGGGGATATAGATTCTACCCATTTTAGCGTCCTCGGATATGTCTCTAATGATGTTAGTGAGTTGCATGCCTAGCCCTAAGTCAATAGCGTGAATTTTTGCTTTTGGGTCTTTATACCCAAAAACTTCGATGCATATAAGACCAACAATGGATGCAACGTTGTAGCAATACCTTTTTAATTCATCAAAATCCGAATATCTTGAGATATGAATATCCATACTCATTCCTTCTAAAATGGTTTCAAAATATTCCCATGGAACGGCAAAGTTTTTTGTAGTATCTTCTAGTGCTTGAAATACAGGATTTTCAAAAATTCCCTTTTTGGCATTTTCGAGTTGTTCATGAAGCATAGTAATTTCACGATTTTTTTCATCATTTGTTCCAGGCTCATCTACTGCATCATCACAAATGCGGCAAAAAGCGTAACCTGAAAATGCAGCAAGACGTTGATGGTAAGGTAGCGTAAGGAATGCATAGTAAAAATTCTTTGCTTCCCTTTTAGTGAGTTTTTTACAAAACTCATATGATTTACTTGTCGAGAGTGGGCTTTTTGGGTATTCGAACGTCATGCGTTTAGTCTCCTTAAATTCGCCTGCTAAATTTTAGAGAAGACCAAGCCTTTATTAATATCCAACATTTTTGTAATTCTCTCACTTTTGGCCTCTTGGTTAATACATCAAATTGCTGTTGTTCAATTGCTTTGATGATACTTTGCCCACCGAGTATAAATAACAGCAAATTTAGTTTTTCGTTGCTTCTAAAATCATCACCTTTTAGGTGATCCAACAAAGAAGTTCCTTTTTCAAAATAATTCTTGGTTCGTTTTATTTGGTATTCAATAAGCTCACATAGGTTTGATCCTGATTTTTCTCTTCCCAAGTCGGATTCCTTTACATGAAAAAAAGCCATATCTTCAGCAGGTATATATATTCTGTCGCGAAGGTAGTCACGTTTCACATCTTGCCAGAAGTTTGTTAATTGTAATCCTGTACACACAAAGTTAGACAATTTCTTTAGCGTAGAGTCTCGGTATCCATGCAAGGCTAGATAGAGTTCGCCAACTGGGTTTGCAGAGTGATCACAATAGTTTAATAGTTCTTCAAAATTGGCATATCTTATTTTTGTTTGATCCATTTTGTTTGCTATTATCAGTTTGAGAAATGGCTCCTTAGGCAGATTAAATGTAGTAATTGTTTCTTGTAAGGCGATTAGATATATATTTTCTGGCTTTCCGTTGTAGCATTTAAGAAAATCCTTTTCCCATATAGCTAATTGCTCAAGTCTGTTTCCATGAGATTCATCACCAAGATCATCAACTGTTCTACAGTATGCGTATATAGCAGCTATATGGTGTCGTAATTTCTTAGGAATGATCAAAGAACTTAGAACAGTGAAATTTTCATAATGATTTTTAGCAAGCTTTATGCATTCTGAGTAGGCTTTTTGAAGCAACTCTTTTTCACTTAAGCTCATGAATTTATATTACCTACTATTCCAATGGAATGGTTGGATATCCGTATGTTTGAATAAGGCCTTCAACATCCTTTGGGTTTTCAAGCATTTCAAGCGTTTGATGAGGAATTTTTATAGGCAATGTTCCCCAATATTGCACAATTTTACCCCATTCGATTCTAAAAGTGTGCAAATTAGGGTTTCCTGAAAGGTTTTGTTCCATCAGGAGATGATCGGAAATATCAATTTGTGCGGTAACCCTATCACCATTGGCAGATAAATGTTCTATTACGATTTTGAAATTAGGCAGTGTATCGAAAATCATGTGTAATAGAACTTGAACATAGTTTATTCCCTGAAAGGTAAAAACGTTTTCGAGCTTTCCATCGATCGAAGGATCTATAAAGTCTCTAAGAGCCAACAGATTTTTTTTATTGATAACTTCATCTATAAAAACCTGAATTAGTTGCTTGTTTTCTATTGTGAAAGTACTCATATTAATACCAGTAACAATTATTTTTTGGACAGGTTTATTGATCTGAGATCCCGGTAAGGTGTAACAAAACTTTTCTTTCACGAGGAGCATCTAATTCAGCAAAAAACACTCGCTGATATTTACCGAGGGCAAGTTGTCCGTTTACGATTGGTATGCTTTGATTATTTCCAATAATAAGTACTCGGCAGTGAGAGTGCCCATTCGGTTCTTCACCCTCTTCTAGATTTACTGTTCGCATTGAAAAGTTGTTATGTTGATATGATTTGTATTGAGGTGCCTGTTCCTCCAAAAAAACTTCGATGTCTTTAAGCAGTAAAGGCTCCCATTCATTGATAAATATCCCGGCAGTTGTGTGTCGGCCAAAGATCAGTGCTGTTCCTGCCACTAATCCGGATTCTTCTACACGGGCCTTCAATTCTTCAGAAATGTCAATAAACTCAGGAGATTTTGATGTTTGAACATTTATCTCAATAGTTATTATTTTAATCTGACCTGCTGCTGAATTTTGGAGAACTTGATTCTGTGTATATTTGTCCATGTAATTAATTCCTGAATTATGATTAAACTTTGTACTTTATCCTTTAATTGCTAGAAGCATTATAAAAATATACCCGTAATTTTAGTTAGTGTGAACTATAACAGCTCCATAACGCAAAACGATCATTTTAATTAGAATTCTCTCAAAACCATAAAATTGGCTAACTGTTCGAATGTTATTTCCCATTTCTCAGTTAGCTTTGCGTCTTTTAAAGCATTTAGAGCTTGATTCATGTATTCCTCAGCAACTTGTTGACAATATTCTTTTGCACGTACTTCATCCAGAAGTTGTATAGCCTCTGAAATATCGAAAGGTGTCAACATGTCTTTGCTATAAATTTCGGCCATTTTTCTCTTTGTTAAATCGTTACCGTTTTCAAAAGCATAAAGTACAGGTAATGCCTGCTTTTTCCTATTGATATCAGAACCATGTCCCTTTCCAGTAGTTTCCGTACTTCCCCATATACCTAGCATGTCATCTCTTACCTGGAAACCCAATCCGATTAACCTTCCAAATTTTCCTAGCGCTGAGACTTGTTCAAAGGATGCATTTCCTGCGAATGCACCCATATGAAGGGAAGCTTCAATGAGGGAACCTGTCTTTTTTTCTACCATATCAAGGTATTCTTGAGTAGAAACATTTGTACGTTGCTCGAAGCTTATATCTTGATATTGTCCCTCGATCATTTCTAAATATCGCTCTGTCAACTGATTTATTGCATATAAAATATGACTTGAAGTAGATCCCAAGGATTGGAGTGAATATACACTCATGTCAGCCGATGTCCTCATAGCATTTCCTGCAATTAATGCTAATTTTTTTCCCCATAGAGCCCAGACAGTTGGCCGATGTCGCCTAAGAAGATCTTCATCTTGAATATCATCGTGAACAAGTGAAAAGTTATGGATTATTTCTAGTGCTATCGCCAATGGAATGGCATGATCTATTGAACCACCAACAGCATCGCATGCAAGCAGACATAGTGAAGGTCGAAGTGCTTTTCCAGATGACCCAATCGATGTATTTCCTTTTTCATCTACCCACCCCATCTGATAATGGCCTAAAAGATTTAATTCTTCAGGATTTAAGTTAAGTGCTGGACGTAATGATTGCTGAATTATATCTTGATATTTAATGAAATTGTCAGGAAGATGATAATTTTGTCTATTTGATTCCATAATTTCCCAAAGAATATTCTTGCAAAAAGTTATTAATTTAGGGTATACATTATCATTGTATCCGAGGAGACCAAATGAAGAAACAAACAATAAACACAAGTGAAGATTACCAACTTAATAGTTCTGTTGCTTCGAATGTCATGGGTGTTAACGAGCTTTTTTATCCGGGGATAAAAAAGCAAATACCTTACTACTTACCAAAGGGATCCGTCTGGAACAATGCGGTTTTGAACTCTAAACCTCTACCCAAATACAGCTCCGAAATCAAGGCTGCATGGAGTGTGCTTGAAAAATTGATTTCCTATGGCATGAGAGTTCATGTAGAAAATTCTTCAACAGAAAATGAAAACACAAACAATGAAATAGCTTGGTGCGTGACTGTAACAGATAAGAGTATAAACAGTACAGTTTGTTCTGAAAGCCTTCCTGAAGCAATTTGTAGAGTTGCTCTTGAAGCTCTGGATAAAAGATCTAAGGCGTAGGCTCCTTCAGTTCATAGTAAATAAAAGCTATATTGTTTTATCAATCTGGAGGTGATTTATGAGAGGGATACAACTTACAGGTTATAAGAATTTAGAGTTTGTTGAGACAGACATGCCAATACCTGGGGAAGGGGAAGTTCTTATCAAGATGTCGCGTGCATCTATATGTGGGAGTGATCTCAGAACATACGACAGGGTTCATGGCGAAGAAATGTATCCATTTGGATTAGGTGCTCCATGCCATGAATGCTTAGGTGAAGTGGTTGAAAGTTACAGTGAATCACTTTCTCCTGGAGATAAAGTTATTGTGCTGCCTAGAAAAACCGGTGGATTAATGGAATATGTTGCAGAATCATCATCAAGGTGTATAAAACTTCCTGGCGATGGTGACTTATCTGTATGGATGATGGCTCAACCAGTTGGAACGGTAATGTATGCATTACAGAGAGTAGGAAGTGTTCTTGGAAAACGAGTTGCGGTTCTAAGTCAGGGACCAATAGGACTGGCGTTTACGCAATTGTTAGTTGCTGCTGGAGCCGCACAAGTTATTGTTACAGATATTCTTGATTACAGACTGGAAGCTGCCAAAAAATTAGGTGCTACACATTGCATTAATCCTGAACAAGATGATGTTGTAAAGACTATAGAAGAGATAACCAAAGGCCAAATGGTTGATATTGCTATTGAGGCTTGCGGACGTCCGGAAACTTGTAATCAGGTGTTTGGGGCAATTCGACTTCAAGGTACAGCAGTTTTGTTTGGAATGACACACGATGAAGATATTTTTCCTTTTGATTACAATGCAATGTACTTAAAAATTCCTACAATACTGGTAACGAATTCCGCAAGAGCGGATGCAAATATTCAGGCAATTTCTGAATGTGTTGAACTTATGGAACAAGGAAGATTAGATCTTTCTCATCTGGTAACGCACCGACTCCCTATTGAACAAGTCCAGGATGCATATGATATTTATAGTGAAAAGAGAGACTATTCGTTAAAAACAGTGATGGAGTTTTAATAGCGTAGCTGAAGGCAAATAGTTAGTCTCTAACTACGTAAAATAAACTTCGATGTAATATAATTTGCGCAAATTATTCCTGAAATGCAACCGATACAGTCGATAAATAAATCGCTGATGCTAGCTTCACGAAAAACTACCATGCTCTGATGCCACTCGTCACTTATTGCATATAAAAACCCGATTAAGAATATAAGTATTGATTTCCTATATACATATGTGTTATCTCGGAAATTTGTACAAAACCATAATAGCAAAGTTAGTATTGCATATGCTCCAAAGTGATAGCCCCATTCAAGAAAATACGCCGGTATCTGACTAGAAGATGCTGATTGAAAGATTGTTGATTTCCCAGGAATACTTGATGCAAAGTAGATTAGGCATGCCCAGAATGTTGTTATACACCATATACTTAGTTGCTTGATGATTTTATTCAAATTAATATTTTTCTATATCTAATCGCGGGTCAGTCATTTTTTCATCAATCAATACGTTCATTTCATCTTTGGTCAAAGAATCAAAGTTTCCTTTGTCTAAATTGCCAAGCTCTATATTATGGATACGGATGCGCTGTAATGATTTTATTGAATACCCGAAATAAGTGAACATTACTCGAATTTGTCTTTTTCTTCCCTCATGGACAGTAATAGAATATTTAAAGTTCTGTTCATCTAATGTTACGATTTTAGCCGGAGCAGTTTTTGTATTTTCAATTAAAATTCCAGAAGCTAATTCATCTGCATGTTGAGTTTTTAGTGCTTTATTTAAAGTTATATAGTATTCCTTTTCAATCTCATATCGTGGATGTGTCAATCGAAGGGCTAGGTGTCCATCATTGGTGATAAGTAAGAGCCCCTCTGTATACATATCTAAACGGCCTACGGGAAAGAGAGATAATTTTCTGTAGGAATCTGGAAGCAGATCAAATACAGTTGCTCTATCATTATCATCATGTAACGTTGTTAGTACACCAGTGGGTTTATTTAATTTTATATAGGTGAATTCGGCTTTTTGTTTTAATGTTTTTTTGTTTACAAATACTGTGTCATCACTGGAAATTAGTTGTGATGCATTTGTCGTTATAATTCCATTTACTGAGACTTTATTATTAATAATTAAATTAAAACATGACCTTCTAGAACCTATTCCTGAGTCTCGTAATAGTGTAATGAGTTTAGTTTTTGAACTATGATGGTTTTGTAAATTCATGATATAAGTAGATAAAATGTTCTTATGAGAATGAATTATAATTCATTCTCATAAGATTTGCGTTTTGCAGAGTTGTTTGATGATTTAGAAGGAGAATTCCGATGCTAATGTTAATAGTGAAAGTTCACATAAAACCTGACCGAATCAGCGACTATATTATTGCAGTGAAAGAAGATGCTTCTGATACAATGAATAAAGAAGATGGAAATTTTCTTTTTTCTGTTAGTCAAGATAAGGAGAATCCTGAATTATTTTTTCTTGTTGAAATTTATGAGGACAATACTGCCTTGGATTTCCATAGAGAATCCCAACATTTTATTAAATATCGTGATACTGTTACTGATATGTATAGCATACCTCCTGAACGATATATATTAGATACGATTTATCCTCCTGAACAATCATATAGGGATATTAAGAGAGTTTTAGTATGAATTCAGAAATCACCAATTTTCTCGTTGCTTCATTTTATTGTTTTTCATCAATTAATAAACCTCAAATCTTGGCTAATACAATGAAAAATGTTTGTAATTCATTGAAATTGCGAGGCACGATTATCATTTCTGTTGAAGGAATAAATGGTACGGTTGCTGGTCACCCTAAAGGTATTAAGGCAAACATGGATTTTTTAAAAGAGCAAGGCTTTCATAATCTCAATACTAAATTTTCCGAAAGCAGTGAAATGCCATTTTATCGAATGAAAGTGAAAGTAAAAAAAGAAATAATAAGTATGCTTAATAATCCTATAGATACTGATTCCGAGCGAGGTACACTTATTGATGCAAAGAATTGGAATGATGTCATGGCCCAAGATGATGTTATTTTGATTGATACCAGAAACGAATATGAAACAAGCATTGGAACTTTTCAGAATGCCATACTTCCTCAGATTCAGTCATTTCAAGATTTTAAAGCATATATTGATACGGAATTGATCAACTATAAGGATAAAAAAATAGCTATGTTTTGTACTGGTGGAATTCGTTGTGAGAAAGCTTCGTATTATATGAAACAGATAGGGTTTTCGGATGTTGTTCAACTAAACGGTGGCATATTAAAGTACTTGGAGGATATTCCGCAGGATGAAAGCAGATGGAATGGTGAATGCTTTGTATTTGATGGACGGGTTTCGGTGAATAATAAATTAGAAAAGGGAAGTTTTGAACTTTGTAGAGGTTGTAACTTACCTTTATCACATGATGATAAAAATTTGCCTGGATATGAAAAGGATGTTTCTTGCTCAAGATGTGTTGATGCTAAAAGCGATTTCAAAAAGAACAACTCTCGAGAACGCTCAAGACAGATACAAATTGCAAAAGATCGAGGAATCCCGTCAGTATATGTAACTGGATCTATAGAAAAGCATTTTCCAAAAAACGAAACTAACTAAACTAATGTGCAACGATTGCAAGGTGATTGTTCAGATCTGCGATTATTCAGATGAGCATCACGTAGTTGCGAGTATTTCTCACCCGACCATATTTCAGCAAGTGAAGCATTTTTGATATTTCCAGTCGTAAGAAATGACCTGTAATCAACATCACAAGGATTAACAAATCCGTTAAACCAAACAAATGTTCTTCTCCAGAGGTCAGAGCAGGGCTGAGAGATATCATTTATAGGTCGCTCATACGTGTTTTCCCATGGGTTATAGTCAACGAAGGCAACTTGGTCAACAAGATCTCCCCAGAAACCTTCCATTTCCTCGAAGCTTTGTTCTGTACTTACTTTTACACCAGAAGCACGTGTTAGTATCTTTGAATTAGGATAATGTTTTTTACGAATGTCTTGGAACAAGCGTATATTTTTAACAACTCTTTCTAAGTTACCGTTAACTCTTAATTGGCTATAAAGAGGTTCAGTAGCGGCATCGACAGAAAATACCAGATTATTAACTCCTGATTCCAGAATTGCATGACTCTTTTTTTCATCCAGAAACCAGGCATTAGTATTAATTTTAAAAGCAACAAATTTGCCCTCGGTATAAGCAAGCATTTCGCTAATATTACGGTTTATTAATGGTTCACCACGCGATGCGATAGTTACTTGGTCACAATTTCCTTCAAGTTCATCGATTACCTGTTTAAATAGATCAACAGACATCAAACCCATATGTTCGTTTTTAGGGCTGGTTAGGGCTGAATCTGTTTGGTAACAGAAAACACATCGATAATTACATATTGATGAAACTTCTACTTGAACACTAGGGGGAAACTCATCAATGATAAAATTTTGAAAATTGGTTTCATAGCGATATCGGTAATATAAATACCTTGGAAGGTCTTCCTTGTTTTGATGCAGAATTTCTTGAGTTATGTAGCTTTCTAATTTGAAACGAGGATTGTCTGATGCCTCTTGTGGTTTAAGTAGTGCATTACATGCTTTCTCTATTACATCTTTTTTTGATTCATCAAAATTTAATTCACCAAGTTTACTATAAAGTGAATCAATGCGAAGAAGTGCCTGAGCGTCTTCAGTTTCAGCATGACTCATTTCTACGAAACTATTGAATTTTTGGTAAATTCTTGTAGGCTCAGTCATCTTTTTTCTCGTTGAAATTATCTATTAAACAGTAACTTCAGGATATCAGTGGGCAATGAAAGGTGTCAATCGACCTATTCATTAATCTTGTTTTTGAGTGAACTTTCAGAATGCCAATCGAGAAATTCAAAAAATGAAAAAAGTATTAAACTCATACCTATAGCAAGGCCTCCCCATTTAATGAAACTCCATCCAACTACAACAAAAGTTATTAAAGTAAGAGTGGTAGTTGTAATCCATAGAGCACACTCAGCTTTCTTGTTAGGTTTTGTATTTTCAGTAGCTGGTGGAGGTCTATAACTTCCTGAAAACTTAAAATTATTTCTATCACGAGAATCAGATTCTCGATAAACATGAAGAACTATAGAAACAATAGCTAAAGTTATTCCAGATATTCCAAAGGCACCTAATAATTCTGATATAGAAATCGCAATCATATTGAATGCAGTTTAACAAAACGTTCAATATCATGACAGGTACAGCAACTATGATATTTGAAAACTACAAACTAATAAGACTAATATCTCTTTTAGTATGCTCAAGAATCAATTTCCAATAACCTTCTGTTGATTATTATTGTTCCTTAACCAAAGGAAGTGTAAATTCAAATTTTGTTCCACTTCCAACGGTACTTTGAACTGATATCAATCCATCGTGTAGCTGAACGATATGTTTTGCAATAGCTAATCCTAGGCCGGTACCTGAATCTTTCCTTGACCGGTCAACTTTATAAAATCGTTCGAAAATATGAGGTTGATGCTCAGCAGGTATTCCTTGTCCTTCATCCTTGACTTGTATGATTACTTTATCATCAGTAACTTTAGCACTAATAGTTATGTTTTCATGCATTTGAGTATATTGAATTGCGTTATTTACTAAATTTTGTAATACTTGCCGGATTTTACCCTCGTCAATTATTAGCACAGCATTCTCAAATTCAGTATCGAGTGAAATATTTCTTGGGTTTTCTTTATTTTGAAAAATTATTTCAGAGATAAAACCTTGAAGAAAAGGTAATAATTGTATGCGTGTAGGCATTATTTCACTTTTATTATTTTCTAGTCGAGCCAGATCGAGTAGGTCGTTAGTTAATTGTGTCATCCTATCTACCTCATTATTTATTCTGTGAAGAAAATCATATGAAGTTGAAGCATCATTAATAGCTCCCCCCTCCAATGTTTCGGACATAGCTTTTATTGCTGCAAGAGGGCTACGAAGTTCATGTGAAACGTTGCTTACAAATTCCCGTCGGGTAGTTTCTATTTGATATGTTTGAGTAAGGTCGTGGAGTGTAAATAATGCACCGACAACACTATCAGAATTATCTTGAACCAACGGTGTTGCTATTACCTTCAGATAACTATGTGGATACCGAAATTCTAGTTCTGCTTCTTGTGGTCGATTTTCAGTAATACATATAGATAGTAGTTCTTGCAAACGATGATCACGAATAACTTCTCCAAATCGTTTGTGGTGAGGGGGGGTACCAAAAGTTTGCAGCATGTTTCTTGAGGCATCATTCATCATAACGATTTCACTATTTTGTGCGACGACGATTACCCCATCACTCATTGTTTCTAAAACTACATATAGAATATCCTTTTCTTCTGAAAGCTCACGTACTATTTCTTGCAAAGATATAGCCATTGAGTTAAATGCTGTTGCTAAATCTTTAGTTTCGTCTTTTGCTGAGGTTTGCACTCGATAAGTAAGATTGCCTTCAGAGATAATTTGTGCCCCTTTTAATATTGAAGAAACAGACTCAGTAATTTTTGCCGACATACGAGTTCCAAATAGTATAGTTATAATTGTGACTACCACTCCTGAAGTAATTACTGTCAGTATTATGTGATAAATATCTGACTGTATCTGACTTGAATGGTTTACAATATGTAGAAATCCCAGAAGTTCATTGTTATGGTGGAGTGAAATTGCTACATAAAATTTGTCCTGGATGATTAGATTATTATCAGAACTTTCCCGATATCCAAATTCATTTGTTAATGACATTTGAATTTCAGGAGTATTAAGTAGCAGGTTATTATCGCCAAGTATAATTTTTCCAGTTGAATCAATGATGGAAATTTCAGAATTGAGAGTTGATTCAATGTTTTTCACCAAAACCTCAATTTCTTCAATGTCATTTTTTACAATATAGGGGGTAACATTTTTGGCTAGAATAACACTTTCGCGATGCAAGTTGTTTTTCAATGCTGAAGTATAACTGTTATGAATAAAATTAATGAGATAGAGGCTTACTAACCCCATAGATATTACGATTAAAAAAGTAAATAAAAGAACAAAACGCCCTCTAATAGAATTCAGCAGATTGACTATCAAAGCGATATCCTACTCCTCGAACCGTTACTATTATTTTAGGGTTGGCGGGATCCACTTCAATTTTTTTTCTAAGCCAACGAACATGTACATCAACTGTTCTTGTATCTCCATACCAATCCTCACCCCATAGTGATTCTAACATTTGATCACGTGAAAGGGCTCGGTTTTGATTTTCCATTAATAATTGAAGCAGACTAAACTCACGTGGTGAGCAATCTAAGTTAATACCAAGGATGGTAACTATATGGCTTTTCTTATTGAGAGTTATTTTTCCTGATTGAAGAATCTCTGATGTGACTTCATGTTGTTCCGTATTTGAAGTGGTTCGCCGCAAAACAGCACGAATTCGTGCCAGTAATTCATGTTTGCTAAACGGTTTAGTTATGTAATCATCAGCCCCAATTTCTAATCCAAGGACTTTATCCACTTCTTCACTTCTAGCTGTTAGCATTATTATTGGTACATCACTTGCTCTTCTGATGATTTTACATAATTCCATTCCATCGATCTCAGGCAACATAACATCAAGTAATATTAAATCAGGATTTAATTCTTGAGCAAGGCTTAATCCTTCGCTACCATCACTTGCAATAGTAACGGAGTAATTTTCTTGGGCTAGAATATATTTCAGTGCCTCACGAATATTTTCTTCATCTTCAACAAGAAGTATTGAGCCTTTGGTCATTGTTATGCCTAAATGTCTATTTAACTACATCGAGTTGAATTATACATTATTTATAGTGGGCATAGTAAATTTTCACGTTATCTCAAAATGGAATCTATTGGTCCTAAAACAAGGGATAATATGAAGGCTATGATAAAGCAAACAGGGTATGTTACAAGCCAGGCAAGTGCAATGTCTCGACTTAGTCCCCAGCGGACAGCGGAAAGCCGTTTGGTTGCTCCAACACCCATTACACTACTTGTAGCGGTATGTGTTGTGCTAACAGGTAAACCAATTGCTGATGCGAGTTCGATAACTGTTGCTCCTGCAGTATAGGCAGCGAATCCGTGAATTGGACGCAACTTTGTAAGGCGCATTCCAAGTGTCCTAATTACTTTCCAGCCCCCTAATGCTGTTCCTACTCCGATAGCTAGTCCTGCGGATAGCTGCATCCATAGGTCCACACTAACTTCTTGAGATTTATATACTGCCCATCCTAAAGCCATAATTCCCATCGCATTTTGCGCATCGTTTTTTCCATGTGCATATGCCATAAAAGCTCCGACAATAATTTGCAATTTACCAAATATTTTTTCAGTTGTTGATTGAGAAGATTTTCGAACCATCCAATACAAGGCTACCATTATGGAATAACCACCAAAGAAGCCAAAAAGTGGAGACAGTGCCAGAGCTAATAGTACTTTAGTTGCGGTAGTTAGGTTGATTGCATCAATTCCTGCTGTAGCAAGGCCTGCCCCAAGTACCGAAGCCACTAACGAATGACTTACACTTACAGGAATACCTTTACGTGTAGCTATCATTACCCAAAGTACAGCAGAAAGAATAGAGGCGACTACAGTCATTTGGTTAACTTGACTCGGGTCAATGATTCCTTTCCCAATTGTTTTTGCTACTGCAGTTCCGGTTACTGCACCGAGAAGGTTAAATCCTGCACCCATTAGTATTGCTGCAAAAGGAGACATTACGCGTGTTGAAACTACTAGAGCAATTGCGTTTGCAGCGTCATTGATACCGTTTGCATAAGAATAGGAGATTGCTAAAGTAATTGTAATAATAACGATTATTAGTTCTAACATGTAATTTTTTCCTTTGAAGTAATTTTGTGCTAACTATGTTTTAAAACTATTGCTTCTAAAACATTTGCGACATCTTCAGCCCGATCTGTAGCCTGTTCGAGGTAATGATAGATATCTCTCCATTTTAGAATAGTAATTGGATCATCACTATTACCAAAAAGCTCTCCGATCGCACGACTGGTAACCTGATCTCCTTGGTTTTCTAAACTGTTAAGTTCAACGGTGTAAGGTAGAATTTCTTTTAAACGTGATCCTCTGAAATGAAGCAATCCAATTGCAGATTCAATTTGTTCACCGCAACGTGCAATTATTTTTGCCATTTCAATAGCATAACTAGTTGGTTCAGAAATTTTGTACTCTACGAGGGTTCTAGAAACTTCCTCGATGGCATCAAGAACGTCATCAAGTCGCTCTGCAAGTATAGCAATATCTTCATGATCCATAGGAGTAACAAATGTTCTATGCAATGCTGCCATGATATCATGGATTTGCTGATCTCCTCTTTCTTCACAGACTTTTATTTCTGCAACTTTGCCGTCCAAATTGTCATAATTGTCCATTAGATCCAAAAATTTTGCAGAAGCAATTTTAATTTGATTTGCACTTCCTTGTAGCATAGTAAAAAACTTTTCATCTCTAGGTATTAAGTTAAATTTCATTGTCGTATTTTCCCTCTCTTTGTTATATCAAACTTCAAGTTACGCTAGTAATTTGCATGCTATGATCACTAAATCCATTGATCTCTCTTAAACTTTATATGAGGAATCTAAATTGGTTGTTAAGAAGACGTGAAGTGTTCTATAGAAGTAATGTTAACAATTTATTAAGAAATATTTTCTAAAAAGGCAAAGAGTTCCTAATAATCAGTAGAATTTAGGTAATATGTTAATTTATTAGTGTTTCACTAATAATAATATTATTGTTAATATAAGCTCTCAAGCGATACTACGGAGCGATTGTTCTAGAAAGGCGGGGATATGGTAATAAAGTTAATTGTTGAACGAAAAGTAATTCCTGGGAGTCAGGATGAAATCGTCGATTTTCTTCGTGAATTACGTTCTGCAGCAGTTTTGCAACCAGGATTTGTATCTGGTGAAACACTTATAGACGCCTATAATCCTACTATTTTCATTACGATAAGCACTTGGAATTCAATTTCCTTCTGGGAAAATTGGGAAAAAAATCAAGACAGACAGTTAATTATTGAAAACATCAATTCATTGCTTCAGGATAAACCTCTTGTAAGAGTTTGGAAGGATACCTCTGATTCGCCACCTGCAGCCATTTAATTTATATCTGACTCGGTTGGTGCATTCTTTCACCCTTTTTCCCTTATTGAGTATTAATGGTTTTGCTTTTCCAAATATTTGAAATGGATGAAAGAAATTTCGTGATTGCTTTTTTTATTAGTTTGTAGTCGGGGTAGGGTGCTGGAGAAAACAGATCTACTTCATAATAAAACAGCATCATCTCGAAAAGTTCATCATAATTATTCGCATCTGTTTTATTATATGTTGTTGGTTGTCCATAGGAATTACTATTGGCTTGAATTGCATTTGAAGTTTTTTTGTCTATTAGAGTTACCATTTTTTCCTTTCCTTAAAGGTTTTCGTCGCTTCTCGACGTACTGATTTTTTCTTACAGTTAAATACTAAATGGTAATTCGGAGGATTTGGTTATGATTTCACTAAGGAAATATGAATACTTTGTAGTAATTGTCTTAAGAACGCTATCAATAAAAGTTTAGAAAAATATTTCTATTTGTTACTTACTATCAATATGTTTTTCCGCAAATGTTTTTTTGAATTTAAGAAGCTTAGGCTCAATAATGAACTGACAATAAGGTTGAAAGGTGTTGAGTTTGTAATAATCGTTGTGGTAATCCTCTGCAGGATAGAATATTTCTAAAGGGACAACTTCAGTAACAATATGATTATTATATTTACCCGTAGCATCTAGATTTGATATGAATTCCTGTGAAAGTGTTTTTTGGGTTTCATTTAAATAAAAAATGGCTGAACGGTATTGAGTTCCTATATCAGGGCCTTGTTGGTTTAGTGTAGTAGGATCATGTATTTCAAAAAATATTTCAAGAAGATTCACATAGGTTAGCTCATTGGAGTTATAAGTTACTTGTACTACCTCTGCGTGCCCAGTAGTTCCAGTGCATATCTGGTAATAATTTGGGTCTGTTACATGTCCTCCAGTGTATCCTGACTGGACGGTAATGATCCCTTTAGTTTGTTGAAAGACTGCTTCTAAGCACCAAAAACATCCACCAGCAAGAACGGCTGTTTCAATTTCCTGACTATCAACCATAATTTCCCCCAATTTCTATTTTCAAACTATAATACTATTTTGGCAGCCTTGCCAATAATTTCTCAGTTAAATATTTCATAAATTTTATAGTCGTATAAGTTGCGGGGTTTTGTTTGATTTTCTACGGGTGGTTCATTGTTCTTGGCCATATGGCTACACATTTTTTTATTGCCTATTCATTTATATATGGCATGAGTGCGTTTATTGGCCCCATAACTGACCATATGGGTTGGTCCCATGCAGAATTCAGTTTTGCTACGAGCCTTCATGTGTTCGTGGGATCCCTAAGTGCTCCCTTGATTGGCATCTTGGTTGACAAATATGGACCAAGAAAAATTGTTCTAGTGGGTGCGTTGGCTACTGCATTGGGTATGGTAATAATCAGCAGCATGAATACCTTGACTGTGTTTTACTTTGGGTTTTTTATTCTTACGGTAGGAACAACAGCAACTGTAGGAATACCTTTTGTTACGGCCGTTGCCAATTGGTTTAAGAAGTTACGTGGACGGGCAATGGGAATTATGTTTGCAGGCCCAACAATAGCTGGCCCTTTAATTCCCTTACTTGTATGGATTATCGACCAAATTGGCTGGAGAAAAACCATTGCTTATGGCTCTCTCCTTAGTTTAGTAGTTAATGTTCCAGCCGGAATCATTGTTCGCCACAGACCTGAACCATATGGTCATCAGCCTGATGGGAGGGTTAATTCGATCGATGAACAGATAGATGATCCTACGATCGACAAAGGTATGACTACTAAAGAAGCCTTTCGTTCTCGTTCTTTTTGGGGGT